>CANREF010000038.1 GCA_947629575.1 uncultured Clostridia bacterium | reverse complement strand
GGGAATGGGAGCGGGGTCGTGCTTGGGGCCCTTCGCAACGCAGCACATCTCTTCCACTTCGCGAGAATATTGCATTGAACTTTCCTCCATGTACCTGTTTCCCTTTAGCGGGAAGAATTTCCGATAGCTATTCTACCATATTTTGCCGTGAAAGACAAGCGCTTGCGGCAAAAAATTTTGCGGTTATATCGGTTAAAACGCGATATGTTCGAAGTTTTCCCGTTCGGAGCGCCTATAAAAAACGGCTTTCCTGCCGATGACGGCGACGAGCTCGGCATGGAGAAGATCGGCGAGATTCATGGCAAGGTTCTCGCCGTCCTCGCCCGAGGAAGGGAGCAGGGTGACTTTGATGAGCTCGTGCGCTTCGAGCGCGTCGGAGAGCCCGTTTACGAGATTCTCGCTTATCCCCTCTTTTCCGACCTGAGCAATGGGCCTCATGGTACTTGCGAGCGAACGCAGCTTCGCCCTTTGTTTAGATGTAAACATATTATTCTCCTTGAATGTTGGATTGTAGAAACCCTTTCGGCTCACTACGTTCGCCACTTCCCCTAAAAGGGGCAGCAAGGGGGCAGCCAAGAGACGCCCCACCCCCATGTCATGTCGAGCGTAGTCGA
This sequence comes from uncultured Clostridia bacterium, assembly GCA_947629575.1. Classification (GTDB taxonomy): domain Bacteria; phylum Bacillota; class Clostridia; order Christensenellales; family Borkfalkiaceae; genus Gallimonas. Next base: position 2,932 of record CANREF010000038.1, on the reverse strand, counting down.
GACATCTCTAAACTGTCATGTCGAGCGTAGTCGAGACATCTCTACCTTATTTTCTCAAAATGATGTTGAGATTTCTCGATTCCGCTTTGCTCCACTCGAAATGACAATTTAACGCCCCCACTTGGCGCCCCACTTGCCCACCCCTTGAGGGGTGGGTGGCACGAGCGAAGCGAGTGACGGAAGGGGTGTTGCGTGAGCGAATTGACACCCCCTCAGTCACTACGTGACAGCTCCCCCTCAAGGGGCAGCCAAGAATACTTCTCAGCGTCCCTCACGGGGCAAAATCGAATTCTGTCTCGCCGACGATGACGGTATCCCCCTCCTTGCAGCCCATTTCCGCGAGCTGCTTGAATACCCCCCGCAGCTTCAGAACGCGCTGAAAGTAAGCCATGCTGTCGGGATTGTTCAGGACAACGTTGCGGCAGAGCATGTCGATGAGCCCGCCTGTGAGCACAAACGCGCCGTCTTCGTCGCGGAAAATCTCGAAATCGAGCCCCGCTTCCCCCTCGAGCACGAAGTCCTCATCGGCGGGGATGCGCTCCGCGGGCGGAAGGGTGGCAAGGAGCTCGCAGCAGGCGCGCACAAGCTCATCTGTCCCCTCTCCCGTGAGCGCGGTAATGGGGAAAATGCGATACGTCCTGCCGAATTTCCTCTTGAATGCCTTCAGATTCTCCTCCGCGCCCAAGCAATCGCACTTGTTCGCGGCGATGAGCATGGGAAGGGAAGCGAGCTTTTCGGAATAGGCTTTGAGCTCGGCATTGATCTTTACAAAGTCGTCAATGGGATCTCTTCCTTCCATGCCCGAAATATCGACGACGTGCACGATCATACGGGTGCGTTCGATGTGGCGCAGGAAGTCATGCCCTAAGCCCGCGCCCTCGCTCGCTCCCTCGATGAGCCCGGGGATATCCGCGGCGACAAAGGTGTCGTCGTAGTACTTTACGACCCCCAAATTGGGGGACAGGGTGGTGAAATGGTAGTCGGCGATCTTGGGTTTCGCAGCGGAAATTTTGGAAAGGAGAGTGCTCTTGCCCACGTTGGGGAAGCCTACGAGCCCCACATCGGCGATGACCTTCATTTCGAGGACGAGGACATGCGGCTTCACAGCCACCCCTTTTTGGGCGAAATTGGGGGCGTGGCGGCGCGCTGTGGTGAAGCGGACATTTCCCTTGCCCCCCCTGCCTCCCGAGAGCAGAAGGAGCTTTTCGCCGTCTTCAAAGACGTCGCAGACGATCTTGCCCGTTTCGAAGTCGCGGACGAGAGTGCCGCAGGGGACTTTGATAACGACGTCCTCGCCGCGCTTTCCCGTGCATTGGTTGGTGCCGCCGCGCTCGCCGTCACCCGCAAAGAATTTGGAAGTATAGCGGAAGGCGAGAAGGTCGGTGGTATTGCGGTCGGCGAGGAGATAGACGGAGCCGCCGTCGCCGCCGTCGCCGCCGTCCGGGCCGCAAGCGGGCTTTCCCTTATAGGCTTTGAAGGAATTCATACCGTCGCCGCCGTCGCCCGCCTTTACGGTGATTTTAACTTTATCGATAAAAGGTCTGTTGTCCATAAGAACAGTATAGCAGAAAGTGAAGAATTTGACAAGTGAAAAAAAGCGCCTCCTCAGGAGGAGCTGGCAGGACACCACCCCCTTAATCCCCCTCCTAAGGAGGGGGCAAGACAAAGGCTCCTCCTCAGGAGGAGCTGGCGAGCGGAGCGAGACTGAGGTGGTGTACTTTCACCACCCCCCTGCCCCCCTCCTAAGGAGGAGGCAAGAGAAAGGCGCCTCCTAAGGAGGAGCTGTCACCGAAGGTGACTGAGGTGGTGTACTTCCACCACCCCCTTAATCCCCCTCCTTGGAGGGGGCAAGAGAAAGGCGCCTCCTCAGGAGGAGCTGTCACCGAAGGTGACTGAGGTGGTGAGAGAGCGGAACAAAGGACACCACCCCCTTGATCCCCCTCCTAAGGAGGGGGCAAAGTTTATCTAAAAATATGATTCCAAATATCTTGCTTTACGGTTTCGAATTCACGGTGGATTTGATAGTTGGAATAGCGCAAAACGGTATAACCGAGCGATGATAAAAAATCATCTCTGGCTTTATCGTAAATCACGGCTTTGTCCTCATAGTGCTGCGAACCGTCCAATTCGACAATTAAATTTGCAGAAGCGCAAAAGAAATCCACGATATAGTTACCGATCACAAATTGTCTGTGCACCTTGCATGGCAATTTGCGAAAAAATTCATACCATAGCTTTCGTTCTTCCTTTGTCATCGTCTTACGCAGGTCGCGGGCGAAAGGTGTCAACTTGGAATTATGCGTATCGTTCATAAGATAATTATAGCGCAAGAGACGTAAAAAATCAAGCCTCCTTGGAGGGCAAAAGGCGCCTCCTCAGGAGGAGCTGGCGAGCGAAGCGAGACTGAGGTGGTCTGGCGCCTCCTTAGGAGGAGCTGGCGAGCGAAGCGAGACTGAGGTGGTCTGGCGCCTCCTCAGGAGGAGCTGTCGAGCGAAGCGAGACTGAGGTGGTGAGAGCAGAGCAAAGGACACCACCCCCTTAATCCCCCTCCTGAGGAGGGGGCAAGAAAAAGGCGCCTCCTTAGGAGGAGCTGGCGAGCGGAGCGAGACTGAGGTGGTGGAAGTGGGAGCAAAGGACACCACCCCCTTGATCCCCCTCCTTGGAGGGGGCAAGGACACCACCCCCCTACCCCCCTCCTAAGGAGGGGGCAAGGGAAAGGCGCCTCCTTAGGAGGAGCTGGCGAGCGAAGCGAGACTGAGGTGGTGTACTTCCACCACCCCCCTGCCCCCCCTCCTTGGAGGGGGCAAGGACACCACCCCCCTACCCCCCTCCTAAGGAGGGGGCAAGAGAAAGGCGCCTCCTTAGGAGGAGCTGGCGAGCGAAGCGAGACTGAGGTGGTGTACTTCCACCACCCCCTTAATCCCCCTCCTTG
>CANREF010000037.1 GCA_947629575.1 uncultured Clostridia bacterium | reverse complement strand
GAAGAACCCGGCTTACAGGTCCGGTCGGATCACATAGCCGCCCCGCATTCGCGGGGCGGCTATGTAATAAGATAAGACGAAAGACGGGGTGGTGTCCTTTGCTTCTGACATTTCACCACCTCAGTCACCTTCGGTGACAGCTCCTCCTTAGGAGGCGCCACGCGGGATGCGGGAAGGTCAGTTCGGGATGTATTGATAGATCGGTATGCCGAGCTCTGCGCTTCTGCCCGAGGCGGTGTATTTCGTTCCTTCGGCGCTTGCCCCAATGAGGGTAAGAAGTTCGGCGTCCGTCTTTTCCGTATCCGTCGGCACGATGACCGAATAGATCACATATCCCGTTTCAATGACGTCCAAAACCATCACGCGGGTCGTCTTGCTCGTTTCAAGGTACGAAGTGGAGACGAGGCGCAGGAGATGTTCGGTGTACGTCGGCTCGAAGTCGGTCTCGCCGCGGTGTTCCTTATACGCCGCGACTGCCGCGTCCGCACTGCAGATAATTTTTTCATATATTTCTCCTATGATGATTTTTCAATGAGGCTTCTGCCTGTCATCTCGGGAGGAATGGGAAGCCCCATCACTTCGAGCAGGGTAGGGGCGAGATCGGCCAAAATGCCATCCGTTCTCAGTTTTACGTTTGCGTACTTTTCCGAGATCAAAACCACGGGCACGGGGTTGGTGGTGTGCGCCGTGAAGGGCGAACCGTCGGTGTCGAGCATTCTGTCGGCATTGCCGTGATCGGCGGTGAGAAGGGCGGCGCCGCCCATGGAGAGGATCTTATCCACCACTTTCTTCACGCACTCATCCACGGTGTGGACCGCCTTCACTGCTGCGGGAATGACCCCGGTGTGCCCGACCATATCGCAGTTGGCGAAGTTCAGGATCATCGCGTCGTATTCGCCCGTGTCGAGCTCGGAGAGGACGCGCTCGGTGACCTCGGGCGCGCTCATTTCGGGCTGAAGGTCGTAGGTCGCCACCTTCGGCGAGGGGATGAGCACGCGCACCTCGTCGCGGTTGGGCGCTTCCACGCCGCCGTTGAAGAAGAAAGTGACGTGCGCGTATTTTTCCGTTTCGGCGATGCGCAGCTGCTTTTTCCCGCACTTTGCGAGGTATTCTCCGAGGGTGTTTTCAAGGCTCTGCTTGGGGAAGGCGACCTCTACGTTCTTATATTCCGCGTCATACACGGTGAAGCAGACATATACGGGATGTAAATATCCCGTCTTTCTTTCAAAGGCCGTGCCCTTGGGAGCGACGAAGGGGTCTTGCGAAAACGCCCGCGTGATCTCCCGCGCCCTGTCGGGACGGAAGTTGAAGAAGATGATCGAATCCCCTTCTTCCACGAGCGCGACGGGCTTGCCGTTCTCACAGAGATTGGTGGGAAGGACGAACTCATCGGTCACGCCGCTTGCATAGGAATCTTCGAGCGCTTTTACGGGGTCTTCCGCATGGATGCCCGTGCCGAGGGTGAGCATGTCATAGCTCTTTTCCTCGCGATCCCAGTTGTTATCGCGGTCCATGGAGTAATACCTTCCCGAGAGGGAGGCAAGTTTCCCGTAGCCGAGCCCCTTCATATAGGCAAGGAGCTGTTTGACGTATTCCACGCCCGAGGTGGGGGAGACGTCTCTTCCGTCCATGAACCCGTGGACGAACGCCTGCGGTACGCCGCGCTCTTTCGCCATTTTGAGAAGGGCATAGAGGTGGGTGATGTGGCTATGCACGCCTCCGTCCGAGAGAAGCCCCCACAGGTGGAGTTGTTTGCGGCCGTCCCGCGCGCTGTCCATCGCCTTGATGAGCGCGGGATTTTCAAAGAACTCGCCGTCTTCGATCGCCTTGGTGATCTTGGTGAGATCCTGATAGACGATGCGCCCCGCGCCGATATTGAGGTGTCCCACCTCGGAGTTGCCCATCTGCCCGTCGGGAAGTCCCACGGAAAGCCCGCTCGCGCCGAGCGTGGCGGAGGGATACTCTTTGCGCAGCTTGCCGACGTTCTTGCTGCCGTCCATGTAAATGGCGTTGCCCTCGTGTTCGGGGTTGAGCCCGTATCCGTCCATGATGATGATCGCATAGGGTGTCTTTTTCATAGATTGATTTCTCTCCTTTTAATTCCACGCTATTATACACCAAATCTTTTTTTTAGGCAAGCGATAGGTGGAAATTTCAGGAAAACGTTTGCAAATTCCCCTGCGCGATGGGGCGGCACATTTTTAACAACCAATTTGTTTGGAATTGTTAAATTTTACAAAAACCGTCCTCCCGCACTTGACATGTGAAAGTACAAAATGATATAATTGTTAAAAATTCACAAAGAGAACGGTCAAGCGTATCTCTGCGTGTTTGGAGGAAAACATGAAAAAAAGATGGTTATTGATTCTTGCGGTCATTTCCCTGTTCTGCCTCATGTTTGCTCTTTGCGGTTGTGGCGAAGAGCACACTGCGCACGAATTCGGGGAATGGACGGTGCTGACAGCTCCCACCTGTACCGAGGATGGGAAAAAGGAGCGCGTCTGCGCCTGCGGAGAGAGGGAGGAGCAGCCCATTCCCGCCCTCGGTCACGCGATGACGAAGCACGACGGCGTACCCGCGAGCTGCACGGAAGAGGGAACGAAGGAATATTGGTCGTGCGACAGATGTCATAAAAACTTTGCAGACGAACAAGGGACTTCCGAAGCGGGAGAACTCACCATTCAGAAACTCGGGCACAACATGACGGAGCACAAACGGGTAGAGCCCACTTGCACGGAAGCGGGACAGATAGCGTATTTCTCCTGCGACAGATGTCATAAAAACTTCGCGGACGAACAAGGAAATTCCGAAGCGGGAGAGCTTGTCATTCAAAAACTCGGGCACAATATGACCGAGCACAAACGGGTAGAGCCCACCTGCACAGAAGAGGGACAGATAGCGTATTTCTCTTGCGACAGATGTCAAAAAAACTTCGCAGACGAACAAGGGACTTCCGAAGCGGGCGAGCTCACCATTCAAAAGCTCGGGCATAACATGACCGAGCACAAACGGGTA
>CANREF010000036.1 GCA_947629575.1 uncultured Clostridia bacterium | reverse complement strand
ATTTTTGCCAATTTTGTCGGCGGAAGTTCCACGTGAAACGGATTTTGCCTTAAAAACAGTTGCGCTGAACGTGAAAAACCCGTTTTTTTACCCTAAAAATGCCATTGGGGGGATAAAAGTTTCATGTGAAACAATAATTTATGATAGCTGCGTGATATTTTATGAAAAGTAAAAGAATTGCCTTTATTTGCTTGCAATTCCAAAAAATGTGTGGTACAATGTTACGGTAAGAAACCCATACTATGGGCGTATTATAGACTAATTCAAAAAGGAGTATATTTTGAGCAAAACAGTAAAAATCGTGCTCGCCGTGGTTCTGGTGCTGGTTCTCGGTATCGGCTCATACTTCGCGATCAATGCGATTTTGAACAGCCAGAAGACCTGCGATTGGGACGACTTCCGTGCGCGCGTGGAAGGCGGCCGCTATGAGTGGAATGAAGAGACGGAGGATTATGAGTTTGTCGTCGACCCTCAAATGGAGGGGCGTATCGTCAAAGTCCGCTTCGACAACTATAATTACTATGGTTACATCAACGCGGACAGCTCGCAGTATGATTACGTTTCGACAGGCCCGAGCCCCTATGGCTATCCCGAATTCGTTCAGAAGTGGGAGGCAATGGGGATCTCCATTATCTATGAAGACCCGAATGCGGGCTCGGGTTGGAGCAACTTCATCTATATTGCCGTGCTCGTTGTCGGCATCATCGCCTTCTTCCTCGTGCTGAGGGCTACGAGCGGCGGTGGCGGCAAGGTGATGAACTTCGGGAAGACGAAGGCGAAGGTCTCAACCAATCTGAAGGTCCGCTTCTCGGATGTTGCGGGTGCGGAGGAAGAGAAGCAGGAGCTCGCCGAAGTCGTCGAGTTTTTGAAGTCTCCCAAGAAGTTTGCGGACCTCGGTGCACGCATTCCCAAGGGCGTGCTGCTCGTAGGCCCTCCCGGAACGGGCAAGACGTTGTTTGCGAAGGCTGTCGCGGGAGAGGCGGGCGTTCCCTTCTTCTCGGTGAGCGGCTCGGACTTTGTGGAGATGTACGTCGGCGTGGGTGCTTCGCGTGTGCGCGACCTATTTGATCTTGCCAAGCGAAATCAGCCCTGCATCATCTTCATCGATGAGATCGATGCCGTGGGACGGCAGCGTGGAGCGGGCCTCGGCGGTGGCCACGATGAACGGGAACAGACCCTCAACCAGATCCTCGTTCAAATGGACGGCTTCGATTCCAACGAGGGGGTCATCGTAATGGCAGCCACCAACCGTGCCGATATTCTCGACAGTGCCCTCCTGCGCCCAGGGCGCTTTGATAGGCAAATATATGTTCACATGCCAGATGTTAAGGGACGTGAACAAATTCTCAAGGTGCATGCCCGCAATAAGCCCTTGGCGCCCGACGTCAACTTCAAGACGATCGCGCGCATGACGAGCGGGTTCTCGGGCGCGGATCTTGCCAATCTTCTCAACGAGGCGGCGATTTTGGCGGCGCGGGCGAACAAGAAGGTCATCGGCAATCTCGAGCTCTACGAGGGCATCAACAAGGTCATCATGGGCCCTCAGAAGAAGAGCCGCGTCGTCACCGAGGCGGAGAAGAAGACGACCGCCTATCACGAAGCGGGCCATGCGGTGCTTGCGAAGCTCTGCGAGCACAACGACAACGTGCAGGAAGTCTCCATCATTCCCCGCGGCATGGCGGGCGGCTACACCCTCACCCGTCCCGAAAACGACGACGACCGCTACACCGTGAACAAGCTCAACGACTTCATCTGCATGGCGCTGGGCGGCAGGGTCGCCGAGGAGATCGTCATTCAGGACGTCTCTGCGGGCGCTTCCAACGACATTCAGAAGGTCACCCAAATGGCGCGCAAAATGGTCACGGAATGGGGCATGAGCGACCGTCTCGGGCCGATCGCCTACACGAGCGACGGGCCTGTCTTCCTCGGGCGCGATTTTGAGGAACGCAACACGTACAGCGAAGAGACGGCGGGCATCATCGACGAAGAGGTCAAACGCATCGTGTCCACGGCGTACGAGCGCGCGAAGAAGCTGCTCACCGAGCACAGGAGCATCCTCGACAACATGTCGCGCGTTTTGGTGGAACGGGAGACCATTTACACCGAAGAGGTGGATATGCTCATGAAGGGCGCAGGCTGGGAAGAGGTCCTCAAATACATGGAGGATCACGACAAGGACGCGCCCGACCACCCGTTCGGGGAAACGGCGGAAAAAGCGGACGAAACGCCCGCCTCCGATCCGCAATAAAAAGGGCAGAGAATGCGAAAAGAGGTGATACGTATGGGCAAAATCATACCATTTTCCAATCAGAAAGGGGGCGTCGGGAAGACGACGACCTGCGTCAACATGGCGGCATTTCTCGCCAAATCGGGGAAGAAGGTACTGCTCGCGGATATCGATCCGCAGGGAAATGCCACCACGGGGTTGGGTTTTTCCAAGAGCCAGCTCAAAAAGTCGGTCTATAACGTCCTCATAGACGACGAACCTGTGAAGGACAACGTTCTCGAAACGGAGATGCCGGGGCTGTATCTTCTGCCCGCAAACATCGACCTTGCGGGTGCGGAAGTAGAGCTCGTTTATAAGAAAAACAGAGAACGGGTATTAAAAACGGCTCTCGACAAGGTGAAAAACGACTACGATTATATCCTGATCGACTGCCCCCCTTCGCTGGGTCTCATCACGATCAATGCGCTCGCCGCGGCGGACAGCGTGATCATTCCCATTCAGAGCGAATACTACGCGCTGGAAGGGCTGAGCCAGCTCATGAATACCATTTCCCTCGTGAAGCAGCACCTCAACAAGGGGCTCAAGGTGGAAGGGGTGGTGCTCACGATGCACGACCGCCGTTCCCTTATCAGCAGACAGATCGCCGAGGAGATCAAGAAGTTTTTCACCAAAAAGCTGTACGAGATCGTGATCCCGCGCAACGTGCGCCTTGCCGAGGCGCCCAGCCACGGGAAGCCCATTGTGCTGCACGATCCGAAATGTATGGGTGCGCGGGCGTATGCCGCCCTCACCGAAGAATTTTTGAAAAAGACCGAAGGAGGAGAATAAAATGGCAAAGGGTTTAGGAAGAGGGCTTTCGGCGCTGTTCAGCGATACGGAAGAGGCATATGAAAACGCGACCGGGGAAGGCATGACGGGCGGAGCTACGGAGCTCTCCCTGTCCGATATTTACCCCAATCCCAACCAGCCGAGAAAGGTATTCGATGAGGGCGCGCTCCTCGATCTTGCCAATTCCATCAAGGAACACGGCGTCATCAGCCCCATTGTCGTCAATAAAAACCCCGACGGCACCTATATGATCATCGCGGGCGAGCGCAGATACCGCGCGGCAAAGATGGCGGAACTCACCACCATTCCCGCCGTCATAAAGGAGCTCGACGAGCGCGAGATACAGGAGATCTCCCTCATCGAGAACTTGCAGCGCGAAGACCTCAACCCGATCGAAGCCGCGTACGGGATGAAGAAACTCATGGAGGAATACAGCCTCACGCAGGAAGTCCTCGCCGAGCGTTTGGGCAAGTCCCGTCCCGCAATTGCCAATACGTTGCGTCTTTTGACCCTCTCCGAAGAGGTGATCGCCCTCGTGCGGGAGGGAAAACTCTCCTCGGGGCACGCGCGGACGCTCGTTCCCGTGAGCAAGGAAAAACAGATCGTGCTCGCGCAGGAATGCGTGAAGGAGGGCTGGTCGGTGCGCGAAATGGAGCGCGCGGTCAAGCAGTTCCTCAACCCGCCCGAAGTGCTCAATAAGCAAAAGGAAGCAAAGAACGCCCTCGCGAACGCCGAACTCATGCACCTCGTGGAGCGGATGCGCAACTCCTTCAAAACCAAGGTCTCCCTCATCGGCACGGAAAAGAAGGGCAGGATCTATATCGATTACTACTCCCGCGACGATCTCGACCGCATCTACGAACTCCTCGACATCATCGACCGTCAGGAGTAAAATGCGACCCGTTTGCAGAAATAGCGATATAAGTAACGCTTGTTCGTTATAAAGTTATCGCAAAATCGTAAGGGCGCCGCCGCGCAAAAAAGCGCGGCGGCGCCTTATAGTCTTTTTAAGAAAATCCTTGACAAAGCTCTTTATTTCTGTTACAATGATAATGCGACAACGAGAGAATAGCAATCCGAAGTATTGCTCTTACTATACTGTGCCATTGTGCGGGTAAAGAGTAATGCTTCACTATTCTCAATTGTTGTCGCGAACAATTACCGCCGATGGAGCGCGACTCCTTGCGGGTTCGCGCTTTAATTTTATAAAAAGGAGAAAAATAAGATGAACGACGGAAAAGTGGAATTTGTGATGCGTGAGGTGCTCAAACGCCTCGAAGAGGATGACTGCGGGTTGACGATCAGGGCGGTGGACGACCGTTCCTATACCGTGACCGAGGAGGACGTGCTGCGCGATCTCGAGATCTTTGCGGACGAGGTTTTCGACGGAGACGCAGAGCAGACGGACGGCATTTTGAGGGTGAAGTTCCGCAACGGGCAGACTTTCTGCATCGAAGTGAAGGAAGAATTCTGAACGCCATAATATAATGTATAAGAAATAATGTATAGAAAAAATGACCCGCCGGCTCAGCCCGGCGGCTCTTCATTTTCAGGCATAGGTCTATCTTCCCCGCGTCATTCTGAGCGTAGCGAAGAATCCCGAGGAACGAAGTCCGACGCCTAAAGCTCCTCCTTAGGAGGAGCTGTCACGAACAACGTGAGTGACTGAGGTGGTGAAAAATCAGAAGCAAAGGACACCACCCCCTTAATCCCCCTCCTAAGGAGGGGGTAAGCGACAACCACCCCCTCCCACGGAGGGGGGTAGGGGGGTGGGCTCTCGGCGCCCCTGTAGGGGAGCTGTCGAGGCGCAGCCGAGACTGAGGGGTTTCAGAAACCCCTTCCCCCTCGCTCCGCTCGGGTACTTCCCCTAAAGGGGAAGCAAGAGCGAGTACTCTTGGCGCCTCCTTAGGAGGAGCTGTCACGAACAACGTGAGTGACTGAGGTGGTGAAAAATCAGAAGCAAAGGACACCACCCCCTTAATCCCCCTCCTAAGTGAAGTGAGCCCCAAAAGTTGGACAAAAATTTAATTAAGTGATTTGCGAATGAGTTCGGTATTGAATCGGGCTCATT
>CANREF010000035.1 GCA_947629575.1 uncultured Clostridia bacterium | reverse complement strand
GCCTTTGGCAAATAGCCTACCGCACGTCTTTCTCATGTCAAGAGCCTTTCGCGGCATAAACCGCCGCGCCTTCCCGACAAAAAAATCAACCTAACCCAAACCATTCCTTCATGGTTCGAATTAGGTTGAGGTTGGTGCACCAAAAAACAGCCCCCGCAAGCGGGGGCTGTTTTTTGGTGCACAGTGCTCGGACCATGCGATAGCATAAGTCCCTGCCCAATGCTTATATTCGCTGATAGCGAAAGTGGTGCTATCTATCTTTTCTATGGTAAACCAATCTGCCATATTTCACCACTAAATTGAAGTCTACTTAACAATATGTGCCGTAATAATTGTATAACTATTTGAATTGATAGTTATTTTGATATTTTCAACTTCGCAATACCAATTTTTACCCTGTTTATATATATTGCAATTTTTATCTAACACCTTATTTTTGCAATACCCTACAACATCTGCTGTATCTATTTTTAGGTTTTTTCTTCTGTCAGTCGGTTGACAAGGCGGGAGCTTTATGCTACAATACGGATACATCGCGGACTCCTTCGATCGAACTTACGGGAGCACCGGAGACGGGACGTTCTGCCATGCGAGGGATCTCATGAAAACATTGTTCGTGTCCGACCTTGACGGTACGCTGCTCACCAAGGAACAGAGAGTTTCCCCATACAGCCGCGAAAATATCAACAGCCTCATCCGTCGCGGTCTTAATTTTACTTATGCGACCGCACGCTCCGCCGAAAGCGCAAAACGCGCCGTGGAGGGGCTCGAAGTCACATTGCCCGTCGTTCTCTACAACGGCGGTCTTATTTATGATTTTTCCACGGATACGACTTTGAAGAGCGTGCTCTTTCCGCACACGGAAGCTCTGGAAGTCTATTCTCTTCTTCGGCGTTTTAACATCCTTCCCTTTGTCTATGCGGCGCGGGAGGGGACCGAACTCGTGAAATGGCGGGCGGAAAACGAGACGGAGGGGATGCGCCGCTATCTTTCCAGACGGCTGGGGGAACGCCGCCTCTGCCCCGTGCAGTCGGAAGAGGAGCTCCTCGGCGATTACATCTTTTACTTTCAGTGTATTGGCGCGCGCGAACATCTCGAATGCGCATGGAACATCTTAAAGTACGATCCGCGCTTTATCTGCATCTTTCACCAAGAGACCTATCAGAACGATTTTTGGATGGAGATCTCTCCGCGGGAGGCGACCAAGGCGAACGGCGTGCGCTTCCTGCGGGAATACCTCGGCGCGGAAAAACTCGTCTGCTTCGGGGACAGTTCCAATGATTCGGATATGTTCGATATTTGCGAGGAAAAGTATGCCGTCATGAATGCGGACACATGGCTGAAGGAAAAGGCGACGGCGTCCATCGGATATTGTGAGGAAGACGGCGTTGCGAAGTGGCTCATGGCATACAGCGGCGTCTAAAAGAACATTCCGACGGAGCGAAAGCCCATATAAAAGCAATAGAAGTTGAGGACGGCGAGCACGGGCATTGCGATCATGAGCAACAGATTCCCGAGGCGGAAGCGCATTGCGAACATGCTCAGATAGACCGCCGTTGCGCCGCCGAGGATCGCGGCGAGGATGAGTTTCCCGTCTCCGCTCGGCTGGGCGCCTCCTTCGAATTCTTCCCGTTGGGTCTTGACCAGCCTGAACGCATAGAAGTTCACGGCGACGATATAGACGGACAGCAATACATACAAGAGGATCATAACAGTCTCAGTATGCGCCTTCCCGCAGGAAACCTTGCGCGGGATGAGGAGAGGAAAAATGGAATCACTCAGAGAACTGTATAAAATAGGAAAAGGCCCTTCGAGTTCGCACACGATGGGACCCGAGCGGGCGGCGAAAGATTTTCTTGCGCGCTGTCCCGAGGCGGACCGTTTCCGCGTCACTCTCTACGGTTCTCTTGCCTATACGGGAAAGGGGCATCTCACCGACGCGGCCATTCTGTCCACTTTGTCGCCCAAGCCCTGCGAGATCGTTTTCGACTATGACAGAAAGGAACTTCCTCATCCAAATACGCTGATGTTTGAGGGCTTTTGCGGGGAGGAAACGGTCGGAAAGGAAGTCTATCTCTCCGTCGGCGGGGGGAATATCGAGCGGCTCGGCGGGGAGCGGAGCGACGTCAAGGATGTGTATCCCTTCCGCAACTTCGAAGAGATCATGTATTATTGTAAGGAGAAGCGCTGCCGCCTCGAACAGGTCGTGTTCGACTTCGAGGACGAAGGGATCTATGAATTCCTGCTCTCCGTCTGGAAGACCATGAAAGCCGCCATCCACCGCGGGATCACCACAGAGGGGCTGCTACCGGGAAAGCTCAAACTGCAGCGCAAGGCGAAGACCCTCTTCGAGACGGTGGGGGAAGAGGAAGAGCCGACCGAGTTTGAAAACCGCCATCTGTGCGCGTTTGCGTTTGCGACGAGCGAGGAGAATGCGAGCGGCGGCACGATCGTCACGGCGCCCACATGCGGGGCGAGCGGAGTGCTTCCCGCCGTTCTGTACTATCTGAGCCGCAAGTACGGCTATTCGGAGCGCAAGATCGTCTCCGCCCTTGCCGTTGCGGGGCTCATCGGGATAACGGTCAAACAGAACGCCTCCGTGAGCGGCGCCGAAGCGGGCTGTCAGGCGGAAGTGGGCACGGCAACGAGCATGGCGGCTGCGGCGGTCTGCACGCTCTTCGGCGCGCCCATCCACCAGACGGAATACGCGGCGGAGATCGCGCTCGAGCACCAGCTCGGACTTACCTGCGATCCGATCTGCGGCTATGTGCAGATCCCCTGCATCGAGCGGAATGCGGTCGCGGCGCTGCGCGCGATCTCGAGCTCGGAGCTTGCGAAAGTTCTGCACGGCACACGTAAGATCTCCTTCGATCTCATCGTTCAGACGATGTATGAGACGGGCAAGGACATCAATGCCCGCTATCGCGAGACGGGGGAAGGGGGACTTGCCAAAAACTATAAAGTCAGTTGAAAAAATCCACCCAAACGGGTGGATTTTTACATGCAAAAAAAACTTGGGCGGAATGAGGTCATTCTGCCTTGGGAGTGATCTGTTCCTCGAGGGCTCTCGCCAATTGATCGGGGCAGGAAGTATTCTGCTTGCAGCGGATCCCCTTCAAAAGGGGAACGACTTCCTCGGCGGTCCTTCCTTCCACGAGTTTGGCGATCCCCTGCAGATTGCCGCTGCAGCCGCCGATGAATTTCAAATTATGGATGCGGTGCTCATCGTCCAGATCGAACACGATCTGTTTGGAACAAGTTCCCTTGGGTGAATATGTGATCATACTGTTACCTCTCAATCGACAAGTGTTTCATATACGACGGAATAGACCTCGGAAGCCTTGTCCTCCCATTTCTTGTAGATATAGCTCGCAGTCTTCTTGTCGGGAACGACAAACTTGAGCTCGAGCATGGGTTGAACGGGGGCAAGGATCTTCAGAAATACGGTGTAAGTGCCGTCCTTATTCAGATAGTAATCGCTCTTGCAGTCCTGCCGCGTGCGGAATTTGGCGGAATTGTTCTTGATGAAGCGGGAGATCTCCTCGCGCAAGCTCCTCGGAATGTTGATATAGAAGTTCGCAAGCGTCTCCCTGCCTTCGGTGGTGATGGTGTAGAGGGAATCGTCAGGACCGGGGATCTCGCAAATGAAGCCGTCCGAAAGGAGCTTATGGATCAGCATCATGCAGTCCATATAATTGATCCAATCGTTGGAAGAGGTGCACAGATCGACCAAGGTGCGCTCGGAGAGCGGACACTCCATCTTATCGAACACAAACAGGAGGATTAACTTGTTGACCGATGTTTCACCCTTTACTTGCATAAACTTGTCCTTTGGATCCGAACACAAAGCGCCGCTTAAATCTTAAGCGGCTCTCTGTCTCCCTGAAATTACGGTTGAACGGTTATACCGCGAAGGGCTCGAGCGCCTTCAAAAGGTCGGCGCAGTCGTCGCTGTAGATCTCGACGGTGAGAGGCTTGCTCAGATCGAGGCTGAAAATGCCGAGAATGGACTTCGCGTCCACTACATATTTCCCGCTCTTGAGCAAGATCTCGCAATCGCAGCCCTGCGTCACGGTGACGAACTCTTTCACGCGCTGTGCCATTTCCAGAGAGATCTTCATGGATTTCATTTCCTACTTTCCTCCCGACTTTGCTTTTTTCTTTATTATAACGGAAATCTTGGATAAAATCAAGAAGTTTTCGAAAAATTCTTTAATTATTTTCCCTTTTGTGCTATAATGGGAAAAACAGCTCTGTATTTTGCGGAGCAGGAGGCGAAACTATGGAAAACAATGCCGCCATCGAACGCTTTTTCCGCGCCACGGAAGAACTCGCGGCGGGGAAATTTATCCTTGCGGATTCCAAGATCGGCGAAATGCTGCGCTCTATCGCCGCGTCTGCGCAGCTCACGAGATTTTTTGCCGCCGCCACGGAGGGGTATGACTATGCCGCCGCCAAGCGGGAATGTTTGCGTATCGTCGGGAGCGAGCGCGGAAGGACGCGCGGCGAGCTCTGTCTTCCGAAGGACAGGGGAGAACTCATCGCCTTTGTCTTTTGCCTGCTCGCGGAGATCGACGCGGGCGAGGTGAAATTCGGCGATTTTATCCTTCAATATTTCTATGAGGACGGGAGCTACACCGCGAGCTACGAAAAATTTATCAATCGGGTGATCCGTCCCTTCCGCGATATTTTGCGGGGATGTTTCCCGCCCGAAGCGCCCGCCTCCCCTGTAAGGCAGGTGCGGGGCAACGGCAGTTTGCTCAACGAACTCATCGGACGGGAACGGACGCGCATCGCCGCAATGGGCTTGCCGCAGGAAGATTCGCTCGCCGCCGAATGTATCCTCGGCGAAATGCAGGCGGCGCTGGTGGGGGGAAGGACGTCCATTTTCAAGGCGCTGCTGTGCGGATATGTCTATTTCCTGCAAGTGACGCACGCGGGCGATGAGAACAGCGACGCGCTCTTTTCCGCCGCCGAGGAGGCAGACCGATGAGCTATGAGGAGAAGACCGTCCGCCGTAACTATATTTATAAGGGCAAGATCGTCAATTTGCGGTGCGACGACGCCCTTCTGCCGGACGGAAGACCCTGCACGCGGGAAGTGGTGGAACATCCGGGCGGCGCGGCGGTCCTGTGCGTCCGTGAGGGGAAGGTGCTCCTCGTCCGCCAATTCCGCTACTCTTACGGCGAGGAACTTCTGGAGATCCCCGCGGGGAAGCTCGACCTCGGGGAAGAGCCCATCCGAGCCGCCGCGCGCGAACTCGAGGAGGAGACGGGGTTCACCGCTTCGCTTGAGCCCTTGACCGTCTTCTATCCGACGCCCGGTTATACGAACGAAAAGATATATATCTACCTTGCAAGGGAGATACACGGCGGCACGCAGCGCCTCGACGACGGGGAGTTTTTAGACGTGCTGCAGCTTCCCCTCGAAGAGGCGCTTCGTATGGTGAACGAGGGGCAGATCAAGGACGGCAAGACCATTGCGGCGCTCTTGCTGTATTCCTTCCGAAACCAATAAAAGTTCCCGATCGACAAACTTCCTCCGAATATTCTCGGGGGAAGTTTATATTTATACATAAATATCGCATAATTTACCCGTATTCTAAAAAATTTCTGCAAATTTATAAAAAAATTCTTATTTTTACCCTTAAATCGCTTGTCTTTTTTCCCTCCGTGTGATAAAATCAAATCGCTTTTGAAAAATGAATAAAAAAGCAAAATAGTCGAATAAAATTTATCAATATTCATGGAGGACATCAAAAAATGAAAAAAGTTGCAATCATGGTTTCTTCGTTGCTATTGGCGGGCGCTTGCGCCTTTGCCTGCGCCTGCGGCGAAATCGAGCTTACGGCGAACGACGCGGCCGACCTTATGCAGGAGGACTTCGGCATCGCCGTCAAGAAGGGCGATACCGAGATGAAGGCTGCCGTTGACGCCGTGGTCGATCAATGGGTGCAGGACGGCACGATGGACAAATACTTCAATTATTACTCCGAACTTGCGGATGAAAACGCCTCTCCCACAGCACCCGACGGGCTCAAACTTTCGTGGGATCTGAGCGCGAACACAGAGACCCTCGACATGTACACCGAATCGGGCTTTGCGCCCTATGAATTCGTTCATTCCGAAGGATACCCCGTTTCGGACGGCGGCGCGGGAGGGGACGCGTACAACGTAGCCGGCATAGACGTTGCGATCGCCTGCCAGGTGGCGGAAAATCTCAACTGCAAGCTCGTGATCCACGACGTCGCGTTCGATACGATCATCACCAACCTCGACGGGGCGACGGGAAAGGCGCTCGCCGCGGCAGGGCTCACCATCAATGAAGAACGTGCGCAGGAGGTGGATTTCAGCAGCATCTATTCCTCCTCAACCCTCTCCATCGTGTGCGATAAAGCGAAGAATTACACAAAACTTGCCGATCTCGACGGGCTCAAGATCGGCGTGCAGGAGGGGACGAGCGGCGACCTCATCGCATCGGCTGCGATCAAACCGGAGGGGCATTCCTACGAAAACGATGACGGGGAGACCGTTACCGTAAAACTGACTTCGGACAAAACCGAGGTGGTTCCCTACAAGACCTATGCGGCGGCGCTTGCGGCGCTCCAAGCGGGCAAGATCGACGTGATCTTTATGGATAAAGTACCCGCACAGCTTCTCATCAAGAACGCATAACTCATGGAACTCTTTCTTTTGAATGCAAAGACGCTGACCGAAAGACTTCGGTCGGCGTTTGCTGTGGACAACAGATGGCAGCTCTATTTCCGCGGGCTCGGAAATACGCTGCTCATGTCCCTCTTTGCAGTAGCCATCGGCGTCGTGCTCGGATCGATCCTTGCAATGATCGTCTTTACGGCGAAGAAGACGGGAAAGGGGAAGATCCCCGCCTTTGTCTGTAACCTCTATGTCACGGTCATCCGCGGCACGCCCGTGGTCTTACAGCTCTTCATCATGTACTTCATCGTCCTTGTGACCGTGAAGAGCGGCATCGTCGTCGGCGCAGTGACGTTTGGGCTCAACAGCGCGGCTTACGTCGCGGAAGTGGCGCGCGCTGGGCTCGAATCGGTGGACGAAGGACAGATGGAAGCGGGGCGCTCGCTCGGGCTTTCCTATACCAAGACGATGATCAAGATCATCTTGCCGCAGGCATTCCGCAATATCATCCCCGCGCTCTTCAATGAGTTCATCGCGCTCGTGAAGGAGACCTCCGTTGCGGGGTACGTCGGCATCCTCGATCTCGGGAAAGTTCCCGGGCTCATCCAATCGAGAACGTTCGATTACCTGTTCCCCCTGCTCTTTGCCTCTCTTCTCTATCTCGCCGTCGTGTATTTGCTCACCCTCGTCGAAAAGTATATTGAGAAGATTCTCTCCAAGAGCGACAGGAATGCAGGGTACAAAAAGATCACGGGCGGGAGGAAGAAATGGCGCAAGAAACAGACGGACCTTTGATCAGAACAGTCGGGCTCTGCAAGTCCTTCGGCGAGGGGAATGTGCTCGACCACATCGACGTCGATATCCATGAAGGGGAGAAAGTCGTCATTATCGGGCCGTCGGGCAGCGGGAAATCCACCTTTCTGCGCTGTTTGAACTTGCTCGAAACGCCGACGGAGGGAGACATCTATTTCGAAGGAGAGGAGATCACCCATTCCTCCGATCTCGAGGAGCACCGCAAAAAGATGGGCATGGTGTTCCAGCACTTCAATCTCTTTCCCCACCTCACCGTGCTCAAGAATATTACGCTCGCCGCCGTGGAGGCGCGCTTACATGCGCGAAGAAAGGAAAAGCCGAAGACTCCGAAGAAACAGATCGTGGCGGAAGAGAGGGAGCGGGCGATGAAATTGCTCGGAAGGATCGGCTTGCAGGACAAGGCGAACGTCTACCCTTCCACCCTTTCGGGCGGACAGAAACAGCGCATCGCCATTGTGCGGGCGCTCGCCATGAATCCCAAAGTGATGCTCTTTGACGAACCCACTTCCGCGCTCGATCCCGAAATGGTGGGGGAGGTGCTTTCCCTCATGAAGGAACTCGCCGATGAGGGAATGACGATGATCGTCGTCACCCATGAGATGCGCTTCGCGCGGGAAGTGTCCACGCGGGTGCTGTTCATGAACGAGGGGAAGATCGCCGCCGACGGAACGCCAAAGGAGATCTTTGAAACGCCGCAGAATGAGCGGCTCAAGAGTTTCCTTTCCAAAGTACTATGACAAAAAGGACCTGCTTTCGTGGGAAAACAGGTCCTTTTTTGCTACGGGATCGGATTCAAACCGCTGAAAGATCTCAACTGTTGCAGCCGCAACCGCCGAAGAGAGTGCGCAAGGTGCCGTTTCTGTACATGCAGTACAAGAGCGCGAGAAGTACGGGCAGACCGCAGCCCGTAAAGACGCTCGAATTGAACACGTTCCCGCTGGTCCCGAGGATGAGCAGGATGATGAGAATCCAAAGGCTATTGCTATTCATGGTTTTTCCTCCTTGAATGCGGCAGGAAATTATGTAATCTGGTTCTTACCGCTTCTATTTTATGGTATTCCTGCCATGGAAAAAATGTTCCGAAAGGCCGTTCATACAGTTGCAAAAACTTTTTGAATTTGGTATAATCATGCATGGTGTTCCCCATGACGGAGCAAGACTGAGGCTTTCATCCGTTTCGGACATCAAATCTTTCTTTTTTCACGGATATTCCGTTTAAGGAAATCCGATGGAGGTAATTGAATATGGTAAAAAGCGGCTTGAAAGGGTTCTTCTCGGCAAAGAACATCGCGTACTT
>CANREF010000034.1 GCA_947629575.1 uncultured Clostridia bacterium | reverse complement strand
GAAGTCAAGCCTTCGCAAGAATAGAATGCACGATCGCCGATTTTGGTCACGCCGTCCGGAATGGTGACCGCACCTTTGATTGCGTGGGGGACTAAAATCATTTGCGTTTGTGCTTTATTGTACAAAATGCCGTCTTGACTGTTGTAAACCGTGTTGTCCGCTTCGACAATAAATCTTTCAAGTCCACCGCAACCATCGAACGCACCATATCCGATTTCGGTTACGCCGTCGGGGATCGTAATTTCCATCAGCCCGATGCAGCAGGAAAACGCATAACTGCCGATTTCGGTCAAACTGTCGGGGATCGTAATTTTCGTCAACCCGATGCAACCATCGAACGCTTGGTCTCCGATTCTGGTCACGCCGTCGGGAATAAAAACGCTTGTGAGTGTCGCGTTTCTCTCATCTTCGGATACGGCAAAAGCGGATTGGTCGATTTCCTTTACGGGCAAACCGCGGTAAACGGCGGGAATGACGATGTCCGTTTCCCGAGCCGTTCCCAGTCCCACGACGGTGGCATATTCGTTCCCCGCTTCGTCTTTGCGCGTTTGGTATTGAAGCCCTTCGCTCCCTTCTTCGGATCTGTCGCCTTGCCCGTCTTGCTCGCCGCCGCTCGGGTCGGTAATGGGCGGATTCTTGCCTGTGTCGTCGAGTTCCTTATCTCCGCAGCCCGCTAAGCCGAACGCCATGCCAAGAACCGCTGCGATCGCCAAAAGGACGATCAAAAATTTGTGTTTCATATGTTTCTCTCCTCTTTTGATTGTTGTTTTGTGACGTGCGCCATGACAGGTGGGGGTTTGCGCTTGCTGCCCCTTTTAGGGGAAGTGGCGAACGCAGTGAGCCAAAGGGGTTTTCACCCACTCTCGGAGAACCCCTCAGTCACTCACTGCGTTCGTGACAGCTCCCCTGCAAGGGGAGCCAAGAAGCCCGCTCGAGCGTCATGCTGAGCCGATAAGTGACTACGCAGTCCGATGACGCTCTCCCCGAAGCATCTAACCGAATCGCGCAGCAGCTTCATTCTACCATAGCAGGAAATAATTTGCAATGGTTCCTCTGCAAAATAATTTTACAATTTCGGGCAAATGCGCTATAATGGAAAAAACGAGGTACAAAATGGCAAAAAAACCCTACTACATCACGACGCCCATCTACTATCCCAGCGGGAATTGGCACATCGGGCACTGTTACACCACGGTCATCTGCGACGCGCTCGCACGCTTCCACAAGCTCATGGGGGAGGAAGTCTTCTTCCTCACGGGCACGGACGAACACGGTCAGAAGGTGGAAAAGGAGGCGAAGAAGCGGGGAGTTACCCCTCTCGAATTCGTCGATCCCCTCGTCGCCGAACTCAAGGACGTGTGGAAGCTGCTCGATATCGGCTACGACCGTTTCATCCGCACCACCGACGAGGACCATGTGAAGTGCGTTCAGCGCATCTACCAAAAGCTGTACGACAAGGGCGAGATCTATAAATCGGAATACACGGGCTGGTATTGCACCCCCTGCGAAGCGTTCTGGACGGAAGGACAGCTCAAAGACCGAAAGTGTCCCGACTGCGGGCGGGAAGTCGCCCTTCAAAAGGAGGAGAGCTACTTCTTCCGCCTCTCCAAATATGCGCCCCGTATCCTCAAACTCTATGAGGACCACCCCGAATTTTTGCAGCCCAAGTCCCGCGTGAACGAAATGGTGAACAACTTTCTGAAGGCGGGGCTCACCGACCTTTGCGTCTCCCGCACGACGGTGAAGTGGGGAGTGCCCCTTCCCTTCGACGAGAAGCACTGCTCCTATGTGTGGATAGACGCTCTCTCCAACTACATCTCCGCGCTCGGCTACGGGAGCGAAGACGACAGCTTGTATAAAAAATTCTGGCCCGCCGATCTTCACCTCATGGGGAAGGAGATCGTGCGCTTCCATGCCATTGTGTGGCCCGCGATCTTAATGGCGCTCGGCGAGCCCGTTCCCAAACAGCTCTACGGGCATGGGTGGCTGCTTATCGGCGGGGAAAAACTGAGTAAGTCCAAGGAAAACGCCCGCCCCGAACTCACCGACCCCTACGAGCTCGTAAAGCGCTACGGCGCGGACGCCGTGCGCTACTATATGCTCCGTGAGATCCCCTTCGGCAGCGACGGGGAATACACCACCGAGCGGTTTCTCATGCGGGTGAACGCCGATCTTGCGAACGACCTCGGCAATCTCGTCTCCCGCACGACGGCAATGATCGTGCAGAACTTCGGCACGCTTCCCCCCTGCGGGAAGAAGGAAGCCCCCGACCTCGGGCTCGAGGAGATGACGGTCGGGCTCTTTGCCCGCGTCAAGGACGCCATGGATAGGCTGAACGCGCCCGAAGCGCTCGAGGCGATCTTCTCCCTCGTCGATCGCGCCAACAAGTACATCGACGAGACAGAGCCGTGGATCCTTGCAAAAGATCCCCAAAAGCGGGAGAGGCTCGGCACGGTGCTCCATGAGCTTTCCAAGACGTGCTGCACCTGCGCCGTCCTGCTCAAGCCCTTCCTGACGCGCGCCCCCGCACTCATCCTCAAGTCCTTCTCCCTGCCCGAAGAGACGGGCTTTGAATGGCTCGGCAGTGAGCTTGAAGCGGGCACGAACGTGGAAAAGCTGCCGCCCATCTTCCCGCGCATCGACGTCAAGAAAGAGCTCGCCGCAGTCGAACAGCTTGTCAAAGAGAAGAGTGCGCAAAAAGCTCCGCGCCCCTCTGTCATTTCGAGCGCCTCCTCCTCTGTCATTTCGAGCGGAGGCGAAGCCGCAGTCGAGAAATCTCAGATCACGATCGACGACTTTTCCAAGATCGAACTCAAAGTCGGCGAGGTGATCGCGTGCGAGCGCGTTCCCAAGTCGGACAAGCTCCTGCATGAAACGGTGAAGCTCGGCGGGGAAGTGCGTTCGATCGTCTCGGGGATCGCGGCGTTCTACACGCCCGAGGAGATGATCGGCAAAAAGGTCGTCGTCGTCACCAATCTCAAGCCCGTAAAACTGCGCGGCGTTCTTTCCGAAGGAATGATCCTCTGCGCCGAGAACGAGGCGGGGGAGCTGAGCCTGCTCTCTCCCGAACGGGCGATCGAAAGCGGGGCGAAGGTCAGATGATCGACGTCCATGCCCATTTTGCGGCAGAGGGGTACGAATTCCCCGCCGAATGGGAAAAGATCAAGGCGGCAAAAGTAGAGAAGGTCATCCTCGCCGCCGACACCCTCGAACATGCCAAGTGGCACGGGGAGTTTGCGAAAACGCACAACGGGTGCTATTTTACGGTGGGCGTGCACCCCTCCGAGCTCGAAAATTTCGGGCGGGAGGCGGTCGAAAAGCTCAAGGAAATGGCGGCGGAGGAAAAGTGCGTCGCGGTGGGGGAGATCGGGCTCGATTACCACTATCCCGATTTCGACAAGAGGGCGCAGCGGGCGGCGTTCGAGGCGCAGCTTTCCATGGCGGAAGAGCTCTCCCTTCCCGTTGAGATCCACTCGCGCGACGCCTGCGCCGATACCCTCGCCATTCTGCGGGAGCACTTCTGCAGTTTGAAGAGCGGATTTTTGATGCACTGCTATTCCTACGGCAGGGAGAACCTCGGCGACTTTCTCGGGCTCGGCGCGTACTTCTCCTTCGGCGGGGTCGTGTGCTTCAAAAATGCAAGACGTGTTATAGAATCTGTGACGGATTGCCCCATGGAGCGCATTCTTTCCGAGACGGACAGCCCCTACCTTTCCCCCTTCCGCGGCGAGAAGAACACCCCTGCGAACATCCCCGTCATCGTGGAAAAGCTCGCCGAGATCAAGGGCGTTTCCCTGCATGAAATGATCGAAGCGATCCGCTCGAACGCGAGCGCGCTGTTCCCGAAAATGCGATGAAAAAGGACGTCTATACCTATAAGATCGGGGAAAACCTGTACATCAACCTCACCAACCGCTGCAGCAACCGCTGTACCTTCTGCGTGCGCAACGGGAAGGAGACCTACGAGGGTTACCCTCTTTGGCTGAAGGGGGAAGAGCCCACGGCGGAGCAGGTGACAGAAGAGATCGGCGACCCCGAAAAATATCGCGAGATCGTCTTCTGCGGCTTCGGCGAGCCCACCTATCGGCTTGCCGAAATGCTCGAAATTTGCGCATACGTTCATCAAAATGGGGGCAAAACGCGGCTGAATACCAACGGGCACGGAAACCTCATCAACGGGCGGGACATCGCGCCGCTGCTCAAAGGAAATCTCGACGGGGTGAACATCTCCCTCAACGCGCCGACGCGGGAGGGGTACGATGAGATCTGCCGCCCGCTCCTTCCGAATGCCTACGAAGCACTTATCGGATTTGCCCGCAGCTGCAAACGAAACGGCGTGAACGCGTGGTTTTCGGTGGTGGATGTGATCGGCGGGGAAGAGGTGGAAAAATGCCGCAAGATCGCAGACGGGGTGGGAATTCCGCTGCGCGTAAGAGAATACATTCCGTAAAATAAGAGAGCCTTGCGGCTCCCGTTTTCTTCTGTGAGGGGGGTCGTTCCCCCAAAGACAGTGTGTGACAAGATCTGTGAAAGTATGGGCGGGAAAGAATGGAAGACGTCTTAAAGAAATACAATTTTACCTTCAAAAAGCGATACGGTCAGAATTTTATCACCGATCTCAACCTGCTCGACGCGATCGCGGCGGACGCGGGCGCCGAGGGAAGGCGCGTGCTCGAGATCGGCGCGGGTGCGGGCGCTTTGACGCGCGCTCTTTCAAAGCGTGCGGAACGGGTCTTGGCATACGAGATCGATCCTGCCCTTCGGCCCGTGCTCGCGGAGACGTTGGCGGGATGTGAAAATACCGAAGTGGTGTTCCGCGATTTTTTGCGCGAGGACATGGCGGCAGTCGAGCGAGAGCTCGGCGGGGACTATGTGGTGGCGGCAAATTTGCCCTATTACGTGACCACGCCCGTCATCATGCGGTTTGCGGAGGAGAGCGAGGGGTGTCGTCTTCTCACCGTCATGGTGCAGGCGGAAGTCGCAGACCGGCTGTGCGCAAAGGAGGGGACGAAGGAATACGGCGCGATCACGGCGGCGATCGCACGGCGGGGAACGTGCAAAATTTTGCGGCAGGTGTCGAGAAATTTGTTTACGCCCCGCCCCAATGTGGACAGCGCCGTCGTGCAGCTCGATTTCCGCACGGGCGGATTTTCGGTCAAGGATGAGGAGATGTTCCGAAGGACGGTGCGCTGCGCCTTCCAAAACCGCAGGAAGACGCTCAAAAACAATCTCATGAGCGCGTTTTCGCTCACGCGGGAGAGCGCGGAGGAATTGCTTGCCCGTCTCGAACTTCCCGCCGACGTGCGCGGGGAAGCGCTTTCCCCGCACTGTCTCGGCGCTCTGTCCGATCTTTTGTCCGAATAAAAATTTTTATACGATTTTATTTGACCCCTTGACAAACTTGTCAAGGGCGTTTATAATAGTCGGGAGTTTGAGAATATACAAACAAGGAGATCTTGGTATGAGATCGGGATGGAAGAAATGTTTGCTCACGATCGGGGCGGCTGCAATGCTCACTCTCTGCGTTGCGGGCGTCGGAAAGACGTTTGAGACGGTCACGACCGAACCCACCGTGGCGGTCGAATCGACAGACCCCGTTACGCGCGAGGAGGCCTCGCGCGAGCTGAACGCCTATCGCGAAAAGCTGCTCGCCCGCGGGGCGGAGATTTACGGAGAAAATTGGGAAGGGGTGGAGAAGAACTTTGTGTCCGCCCTCTCCGTCGAGCGGTATCTCGACGGCATACATACCCGCTCCGATCTTTCCGCCGCCGAATTCGGGCTCGAAAAGAGTTTTGCGATCAAGCGGCTCGACGTCTTCATCGTGGGACTTTTGGAGGATGAGCTCATCGGGCAGAACGGCGGCGAGCAGTTCCTCAAACCCTCTATAGAGGAGTTGGAGCGGGCATATTCCGCCTTGGAGGCGATAGAATACGCCGCTCCCGCCGAAGGACAGAGCGAAGAGGAATATTTCAGCGCCCTCTGCGATCGGACGGAGGGAGTCGTTCGGGATACCTTCACACAGGTGAACGACATGCGCACCGATAAAGCCAACGAATGGTACACGCTCTATTGCGCTCCCGCCGCGCAGGCGCTCTCGGAGGGCGATCTCGACGGCTTCTTCGGGTACGCCTCGCAGGGCTATGTGACCTATGAAGAGCTCTCCGATTACGACAAGGCGCTCATCGACGATCTCATTCCGGACGCCTCGCAGGGCGGCCAGCTCGATAAAGAGAGGGAACGGGACGGCGAGGAGCTGCTCAATTCCCTTACAAAGAAGTGGAACGAACTCTATGCTGCGGCGATGGCGGCAGAGGAAGAGGGGGCATTCCGCAAGGCGGCCCAGCCCCTGCTCGGACATTTCGATAAGATCGCACTTTCGGTGCGGGAATTTTCTGCGGGCACGGAGACCTTTGCGCAGCAGGCGGAGGCGCTCTTCGTCCGTTATAAACAAGAGGTCGTGCGAGCGATCGGGGAATCCGCCGCAAAGGGAGACCCCGCCGATCCCTATCTTACGGCCTGCAAGAACAACTACCTCGCCCGCGCGGAGGCCGTCGCCTCTGAGGGAAGTTACGGCAATGCCGCGCTTCAGCTCGATACCATTTTGGAAGACGCCGAACGCGAGATCGAATTGTGGATCGCGGTCGACGCGGCAGACGACGCATTGGCGGCACGTGTCGAGGAACTGAAAGCGCTCGCGCAGGGAGAGGGCGTTTCCGACCGTCTCGAAGAGGGACAGGAGCTCTCCGATCTCGCCGCCCTTGCACAAAAACTCGCGCAGCTCGACGCAGCCGCTTCCGAAGAGCTGGTGCAGGTAATGGACGTCACAAAAGTCCCCGCCCTTCGCGACGGGTGCATCTTCGATATGGAAAAGGCGGCGGCGGAGGCGATTCTCGAAAGCTATCGAAAGGGCGCGCCCGCCCAAGCGGACATCTTCGGCGCGGCAATGGAAAAACTCGGCGGCATGAGTTATTCCGCAGAGACTTTTGTAACAGACTGCGAGACCATCCGCGCGATCGTGCGGCAGGCGAAGGCAGACGCGGAAAAGGCGCAGCTCGATCTGCGGTGCGAAGAGCTCGGGCGCGCCGCGCTCGAGAGGCTCGAAGAGGGGAAATCGGAGTTTGAATTCCTCACCGAAGAGGAGATGCACGAGATCCTTGACGATGCGAAGAGCAAGATAGAGGGGACGGGAAAGGATCGCTCGGAGGGGGAATCGGACGACCAATTCCTCGAGCGGGTGGAAGGAGAGCTCGACGGGCATGTGACCGACGCCCTCCAAACGCTCCGCGAAATGAACGAGCAAAAGAAAGGGGAATATACCGATACGGTAAACGGGCTTGCGGGCAAAGCCAAGGATGAGCTTTCCCGCCGCCTTGCAGAGACCTATCCAGACGTCTCTTTCAACGAGGCGATGGAAGGGGCGGTGCAGGAGGCGGAGAGCGCGATCGACGGCGTTTTGTCCGACCCCGAAAGCGCAAGGAGAGAGGGGGAGAGCCCCGCAGACCACCTTGCGCGGTTGAAGGAGACCTATGACGGCATCGTCAAGTCCGCCGAGGAACAAGTGCGGCAGGAGTACGAGAAAAAACTGCACGAGGAAGAGCTATTGAAGAACGCGCTCGCGGCGCTCGAAGCCGCCGCACACACGGAAGTGCAGGCGGAGGCGGATCGCTACGATCAACCCAATCAGGAGATGCAAGACGCCGTTACGGCGGCGGATGAGGCGGTCGGGAAGGTCTTATCCGATCCCGCAAACGCCAAGAGAGAAGACGAGAGCAATGCGGAATATCTCGCGAGGATAGAGGGGGTATTCGACGGCATCGTCAATAAGCTCAGAGAGACGCTTGACGCGGAATACGAAAAGACGCGGGATGCTTGGCTTGCGGAACAGCTCGAAGCGCTTGAGCAAAAGACGCTCGACGAGCTAAAAAAGGCGGTGGCGGAATATCCTCATCTCGAAGAGGGGGAGACGCAGGACGTCCTCAAGAAAGGACAGGACGACCTTGCAAAGCTGCTGCAGGCGGAGCGCGGAACAGAACAGACCCGCGAAGAATTCCTCGCCGAAGCGCAGACAAAGGCGCAGGGCGTCGTGGACGGCGTGCGGGAGGAACTTGCCAAACGGGACAGCGCAAAACGGCTTAGCGAGGACATCGAGCGGATGATCGCGGAAGCGAACGGAGAGGTCGCGCTTCTCGAAGAGGAGTACTCCCCTCTGACCGATCAAATGGAGGAAAAGATCGCCGAGGCGAGAGAGAAGATCGGGAAGGTCACGGCAGATCATCCGCAGGGAGAGATGACCGACGGGCAATACCGTTCGCATATCGAAGAGACGCTCGGCGGCGTCGTTGCCGACCTTCGCTCCACGCTTGCCGCGATCAAGGAAGCGGATGAGCTTTCCCGCTCGCTTACGCAGCTACTCGCCGCGTACAAGGAAGAACTCAAAGCGGCGTATGACGGATATCTCGATCACAACCATTACAGTTACAGCGACGGGGGAAAGAATTCCCTCAAGACGGTCTACGAAGAGGGGATCGCCGCGCTGGATGAGACCTTCGCCGCAACGGCGCGCGCGGATGGGGAGACCGCCGCGGCATATCTCGGAAGGATGGACGCCGCACTCCACAATACAGTCGCACAGAGCAGCGCCCTGTTTGCAAAAGTTACCGTCGTCGGCGTCTCCGCGGGAGGGATCCGTCCCGACGGTACGGGGATAAAAGACGGCAGCGGCGAAGCGACCGAAGGGGAATATCCCGAGGGCTCTTTGGAACTCTGGGGCTTGGTGACGGCCGATCCCGAACTCGAAGGCGGAACAAATCTCTCCCTCTCGAGGGTCACTCCCGCGCTCACGGAACTTGCGGGAAGAAAATTGGTTTGGGGCTTTGCCATCGCGTTGAGTGAGGAAAAAGCGGGTACGTATACCGTAAAAATTCTGCTCCCCGCCGAATTCCGCACGCTGACGGACATCATGGTCGCCCATCTCGGGGCGGACGGCAATGCCGAACTCTTCCCTGCGACGATCGAAGACGGCAGATTCCTCGTGTTTACCACGACCCACTTCTCCGACTTTTATCTGCTCGGGGAAGAACTGCCCGATCCCGATCCCGACCCCGATCCCGATCCCGACCCCGACCCCGAGCCCGATCCCGGCCCC
>CANREF010000033.1 GCA_947629575.1 uncultured Clostridia bacterium | reverse complement strand
GGCGAGCTCACCATTCAAAAGCTCGGGCATAACATGACCGAGCACAAACGGGTAGAGCCCACCTGCACGGAAGAGGGACAGATAGCGTATTTCTCTTGCGACAGATGTCATAAAAACTTCGCGGACGAACAAGGAACTTCCGAAGCGGGCGAGCTCACCATTCAAAAGCTCGGGCATAACATGACCGAGCACAAACGGGTAGAGCCCACCTGCACGGAAGAGGGGCAGGCGGCATATTTCTCCTGCGACAGGTGTCATAAAAATTTTGCAGATGAACAAGGGACTTCCGAAGCGGGAGAGCTCACCATTCAGAAGCTCGGGCACAACATGACCGAGCATAAACGGGTAGAGCCCACCTGCACGGAAGAGGGGCAGGCGGCATATTTCTCCTGCGACAGGTGTCATAAAAACTTCGCAGACGGACAAGGAACTTCCGAAGCGGGCGAACTCACCATTCAGAAACTCGACCACACTCCCGAGGAATACATCGAACAGCAGCCTTCCTGCGACGTTCCCGGCAAGAAATATCAGCGTTGCTCGGTGTGCCATACGTCGCTCTCGGGCGAAGAGGAGATCCCCGCGCTCGGGCACGATTGGGGCGATTGGATCTTCAACCGTGACGCGACGTGTACGGAAAACGGTACGGAGACGAGAGAGTGCAAGCGTGAGAACTGTGAAGCGAGCGAAACGCACGAAAAGAAGGAGAGCGCACTCGGGCACGACTATGATAAGAACGGGATCTGCCGCCGCTGCTACAATTCGTGCGAGCCGAAGACGGACGCACCCGTTCTCGACGGGGACGGCAAAGTGGAATTCGGCAGCTATCCGCAGACAGAAGTCAAAGACGCCGCCACGACGGCAGCGCTCTTATCGCAGGCGGGAGCTCTTCCCACCGCGCAAAATGCGGGCGGCTGGACGAGTTACAGCTATTACAGGGCGGGCGAGATACAGAACTATATGTGGTACATCGACCTCTGGCAGAGCGGATCGCGCTACCGCGGGGTGTATTTTACGCAGTATCGCACAGGCCTCGCGGAGGATGAAGACGGTCGGAAGCAAAAGACAAACGGTTACAATACGGAAACGGTGTACTGGTTCCGCTATGAGCCGATCGTGTGGAGAGTGCTCACCGAGGAGGGCGGGGTATCCCTTCTGCTCGCCGATCTCATGCTCGACAGCCAGCAGTACTATCACGATCAAGGCGTTACGCGCGAAAACGGCGGACAGACGGTCTATCCCAACAACTATGCCGAGAGCGACATCCGCGCTTGGCTGAACAAGACGTTCTATGAAACGGCGTTCACGGGGTATCAACAGTCCTTCCTCGAAAGCTGCCTCGTGGACAACAGCGCCGCCACGACGACGAACGCAGAGTGCAAGTATGTCTGTGAAAATACGCAGGACAGTCTCTTCCTGCTCGCATACTGCGATGTGACGAACGTCGGATACGGCTTTATCAGCGAGAGGAAAATCACGCCGAAGCGGATGCTGAAAGCGTCCGATTATGCGCAGTGTCAGGGCGTTTACGTCGGCGCTAAGGGATCTGAAGGCTATGCAAGCTGGTGGACGCGCACGCCGGGGAACGCTTACAACGATTACGCCTTCTGTGTGCAGTACAACGGATACGCCTATCTGAACAATATCGTGACCCTTTCAAGCAGAGGCGTCGTGCCCGCAATGCGCATCAAGCTCGCGGGGGAAAGCGAAGAGGAGAGCAGGCCCGTCGTCCGCGAGGACGGCAAGGTGGAATTCGGCTCCTATCCGCAGACAAGAGTGACGGATGAAAATGTGGTCAAGACGCTGGAAGGGCGGGCGGGCGCTCTTCCCACGGCGGAAAACGCGGGCGATTGGACGGACTACGGCTATTACGATAGCGGCGAAGTCGCAAGCTATATGTGGTATATCGACGTATATGCCAACGGCGAAAAGTACCGCGGGGTGTACTTTACACATTACCGCCCCAGTCTTACGACGGACGAAGGCAGGATCCCCAACAGCTATCAGGATGATTACCACTATTCCGAGGGGAATATCTATTGGTTCAAGTTCGAGCCCATTGTGTGGCGTATCCTTACCGAAAAGCAGGGCGCTTCCCTCCTCATGGCGGACCTCGTTCTCGACGCGCAGGACTATTACTATGAGCTTGCGACCCGTCAGAAGGGGAATGAAACGGTCTATGCCAATAACTATGTGGAGAGCCATATCCGCGCATGGCTGAACGAGACGTTCTATCAAACGGCGTTCAACAGCTACCAGCAGTCGCTGATCGAGGTCACCGCGGTGGGCTGTCCCGGCTCGGAGTCCGATCCCAACGGGTTTACTTGGGATGTCGTGCAGGATAAAATCTTCCTTTTGAGCCAAGAGGAAGTCTTGAACGAAAGCTACGGTTTCGCGTCGGGCGCAAGTAAGAAGGACGAGGCGAAGATCCTGAAGTCGACGGACTATGCCAAAGTGCAGAACGTCTATAAGACGGGAGAATTCAATTACACGGAATACACCCGTTGGTGGCTGCGTACGCCCGCCTCCGACTTGCAGAAAGCCATGGCAGTGAACTACCAAGGAAAGGCAAATCTGAGCGCCAACTGCACCTATGTCTATGGCGTAGTGCCCGCCCTCTATATTCGTTTGGGTTGAATTGAAGCACAAAAAAACTCCGAGGCGATCGGAGAGCATGTCATAGAAAGAACAAGGGAGACGGTAGTCTCCCTTAAATTTATATTCAAAGCGGGGTATAGCACACTATGCTTATTGTATAAGTATAGTGTGCTTTTGCGAGATCAAATTTGATTTCTCGTGTGCTTCTCGAACAGAAATTTTGTTTTTTCCTTCCAATCAAGATCTTTCGTCCACTCGTACGTCGTGGGAAGAAATTCTCTGATATTCCCTTTCATCGCCTTGAAAGGCTCATCATAACAGAGAATTTTGCTCGGTTGAATGACTTCGAGCATTCTGTTATAGCCAAGCATAAAGCTCTCTTCGTCGTTCTCCCGATAGTAGGTGCAGACGGCGACGATAGAGCCCTTCTCCACGCCGTCGAAGCAAAACTCGAAGCTGCATTCGTCTCCCCAACTGACCGTCGGGATCACTGTAAGTCCCAAACTCTGCCAATAGGCACCGCACCAACGGTTTTTGAACACGCTCATGATCTGCAGCGCGAGCGGCATATCGGTAAACATGCTGAAATCGGGCGAAAGAAGCGCGTAGTATTGTTTAAGTTTTTCGGCTTCGTCAAATGCTTTGTCATAGACCTTGTCGAACAGCCAATCGTGCGTGAAGAAGTGAACGGTCTTATAGGCGTTCTTCTCGTCATTTTCCCGTGTATCGACGTAGCTCAAAAGGCTGATCGTGTCGAAGTCTATCTCCTGCTTTTTGATGAGCGGGATCTGATATTTCCCCACCGTTTGAAGTTCGTTCCGCACGAGTTCGCGCTTCTTTTGTGCCTTCTGTTTTTCGTATTCCGTAAGTTCTTCTTGCATATCTCTCCCCTTTTTATCCACACCACATAAAGCTTGGGCTTTCGATCTCTTCGTCCCAAATATCCTTCAAGAGCCGTCCGTCAATGTTTGCTTTTTCCGTAAATTCTTCGCGGGTATCATATTCCTGTTGAAACGCCTCGCAACAGAAAATGATTCTGCGATTTTTGAAAAAGACTTCATACGCGATCCCTTTATGGCGAAAGGACATCTCACTGTAAAAATACAACCCGTTGACGAAGTCCTCAAAGGCCGCCTTGAAAGGCTTTCCTTGCTTATATTGTTCTCTCGCCCGCCATACAGGAACAAGCATGGGATAGCTGATCCCCAAATCTTTGCCCCATTGCTCTTCATTCCGGCACATTCTCCAACCACAATGCGGACACTCGCCGTTTCCGCCCGAATCAAAAAAAGCGATTTTTCCGCAAACGGTGCAGATGCCGGGGATATCTTTTTTGTATGGGTTTTTCTTGCTCATAAATTTCCCCTCTCAATAATAATTCTCATAATCCGGTTGCAAATTATCTTCTATCCTATGCGGTCTGCCGTTTTCCCAAATCCAAGCATGGTCATGAGGAAAAGTATGATTGTGATGTGCGTCTTGATGTTGATAATCACGATTTCTAATCGCATCGCCCTTGAAATCATACCATCGGCTTTGAACTTTAACACCATCGACATAAAGATCGTATCTTGTATTTGGCGTTTCGACATGAGTATCCAAATCACCTCGTTTGCCATGAATGATCTTTACATACGTTCCGCCGCTTGTTGCTCCTCCGCCTCCCATAAAATCTCCTTTGCTTCTGAAATTCAAATACGCGCGTCGTATTCTTAATTCTATTATACCACAGGTTTTTTGCGAGACGTCCGTTATGTGACAAAGTTTTTGCAGAAAAAAGCAACGGTTTTTCCCCGTTGCTCAAAAGGCTGATCGTGTCGAAGTCTATCTCCTGCTTTTTGATGAGCGGGATCTGATATTTTCCCACCGTTTGAAGTTCGTTCCGCACGAGTTCGCGCTTCTTTTGTGCCTTCTGTTTTTCGTATTCCGTAAGTTCTTCTTGCATATCTCTCCCCTTTTTATCCACACCACATAAAGCTTGGGCTTTCGATCTCTTCGTTCCAAATATCCTTCAAGAGCCGCCCGTCAATGTTTGCTTTTTCCGTAAATTCTTTGCGGGTATCGTACAATTGATATTCTCCGTCGTGCCCGATGCAAATTTTTCCTTGCGTAAACATGACGCCATACAAAATTCCTTTGTGAACGAAAGACATCTCGCTGTAAAAATACAAGCCATTGACGAAGTCCTCAAATGTCGCCTTGAAGGGTTTTCCTTGCTTGTACTGCTCTCTTGCCCGCCAGACGGGAACGAGCATGGGATAGCTGATCCCCTGCACTCTCCCCATTTCCTCCTCGTCTCGCTCCATTTCCCAACCGCAATGCGGACATTTCCCATTTCCGAATTCATCGAAAAAGGCAATCTTTCCGCAGACGGTGCAAATGCCGGGAATATCTTTTTTATATGGGTTTTTCTTGCTCATAATTTTCCTCTCTCAATGAAAATTCGGGTCGGGCGGGATATCGTGCCCTTCATATCGCTTTCCTTTTCCGCTACTCCAATCCCACGGATGGTCATGCGGGAAGGGGATATCGCCCTTGGGATTTTGATGAAAAATAGTCACGATTGCGAATCGCTTTTCCCTCATGATCGTACCATCTGCTCTGTTTCTTTTTTCCGCCTACATATAAATCGCATCTTGAATTGGGCTTTCCCTTTTTATCCAGTCGATTGCCATCGACTCTCACATACGTTCCGCCGCTTGTAGCTCCTCCGCCTCCCATAAAATCTCCTTCGTTTTGAAATTAAAAAATACGCGCGCCGTATCTTCAATTTTATTATACCACAGGTTTTTTGCGAGACGCCCGTTATGTGACAAAGTTTTTGCAGAAAAAAGCAACGGTTTTTCCCCGTTGCTCAAAAAAATCCTATCAAATCGCGCCTTCCCTCGGAGTTTTTTGTGCGATTTTAATAGTTTGTCTTGTTCTTTATATTCTTGTAAACGTCAAAGAGTTTGAGACATTCGGCGCGGTCCTTTTCGGCAAGAAATCCTTGGAGCTTATCCCTGCCGCCGAAGATCTGTTCAAACGAGTTGTCACGGAAGCCGATATCCCCGTTGTCCGCAACGGTGCAGCCGTAGTACACCCGATCGAGATTCGCCCACAGGCACGCCACCAAGCACATGTGGCAGGGTTCGCCCGTCGTATAGAGAACGCAGCCCGTGAGGTCGTACGTGCCCAATTTTTTACAGGCGTCCCTGATCGCCTGCATCTCGCCGTGGCAGGTGGGATCGTTGAGCCCGATCACTTGGTTGTGTCCCCGTCCGACGATCTCCCCGTCCTTGACGACCACGCTGCCGAAGGGACCGCCGTCCCCAACGGAGATGCCCGCCTTGGCCTCTTCGATCGCCGCACTCATAAACCGATCCATTTCAAACTCCTCTCGCGCCGAAAGCGTCCGATCACTTGTCGAAATTGACGATCGCGGCGAAGTCGGGCGCTTTGAGGGAAGCGCCGCCGATGAGCCCGCCGTCGATCTCGGGCTGCGCCATAAGCCCCTTGCAGTTCTTCGCGTTCATCGAACCGCCGTATTGAATGCGCATCCTGCCCACGTTTTTGCCCGTGTAGACCCGCTTCATGCGCTTGCGGATATAACCGATCGTCTCGTTCGCCTGTTCGTCGGTCGCGGTCCTGCCCGTGCCGATCGCCCAGATGGGCTCGTAGGCAACGACGATCTTGGAGAAGTCTTCAACGCCTTGGAAGTCCACGGCGATCTGTTTGTCGAGTACTTTCTCGGTGAGCCCGCTCTCACGCTCTTCGAGCGATTCGCCGATGCAGACGATAGGGGTGAGGCCTGCGTTCAGCGCGGCGAGCATGCGCTTGTTCACCGTTTCATCCGTCTCGCCGAAGTACTGCCGACGTTCGCTGTGCCCGATGATGACGTACTGCACGCCGTACTCTTTGAGCATGTTCGCGGAGATCTCGCCCGTATATGCGCCTTTTTCGGCGAAGTGGACATTCTGCGCGCCCAAACGGATCTTGCTCCCGTGGATCGCCTTCTTTACGGCGGGGATATCGATCGCGGGGACGCACACCACAACGTCGCACTTTGCGTCCTTTACGAGCGGTTTGAGGGCCTTTACGAGCTCCGTTCCCTCGCTCGCCGTGTTGTTCATTTTCCAGTTCCCTGCAATAATCGGTCTTCTTGCCATTGATATTCTCCTATTGTATTTATTGTAAAGTGTTTTTATTTACACGTGAGTCTTACGTCGCCCTGCCCCGCGCGTCCATGCGTCATGCTGAGGTGAGGAGCAATTACGCAGTCCGCGCAAGCTCTCCCCGAAGCATCTATTGTCCCCGCGAGATTCTTCGAGGACAGCTCTCGGTTTTCATGTCACTTGGTCACCTACTTCGCACTTCGTGCTCGTGCCGCCCTTGGACATGAAAGAATGCGGGCGGGGCAGAATGACGCGGGGGGCGAAATGACGCTCCGACCTGCCCCCACTTGTGGGGGCGGGTAGCATGGCGAAGCCATGACAGGTGGGGGTGTCTCCTAAAATCTGCGCGGAGCAGGGTTTCCCTGCGGCAGCGCGCACAATTTGCCGCACACTTACGGCTTTTCGTTTTTACGAAGCAGTTATCGGGTGGCAGATTGTTTTTCGGAGCAAACAACTTAACCCCTCGCACATTTCTTTTTGAACGACACCCCTTCCGTCACGCGCTCTGCGCGTGACACCCCTCTCCGCGGATAGAACTCCGCGTCGGTCACCGTTCGCGCTATATAATGCGCTCACTCATGTCGCATTGCGCCAACGGTTATCAACCGTTGGCAGAATGCAATGCTCCACCTCAAGGGGTGGGCAAGGGGGAAGTGAGCAAAGAAATGTGCGAAACCATTCCCAAATCTCTGCGCGTTGGAAAATCACACTTTTCCATAAGCGCACCCAATTTGCCGCACACTTACGGCTTTTCGTTTTTACGAAGCAGTTATCGGGCGGGCAGATTGCTTTTACGGAGCAAACAACTTAACCCCTCACGAAATTTTGTCGGAACGACAAAATTTGTGAACTTACTTTTTCTCATTCAAGCATGCGATCCCGGGAAGGACCTTTCCTTCGAAGAGTTCGAGGGATGCGCCGCCGCCCGTCGAAATGTGCGTGATCTTATCGGCAAAGCCGAGCTGGGTGCATGCCGCCGCCGAATCGCCGCCGCCGACGATCGTCGTCGCGCCCTCTGCGTCCGCCAAGGCCTGCGCCACCGCGATCGTGCCCGCCGCAAGGGTCGGGTTTTCGAACACGCCCATGGGCCCGTTCCAGATCACCGTCTTTGCGCTCTTGATCTTATCCGCATAGAGCTTTCTCGTTCCTTCGCCGATGTCAAGTCCCATCATATCCGCAGGGATCGCATGAGAGGGGACGGTCGCGATCTCGATCGGCGCGTCGATGGGGTCGGGGAAGTTCTTCGTGATCACCGTGTCCACGGGAAGAAGGAGCTCCTTGCCCATGCTCTGCGCCTTGGCGATCATTTCCTTGCAGTAATCGAGTTTTTCGTCGTCCACGAGGGAAGTGCCCACTTCATAGCCCTGCGCCTTCAGGAAGGTATACGCCATGCCGCCGCCGATGATGAGGGTGTCGCACTTTTCAAGCAAGTTGGAAATGACGCCGAGCTTGTCGGCAACTTTCGCGCCGCCCAAAATGGCAACGAAGGGACGGACGGGATGTTCGAGGGAATCTGCCATGACGGTGAGTTCCTTTTCGATGAGGAAGCCGCAGACGGCGGTCTTGACGAGGCCGTATTCCACGATCGCCGCAGTGGAAGCGTGCGAACGGTGCGCCGTGCCGAATGCGTCGTTCACATAGATGTCGCAGAAGGAGGCGAGCTTCTTGCAGAACTCGAGGTCCTTCTTTTCCTCTTCCCAATGGAAGCGGAGATTTTCAAGCAGGACGCATTCTCCCTCTTTGCAGGCGGAAACTTTAGCCTGTGCGTCAGGACCGACGACGTCGGTGGCGAAGGTCACCTTCCCGCCGAGAAGTTCGTTGAGCCGCTTTGCAACGGGCGCCAAAGTGAGTTTTTTGGGTTCGTCCTTCTTCGCTTTTTCGATGATGGCTTCCGCCGTGGTCTCGCCCTTTTCCACCTTTGCCTTATCCTTTTTGTTCAGCTTGACCTCATCCGAGAAAATGGAGTGAGGCTTGCCCATGTGCGAGCAGAGGATGACCTTTGCGCCGTGTTCCATGAGATATTTGATGGTGGGAAGTGCGCCCATGATACGGTTTTCATCGGTGATCGTACCGTCTTTCATGGGGACGTTGAAGTCACAGCGGACGAGGACGCGCTTGCCTTTCCAATCTTTTACGTCTTTGACGCTCATTTTGTTCATAAGAAAAATACTCCTTTTATGATTTTCAAATTTTCCGCTCTCTAATATATAACTTTTGGAAAGGTTTGTCAATACTTTGGAAGAAAAAGCCATGGGAAAAATTTCCTTTCGGAGGCGAAAATATGCGAAAAAATACGCCGAAACGTTTGACAAAAGTCGAATTCTCTGTTAAAATACCTTAGTACGCCGATAAGGGGGGCGCATTTTTTCGCGTGCTCCGCAAAGCGTTTAGCTTCACTTGACGAGATGAAAGGATACCCACCCCCCTGCCCCCTCCGTGGGAGGGGGTGGCA
The DNA here is from genome assembly GCA_947629575.1 of uncultured Clostridia bacterium. Classification (GTDB taxonomy): domain Bacteria; phylum Bacillota; class Clostridia; order Christensenellales; family Borkfalkiaceae; genus Gallimonas. Next base: position 4,264 of record CANREF010000033.1, on the reverse strand, counting down.
CGAACGCAGTGAGTGACGGGGGTGGGGCGAGTTCCAAATCCCTTCCGCGAGCAAAACCACGCTTTTGCGCTGCGGGACCCAATTTGCGCGACACTTCGCGCTTATTGTCCGATGAAACGAACGAGAGGACAAGCGCGTTAAAACATCGAGGAAGGTTTCCTCACGACGTTTCTTTACGAACGACACCCCTTCCGTCACGCGCTCTGCGCGTGACACCCACCCCTCAAGGGGTGGGCAAGGGGAGAGTGAGCAAAGAAACGTGTGAACCTAAACGTCGTGAAATCGATTCTTTGAAATTGCTCTCGGGCAATTTGAAGATATTCCGAAAAATATTACAAGGAGGTCAATGCCAAGATGCCTACCATCAATCAGCTCATCAAGAAGGGCAGAGAGAGAGAAGCATTCAAGTCCAAGTGCCCCATTCTGGACCAATGCCCGCAGAAGCGCGGCGTTTGTCTGCAGGTCACGACGACTTCCCCCAAGAAGCCCAATTCGGCGCTTCGTAAGATCGCAAGAGTGCGTCTCACCAACAAGCAGGAAGGTACGGTCTACATCCCCGGCGAAGGTCACAACCTGCAGGAGCACAGCTCTGTTCTGATCCGCGGCGGGAGAGTGAAGGATCTTCCCGGCGTGCGGTATCACATCATCCGCGGCGCATTGGATACTGCGGGCGTTGCGAAACGCAAGCAGGCGCGCAGCAAGTACGGCGCGAAACGCCCTAAGTAAATCACACATTTCTTTTTCTTGCCGCTTGTCGCTCATGCCTGCGGCAATCGCTCCCGCGTTTGGGCACTCCACGAGCTACGTGCCAAACGTGAAGCGGCAATCGTAGCAAAAAGAAATGTCGTGAGGCTAAGGTCGTTCGCCGCTTAACGCGCGAAGTGAATTCGCGCTACGGCTCTCGGCGCAAGGGGAAGCTCCCCAATTACTGCGCGTTGGAAAATCACATTTTTCCATAAGCGCACCCAATTTGCCGCACACTTACGGCTTTTCGTTTTTGCGAAGCCGTGTTCGGGTGGGCAGATTGCATTTGCGGAGCAGTAATTTGACTTCTCACGAAATTTTGTCGGCAGACAAAATTTGTGAACTAATTACTGCGCGTTGGAAAATCACATTTTTCCATAAGCGCACCCAATTTGCCGCACACTTACGGCTTTTCGTTTTTGCGAAGCTGTGTTCGGGCGGGCAGATTGCATTTACGAAGCCGACCGCTTGACCCCTCACGAAAATTTGTCGGCACGACAAATTTTGTGAACCCCTCTTCCTATTTTTCGGAATACTTCAAAAGGGTGCCCGAAGAGTAGGCAGTATTCCCCGCATGGGGGAGAAGAGTTGCTACCGCATAGGCGGCAAGCAACGGCAGACTTAAGGGCGCATGCCCATCGGCGGGGTCTCTCCCCGCGCAAAATAATTTCAAGGAGGACGTAATCATGCCCAGAAGAGGCAGAATTCCCAAGAGAGAAGTGCTTCCCGATCCCGTATACGGGAGCACCGTTGTGGCAAAACTTATCAATCAGATCATGCTCGACGGTGAAAAGAGCGTCGCTCAGAAGATCGTCTACGACGCTTTCAACGAAATGGGAGCAAAATTGAACCAAGATCCGATGGAGATCTTCAAGCAGGCGCTTGCAAACATCACCCCCGTTGTCGAAGTCAAGGCTCGCCGTGTGGGCGGTGCAAACTATCAAGTGCCCATTGAGATCAGACCCGAGCGCCGCCAGACCCTCGCCATCCGCTGGCTCGTGATCGCAACGAGAAAGCGCAGCGAACGGGAGATGAGTAAGCGGCTCGCAGCGGAACTTTTGGATGCGTACAACAACACCGGCGCATCCGTCAAAAAGAAGGAAGACACACACAAAATGGCGGAAGCAAACAAGGCGTTCGCACATTTCAGATTCTGAGAGGAGAAAAGGTAACTTATGCCGAGAGAATACGATTTAGCGCATACCAGAAATTTCGGGATCATGGCGCATATCGACGCCGGGAAGACGACGACGACCGAGCGCATCCTGTTCTATACGGGCAAGACGCACAAGTTGGGTGAAGTCCACGAGGGCGCCGCGACCATGGACTGGATGGTTCAGGAACAGGAGCGGGGCATCACAATCACCTCCGCTGCGACCACCTGTATCTGGAAAGGGCATCGTTTCAACATTATCGATACGCCGGGGCATGTGGACTTCACTGTGGAAGTGGAGCGTTCCTTGCGCGTTTTGGACGGCTCTGTGGCGACCTTCTGCGCGAAGGGCGGCGTCGAGCCCCAGTCCGAGACCGTCTGGCGTCAGGCGGACAAGTATAAAGTCCCCCGTATCGCATATGTAAACAAGATGGATATCAACGGCGCGGATTTCTTCCGCGTGGAGAAGATGATCCGCGAACGGCTCGGGGCAAACCCCGTGCCCATCGAGCTTCCCATCGGAAAGGAACTCTCCTTCCGCGGCATCATCGACCTCATCAACATGGAGGCAGAGGTCTATTACGACGACCTCGGGAAGGATTTCCGCAAAGAACCCATTCCCGCGGACATGATGGAGCTCGCGACCGAATACCGCACAAAGCTCGTGGAGGCGGCGGCTGAGGGCGCGGATGAGCTCATGGAGAAGTTCTTCGATGAGGGAGATCTTACGGCGGAGGAGATCATCAAAGGTCTGCGCATTCGCTGCCTCAAAAACGAGGCGATCCCCATGCTCTGCGGCTCTTCCTATAAGAATAAGGGCGTGCAGTTCCTTCTCGATGCGGTCATCAACTTTTTGCCCAGCCCCCTCGACGTCGACCATGTGAAGGGGACAAATCCCGAGACGGACAAGGAAGAGGAGAGAAAGACTTCGGACGACGAGCCCTTCTCCGGGCTTGCCTTCAAGATCGCGACCGACCCTTACGTCGGCACTCTCGCCTATTTCCGCTGCTATTCGGGCGTGCTCGAAGCGGGCTCTTATGTGTACAATTCCACAAAGGGGAAGAAGGAACGCGTAGGCCGTCTCGTGCAGATGCACGCAAACGAGAGAAGGGATATCGATAAGATCTATTCGGGCGACATCTGCGCGATCGTGGGGCTCAAGAACACCACGACGGGCGATACTCTTTGCGATGAGAAACATCCCATCGTGCTCGAGAAGATGGAATTCCCCGAGCCCGTCATCCAGCTCTCCCTCGAGCCCAAGACCAAGGCTGGTCAGGAAAAGATGACCATGGCTCTTGTAAAGCTCGCAGAGGAAGATCCCACCTTCCGCACCTATACCGATCAGGAGACGGGGCAGACCATCATCGCCGGTATGGGCGAGCTGCACCTCGACATCATCGTGGACAGGCTTCTGCGCGAATTCCACGTCGAGGCCAACGTCGGTGCGCCGCAGGTCGCTTACCGCGAGACCTTCAAGAAGGCGGTCGAAGCGGAGGGCATGTACAAGCGGCAGTCGGGCGGCAAGGGCCAGTACGGCCACTGCAAGATCAGGCTCATTCCGCAGGAGCGGGGCGCGGGCTACAGCTTTGAAGACCAGACGGTCGGCGGCTCTATTCCCAAGGAATATATCCCCGCCATCGACAAGGGCATTCAGGAGGCGGCCAAGAACGGCTACCTCGCGGGCTATGAGATCATGGACTTCAAGGTAGAGGTCTACGACGGCTCTTTCCATGAAGTCGACTCCTCGGAGATGGCATTCAAGATCGCGGGCAGCATGGCGCTCAAAAACGGTCTCGAAAAGGCGCAGCCCGTTCTGCTCGAGCCCATCATGAAGGTGGAGATCGTCACTCCCGAAGATTACTTCGGCGATCTTATGGGCAACATTTCGGGACGCCGCGGCAACATCCTCGGCACAGACGATCGCGGCGGCGCGAAGGTCATCGACGCGGAAGTGCCTCTTTCCGAGATGTTCGGTTATGCGACCGATCTCCGTTCGAGGACGCAGGGCAGAGGGCAATTCACGATGCAGTTCGACCATTACAGCGAAGTGCCCAAGAGCCTTTCCGAAAAGATCATCACCAACCGCAGCGCCAAGAAGGGAGACTAAACCCTTCCAAGATAGGGGAAATTCTAAATTTTCCCAAAAAATTTCCTGTAAAGTATTTGCAAATTTTCGTCTTATCGGTTATAATAGTGCCGATAAGCAAAATCAGCTTTTTATCGCATGATAGATAGCTGCGCTTCCCGAAAGGAAGAAGTTATCAAAATAATAAAAAAAATTCGGAGGAATCAAAATGGCAAAGGCAAAATTCGACAGAAGCAAGCCGCACGTAAACATTGGCACCATTGGCCACGTTGACCACG
>CANREF010000032.1 GCA_947629575.1 uncultured Clostridia bacterium | reverse complement strand
TTCTTATTGTAGACGAGTTTGACAAACGTTTGATACCCCGTTTTCTCCTTCAAGTCCTCGGGAAGTTTGTCGTACACGGGCTTGAACTCGGTCACGATCTTGGTGAGCGCATTGGTCCAGCCGTCGCGATTTTGATGTTCCGGCGCGTTGAACTCCTCCGTTGCAGTGGCGATCGAAGCGATCAGCTCATCCGCCAGCTTCGTCTCGTGCGTCTTGCGTTTTGTAAGGTAGCTGTCGAGCACCTCTTTGCCGACGGCGGCTTTGAGAACGGCGCTTTCCTTGACTGCGGGAACGACGATGTCCGAAATAGTCGCGGATTTGTCGTAGATGGCGTTGAGCTCGTCCCAGTCGGTCTCGGAAGAAGCAGCCCCAATGTCCTGCGCCTTCGCCTTGAACTGCTCCGCGCGTTCGTGGTAGAGCTCGGCGGTGAGAAGGAGAACGGTGGTTTTCTTTTCATCGACGGTCTTTTCCGCGAGGTAAGAGCCGTTGGGCATGAGTGTTGTCACCGCGGGATCCTGCCCCGCGATCTCGTCTTGCAGGGCGGTGACTTTTGCGACATACTGCTCGTAGCCCCCTTCGGAAACGTCCATGCCGTCGATGAGCTCCTGCAACTTCACGGCATATTCCGTCGCCTTTTCGTTCGCCGCTTTGAGGTCGTTGAGCGCTTTGTCCGCGGCAAGGTCCGCCGAATCGGTTTCCGTGAGCTCTTCCTTATAGGTGACGGTGAGCCCGATGAAGCGCCCGTTTTCTTGCGCGCCACCGCTGATCGTATAGTTCGCAAAGACCGCAAGGTCGAACGTGAGCTTGCCTTCCGCAGTCGTGCCGAGGAAAACTTCCACGCCCGTGATCTCCGCTCTGAGCCAAGGGCCGAGCATCATTCCCGCAAGACCTGTCGGGTCACTTTCCGACGCCTTTGCGATCAAAGATTCGACGAGGTCGCTATACGCGGCGGCGATCGCCTGAACGACGGGTTCGCCGAGCGCGAGCGTTATGCCGTTTTCCGCCACCGTGAGCGTAAAAGGAAGAAGGCTGAACGCCGTTTGCGTTTCGTCGGACTCCGTTGCGCCGCCCAAGGCGGGAAGTTTCTGCGAGATCATCTCTTTGAGGTCGACTTCGATCATGCCCATGGGAAGATCGTTCTTATTGCTGAAGGCAAGGGTGAGGATGCCGTCGCCCGCGTAGTAGACGTCGAGACTCGTAAGATCGGGATTGAGCCAAGAAGGCAGATCGGGTATCATGCTGCCGACCATCCCGAGCAACATAAAGACAGGGGAAGCGGGCGTGAGGTCGAGATGAAGGTGCGCCTTTGCGAGCGCATAGTAGTCGCCCGTCCAGAGGACGGTGGGGTCGAAACGGATATCGAGCTCGCCCGTAAACGGCTCTGCGAATGCACCGCACATGAGTTTGGTATCAATGGAAACATCGATCTTTTCGCCCATTGTGACGTTGCCCGTGGGCGTGCCCTTGACGGTGAGCGAGAGGGAGGTGATCTTTTCCGCTCCGTTCAGATCGAGCGAGACCTCCGAAAAAGTAGTGCCGAGGAAGGCGCGGATGTAGCCGTGCGGCTCGCCCAACCAAGCCCCGAGAGCGGTCTCGAGCTGCGTGAGGAACGCCTCGTAAGATGCGTTCATTAGGCCGACGAAATCCTCTCTCAAGGAGATATGATAGCCCCCTGCCGTCTTTTCGAGAAGGACAAGGTTGTCAATGATCGCCTGCAGATTTTTAAGGGGAAGTCCTTCCGCGGGAAGGGGCAGAAGGTCGTTGAGATCCAAGGCATATGTAAAGAGATAGCGGTCCTTTCCCGACGAACGGTCGTTGAGCATCAGATAGATCTCGCCCTCGCCCGAATAGCGCACGGTGAGCGTATCGGCATATTGGGAGAGCAGCGGGATGGCGTTCAGATCCATGTCCAGCCGAAGGACGAACGCCTCGGCGATGTTTCCCTCTTCCAGCGCCGACTGCCTGAGCTTCAGAGAGAGCTCGCCGCCGACGGCGAGGGGCGCGCCGAAGAGATCTATGTTCACAGAAAGGGGCAAAACGGCGGTCTTATTCTCGTCGAGGGTAGCGCCGAACGCCGAAGTGAGCTGCGCCAACGCGCTCGTCTCCCCCTTCCCCGGCAAAACATCCGAGGGCGTAGAGCCGAGCTTTTGGTTGAATTCCTCCACGCTCGGTATCCCGACGGGTGCGTTCACGTCCGAATAGGTGCAGGTGAGCGTCTGCGCGATGGTCATATTGAATACTTTCTTACAATCGTAAGAACATTCGGAAGTGTAGGAGACGGGCGTCCAGTCCGTTTTGATGGTGAGATGAAGGTCGACGTCGGAAAAGATAGGGACGCTGTCCAAAGAGCCGTAGGCCTTGGCCTGAAGGCGGACGAGCGCCGTCGCCGATTCCGTCGACGCGCCGTTTGCGTAGGAAAGATCCCCTGCAAGACGGAGATAGTAGGTGAGCGTATCCCCTTCGGAACTCTCCAAAGTGGCATAGCGCAGGGTCTTTTCATTGATGATATAGCCGCCGAGAGTGACGTCATCCGCCGTAAAACCGTAGACGGATTTGTAATTTTCCTTGGTGGCAAGGGACATCTCTCCGTCGAAACTGTCGCGATAGACGACCTTCCCTTCCTTGGAAAACGCCTGATGTTTCATCTTGACGAGCCACGATTCCGACCGCGCTTCGTTGAGATAATCGCTGCCGTTTTTATAGGTCGTGTTATGGATCTCCTGCTCGTAACCCGCAAGGTCGGCGACCGCTTTCCCCTCCGTGGTGATCTTATAGCTGGAAAGCTCGCTCTGCTTCTGCAGGAACGCAAATACCGCGTTCTCGGGGGAGAGTTCCCCGGGGGACTTGCTCGTGATCAGAGTAGTGGAAGTTCCGCTCTGCACATTGAGAGTGTCCTCATCGCCGCAGGCGGAAAGCCCCGCTGCGGCCGTGCCCACGCACAAAACGCTCGCGAGCAAAATGCCGATCTTTTTCATAGTGTGTTTCATTGTTTGTTTCACCTCAAATTAACGATTTTCCTTGAGTATAGCACTTTTATGACAAAAGGTCAATTATGTAATGGCGGATTATGACAACTTTTTTCAAAAATTTTTACATAAGGGGAAGCAAGGCGTCACCCTTCGACAAGCTCAGGGTGACGTAAAACCCCCTGAGGAGGGGGTTTGCCCCTCCTCAGGGGGTAAAATGAGGCAGAGATGTCTCGACAAGCCCGACATGACAATTTTTTGTCATTTCGACCAAGCGAAGCGCGTGGAGAAATCTCACCCCCACTCGGCTCGCAGAACTCGCCACCCGCCCCCGAACAGGGGCAGGTCATGAATAAGGTATCCCTTCGGGGGAAGGCAAGGACACCACCCCCCTACCCGTTTTGGCGGCAGGGACCGCCAAAACCCCGTCGCGCTTTTACAGCGCTCCTGTCGCGGCGTCCCTCACAGCCCGCAGGGCTGTTGAGGAGAATGACGCCGCTCCACCCCTCAGGAGGGGGCTTAGAGCTCCTCCTTAGGAGGTCGCAAAACGCATTCCTAACCCACCAGCCCCGCGGGCTGTGGGTTGCGTTTTGCGATGAGTGAGCGCATTTGCCGCGCGAACGGTGACCGAACGCGGGTTTCTAACCGCGTGAGACCTGTCACCGTAGGTGACTGAGGTGGTTTTTCATAAATCTCTTCCGCGAGCAAAACCACGCTTTTGCGCTGCGGGACACAATTTGCGCGACACTTCGCGCTTATTGTCCGATGAAACGAACAAGAGGATGAGAGTTAAGGCTAGAAGAAGGTTTCCTCGCACATTTCTTTTCGAGCGACACCCCTTCCGTCACGCGCTTCGCGCGTGACACCCCTCTCCGCGGATAGAACTCCGCGTCGGTCACCGTTCGCGCTATATAATGCGCTCACTTATGTCGCATTGCGCCAACGGTTATCAACCGTTGGCAGAATGCAATGCTCCACCTCAAGGGGTGGGCAAGGGGGGGAAGTGAGAAAAGAAATGTGCGAAACCATTTCCAAATTACTGCGCGGAGCAGGGTTTCCCTGCGGCAGCGCACTCAATTTGCCGCACTCTTACGGCTTTTCGTTTTTACGAAGCAGTTATCGGGTGGGTAGATAGTGATTACGAAGCAGACCACTTAACCCCTCGCGGAAAAGATTTTGCGCAGCAAAAGATTTTTCGCGAAACTTTTTATTCCGCCGAAAACTCCTCTTTTCCGACCCCGCAGAGAGGACAGGTGAAGTCGTCGGGGACGTCTTGCCACTTGGTGCCGGGGGCGATGCCGTTGTCGGGATCTCCCGCCTCTTCGTCATACACGTAGCCGCATACATTACATACATACTTTGCCATAATATATCTCCTTTTTTTAAGATTCCGATCGAATATCCTCGGCGATCCGTTCGCCGAGCTTGCGGAGGGCTTCCGTCTGCGCCTCCTTGACGGAGGAGAGGATCGTCACCCTTTCTCCGATACGTTCCATGTTTTTCCAGCCCGAAACGATATTCTCAATGAGCGAGCCCGCCTGCGGAGACCAGCTCCCGTTCTCGACGACGGCATACTTGCGGTTTTGGTAGAGATGCGCGCCGAGGTCGCTCAAAAGCTGTTCCATGGGCAGAAAGATCCCGAGATTGTAGGTCGCCGAAAGAAAGACGGGGTGGGAAAAGCGGAACGCTTCCGCGACGAGCTCGGAAAGATCCACGGCGGAGACGTCTAAAACTTCCACCCTTGCGCCGTGCTCCGCGATCGCGGAGGCGAGCAGCTGCGCCGCTTCCGCCGTATGCCCGTGGATCGACCCGTAAAAGAGGACCGCGCCCCGCTCCTCGGGTTCGTATTTGCTCCATACGTCATACAATTTTAAGAACGTACCGAAGTTTTTCCGCCATATCGGACCGTGCAGCGGGCAGACCGTTTCTATGGGGAGAGCCGCCGCCTTTTTGAGAACGTTTCTCACCTGCACGCCGTACTTCCCCACAATGTTGAAGTAATACCGCCGCGCCTCCGAAAAATCGCACCCGTATTGCGTTTCGTCGGCGAAGATGTGCCCGTCCAAAGCCCCGAAAGTGCCGAAGGCGTCCGCCGAAAACAGCGTGCCCGTCTTCTCGTCGAAGGAGAAGAGAACTTCGGGCCAGTGCACCATGGGCGCGCCGATGAAGGAAAGAGTATGCTCCCCCGTTTTCAAGACGTCCCCCTCTTTCACGGCGAGCGTCCTTTCATTCGTGAACGGGAAGAAGTTTTCCATCATCTGAAGCGCCTTTGCGCTCGCCACCACGGTGACGGTGGGATAGCTCTGCAAGAGGCGCAAAATAGTTGCGGAATGGTCGGGCTCCATATGGTGGACGACAAGATAGTCGAGCGTCCTTCCCCCGAGGACGTGGGCTATGTTCTCGAGGAAGAGATCGGCGACCGTCTCGTCCACGGTGTCGAAGAGCACCGTCTTTTCGTCGAGGAGAAGGTAGGAATTGTACGCCATGCCGCGGGGCACGGGATAGAGATTTTCAAAGCGGGAAAGGGTTCTGTCGCTCCCGCCGACATAGTAGAGACCTTCCGAAATTTGTATGGTATTGTGCATTGTGCGCTCCTTGTGCTTTGCGGCTATTTTACCACATTATGGGCGGAATTGCAAGCTGTCACGCAAAAAATTCCGGATATCAAAAGGCCGCTCCATTTCACCAAAAAAACAAGATGATGAAAATTTTTTCGGGGGATTGACAGATCGTGCGTTTCATGTTACAATAACGGTGGTATAATTATAAAAAACACAGCGAGGTAAATTATGATCCAATATTCCCTGAAAGCGCTCTCTGCGGATGAGCTGTCCTTCAAAGTCAATCCCGTAAAGGCCGCTCCCGACACCAAATTCGAGATCAAGCCCCTCTTCTCCCGCCAGATCCGTCAGGCGAACGAGAACCCCAAGATCAATATCGTGCTCCTCGAATGCAAGATCGAGAGCACCGAAGAATCTCCCAAGCCCTTTGACCTGCACGCCCGCTTTGTCGGCGTCTTCGAGGTGAACAATATGAACACCGACGAAGACAGAAGGATCTTTGCCATCAACGCCACGGAGACGATGTTCCCCTACCTGCGCGCGGCGGTGACCAACCTCACGGCGGACGCGCTCATCAATCCGCTCACTCTTCCCGTCGTACCCGGCGCGACCCTCTTCCCCGACGACCGCGGCCCTAACCAATATACCCTCAATTTCGACCCGAAGGTATTGAACTGAATTTTTGTGCGTAATATGCGCAAAGCGCCCCCGTCTCGGCGAGACGGGGGCGCTTTGCGTATGTAGGTCTCAGACGCGCTCGTCGCAGATCTTGTCGAAAAAGGAGAGCAGCGTTCCCCATTTTTCGTCGCGGCGGTCGCGCTCGTTCAAGAATTCGTGGCGGGAATTTTCAAAGAGCACCATTTTAAGCTGCCTCATCCCCGCCTTGCGGTAGTAGGCGGCGAGTTTCTTTACCCCCGTCCCCATGTCGCCCACGGCGTCCTTTGCGCCCGAGACCAGAAGGACGGGCAATTCCTTGGGCAGCCCCTCCGCATATTTCTTGGTGTAGAGCCCGCGCAGACCCTTGAAAAAGTCTTTATAAAAACGGTTGGAACAGGTGAATCCGCAGAGAGGGTCTTCCTCGTAGATCTTATTGTTCGCGACGTCGTTGCTCAGCCATTGCCTGTCCTCAAACTGCTTCGAATAAGCGCCGAAGGAGAGCTTCTCGATGAGCTTTGCCTTGCGGCGGGGGGTAAACAGGCATCCCAGCCCCGCCACGAAAGAGCCGAGATAGACCTCGAAGTCCTTCTTGTAGTTGCTCCCGCCGATCACCGCGCCGTCGAGCTTGTCCCCGTAAAGGCTCAGATATGCCTGCGCGAGAAAAGAACCGTAGGAAAATCCGAAGAGAAAATAGGAGAGCCCCGCATATTTCCGCTGATAGTAGTCGGTGAGCGCCGCCTCGTCGCGCAAAGTGTCACAGAACATGTTCCCCTTGCAATACCCGAGGGTGTCGGGATCGGTCTTCCCGTGCCCGCGGTGATCGTCCGCAAAGACGATATAGCCGTGCTCATTGAGGAAGGCGGCAAATTTTTCATACCGTTTGCCGTGTTCGGTCATACCGTGCACGATCTGAACGACCCCCTTCGGGTTTTCGACGTCCGTCCATTCATGGACATAGATCGTCTTTTGGTCAAAACTTTTGAATTCCATAAACGCTCCTTCATATTTGGATCTCTGCGGGCGTCCGCAGAGGTAAATGACAGACTTTTCCTCGCCTTCCTGCAAGTCACCTGTATTATTTTCTTGCAAACGTCATTGCTTTTTTGTTACAATACCCATGAAAAAACATGACGGAGGCGACCTATGAAGCTGAGAAAAATTTTTGCTCTCGCCGGCGCTCTGACGCTTTCTCTCGCCCTTGCGGGCTGCAACGGCGCACAAGCCGAACTTTTCCCCGAAGAAGAGCTCAGGGAAAGTCCCCTTCCCGAGCTCTCAGAGCCCTCCGAACAGCCCGAACCTTTGCAGCCTTCCGAGCTGCCCGAGCCGCCGAAGGAGGAGAGCCCCATTACGCCCGAACAAAAGACGGCGACTGCGCGCTATATCCGCGTGCTGGCAAACGGGTTGAATGTCCGCACGGGCGCGGGAACGGATTTTTCGGCGCTCGGCACGGCGGAAAGGGGCACGCTGCTCAAATATGCCGACAGGCAGGGAAATTGGTACAAAACAGAATATCGGGGCAGGACCGCCTACGTGAGCGCGGACATGCGCTATGCGGAGGAGGCGGAACTTCCCGCGGGAGAGGAGACCTATGAAAAGATCATCGAAGTCGGGCTCTCCCTTCTCGGCACTCCCTATGTGTACGGCGCGGTGCGTCTTCATGACGGAAGAGGGCACATGAACGGCAATTTTTCGAGCGCGGAATTCGACTGTTCCTCGCTCATGCAGTACATGTTCTTTAAGGGCGGGAACATCCTGCTCGACGTGACAACGAGGACGCAGATCAAACAGGGCGTCCGTATTGGGCGGGAAGAGATCCGCCGCGGCGATCTGCTCTTTTTCACCAATGCGTCGCGATGCCAAAAAACGGGCATCGAACGGGTGGGGCATGTCGCGCTCTATCTCGGCGAAAACTACATCCTGCACACCGCATCCGACTTTGCGAAGATCGAACAGATCTCCGCGACAAGGTGGGGATACTTCCTCGAAGCGCGAAGGATGGTTTAACAGCCGCTGCATTCGGAGCACTTTCCGTTGCAGTGCTTTGAAGTCTTTCCCGTGGAGGAGAACATCTCCCCCGACCAGACCCGCTCCGCCTGTTTGCCGCAGGCGGGGCATTTTACTTCTTCGTCGTGCCTTTTCACGAGCTCCGTGAACTTTTTCCCGCAGGCGGGACATTTGTATTCCAAAACGGGCATCGTTTCTCTCCTTGGCACTATTATAGCACAAAGCGAAAAAAATGTCTATCGCTTGGCATTCTTTTGGCAAGAAAGGCAATGAACATCCGTTCCGCGGGCTCAGGGTGACATGTTGAAAGACACCACCTCAGTCACTTCGTGACAGGTCTCACGCGGGTAGAAACCCGCGTTCGGTCACCGTTCGCGCGACAAATGCGCTCACTCATCGCAAAACGCAACCCACAGCCCACAGGGCTGGTGGGTTAGAAATGCGTTTTGCGACCTCCTAAGGAGGAGCCTTAAGCCCCCTCCAAGGAGGGGGGAAGGGGGGTGGTGTTACCCAGCCTCCTACGCTCTTCGGGTGAAGATCCCCGACCTATATCACGCAAGTGCCGTCGAGGAAGGAGCGGAAGAGCCCCTCGACGTCCGCGCCCGCACGGTGGAAACAACCCATGAGATCCTCGGGCGAGGCGATCCTTCCCGAATGTTCGGAAACATAATTTTTGAGCCCCGAGAAGAACTTCCTGTCTCCCACCGTGGCGCGCAGACGGTCGAAGAGGATCACCCCCTTGTCGTATGCGAGATTGCGGTATTCATATTCCCCCGCATACTGCGTGAGCGGGCGTTCCATGGCGGTATTGTTCTTTTCGAGCTGCTCGTTGAGAGAATAAAAGGCGCGGTATGCGCTCACGGAACGGGCGACCGTCTCCTCGTAAGAGCCCCCGTATTCGGGATAAGCGCCCAAGAAAAGCGCCGCGGAGAACTCCGCAAGCCCCTCATCCTGCCACGCGTGTACGAACTGATCGCTCCCCACCATGCCGTACCACCACTGATGTGCGGTCTCGTGCGCCACAACGGCAGCGACGTCCTCTTTCGGAAGGTCTTCCGCGATCATGGCGAGCCCCGAATACTCCATGCCGCCGTAGGGAAAATCGGTCTGTACGAGCACATAGCGGGAATAGCCGTACTCCCCGAAGGTGCGTGAAAAATAGGAGAGCGCGTCCTTTGCCGCCTTCATCGTCTCTTGGGGAGCGCCGTCCTCTATGTACCAATATTCGATGGGAACTTTCCCCGCCGAATCGGATAGAAGTTCCATCTGTTTTCCGAGCACGACGGCAATATCCCTCACCCCAGAAGCGTTGAGCTCGAGCACCTGTTTGTCTCCCTCGGTATGGACGATCGACGTTCCGTTGCTCGCGATGCGGTATCCCGCGGGCAGGGTGAGGGAGAGCTCGTAGTCGGCGCATTCGCTCACAAAGGGGTCGCCGTAGGGGGAATAGACGTACTCGAGGAATCCCCCTTCCCCCACTGCGCAGAGCGCGGGATAGAAGTGGGTGAGATTGACCGTGTGCTCTCCCACGCCGAGGCGGTGATCCATTTGGGGAAGAAGGGTCTCGAAGGAGATCTCTATTTCCGCGCGTTCCCCCGGATAGAGTTCCTCTTCGAGGGCGACGGAGAGGATATTTTCGTCTTCGCCGCAGACCTCATACCCCTTCGCTCCGCCGACGGACAGGATCTCTATCCCGCCCCAGCTCTCCCCCGCATAATAGGCGGCGGGGGCGTAGGTCTTTGAGACGGGCGGATATTGAGCCCCCTCGCGGTAGGCGTTCGCCCACAGCTCGAAGGAGAGGGAGGTGAAGACGGTCTCGCTGTTGTTGGGCACGGACACCGTCATTTGCGCGGCGATCTTGTTTTCCTCGGGGAAAAACTCCCCCCGTATGGAATATTCCGCGCGCGAAGGTCCGTCCTTCTTGCAGGCGGAGAGCCCGAACATGCCCAAAAGGAGCAGTCCGCCGAGCGCGCAGCATAATATTCTTCGCATAAAAAAACCTCCCGAGGGGGTCTCCCTCGGGATAGTGTATGTCCTCAAAAAGAAAAGTAGAACGTCATTCGGTTTCGGCGTCGTCCGTTTTGAGCGGGTCTTGTTCGGGCGTTTTTCCCGCCTCCTCCGCAAGAAGGGCTTTGAGCAGTTTTTTGACCGCGCCGACCTTGCCCTGATAGAGCGTTCCCGCCACGTCCACCACATAGACGCGCAGCGTGCGCACGGGTGCGCGTTCCCCCTTTGTAGGGCCGCAGATCTTTTTGAGCTCCTCCTCCGTCAGACGGAAGGTGAGAGAGCCGCGCTGCGCCACGACCGGCTTTGCGTCCGAGGGAAGGGAAGCCTTCTCGCGGTAAAGATCTGTGAGGCTCACGGAGACAGACCCGTTCTTGAGCCCGATCTCCTGCACGCCGACGGTGTGCAGCGATTTATTGCCGACGGTAAAATCGGCATACCGCTTTCCCGTGTCCATGCTGGTAGACCAGAAGCCGAGGAAGGAGAGCCGCTGTACGGCGATGCGGTTCTTGATGTGGAAGAGCAGCCATACGCAGATGGCGGCAAGCACGATGATGATGATCGCCGTCACGAGCACGATGACGCCAGCATTTTCATTGATCCATTTCATGATGAAACTCCTTTGAGATGATGGTTCTATTATAGTGCGTCCGCATGAGATTGTCAACCTCTGAATGAAAAAATGTCATGAAAAGAGGGCGGCGGGCGCGAAGAGTTCTTTCTCGGTGAGAAAAATTTTGATTTTCCGATTTTTTTATCTTTTCCCCCTTGATTTTTTCTCCGAATGTTGTATAATGGAAAAGGCGGGTTTTTTTCCGCAATCTAATTCAAGGGGAACGTTATGAGTATTTCCGCAAAAAATATCCGAAACATCGCCATCGTCGGTCACAGCGGCGAAGGCAAGACCACCCTCATGGAGGCCATTCTCTATAACGGCGGTTCTATCGAAAGAATGGGCAAGACGGACAACGGCACTACGGTGTCCGACTTCGATGAACAGGAGATCGCACGCAAGACCTCCATTTCCCTCTCCCTCGCCTACACGACGTGGAAGGACGTGAAACTCAATCTCCTCGATGTGCCCGGGTTTTACGACTTCGAGGGAGAATTCAATTCCGCAATGCGCGCGGCGGGCGCGGCGCTCGTCGTGGCGGGCGCAAACGGCACAGTGACCGTCGGCGCGGAAAAGGCGATCGATTCCTGCCTCCGCCTCAAAAAACCCACCGTCATCTTTGTCAACGGCATGGACAAGGAGAACGCCGACTATCACGGCACGGTGAACGCCTATACGGAAAAATACAAGGGCAAGATCGCCCCTGTCCAGATCCCCATTATGGAAGGGGAAAAGATGACGGGCTATATCAACGTCATCACGGGGCAGGCATATCTCTTCGCCGCTAAGGGCGTTGAAGAGATCGCCGTTCCCGCGGAATATACCGCCGGGCTCGAAGAGATGCAGGGCGTCCTCATGGAGGCGGCTGCGGAAAACGACGAGGAACTCCTCGATAAATATTTCGACGTCGGCAGT
Source organism: uncultured Clostridia bacterium (assembly GCA_947629575.1). GTDB lineage: Bacteria > Bacillota > Clostridia > Christensenellales > Borkfalkiaceae > Gallimonas. The sequence continues at coordinate 2,142 of CANREF010000032.1, read as the reverse complement.
CTGACCCCCGAGGAGACGGTGAAGGGTCTCCGCAAGGGAATTCATACCGTGAGCGTCATTCCCGTGATCGCGGGCAGCGCCCTTCAGAACAAGGGCGTCATCAACCTCATGAACGAGCTGGTGGAATATCTTCCGCAGGCTGCGGAACGGGAAGGGCTTCCCGCCGTCAACGTCAAGACGAACGAGGCTGTCACCGTGGAGTGCGACGAAAAGGGCGCGTTCGCGGCGCAGGTCTTCAAGACGGCGGTCGACCCCTTCGTCGGAAAACTGAACTATCTGCGCGTCTGCCGCGGCGTACTGAAATCGGGCATGACGGTGCTCAATCCCAATACGGGCGCAGAGGAGCGCATCAATGCGATCTATCTTGTGAGCGGCAAGAAGCAGACCCCCGTCACCGAACTCGGCGCGGGAGATCTCGGCGCGGTGAACAAACTCACCGATACGGGCACGGGCGACACCCTCTGCGACATGAACGCTCCCGTCCGCTTCGATCCCATCGAATTCCCCGAGCCCGTCCTTGCGATGGCGGTCAACGCCACCGTGCGCGGCACCGAGGATAAGGTCTTCGGCGGGCTTTACCGCCTTGCCGAGGAGGACAAGAGCTTTCAGGTCCGCAAGAATACCGAGACGGGCGAGACGCTCGCCTGCGGACAGGGCGAGATCCAGCTCGAGATCATCAAGAAAAAACTGAAGTCCAAATTCGGCGCGGACGCCGAATTCACCACTCCCACCGTCGCCTATCGCGAGGCCATCACCGGCAAGGCGGAAGCGGAGGGCAAGCACAAGAAGCAGACGGGCGGCGCGGGTCAGTTCGGCGTCGTGGAGATCCGCTTCGAACCGGGCGCTGCGGACGGCGTGTTTGAATTCGTGGACGCGGTCGTCGGCGGAACAGTGCCCAAGCAGTTCATTCCCGCCGTGGAAAAGGGCCTGCGCGAAGCCATTCAAAAGGGCGTGCTCGCGGGCTATCCCATGGTCAACCTGAAAGCGACGCTGTTCGACGGGAAATATCACCCCGTCGACAGTAAGGAAGTCGCCTTCGTCTCGGCGGCGAAGCTCGCCTATGAAGACGGTATCCGCCGCGCAAGGCCCGTCATTCTCGAACCCGTCTGCTCGATGAAGATCACCGTGCCCGAACAGTACGTCGGCGACATCATGGGCGATCTCAACAAGCGCCGCGGCCGCATCATCGGCATGGATACGGTGAACGGTCTGCAGGTCATCACGGCAGAAGCGCCCGAGGGCGAGATCCTGACCTATGCGACGAGCCTTCGCTCCATGACGCAGGGAAGAGGCAGATTCTCACAGGAATTCGCCCGCTACGAGCAAGCGCCCGAAACCGTTCTGCAGGCAGTGGTGAAGGGGCAGCAGTAAAGAAAGCCGTTTTAAGCCATAAAACATAACTGAATTCAAATACCGTCCGCTGAGCGGACGGTATTTCTTTTCGGACTTGTAACATGACGCACAGACAGCGGCGGAGAGACACCACCTCAGTCACTGCGTGACAGCTCCTCCTAAGGAGGAGTCTTAGCCCCTCTTTAAGGAGAGGATAGACATAGAACAAGCCGACTTGGGTCGGCTTGTTCTGTGTTAACGTTTTTTGCTCTTCAGCTTTTTCCTGCGCGCATTGTTCTTTCTGTGCGTATCGTTCTTCTTTTTATGCTTTTTCCCCGTGCCGCCGCCGTAGGAAACAGCCGCTTCCCCGCGCATGACCGTCTCGCCTGCCGCGGCGCTCGCTTCTCCCCTTGCTTCCGTTTGGGAAGACGCCTTCGTCTCCTTTGCCGAGCTTTGCGCTTCGCCCGTTTTGCCGTGTTTCTTCCCCGACAGGAGAAGGAACAGAATGACGCCCAGCCCGACGACGTCGAGCGCTCCGAGCGTAATGCAGGTTGCGACCGCTCCCGCGGGAACTACCGTGAGCAACGCCGGGAACGCCAGCATCGCGGCACGGTTCTTTCTCCGCTTATACAGCAATATCGCAATGACCGCCACTTCCGAAGCCAATAAGACCGCAAGTACGATCACGAGCCAAGTGAGATCTACCTCTGCGGATCCCGCAAGCTCGGGTTCGGGCTCAGGCTCGGGATCGGGGTCGGGGTCGGGCTCAGGATCGGGATCGGGGTCGGGATCGGGGTCGGGGTCGGGATC
>CANREF010000031.1 GCA_947629575.1 uncultured Clostridia bacterium | reverse complement strand
GTCGGCGGCGGCTCTACCATAGACTGCACAAAGGCGATCGCCGCGGCAACATATTACGACGGCGACGCTTGGGATCTGGTAAAAGGTACGGCTTCCGTCGTAAACGCATTGCCCATCGTCACCGTTCTCACGCTTTCGGCGACAGGCTCCGAAATGGATTGCGGCGGCGTGATCTCGAATATGCAGACGCATGAAAAACTTGCCATTCTCAGCCCGCTGTTACAGCCAAAAGCGTCCTTTTTGAACCCCGAAAACACCTATTCGGTCAGTAAATTTCAGACGGCTTGCGGCAGCGTGGATATTCTTTCGCACGTCTTTGACAGCTATTACTTCACCATGCAGCCCAAGATGGATTTTATCGACCGCGTGATGACAGATCTCATCAAGACCGTTGTCAAATACGCTCCGATTGCGCTCGATATTCCCGACAACTACGAGGCGCGCGCAAATCTTATGTGGGCTTCTTCCTGGGCATTGAACGGCTTTGTTGCCGCAGGGATAGACCAAGATGTCTCCTGCCATATGATGGAGCATGAACTTTCCGCGTTTTATGATATTACGCACGGTCTCGGACTTGCGATCTTAACTCCGAGATGGCTCAAATATGTGCTGGACGAGAATACCGCCCCGCAGATCAAAAAATTCGGCGTAGACGTGTTCGGAATTGATTCTTCGCTCTCGGACATGGGTGGTGCAAATGCCGCGATCGACGCTCTTTCCGACTTCTTCTTCCATACGCTCGGATTGCAGAGTACGCTCACCGAACTCGGTATCGACGACAGCAATTTCTCCGTTATGGCGCAAAAAGCCTGTGGCGGCGGTACATTGCAAGGATTCAAACCGCTTACTCCGAAGGATGTGGAAGCGATTTTCAGAATGTGCTTATAATACCGTAGCAGAAAAAATGTAAAAATAAAAATCGGAGGAAATTTTTGATGATCGAACAGGTTCTTACAAGGCGCGGCGCGGCTCTCCGCGTGAAAATCACGGTAAAAACGCTGATTTCGCTTGGCGTTATCGCGCTTGCGGTCATACTTCCGCAGCTTATCCATCTCGCCCTCGGCGCGCCCGGCGGCGTTCAGTGGCTGCCCATGTATCTGCCCATTCTTCTCGGCGGGTGTCTTCTCGGCTGGAAATGGGGCATGGGCGTGGGCATTCTCTCGCCCGCCATTAGCTTTGCGATCACTGCGCTTGCCGGCAACCCCATGCCCGCCGCGGTGCGTCTGCCGTATATGATCGTTGAACTTGCGGTATTCGGGGCGGTCTCGGGGCTTTTCTCACGCAGGATCGCGAAAAACGGCTGGATGGCGTTTCCCGCGGTGCTCCTTGCCGAGGTCGCAGGCAGGCTTGTCTTTCTCGCCGTAGCCGCCATTTTTGAGAGCGTCTCGCCGCTCTCGGCGGCAGTTGTTTGGTCGCAGATCCAAACGGGGCTTTTGGGCATGGTCTTGCAAGCCGTACTCGTCCCCTTCGCCGTAATGGGACTGCGCCTGCTCCTCATAAGAGATAAGGAATGATCGGGTATGTCTGAAAAAATGACAAACCGAAAGATCGCCGCTTTGGAGACAAAGAGGAAGCTGTTGGAGACGGCAAAAATCATCATCCGCGAAAAGGGGCTGGTAAATACCTCGATCGAAGAGATCACAAAGGCGTGCGGCGTTTCAAACGGGACGTTTTATACCTATTTCAAGCGCAAGGAAGATGTGGTATTTGCGATAAGCAGCGACATGTTCCGTGAAATTTACGAAAAAGCGCAAAGCTGCGAAGGTCCGTTTATGGATCGGCTGGCATTCTATATGGTGAATTTTTCGGGACATATCGAACGGGACGGACTCAAACTCTGTCAGGAATGGGTGCGCAACACCGTAGACCCCGATCTCGTGGAAAACCCTTACGACAAAGAAAAGCTCGGCATGGACAACGATTCCATGAAGGGAATGATCAAAAAGGGCGTCGAACGGGGCGAACTCAAAGAGGATACGCCGATCGACGCGCTCGCCGCCGCGCTTACGGACGTTCTTTACGGCGAAATGCTCTGTTGGGATATGGCGGGCGGGGCGTACAGTTTCGAGGAGCGCACCAAAACGTTCTGCACGATGTTTCTGCCCGCAATGATGAAACCGTACTTAAACCCCGTGCCAAATAAAAAAGGAGAAAACGACGATGCGTGAAATCAAAAAATTGGGCTTCGGACTCATGCGGCTGCCGCAAAAGAGCGCAAGCGGCGCCGATATCGACATGGAACAATTCAAGAATATGGTAGACCTCTTTCTCGAACGGGGATTCACCTATTTCGATACGTCCTACGTCTACCATAACGGGGCGTCCGAGACGGCGATCCGCGAAGCCCTCGTAAAGCGTCATCCGAGAGAGAGCTTCCTGCTTGCGTCGAAATTCCCCACGTTCCAGATGCCCGCAGAGGACAGAGTGGAAGCGATCTTCCGCGAACAGCTTGAAAAGTGCGGGGTGGAATACTTTGACTATTATCTCCTCCACAACCTCAACCGCTATCTCTATCCCGCGGAAGTGAACGCCTGTCACCTGTTCGACCACATGAAGAAGTGGAAAGAAGAGGGAAAGATCCGCCACATCGCGTTCTCTTACCACGACGACGCGGAGCACCTCGATCAAATTCTCACCGAACACCCCGAGGTGGACGCCGTGCAGATCGTTTTGAACTACTACGATTGGGAAGAGCCGTTCATCCAGTCGAAAAAGTGCTACGAGGTCATTCGCAAACACGGAAAGCAGGTCATCGTCATGGAACCCGTCAAAGGCGGAACGCTTGCCCGCGTGCCAACGGGGGCGGAGCATATCCTCAAAGACATCGATAAAAAGGCTTCCCCCGCGAGCTTTGCGATCAGATTTTCCGCTTCGCGCGAGGGCGTGCTCGTCGTCCTCTCCGGCATGAGCAACGTTGCGCAGGTCGAAGAAAACACGGGCTACATGCGGGACTTCAAGCCTTTAAGCGAGACGGAAGAGCGCGCCTTGAAAGAGGTCAAAGCAGAGTATCAAAAGACATGGAAATATCGTTGCGATGATTGGGCGGCGTTGGACGAGAACGCTTACGGCGTTCCGATCTCGGGCATCATCAGGGCGTACAACAGCATGTCCATTCAGCCCGATCCCTATTTCAGCGCAGAACTCAACTACTATAAAAGTTTCCGCTCCGCTTTCGATCCCGCGTTTGAGACGGGGGATTATTCCGAAGAGACGGCGAAAATCGGCGGCGCGTTCGATGTGACCGCCGCACTCAAAGAAGCCGTCAAAACGCAGTTTGAAAACAGCTTTCAATCCTACATGGATTGAGCAGGAGGCTTTCTGCGTTAAAGTTTATCCGATTGCCGTACAAAATTCAGAAAAGGAGGAAAACTATGGAATATGTTAAATTGAACAACGGCGGCAAATGCCCCGTGATCGGGATCGGAACGTACACCATCGCCCCCGCGGACGCGGAAATAAGTGTGCGGGAAGCCCTTAAAATGGGTTATGAATGCGTCGATACCGCGGCGGCTTACGTCAATGAAAGAGCATGCGGGCGCGGCATCAGGGCGAGCGGAGTTTCGCGGGAGAAGGTGTTTCTTTCCACAAAACTTTGGCCAAGCGAGTATGAAAACAAAAATGCCGTCGACGAAACGTTGGAGCGGCTCAACGTAGAGTATGTGGATCTTCTCTACATTCACCAGCCCGCGGGGAATTGGCTTGCGGGGTACAGACTTTTGGAAAGGGCATATCGAGAAGGAAAAGCGAGGGCGATCGGCATCTCTAATTTTGAGGGGAAATATCTCGAAGAACTGCAAACAAAGTGGGAGGTCGTGCCGCAGTTCATGCAGGCGGAAGCGCATCCGTATTTTCCGCAGGAAGCGCTACGTAAAACACTTGATCAATATGATATTCGGCTCATGTCATGGTATCCGCTCGGACATGGCGACAAGTCGCTGATCGGGGAGCCGATCTTCAAAAAACTCGCGGAAAAATATAACAAAACGCCCGCGCAAATCGTGTTGCGTTGGCACACGCAGATGGGATTTGTCGTGATCCCCGGCAGCAAGAACGTGGAGCACATTCGGGACAATCTGAACATTCTCGACTTCAAACTGACAGAGGAGGATATGGCGGAGATCGCGAAGCTGAACAAGGGCGTACGCTATTATTACCGCACCGACGAGCAGCTTGCGGCGTTCGCCTCGTTCCGCCCGAACTATGAAAAGTCATAAAGGAATGCAATGAGGCAAAAGATATGAACAATCTGATCGCGTATTTTTCCCGCAAGGGCGAGAATTATGTAAACGGAGCGATAAAAACGCTCGAAAAAGGCAACACGGAGGTAGTTGCCGAAAAGATCCAAGCGTTTGCGGGCGGCGACCTTGTAGAGATCGCTCCCGTAAAAGAGTACAGCAATAACTATTACAAGTGCATTGAAGAAGCCAAAACCGAACTCCATGAAAACGCAAGACCGAAATATCGCCCTCTCTATATAGACATTGCACGGTACGACAACGTATTTCTCTGCTATCCGAATTGGTGGGGAACAATGCCGATGTGCGTATGCACCTTTTTGGAGGACTACGATTTTTCGGGCAAGAAGATCTTCCCCGTCTGCACCAACGAGGGCAGCGGCATGGGATCGAGCGTAAGAGATTTGAAGCGGCTTCTGGGAAATGCGGAGGTCGACGCGGGACTTTCCGTTCACGGCGCAGAGGCAAGCGCAAGCGACGGCGCGATCAAACAGTATTTAAGCAAAGTGCTGTAAAAATCATCTGAAAACGGCGGGGAAGGATCCCCGCCGTATTTCTAACTCGCACAAAGATGTATGCCGATAAAATTTTTCCGATCCGCGCTCGCCGCGCTCACCAGAGCTTTTCGGGATCGAAGCCGTAGACCATGACGACGTCGAAACAGTCGCTCATGGAGATATCGCGCGGGGTGACGACGGGGCCGCCGTCGGCGTCGAGTTCGTAGCCCGCGTTTTTATATGCTTGCCACACGAGGTGGGAGCAGTTGGTGGCGCTCGGCGTATCCCCTTGATTTTTCTTGGAAAAGATCCCCACCGTGAGGGAATAGGGGATCCCTTCGAGGCAGCCTTCGGCGTTATCCGCAATGGAGGCGCGCCGCGCGGCATACGCCTCGTCCGTTTCGCCCTCCTCCCGTTTGAGGCGGAGGATCATAAAGTTGGAGGAACGGAGGAAGAAGGAAAGCCCCGAAGAGGAGTTGGAGAGGGAAGAGATCTGGCTCGGAATGCCGAGGGCGACCGATTGCAGAATGCCGTGATTGCGTAAAACGAGGGCAGCATGTCCGTGACGGTACCCCAACGTATGCGTGCAGGAGGAGATCAAGACGTCGCCCGGTTCGAGGAGGGGAAGGACGTTATCATACCCCGCGCCCTCATACTCTTCCCCCGTGGCGGGGTCGTAGAGCACGTCCTGATAGGTGATGGAGGGGACGACGACGTCGTGCCGCAGTTCCCCCTTGAAGAAGAGCGCGTCCTGAAAAACGGGAAGAACGCTGCGCGAAAGCGCGTCGACGGCTGCTTTCCCCAGCCCCGTTTGAAGGTAGAGCGTGTGATAATCTTCTTCCGTCAGCTCCCGTTTCTCCAAAAGCGGGGCGATATCTTCGCGCGCGTAAGCGGGAAGAACGCGGGCCTCTCTATCTGCGATCCCCGCGGCGACAAGGAAAAAGAGATCGACGCCCGCGAGAAAGAGAAAAACCGCGAGGGCGATAGAGAGCCTTCTTATCACATGGCGCTTCTTTTGCCGTCTCTTCTTTTTCATGGCTCGATTATACCACGCAAGCCACGAAATGTCAAGCGGCGGCGCGCGCTATTTGCTCTCTCTTCGCGCGAGCACTTCGCCCGTTTCGCTGTCGAGAAGAAGGGAGATGGTGCGCCCGTTCTTATCGACGATCCCCACATAATAATACGTCGCGTCCCGCCGCAAGAGCCGCACGCGGAATTCCCCCATGAACGCGCCCTGTTCGGTGAGCCGCTCCAAGCTCTCCTTTTCCGCTGCGACGGCATAGCCCAGTGCTTCTTGCGGCGTGAGCGTATGCTCCGTCTTGACCGACGTCGCCACGATCTCCCTGCGCTCTTCTCCCCATTCCACGCGCAGCGTCACGCTGCCCTCGGGGAAGGTATCCACGCTCTCGGAGTAGTAATAGTCCCCGCGGACGTTGCGATAGGACATTTCGCCGCCCCATTCCTTCTCTCCCGCAACGTAGACGGCGTAATCCTCGCCCGTCTTGCCGACGAGGGAGATCTCCGCGAGCGGGGTGAGCGGGCAGGCGACGCCGTCGTCCGCATAGGGATATTCGCGCTTGCCGAAGGAGAGCGTCACGGAGAATTCCTCGGTCTCGGCGCGGAAGATATCCTCCCGCGCCTCGGAGATATGCCGCGTGTAATCGTAGCCGCTTTTCCCGCAGCCCGCAAGAAGCGCGAGGGGCGCGAGAAGGGAAAATACCGTCAAAATTTGTTTTTTCATAGTATAGAATTATGAAAACGCCGTTTTCTTCATGACAAATTGTCGAGATTCGGTTGATTTTTTTTCGTATATATGGTACAATATACAAATAAATCCTACGGTACCATGCAACGGGTGCAAATGAAAAGACTCATTGTCAAAACGATCATCGCTACGATCGGCATCGTGCTCATTTTGGGGGTCGCGGCATTCGGGATCATTTCCCTATGCGCGCCCGCAACGATGATGGACTTTACCGATTCGCTCGGGCTTTCGAGCATCAGCGGCGACTATGCCTATCGCGAATACGAGCGCTCCGGCTCGCTCTCCTGCCTCGCGCGCTCCTTTCTCATCTCCGCGGATCTGAAAAAGAACGGTCAGGCAGACGAGAAATTCACGCTCCTCTACGGCGACGAGCGGTTTTCGGAGTTCTGCGCGGAGGAGGACGAGCGCAACAGTACCCTCCTCGAAGGGACGAATATCAGCGGCTACAACACGCGCTCGTACCTCTGCGGGATCGCCGCCTGCGTGAAATACCGCCTCGCGAGGTCGGATTCCAAGTACGGCGAGGAAGAGGTCGCCGATTTTGCGATCGGGGAGACGGGGAAAGATTTCGGGCAGGGCAATCCCGTGATCCTTCTTACCGTCGAAGCCGCGCGCGCCGAGGACGGGGGATTCTGCTCCCTTCTTTTAAGAAAACTCGAAACGTCCGACTTTGAAGAGAACGACGACTATTCCCATATCGTAACGATTTTGGAGGAGCATGCCCATGAGTGACATCATCAAGGAGGGCCTGACGTTCGACGACGTACTGCTCATTCCGCAGGAGTCGCACGTGCTCCCCGCCGAGGTAGACCTTCGCACGCAGCTTACCGACGGCATCGAGCTGAATATCCCCATCATTTCCGCGGCAATGGACACCGTGACGGAATCCCGCCTTGCGATCGCGATGGCGCGCGAGGGAGGAATGGGGATCCTGCACAAGAACATGTCGATCGAAGATCAGGCGAAGGAAGTGGACAAGGTAAAGCGCAGCGAACACGGCGTCATCACCGATCCCTTCTTCCTCAGCCCCGATCATCTCGTGCGGGACGCCGTCGCCCTCATGGAGCGCTATAAGATCAGCGGCGTCCCCATCACGCGGGAGGGGAAGCTCGTCGGGATCCTCACCAACCGCGATCTCCGCTTCGAGACGAACTACGATCAGCGCATCGAGGACGTGATGACGAAGGAACATCTCGTCACCGCGCCCGTCGGAACGACGCTCGCGGAGGCGCAGAAGATCCTCGGCAAACACCGCATCGAAAAACTTCCTTTGGTCGATGAAAAAGGGTATCTCAAAGGCCTCATCACGATCAAAGATATCGAAAAAGCCATACAATACCCCAATTCCGCGCGCGATAGGAACGGCAGGCTCTTGGTGGGCGCGGCAGTGGGCACGGCAGCGAACACGATGGACCGCGTGGCGGCGCTCGTCGAGGCGAGGGCGGATATCATCGCCATCGATACGGCGCACGGCCATTCGCACAAGGTCATCGAAAAAGTCGCCGAGATCAAGAAGAAGTATCCAAGCCTTCCTCTCATCGCGGGCAATGTCGCGACGGCGGAGGCGACGAAGGCGCTGATCGACGCGGGCGCGGACGTCGTGAAAGTGGGGATCGGCCCCGGTTCCATCTGTACGACGCGCGTCGTCGCGGGGATCGGCGTTCCCCAGCTCACCGCGATTTTGGACTGTGCGGAAGAGGCGGATAAATGGGGCAAGCGCGTCATTGCAGACGGCGGGATCAAGTACTCGGGCGACATCGTGAAGGCGATCGCGGCGGGCGGAAGCGCCGTCATGATCGGCTCCATGCTCGCAGGCACGGCGGAAAGCCCCGGCGAGATCGAACTCTATCAGGGCAGAAGTTTCAAGGTGTACCGCGGCATGGGTTCCCTTGCGGCGATGGCGGCAGGTTCCAACGACAGATATTTTCAGGAGAACGCGAAGAAGTTCGTTCCCGAAGGCGTCGAGGGGCGGGTCCCTTATCGCGGAAGCGTTTCGGAGATCGTCTATCAGATGACGGGCGGGATCCGTTCGGGAATGGGCTATTGCGGCAAACCCAACATCGAGGAGCTTCGAAAGCACTCGAAGTTCATCAGGATCACCAACGCGGGATTGCAGGAGAGCCATCCTCACGACATCTCCATCAGCAAGGAAGCGCCCAATTATTCTGTGAGAAATTAACCGAAAACGCCCGTTGCCGCGGGCGTTTTTCCACCGTATGACGCAAAAAAGGGGGAAATTATGCACGAAAGAGTACTCGTCCTCGACTTCGGCGGGCAGTACGATCAGCTCATTGCGAGAAGGATCCGCGATCTGAAAGTGTATTGCGATCTCAAACCGTCGGATATGACGGCGGAGGAAGTTAAAGCGTACGCGCCGATCGGGATCGTTTTGACGGGCGGTCCGAACAGCGTTTACGCCGAGAACGCTCCCCGCATCGACGAAAAGATCTTTTGCCTCGGCATTCCCGTGCTCGGCATCTGCTACGGCGCGCAGCTCATTGCGCAAACGCTGGGCGGAAGGGTGGAGCGCGCGGAAAAAGGGGAGTACGGCAGAAGGGATCTTATCATCGTAAAGGATACACCCATGTCCGAGGGCGTGCCTTCGCGCAGCGTCTGCTGGATGAGCCATGCCGACTATATTTCCGCACTCGGCGAAGAGTTTGAAACGCTCGCTTCCACGGCGGCGTGTCCCGTTGCGATGTACGGCTCCGAGCAAAGAAAGATCTTCGGCGTGCAGTTCCATCCCGAGGTGGTGCACTCTGAATTCGGCAACAAGATCATCGAGAATTTCCTCTACCGTATTTGCGGCGCGCACGGCGATTGGACGATGAACAACTTCATCGCCGAACAAATCGCGCGGCTGCGCGAGAAGATCGGAGAAAAACGCGTCCTCTGCGCGATGTCGGGCGGCGTGGATTCCGCCGTCGCCGCGACCCTCGTCTACCGTGCCGTGGGCAGGCAGCTCGTCTGCGTGTTCGTGGATCACGGACTTTTGCGAAAGCACGAGGCGGACGAGGTGATGGAAGTGTTTGGGGATAAGCTCGGCATGGACCTTGTGAAGGCGGACGCGGGCGCGCGCTTCCTCAAAAAACTCGAAGGCGTCTCCGATCCCGAGACGAAGCGGAAGATCATCGGCGCCGAATTCATCGAGGTGTTTGAAGAGGAGGCGAAGAAGATCGGCGCGGTGGATTTTCTCGTGCAGGGGACGATCTATCCCGACGTCGTCGAGAGCGGCAAGGGAAAGGGCGCCGTCATCAAGAGCCATCACAACGTGGGCGGGCTTCCCTCCGTCGTCGATTTCAAGGAGATCCTGGAACCGCTCAGAGATCTTTTCAAGGATGAAGTCCGAAAGGTGGGCTTCGAGCTTGGTCTGCCCGAGAACGTCGTCATGCGGCAGCCCTTCCCCGGCCCCGGCCTCGCCATACGTATTATGGGCGAAGTCACGCGCGAAAAGCTCGAAACGCTCCGCGACGCCGACTTCATCTTCCGCGACGAGATCAAAAAGGCGGGCTTGCAGGGCAGGATCTGGCAGTATTTCGCCGTGCTCACGAATGCAAAAACGGTGGGCGTGCAGGGCGATTTCAGGACGTATGAAAACGTGATCGCGCTCCGCGCCGTGACGAGTACAGACGCGATGACGGCGGATTGGGCGCGCATTCCGTTTGAAGTTTTGGAGAAGATCTCCCAGCGCATCACGGGCGAAGTAAAACACGCGAACCGCGTGGTCTACGATATCACGAGCAAGCCCCCCGCAACCATCGAGTGGGAATGACGAAAAAATGAACGACCGTGAAATTTTACAGATCGCGATGGAGCAGTCCGCCGTCGATCTGAATTGTAGCGCACAGGACTTCCTGCGGGCGGAAAACGTGATCGTGCGCTCGAAGCCCGATCCCCGCGCGCGAAAATACCTTGAATTGCCCTTTTCGTGCAACCTCGTCTCCTACGGGAACAACGTCGTGGCGTCCGTGGGGGAGGACTGCGGGCAGATCGTGGAAGAATATCTTGCGCAGTTTGAATTCTATCGCTGTTTCGAGACGCCCGCGCTGCACGTTCTCGGCGACGCGCTCTCTTCGCGCGGCTTGCAGATCTGCTTTATGGCGGAATACTTTCTTCCCGACATGGGTGCCATGAAAGAGCTGACTTGCCCGCTTTCTCTCCGCGTTTTGGAAAAAGAAGAACTCGCCGATCTATATCTTCCCGCATGGAGCAACGCGCTCTCGATAGAGCACAGGGAGCGGGACGCGATCGCGGTGGGCGCATACGACGGCGGCACGCTCGCGGGGCTTGCGGGGTGCAGTGCGGACTGCGATACGATGTGGCAGATCGGCGTGGACGTCCTTTCGCCGTATCGCAGAAGAGGGGTCGGAAGCGCGCTCGTGAGCAGACTTGCGCATGAAATTCTAAAAAGAGGGAAGGTGCCCTTTTACTGTGCGGCATGGTCGAATTTGCGGTCGAAGAATACCGCGATCAAGTGCGGCTTCTATCCCGCATGGGCGGAGCTGACCGCAAAGCCCGCGGCGTACGTTCAGAATTTACTCAAAAAGGCAAGATGAGTTTTTCCCGCAGCCGAAAGGCGGGCGAGGCAGAGGTGAGATCATGGAAAAATGCGCGTGGTGCAGAGACGGGGGACTGAACGAAAGCTATCACGATACCGAGTGGGGCGTGCCCCTCTTCGACGACAGAAAGCAGTTTGAATTTCTGATGCTCGAAGTCATGCAGTGCGGCCTCTCGTGGACGCTCATGCTCAAAAAGCGGGAGATCTTCCGCGCCGCGTTCGACGGATTCGACTATGAGAAGGTCGCCCGCTATACCGAAGAGGATGTAGAGCGCATTTTGAACACGCCGAACATGATACGATCGGAGCGGAAGGTGCGCGCCGTCATCCATAACGCGCAAAAATTTATCGAGGTGAGAAGGGAATTCGGCTCCTTCTCCTCCTTCATTTGGAGCTTTACGAAGGGCAAAGTCTTTTTCTATCCGCGCCATGCGACGGAGTGGGTCTCGCACAACGCTCTTTCAGACACGGTTGCCTCCGAACTCGTCAAACGCGGGTTCAAATACCTCGGTTCCATCACCGTGTATTCGCATATGCAGGCGGCGGGTCTCATTCTGGATCACGATCCGAGCTGTTTCCGCTTTTCGTATATCAGGGAACACTTCCCCGTTGAGGTGATCGAGGGCGCGTTATAGGCGGAAAAATTTACGGTTGAAGACGACGGAGGGATGATCGGGGGCGATCGCCTCCGTTTTTTTGTGGTATTCGACGGCGCGCGCGGTATCGCCGAGAGCATAATAGCACACGACGAGTTCCAAAAGCGGCGTGATCATACGGCAGGCGGGGAGTTCAAAGTCGCCCTCCTCGGTGTGATCGCGGCAGCGGAGCGCCTGTTCAAACCAAAATGCCGCCTCGCCGAACTTTTTCTGCCCCTTGAAGATCGCGCCGATCTCACACACGACGGCGGCGCGCGGTTCGCCGTAGAGAAAGCTCGCAAAGAGGGCGCGAAGCGCCGCTTCCGTTTCGCCGCATTCCATATGGCAGAGGGCAAGCGTCTTGCACGCCTCGATCTTATTGACGTACCAGCCCTCGCCGCGGAGCATCTTTTCGAGCACGGCGATCGCCTCGGTATAGAGGCGGTGATAATAGAATTCGCGCCCGTAGTAGAAGAGATCGCGCCCCGAAAGCCTCTCTTTCTCCGCCCATTTTTGATAGATATGAAGGTTCCGCATGCCCTTGTTTTTGCCGTTCGGAAGATGGGTAACGGCAAATTCCGCATGCGCGATCTTCCCGAACGGAGCGATACATTCGTGGACATGCCCCTGCCATTTTGCGTGGATCGTGTTTCTCAACACGCGTTCGCGGGCATATTGCATCTCCCCTGTTTGATAGGGGCAGATCACGGTGTCCGCGCCCGCCTCGATGAGAGCGCGAAGGGCGGGGAATTTTTTTGCGTTCTCCTCGGTGACGACGTCGTCGGCGTCCATCCACATGAGAAAATCCCCCGAAGCGCGCCCGAAGGAGGCGTTCCGCGCGGCGGCGAAGTCGTCTTCCCACGCGAACGTTTCGACGACGTTTGCATACTTTGCCGCGATCTCCGCCGTCCTGTCCGTCGAACCCGTGTCGAGCACGACGATCTCATCGACGAGACTGCGAACGCTCTCCAAACAGCGCGCGAGGACGGCTTCCTCGTCCTTCACGATCATACACAGCGAGATCTTCATGAAGTCACCTCTTTTCCGTTTTCAGGATATGATGAGATAGGGCGGCTTGTTTCCGCCCCTTGAAAGGAGGAATAACTATGATGATTTACAGACGCTGCTCCGTGTGCGGGGGCTGCCCCTGCACATGCGGCTGCAATTCCTATCCCACCTATCCGAACGGGCTGCGCGGCGCGACGGGCGCAACGGGCGCAACAGGCGCAACAGGTGCGACGGGACCTGCGACGATCACCGTGGGACAGACGATCACGGGCGCTCCCGGGACTGCCGCTTCCGTCACCCAGACGGGCGGCGTGAACGCCGTTCTCACCTTCACGATCCCGCAGGGCGCAACGGGCGCGACTGGTGCGACGGGCGTTACGGGACCGCAGGGCGTACAGGGATTGCAAGGCGTGCAGGGGCCGCAGGGACCGCAAGGTCCGCAGGGGATCGCGGGCGCCGTAGGCGCGACGGGCGCCACGGGCGCAACAGGTCCCACCGGTCCTACGGGTGCGACGGGTCCCGCCGGTTCTGCGAGCGCGACGGGCGCAACGGGTCCCACCGGTCCCACGGGCGAAACAGGTCCCACGGGTCCGACCGGTCCCACGGGCGAAACGGGTGAAGTAACAAATGGGAAACGAAGTACAAAGTTAAAAGTAACAAGTTATGATGAAAAACCGCCGAGATGTTATAGTCTCGGCGGTTTTTTCATTCGCATGTTTAATTTAGATTACAATAAGCTGGGCGTATTTGTTACGATGCGGTATGAGCAATTCGAGTTACGGTCTATACGAGCTACCGAAGAGGCGATACCTGCGGACCATGAAAGGTCAAGGAAATTCTCTTCTCAAACCTCACTAAACCCCAAAAAAACTACCATTGGCAATCACAAGAGCCGTCAAAGTTAAGGAAAAAAATTTGCGTAGAAGTTGAGTTGTTTTATTGCCAAAGCAAATTTTTCCCTTTGACGGTGACGTGATTGCCAATATAATGGACTAAAAAAAAGATGAAAATCCGCTAAAAAATATGTTTAGGCAAATGATTTCTTAAAACGTTATTTATAGGCGGGGGTTTTCCGTTGTAAATTTTTTCTGCGAATATTTCTATTGACAACGATTGGTGAACCATAAATAGGTTCGGACGTTTCTTCTCCAAGTCCCCGATAAATACGAGTCTTTGAGTCAAATTTTATATCGTCATCTTTTTGTTCATCTTTAACTGCAAATACTAGTGTGTGATACAATTTTCGTAGTGACATTTGAGTTTTTCTCCCTTATTAAATTTTATGTGCCAATATTAGAAAAAAGTCCTTATTTTAAGCCGCCTGTTTATCATTCGGTTTATTCTTATTTTCTAATTGTTGGACCAGCCGTCTTTCCAAAAGTGGATATAAAAATCTTCCAAATATTCTTGTGATGCGCATTGCTTCTTTGAAGTTTGTATTATCTTTTGGAAATGTATTCATGCTATCCACACATAAAAATCCAAGGTAGTGTTTGCCTTTTACTTGTAAGTTGGCTTTATATTCTTTGATTATGGGCGATACTCTTTCAACCTTTCGGAAGATTGGTACCACGATGGTAGAACGATAATAGTCGTGATACCTTGCATCCGGGTTTTTATACTCTAAGCCTAAGTCTCTATATGCTTGAGCAGTATCATCTAAATTGTTTGACGACCACATTGTCTCATGTTTTGATAGAATTTCATAAAAGCTCGTATTGTCAGATATTTTTTGTGTTTGCAAATCATCTTGGCTTCGTTCTGCTCTGTTTGAGCAAACTCTGGCTAACGTAATGGTTTCCCATGTATCATATTTGTCATTCATTACTTCATCCGTACAGATTCGCTTAATGCACACGGCACAATCTTTAAGCGAGAGGTCTAATATTTTTTTGATCGGTTGACAAACTCTTTCCATAGCATTAGTAAAGGAGTTATCTGAACAAACCTCTTTCTGTAATTGAGCGGATACGTCATCTGCCGCATCTAGAACATCTGCAATGTTCACCCACATTTCTTTCCGCATGTTCTCAAATGCAAGTGTAGAGCGTTTGACTAAATTTTTCTTTATTTTGTATGCTGAGAAATATAGTTTTATAAAGTATGCGGTTATGACGATAAAATAAAGACCTAACCCACCGAGAATACAATAAATTGCGATTGGATTTATTTTGAAAAGAGGAAGGATAAGGCCGAGTAGCGATATTATGATGCCCGCTAAGGTTGTATAAGGGCTTGCCATTATTTTAGCAAAAGTTTTTTTCTTTGGCTTGTTGGGATCACTCATTTTTGTCGTGTTTACTCTCTTGTATTATTTTTTGATAGGTATTGTGAGATTTTGCCTTCATAATCTTACGATAAAAAAGTGAGAAGTCATTGTTATCTCATATATTAGTCAGAGCTAATTCGGAAAATGTTACAAAATAATTATGAAATTTTATAAATTTTTTCACAAACATTTTCAGCCCTTTATATATCTTCGGTAGTTTTTATAAAATCGTGAAAAATCGACCGTAAAATTATAATTTCCGTAAATAAGGTTGACAACGTTTTTCCGCCGTGCTATACTTTAATAGATTTTTTCATGAAAACAGGGGAGCGGTCAATGGCAGATATCACCTTAAAACATATTTATGTTGCATAAAAAACTTTTGCTTTTTTTACAAAACAAGATTGAAGAATGAACGGCTCAGCCGTTCTTTTTTTGTTT
>CANREF010000030.1 GCA_947629575.1 uncultured Clostridia bacterium | reverse complement strand
GAAATCCGATGGAGGTAATTGAATATGGTAAAAAGCGGCTTGAAAGGGTTCTTCTCGGCAAAGAACATCGCGTACTTCGCGGTTCTTCTCGCACTCGTAGTGGTGCTGCAGATGTTTGCAAGCGCGATCCCCGTGGGGGCGACGGGCGCAACGCTGAACTTCTCGCTCGTGCCCATCGTGTTGGGTGCGATCTTGCTCGGCCCCTTGGGCGGTGCATTGCTCGGCCTTGCCTGCGGGATCGTCGTGCTCGTTCAGGTCATTGTCCTGACGGGCAATGCGTTCTATCTTGCGATCTGGACGAATTCTCCCGTCGTAACGAGTTTCACCTGCTTGATTAAGACGACTGCGGCGGGCTTGTTGGCGGGGATCCTCTACCGCTTGATCGCAAGGAAAAATTCGCTTGCAGCTGTCTTTACGGCGTCGGCTGTCGTTCCGATCGTCAATACGGGGCTCTTCATTCTCGGCTGCCTTTGCATGACGGGCACGATCGCCGATTTCGGCGGAGGCTTGAGCGGAGCGGACGTGCTTGTATTCATTCTCGTCGCGCTCGTATCCTTTAACTTCTTTATCGAATTTGCCATCAACTTGGTGCTCGCGCCCGCCATCCACCGCGTCGTTCTCATCACGGAAAAGCAGCTCGGCAAAAAACGGGCGGCAAAGCGGGAAGCGCAGACCAAAACCCTCGACGAGGCAAAAGAAACGGTATGATCCTCTGTATCGACATCGGAAATACCAATATCAAATACGCAGTTTTCGAAGGGGAAGAGCTCAAGCTCTCCTTCCGCGTGGCGACCGATCTCAAAAAGACTTCGGACGAATACGGCGCACAGCTCCTCGGGATGCTCTCGTCGCGGGAGATCACGGCGAAGGATTTCACGGGCGGGATCATCTCCTCCGTTGTCCCTTCCCTCGATTATACCGTTGCGCACATGCTCGATCTCTATCTCGGGGTCAAGCCGCTGGAGCTCGGTCCGGGGATCAGGACGGGGCTGAAGATGCGAGCGGAAAATCCCCGTGAAGTGGGCGCCGACCGCGTGGTGAACAACGTTGCCGCTCTGAAAAAATACGGCGGGGGGAGACCGATCATCGTAGTGGATTTCGGCACTGCGACAACATTTAACATTCTGAGTGCGGAGGGGGAATTCATCGGCGGCGTGATCGCGCCGGGGATCAAGGGTTCGCTCGACAGCCTCATCAGTTCTGCGGCGAAATTGCCGCGCGTGGAGATCGAAGCGCCCAAGAGCGTCATCGCGACGAACACCGTCACCAACATACAGGCGGGGATCGTATTCGGCTTTGCGGGGCTCGTGGAGGGGATCGTCAGACGCATCAAGCGGGAGCTCGGAGCGGACGACGTTCTCACCGTTGCGACAGGCGGTTTTTCGGAAACCATGTCCAAGCAGACACGGTGCATCGACGTCATCGATAAGACGCTCACACTTGACGGTTTGAAATATCTGTACGACTTGAATGCGGGAGGGAACACCAAATGAAGAAGATCGGAGTTGCAATTTTAGGGCTCGGCGTCGTCGGCGGGGGAGCTTACCGCATCCTCACCGAACATCATGGCTATTTCGAAACCACCCAACATGTCGATATAGACGTCGTGCGCGTGCTTGAAACGAATAGTGTGCGCGTCGAAGAACTTGGGATTCCGAAAGAGCTCGTGGCCTCCAACATGGCGGAGATCGCGGCAGACCCCGATATCAACGTCGTCGTGGAGTGCATTGGCGGCACTACCGTCGCGCGCGAATATGCCTTGGCGGCGCTCTATGCGGGGAAGACGGTCGTTTCCAGCAACAAGGAACTGCTCGCGAAATATTGGCACGAACTCGAGCGCGCTGCGAAACAGCACAATTCGGGGCTCTATTTCGAAGCGAGCTGCGTGGGCGGCGTTCCCATCGTCCGCACTCTGCTCGACGGGGTGCAGTCCAATAAAGTGACTTCCATGATGGGCATCATCAACGGAACGACCAATTACATCCTCACCAAAATGACGGACGAAGGCGCGGGCTACGAAGAAGTCCTTCGGGAGGCGCAGCGCCTCGGCTATGCCGAATCCGATCCCGACGCGGACGTCGAGGGCTTCGACGCGGCATACAAGCTCTCCATTCTCGCCTCGCTCGCCTTCCATACGAAAGTGCCTTATACAAAGGTCATCCGCGAGGGGATCACGAACGTTTCCGCCGATGACATCGCGCGGGGGAAGGCGCTCGGATATCGTCTCAAACTGCTCGCCATTGCGCGGCAGTCCGAGGCGGGCGTCGAGGTGCGCGTCCATCCCGCCTTTGTCAAGAAGGATCATCCGCTCGCTTCCGTCTCGGGGACTTACAACGCCGTGTTCCTCACGGGCGATTCGGTGGGCGAAGTCATGCTCTACGGTAAGGGCGCGGGAGATCTTCCCACGGGCAGCGCCGTCGTGAGCGACATCCTCTTTGCCGCAACGCACGGCGAACACAAATATTCCACCTTCAAAAACAACGCAGGAGCGGACAAAGAGGTCAAATTCGTGACCGATTTCAGGAGCGCCTACTATCTGCGCCTGACCGTCACCGACAAGACGGGCGTTCTTTCGAAGATCGCCGCCGTGTTCGGCAAGAAGAATATCTCCATTCTCGAACTCATGCAGACGCCCGAGGAGGGGAATGCGACCCTCGTCATCGTCACCCATGAGACGCATGAAGCGGCGATCAAGAGCGCCGTGCAAAAACTGAACGCGAGCGAGATCGCCAAAGTCGAAACGGTGCTCCGCGTCGTATCGTAAAAAAACATCGCGGGGCGATCGCCCCGCTTTTTTTGTCATGAAAACAGGTTTCATCGTCGTCAATGCCTACACGGGCTCGGAGCACGAACTCAACCAGCCGCACCGCCTGCAGGCGGAACTATTTGAGCTCGGCGTGCGGACGGAGACCGTGCGCAATTCCCCCGCCGTCTTGCAAAAAGAGGGGGACTTTTGCATTTATCTCGACAAAGACAAGTATTATGCGCGCCTTTTGGAGCGGCGGATGCGCCTCTTCAACCGCGCCTCCGCGATCGAAATTTGCGACGATAAATTTTTGACCTACCTCGCCTTGGAGGGATTCCCGCAGCCGAAGACGGTGCCGTCGCTGCTCTGTTACACGCAGGGAACGCCCGTTTCGGGAGCGCTTTTGAAGGAAGCGGAGAAGCTCGGCTATCCGCTCGTCGTGAAGGAGTGCTTCGGCTCGCTCGGGCAACAGGTCTATCTTGCGAAGAACAGAGAGGAGCTTGAAGAGCTCTCCTCGAAATTGCAGGGGAAGCCGCACCTCTATCAGGAGTTCATCCGCGAGAGCGCGGGGAGAGATCTGCGCGTCATCTGCATCGGCGGGAAGGCCGTCGCCTGCATGAAGCGGACTTCGGACAGCGACTTCAGATCGAATGCCGAACTCGGCGGAAGGGGAGAACCCTACGCGGCAGAGGAAGAAGCTCTGGCGCTTTCCGAAGCGGTCGCCCGCCGACTTTGCCTCGATTACTGCGGGATCGATCTGCTGTTCGGGAAAGAGGGGTATCTCGTGTGCGAGGTCAATTCCAATGCCTTCTTCGGGACGATCGAGAGGGTGACGGGGATCAACATCGCGGCGCTATATGCCCGCCATATTGTCAGCGAAATCTATAAAAACGAACTTTAACACAGTATTATGCGTGACATAATATAGTTAAAAGAGCCCCATACGGGGCTCTTTTATACAATATCGTTGACCGAGTAAAGCAGAATGGAGCGTCTTTCGATCTCCTTCGGGCAATACGCTTCCGGATTGACGCAGACATAAGTTGCATTTTCGTTTCTTACGGTAAATTGCCAAAACGGGTATTTAATGATCCCGGGGGTATTTTCCCCGACGCCGATCTCGAGATAGAGGATGCGCGCCTGGCGAAATTTCCGCAAAAAGTCTTTGTATCGGGTACAGGCCGCTTTCCAACCCTCATCTTCTACAAAACTATCATCGCTTCGCAGATTTGGGATCATGGGCTTCCCGCAGATGGGACAGCGGGGGATGAGCGCAGCGGGGATCCTCATGCCGCTTTGCTCTTGCACCATCCGTCGGACCTGTTCCTCGTTGTCGTACGTCTTGTTATGGCAAGGGACGGAGCACTGGAAAAGTCCATAGTCGCCCTGCGTGTAGAACAGCCGCGACTTGTCAAAACCCGTACGCTGAAAGCAGTGGTCTACGTTCGTCGTGAGCACAAAGTAGTCTTTGCTCTGAACGAGCGAAAGCAGCTTTTCATACAGCGTGAGCGGGGGAGTGTCATAGCGGTTATAATAGATGTGCCGTGACCACCATGCCCAATATTCTTCCATGCTGCCGAAAGGGTAGAAGCCGCCCGCGTACATGTCGTTGATACCGTACTTTTCATGGAAATCGGCAAAATACTTCAAGAAGCGTTCACCCGAATAGGCGAGCCCTGCCGCTGCGGACAGCCCCGCTCCCGCGCCGATCAAAACAGCGTCTGCATTTTCGAGTGCGTGGCGGAAGCGGAGTTTGCTCTCTTCCATTTCAAAGAAGCGCGTCCGACGCCGTGTAGTTTTCGAGCGAACCTTCTTTGACCTGTATGCAGAGATATTCGATCGCCTCGTTCTCTGCAGCAAAGAACTGTCTCTTTGCGGCGGGGGAAATGCGAAGCCAATCTCCCGCGGAGAGCACCACCGTCTCCCCGTCGATCACCGCCTTTCCCTTTCCCGAGAGGATGGCATAGATCTCCTCGTTCTGCTTGTGGGCATGGACGAAGGGAACGCTCGCGCCCGCGGGGAGCGCATTGACGCTGATCTCCGCTCCCGTGAGGTGGAGCAGGTCATGAAGTTCGGTGCGCGCACCGCCCTTTACCGTTGTCTTGTCGTAATTTTTCATAGAGAGACCTCCTAAATTTGATGGCTTCATGATAGCACATTCAAGCCGAAAAATCATGTTTGTTACAAAATTATGATAAGGTAATAAAAAAGTAACCGCAATAAATTTTACGATTCCGATTGACAGCCCGCCGCTTTTCCCATATAATGACGGTATGGGATCGTTTGAGCGCCGTACAAAAAAGGGCGTCTTGGTCAGCTCTTTCGGCATAGCCGTAAACCTCTTGCTTTCCGCGGGGAAGATCGCCGTCGGGTATCTGTTCGGGCTCGTCTCCGTCATGGCGGACGGCTTCAACAATCTGAGCGACTGCGGGAGCGGCGTCGTCTCGCTGGTCTCCTTTTACATCTCCGAAAAGCCCGCCGATCGGGAGCACCCGTTCGGACATCGCAGAGCGGAATATCTTGCCGCAATGGTAACGGGATTTTTGATCCTGTTTTTGGCGATCGAGACGGTGCGGGAATCCATTGAGCGGATCGCGGGCGGCGCGGCGGGAGAGGATCCCTCGTGGGTCGTCTTCCTCGTCCTCGGCGTCTCGATCGTTTTGAAGGCGGCGATGTTTGTATTCTACCGTCTTTCGGCAAAGAAACTCGGCTCGGACGCGCTCAAAGCCGCCGCCTCGGACAGTCTCTGCGACTGCATCGCCACTTCTGCCGTCATTTTCGGAATGGGCCTGTCCGTTTTGGAACTGCCCGCCGACGGTTGGGCGGGGATCGTCGTCTCCCTCTTCATCGTGTGGCAGGGAATCTGCATCCTGAAGGGGGCAAGTTCGGAATTGCTCGGGCACGCGCCCGACCCCGCGCTCACCGCCAAGATCGGAGAGATCATCCGCGGAACAGAGGGCGTGATCGGATTCCATGATCTGCAGATCTACGGTTACGGGCGCGGCGTGTCCTTTGCGACCGTCCATGTGGAAATGGACGCTTCTATCCCCGCGCTCGACGCGCACAGCGTCATCGACGGCATTGAGAACAGCGTGCGTGAAGGCACAGGCGTCGCGCTTACCGTCCATTTCGATCCCGTCGATCTGAACGACAAAGAGGGGAAAATGCTCGCCGCTGCCGTTCGGGAGGCCGCAAAGGATGTGGCGGAGGGGCTCGAATTGCACGATTTCCGTCTCGTTTCGGGAACGCGGCGGGTCGTGTTCGACGCGGGCGTCCCTTACGGCTGTAAACTATCCGACGAGATACTTTGTGACCGCTTGGCGGCCATCGTCAAGCAATTCGGAAACTATGAGCCGACCATCCGCATCGAGCGGGAATAGGCTCGAAGGGGGAGATCATGCTGACAAAAGAAGAACTGCCCGAATGCCCCGTCGCAACAACGGTGCAACTCATCGGGAACAAATGGAAACTGCTCATCATACGGGATCTGCTCGACGCCCCGCAGCGGTTCACGGAGCTCAAGAACAGCCTTTCGGGGATCAGCAAAAAGGTTTTGACAGACAATTTACGCGCGCTCGAAGCAGACGGGCTCATTGAGCGGGAGGTCTTTGCCGAAGTCCCGCCCCGCGTCGTCTACTCTCTCTCCGAGCTCGGGGCTACCCTTCGCCCCATCCTCGACGCCATGATAGAGTGGGGGACGCGCTACAAAACGGATCTTCAATAGAAAATTGCCGCCCCGCGCAAACTTGCGCGGGGCGGCGTCCTTTTTTTCATTTATCCGACGATGAGGTTGACGAGCCTCCCGGGAACGACGATGCACTTTTTCACTTCCTTACCCGCGAGCTTTTCCCCGATCTCGGGAAGCGCCTTGACCTGCGCCTCGATCTCCTCGTTGGAGAGCCCGTTCTCGACCATTGTCTTGCAGACGATCCTGCTGTTCACCTGAACGGCGTACTCTGTCTCGTCGAGGACGAGCGCGTTGGGGTCTTCCTTGGGATAGGACTGTTCGAACACGGAACCCTTGCCGCCCGTCTGCTCCCAAAGTTCTTCGCAGAAGTGGGGAGCGCAGGGCGCCATGAGAAGAAGAAGGTCCTTCACGGTGTTCTTGAGCAAGGTGTAGTTCTTCTCCTCGAGCGCGTCATACTTATAGATCGCATTGACAAGTTCCATGAGGCGGGCGACTGCCGTATTAAAGGAAAACGCCTCCATGTCGCGGGTGATGCGGCTGATCGCATAGTGGCGCGCATAGTTGAGATTTTTCTCCTCTTTGCCGAGCATCCCGCCGCCCGTGGGGTAGTCCTTGACCTTGAGCACGATCTTTTCGACGCGATCCATGAAGCGGGCGATCGCCTTGATCCCGTCGTCGCTCCACGGCCCGCCCTCGGTATAAGAGAATCCGAACATGAGGTAGAGGCGGAAGGCGTCCGCGCCGTATTCCTCCACATATTCGTCGGGGGAGACGATATTTCCGTGGGACTTGCTCATGCGGTTTCCGTCAGGGCCCAAGATCACTCCCTGATGGACAAGGCGCAGGAAGGGCTCATCGAAGTCGAGATAGCCCATATCCCGAAGCGCCTTGGTGAAGAAACGGGCATAGAGCAGATGCATACAGGCGTGTTCCGCGCCGCCGACATAGGTGTCCACGGGCAGGAGTTTGTCCACTTCGTCGCGGTCGAAGGGCTCTCTGTCGTTGTTTGCGTCCGCATAGCGCAGGTAATACCAGCTCGAGCAGACGAAAGTATCGAGCGTATCCGCCTCGCGCGTCGCTTCGCCGCCGCACTGCGGGCAGACGGTTTTCATGAATTTTTCATGCTTTGCAAGAGGGGACTTTCCGTCGGGACGGAATTCAACGTCATAGGGAAGGCGCACGGGAAGTTCCTTTTCGGGCACGGGCACCGTTCCGCAGACGGGGCAATAGAGAATGGGAATGGGAGCTCCCCAATAGCGCTGGCGGGAAACGAGCCAATCGCGCAGGCGGTAGTTGACCTTTTTGCCACCCTTGCCGAGCTTTGCGATATGGGCGGCGACCGCGTCGCGCGCTTCTTCGCCGCTCAGCCCGTCGAAATCCACAGAGCCGACCATGATGCCGTCCTCGGTGAAGGGCAAAACCGTCTCTCCCGCCGTATTCTCGATGACCTTTACGATGGGAAGCCCGTACTTCGTCGCGAAGGCGAAATCTCTCTCGTCGTGGGCGGGGACTGCCATCACTGCGCCCGTGCCGTAGGAGTAGAGCACATAGTCCGCAAGATAGATGGGGACTTTCTTCCCGTTGACGGGATTGGTGCAGTAAGAGCCCGTAAACACGCCCGTCTTTTCGCGGGCTGTCGAGAGGCGGTCGATCTCGTTTACCTTGGAGGTCTCCTCAATGTATGCCTCCACGGCGGGAAGCTGCTCTTTCGTCGTGAGCTTCTTCGCGAGGGGATGTTCGGGCGCGAGCACCACATAGGTGACGCCGAAAACCGTGTCGCAGCGGGTGGTGAACACGCGGATCTTATCTCCCGTGTCGCAGTCGAATTCGATCTCGCAGCCCGTGGATTTGCCGATCCAGTTTTTCTGCATGAGCTTGGTCTTTTCGGGCCAATCGAGATTTTCCAGCCCGGTCAAAAGCTCTTCCGCATATTCGGTGATCTTGAAGAACCACTGGGTGAGATTCTTGCGGACGACGGTCGTACCGCAGCGCTCGCAAGCGCCGTCTACGACCTGTTCGTTGGCGAGCACGGTGGAGCAGGAGGGACACCAATTCACGGGCGCTTCCTTGCGATATGCAAGTCCCTTCTTATAGAGCTGAAGGAACATCCACTGCGTCCATTTGTAATAGCTTTCGTCGCAGGTCTTGATCTCCGCCGACCAATCGAACATGGCGCCCATGGCGCGGAGTTGGCCTTCCATGGTGGCGATGTTCTTCTCGGTGGAATCCTTGGGATGTACGCCCGTCTTTATCGCGTAATTTTCCGCGGGAAGACCGAAGGCGTCGAATCCCATAGGCTGGAACACGTTGTAGCCCTGCATCCGCTTGAAGCGGGCATAGGAGTCGGTAGGGCCGTAGTTGTACCAATGCCCGATGTGCAGTTTCGCACCGGAGGGGTAGGAGAACATTTCGAGCACGTACTTTTTGGGTTTACTGCTCCTGTCGTCGAAATTGTTGAACTTCGTCTTTTCCCAGCGGGCTTGCCACTTCCGTTCAACCTCTTTCATGTTCATAGAATATGACCTCTGAATTGGATTATACGGATATTATTTTACTCAATGGCGGGCGGGAAGTCAAGCGAATCGCCTGTATTTTGGGAAATTCCTGCCGTTTGCCCCTAAATATGGGGACTAAAGCGGCAAAAAATGGGGGGTAAATAAATCGCCGAGATCGGCATACAATAAGATTGTGGCTGAAATAACCGTTTCGGAGCAGATGGAAAGAAGCTCCTTCATTACCTATCTATATAACGACGCCGCGGCCGTCTTGCGGCGGATCGGCGGAAGGGGAGAACTCCTGCTCGGCGGAGAGCGCGCAACGCTCAGGATCACGGTGGAACATTCCGAACGGGAAGTCAGGCGGTATTTGGGCGAAAAGATCGCGGAGATCATCGGGATCGGCTACAAAAATTGCTTTCTCAACGAAAGACTGCATGTCTGCCTCGGGGCAAGGGAGAGACACTTGCTTGCCGCAGCCCTCATCGCGGCGGACCTTGAGGGGGATTGCGCTTTCATCCGCCGCAAACTCGAGGGCACGGAACAATACAGCGTCGACGGATTTTACCGCTTCCGCCTTGCGGCGCTCCGCGAAAAGTGGGGGAAGATCGTGGACTATATCCCCGAGGGGTTCTCTTCCTCCGATCTCAAGCGATTTTGCGAATTCCTCGTGGGCGAGAGCCGACGCAAGATATACGTAAAGGGGAACGCGGTGTTCGGAGAAAATTTTCTCCCCCTGCGCAAGAGCCGCCTCATGGGGAAGGAGGACCTCGAAACCGAGATCATGCTCTCCGATGCGGGATTTGTCTACTGCCTCGGGAAGATCGATTCGTCGGTGGAAGATTTTCTGCAAAAATATTATGCGGAACGCGCCGTATTTTCTTGACAAGGCGGGCGCAAAGGCATATAATAGAAGGCACGAAAGACAAGTAGCGCTGCCTCGGCGCATCCCAGAGAGCGGACTCTCGGCTGAAAGGTCCGTATGGCGGGGCAGACCGTGAAACCACTTTCCGTTCGCACAACCAAAAGAGCGGCCGAGGCTTCCTCGGCAATTAAGGTGGAACCGCGCAAGAGGATTGCGTCCTTAAATTTCCGCGACAGAGGCGGAGAGTTTGAGGACGATTTTTTATTTTTCCGCGGTTTGCAAAGTACTATGTCAGACATAATAATAAGAAAATCATGCAAAAGGAGAGTAGTATGACAATATTTTTGAAAAACGGAGACGCGCTTGCCTTCGAAGACGGGGCGACCTGTATGGACGCCGCCAAGGCGATCTCGGAAGGACTTGCAAGAAACGCCGTGTGCGCGAAGGTGAACGGCGAACTCGCCGATCTCTCCGCTCCCCTCAAGGAGGGAGATTCCCTCGAACTTCTCACCCTCAAGGAGCAGGAGGGGCTCAAGGTCTATCGCCATACCTGCGCGCATGTCCTGGCGCAGGCGATCAAGACGATCTATCCCACTTCCAAACTTGCCATAGGTCCCGTGATCGACAGCGGCTTTTATTATGATATCGACTTCAAGACCCCGATCACCCTCGACGATTTCGCCAAGATAGAGGCAGAGATGAAGAGCATCATCAAGAGCAATCTTCCCATCGAGCGGTTTACGCTGCCGCGGAACGAGGCGATCGCTCTCATGAGCAAATATCATGAGAACTACAAAGTCGAGCTCATTCAGGACCTGCCCGAGGGGGAGACGATCTCCTTCTACAAGCAGGGGGAATTTATCGACCTGTGCAAAGGGCCTCATCTTCCCTCCACGGGCAAGATCAAGGCGTTCAAATTGCTCTCCATTACGGGGGCGTATTGGCGGGGGGACGAGAAAAAGAAGATGCTCACCCGCATTTACGGCACTGCCTTCGCCAAGAAGGAGGAGGTAGACGCCTATCTTTTGCAGCTCGAGGAGGCGAAGAAGCGCGATCACAACAAGCTCGGAAGGGATCTCGGCATTTTCATGACGAGCGACGTCGTGGGGCAGGGACTTCCGATCCTCATGCCCAAGGGGGCAAAGATCTTGCAGATCCTCACCCGCTTTGTCGAGGACGAAGAGGCAAAGAGGGGCTTCATGGTCACCAAGACCCCCAACATGGCGAAGAGCGATCTTTACAAGATCTCGGGGCACTGGGCGCATTACCGCGACAAAATGTTCATTTTGGGCGACATCGATGAGCACGGCGAGCCGGTCAGAAAGGGGGAAGAGATCATGGCGCTCCGTCCCATGACCTGTCCCTTCCAATATCAGATTTATAAGAATGGGCTGAAGTCCTACCGCGATCTTCCCTGCCGCTATTCCGAGACGGCGACAGAGTTCCGCAAAGAGGCTTCGGGCGAGATGCACGGGCTCATCCGCGTGAGACAGTTCACCCTGTCCGACGGGCACATCATCTGTACCAAGGAACAGGTGGAGGAGGAATTCAAGCGCTGCCTCGACCTTTCCTATTATATTCTCGACTGCCTCGGAATGCGCGGCGACGTCTCCTTCCGCTTCTCGCGGCGCAAGAAGGGGTCGGACAAGTATATCGACGACGACGAGGCTTGGGACAAGACCGAGGCGATGATGAAGGTCATCCTCGACGATTTGGGGCTCGACTATGTGGAAGCGCTCGACGAGGCGGCGTTCTACGGTCCTAAGCTCGATGTTCAGATCAAGAACGTGTTCGGGAAAGAGGACACCCTCATCACCATTCAGATCGATTTTGCGGCGGGGCACTCCTTCCAAATGGAATATGTGGACGCCGACGGCACCAAACAGACCCCTTACGTCATCCACCGCTCTTCTATCGGCTGCTATGAAAGGACGCTCGCCTTCCTCATCGAAAAGTATGCGGGCGCTTTCCCGCTCTGGTTTGCGCCCGTGCAGGTAAAGGTTCTTCCCATTACCGACAGAGCGGCGGATTACGCAAAGAAACTCGTGGAAGAAATGGCGGCTTTGGGGCTTCGCGCCGAGGCGGACTTCCGCAACGAGAAGATCGGCAGGAAGATCCTCGACGCCGAGAACGAAAAAGTTCCCTACAAACTTGTCGTCGGGGACAAGGAAGTGGAGGAGGGCACTGTGTCCGTAAGGAAGCGCACGCAGGGCGACATCGGCTGCATAAAGAAGGAAGAATTCTTTGCCCTATGCAAGAAAGAGGACGCCAAAAAGGTCATCTTCTGATTGGAAGCGGCCAGCCGAAAAATTTCGCAAAATGCGGAAAAAAGCGGTGAAAACGTTTGACAAAGACGGCAAAGTATGGTATTCTTATACAGTCAAAGCAGAAGCGAACCTTCTCTCCGTCAGGCATTGAGCTCTACGGGTCGATAAGAAACCAAACGCCACAGTCGTTTTGTGCGGGAAAAAATGGATTTTATCGGGGTCGCGCTTCGTGCGCGACCCCTAAATTTTATCTGTTTGAGAGGAATATGGCAGTTAAGAATCAAACGCAGATGAACGGAGATATCCGCGACCGCGAGATCCGCGTGATCTCGCAGAGCGGAGAGATGCTCGGCGTCATGAGCCCGCGTGAGGCACTGCGCCTTGCCGAAGAGGCCGATCTCGACCTTGTGAAGATCTCCCCGAACGCAGTACCGCCCGTATGCAAGATCATGGACTACGGCAAGTTCAAGTTCGAGCAAGCAAAGAAGGAAAAGGAAAACCGCCGCAACCAGAAAGTCGTGGAACTCAAGGAAGTCCAGCTGTCCATGACGATCGACGTGGGGGATCTTGCCGTGAAGGCAAAGGCGGCGACCAAATTCCTTACCGCGGGCAACAAGGTGAAGGTGTCCATCCGTCTGCGCGGCAGACAGATGGCACATGCGAATCTTGCAAAAGATGTGATGAACAACTTCTGCCTCGGTCTGCAGGAGATCGCTTCCGTCGAAAAACCCATGAACATGGAGGGGCGCAACATCATCATGATCTTGGCGCCGAAAAAACAATCGTAAAGCCGGAGAAGATCCGGAAATAAATTCAGAAACATAATTTGGAGGATAAAGGTATGCCGAAACAGAAATCGCACAGCGGTTCGAAAAAGCGCTTTTGGCTCACCGGCTCGGGGAAGGTCAACAGACCTCACGGCGGGAAGAACCACAAGGCCGAAACCAAGAACAGAAAGAGAAAGAGAAGTCTCCGTCAAGTAGTGCTCGTCTCCCCGACGCAGGCGGACACGGTCAAGAAGATGATTCCCTATAAGGATTAACGGAGGTTAGAGCAATGAGAATTAAAAGAGGCGTGAATGCCGTCAAAAAAAGAAGAAAGATCTTCCGTCTTGCAAAGGGCTACTACGGCCGCAAGAGCAAGAACTACCGCATCGCCCGTGAAGCGGTGATGAAATCCCTGCGCTATGCCTACGTCAGCAGAAGACTTCGCAAGCGCGATATGCGCAGCCTTTGGATCACCCGTATCAACGCGGGGGCAAGGCTCAACGGGATCTCCTATTCCAGACTTATCCATGGGCTCAAAGCAGCGGGTATCGGTCTCGACCGCAAGGTCCTTTCCGACCTCGCCATCACCGATGCTGCTGGCTTTGCCGCACTCTGCGAAAAGGCGAAAGCCGCCCTGTAAAAACACGAAAAGCCTTTCCGCGAAAGGCTTTTTTCACACATGGTCATTCTATCCAAACAAAATCCCGCGGTGAAGGAGCTCGCTTCCCTCAAGGAGAAAAAGGGAAGAAGGGAGCGCGGGACATTTCTCGTCGAGGGCGGGAAGATGGTCTCCGAATGCGTTTCTTGCGGCATGGAGATCGTGCGTATCGCCCTGCGCGAAGAAAGGGAGCAGCAGATCGGTTGGGCGCAGGCCTACGCCCCCGAGGTATTGCTTCTCGGGAAAGACGCGTTCGGTGCGATCTGCGACGAAAAGACCCCGCAGGGGATCGCCGCGGAAGTGAAGATCCCGCAGAGCGGATTGGTCTCCCCGACAAAGAGCTGTCTTCTTCTCGACGGACTTTCAGACCCCGCCAATGTGGGGGCGGTCGTAAGGACTGCCGCCGCGGCGGGCTATCGGGAGATCTATCTTGCCGACTGCGCCGACCCGTACTCTCCCAAGAGCGTTCGGGCCTCCATGAGCGGGATCTTCTATACCAAGCTCATGCGCGGAACGCGGGAGGACATTCTCGCAACGCTTCGGGAAGTGCCCCTTGTCGCCGCGGACATGGCGGGGGAAAATATCTTTTCCTTCGTCCCGCCCGAAAAGTTCTGCATCTGCATCGGCAACGAGGGGAACGGCCTCTCGGACATCGTGCGCGGCAGCGCCGACTTTACCGTCGGCATCCCGATGGAGAACATGGAGAGCCTCAACGCCGCCGTTTCGGCGGGAATTCTGATGTACCTTTTGGGACATAAAAAGATTGAAAGGAGATAAAACATGTCAGGTCACAGCAAATGGCACAATATACAGGCTAAGAAGGGCAAGGCAGACGCCGCGAGGGGGAAGATCTTCACCAAAATCGGAAGAGAACTCGCCGTGGCGGCAAAGGGCAATCCCAACCCCGCCACCAACAGCAAGCTCGCCGACGTCATCGCCAAGGCGAAGGCCGCCAATATGCCCAACGACAATATCGAACGCTCCATTAAAAAGGCAGCGGGCGAAATGGGAGATAAGGACTATAAGGAACTCACCTACGAGGGGTACGGCGCAGGCGGGGCAGCCGTCATCGTAACGACCTTGACCGATAACATCAACCGCACGGCGAGCGACGTTCGCGCGATCATGAGCAAGTGCGGAGGCTCTCTGGGAATGACGGGCTGCGTTTCCTATATGTTCGACAATAAGGGGCTCATCGTCGTGGAGCGGACGCCCGCCCTTGACGAGGACACCGTGACGGAATACGCCATCGACGCAGGCGCGGACGATGTGATCCCCTCAGAGGACGCGTTTGAGATCTATACTTCCCCCGAGGCATTTTCGGGAGTCAGAACTTATCTCGAAGGGAAGGGGCTCACCTTCCTACAAGCGGAGATCTCCATGATCCCGCAGAACAAGATCACCCTCGAAGGGGAAAAGCTCGACCTCTTTTTGAAGATGCTCGACAAGCTCGACGAGAACGACGACGTGCAGCAGGTATATCACAATGTCGAACTTCCCGAAGAGGAAGAAGAGGATTGAAAATTTTGATTTGCCGCCCGGCCGCATTGCGGTCGGGCGGTTTTTGCACAAAAAAGTCAAGATTTGCGCCGCGCCGCGTGCTATACTGTATGCGGAGGTGAGAAGATGGATATTTCCGCTTTTGAAAATGCGCTCGAGGACATCGAGGCGAATTTGGAAGGGTCGCTCGATTACGGCGAGATCGCGGGCCGCGCGTTCTGTTCCGAATACCATTTCCGCCGTCTGTTCGGGCTCATGTGCGGGATGAGCCTCGGAGAGTATCTGCGCCGCCGCAGGCTCTCCCGCGCCGCGCTTGACCTCAAAAGAGGGGAAAAGGTCCTCGACGTAGCCTTGAAATACGGTTACGGCACGCCCGAGAGTTTTTCCCGCGCCTTTGCGAAATTCCACGGCGTAAAACCCATGCAGGCGAAGCGCGGCGCGCCCGTGAAAAACTTTTCCGCTGTCGCATTTGGCACGGAGGAAAAGAACATGACCTGTGAGATCGTTGAGCTTCCCGCAAAAACGCTCGTGGGATTCCGCGCGCATTTCAAGGGCGTCCCGTTCGGGGAAGCGCGGGCAAGGCAGGAACATTCCCTTTACTGCGCCACCCGCGGCAAGCAGTGGCTTCTCTACGGCGCGGCGGGGGGAAGAGAGGAGGAGTATGCCGTCGTGACGGATGTTACGGACGAGGGATACGACTTTGCCATTGCGTATGAAGCGGATGAATGGTCTCGCAAGGCGCTGTTTGAGCCCGCGGTCATGGGATTCGATGTGGGGCGTTTGGGGTTTGAAGTCTTTGAAATTTCTGCCTGCCGCGCGGCGGTGTTCCGGACAAAGGAGAGCGTTCACCCGATCGCCGACTACACGGCGCTGCGCAGCTCGCTCGCGCGCTTTCTGCAAAAATATGACTTCGAATTTGCCGAAGCGCCCGAAGTCGTCATTGACCATTGGCACACGCCGCAGAGAGAAAAACGCTTTATCGAGATCTGTCTGCCGATCAAAGTAAATATCCCCCACTAAAGTGGGGGCTTTAATTTACGCCCTAAAGGGCATGAATACCGGCGGGGTGCTCAAGCA
>CANREF010000029.1 GCA_947629575.1 uncultured Clostridia bacterium | reverse complement strand
CTTTACGTATTTTGTTGTTAATAGTTCCACAGCAATTCACACCGTGGTTCTATTTTACCAATGGGGGGCGCCATGGCTGCGCCCATGTTGTTGACGTCGGTGATGCCATAGTCCACCACCTTACCGAGGGTCGCGGCGGTCACCTTTACGCCGTTTCCCTCTCGGGCGAGGAGGGAAGCCCCCGCCGCCGTCACCGTCCACTGCGACTGCGGGGGGCGCGTCGTGCCAAGTTCGAGGGGATAGCGGTATTGCCTTTCCGCGGAGGCAAAGTGGCTTCCCGTTGCCGCAACGACTTTCTCGCAGTGCCCGCCGTCGAGGAAAGCCGCGGAGACGGCAAGGCTCTCCGCCATGGTGGAACACGCGCCGTATACGCCCAAGAAGGGCACCGAAAAATCGCGCGCGGCAAAGCTCGCCGAGATGATCTGGTTGAGAAGATCGCCCGATACGATCATGTCGATCTCATGCCTATCCAGTCCCGCGTTCTCGATCGCGCCGTGGATGACGTGGGAGAGCATCTTGCACTCCGCCTTTTCAAAGGTGCTCTCGCCGAACATATCGTCGTCGAGCGCCGTCTCCACATACCTGCCGATGAAGCCCTCGCACTCCTTTGTCCCCGCGATCGAGCTCGTTGCGATGATGCGAGGCGCGTTCTTGAAATAAATGGTCTGATGCTTCATAAAAAAAACCGTCCGATTGCAGTGTCTGCAATCGGACGGTTTTTATGTCATTGATCAAGCGTTCACAAGGAATGCAAAGGTGTAATACCCTTCTTTTGTGTGGGAGACGCCCGTGCCCGAATAGTTGTTCACATACACGAAGTTGGAAGCCCCGCCGAGCGTCAGGGTATGCGCGCCCTTTTCAAGGGTCACGGTGAAGTTGCCCTTGCCGTCCGTCGTCACCTGCTGCTCCGTCCCGTCCACCGAGAGGGTGTACGTCTTGTTCGCCTGCGGCGTTTCCCCGTCCGAAACGGAGAGCGTCACCGTATAGGTCTCGGGCGATTGGTCGTTCGCAATGAGGATGCGGTCGTAACCGCAATCATAGTCGAGCACGCCGCCGTTTTCCCCGCTCAGCTTGAGGATGTAGTCCTTGATGAGAATGTCCTCGCCGCCGAGCTCGCCGAGCTTTTCCCTCGTCTCAAAGAACGTGGAGACGTAATTGTTCGTCGCGAGTAAAAGCTCTGTCTCGGCGTCGGTGCGGGAGAGCGAAGTGCCGTCATAGAGTTTGACTTCTGTCACCTTGCTGCCCGCCTCGCCTGCGGGGTCGTAGGCGTAGGAGAAGCCGCTGCACTGGATAAAGCTGCCGCTCGGCTTTTCCGAGAGGAGCGTGCCCGCGCTGTCCTGTCTCGTGGTCACGAGCCCCTTTTCGAGGACGGCATACAGCGCCGCGGGGGTGACTTTCAGCACTTCCACGAGGTTGCCGTGGTTGAACGCGCTGATCACGTCGCCGCGGGTGACGGTCGTACCGTTGTAGTGCCATGTGGGAAGGCTCTGCCCGATGCCTCCGCCGTTTTCGACCGCCACGACGGGAAGATCGAGCTCTTCGTTTTGGGCGAACTGCTCGGCATAGTAGCGGAACGCGTCCGTCACAAAGTCGCCGTAGGCGGTCTCGACGACGCGGGATTCCACAAAGTCATAGCAGATGTAACCGCCCCAGAGCGGCTTTGCGAGGGTGCAGAGCTCCTTGCCCAAAATTTCTTGCTGCTGCGATGTGATGTATTGAAGGGTCTCGGTCACTTTCTCCCCCTTCTTTTCGCCCGCCTCGGTGAGGGGATAGCTCATCGCCGCCTGATAGTCGAGCACTTCGCCCGTTGCGGAAACGCTTGCTCCCGCCTCGCCGTCCTTGAAAGTAAGGGTGAGCTTTCCGAGATTTGCGAAGTTGACCCCCGTCTGGATGACGGGAATGGCCTTCGCCTTCTGCACGCCGTTCTCCCCGCCCTGCGGAGAGGAAAACACCTCTTCCTCCACGGTGTGGCTGTGCCCGTCGATGACGGCGGTCACTTCCGCCTGTTCCGCTTGGGAAAGCCCTTCGAGGAGCTGCTCGCTCGTGCAGGAGACGGCGCTCTCGTTGTCCCCCATGTGGCAGACGAGGATGATCGCGTCGGTTTGGTCTTTGAGGAGGGCGATCTGCTCCTTAGCGGTCGCGATCTCGTCTTCGAAGTTCACGCCCGAAAGAAGGGTGGGATTGGTGGACGTTGCGGTGGAGACGGTGGTCAGCCCGATGAAGCCGATCTTATATTCCGCCGCAGTGACGATCGCCGTGCTCTCGAGGAGGGGCTCGCCGTCCTTTTTTACATTTGCGGCGAGGACGGGGAAATTCGCAAGTCCGACGTTTTCGAGAAGGACGTCCGTGCCGTAATCGAATTCGTGGTTGCCCGCAGCCATGAGGTCGTACCCGGCCTCGTTCATCATGCGCACGACGTCCGCGCCGAGAGAGACGGAGGCAAAGGAAGCCCCCTGCGTCGCGTCGCCCGCGTCTACGAGCAGGGCATTCTCGGTGGAAGCCTTGATCTTCGCCGCCTGTACGACGCCGATCGTGCCGCTCTTTTCCGAATTCTCAAGATTGCCGTGCATGTCATTGGTGGAAAAGATCGTCACCGTGGCATCGCTGCGGAGCGTGGACGGTTCGTGGGAATCGGACGGGTTCGACGGGTCGGACGGTGCGCCTTCTCCGCAAGCCCCGAAGGCACATGCGGCAAACGCCATTGCAAAGACTGTCAAGATCGCAAAAAGTTTCTTCATAACAATACTCTCCTATATTTGTAAAGCCCCCCATGCGGGGGGCTTTGCGCTTATTCTTCCGAAACGGCTACCTCGCGTTTCTTTTTGGCTGCCTCTCTGCGCGCCTCTTTGCGTTTCTCGAGTTTGTACTCCTCTTCCGCTTTGAGGTAATCCACAGTAAGGTCTGCGGTCTGCTTGGCGACTTCGAGCGCCTCCTCGTCCACGAGACGGATCTCCACGGGTCTCAGTTTGATCCCCTTCTCTTCCTTCGCCATTCTGCCGAGATCGGGGTTGACGATCGCAAAGTTCAGAATGACGGTATCCCTGCGGACAAGCGCCTTGGCGATCTGTGCCTTGTTATAGCGCAAGGCGATCGCTCCTGCCTGCTGCAACCGCGAGCATGCGGGCTTTTTCTCGACATAGGTGCAGAACGCTTCCAGAAGCGCCTGCGCCTTAGGGGAAAGCCGCGAGACCTTTTCGGCATAGGTGAGCTTTTCCCCTCTTGCAAGGAAAACGCCCTCCCGTTCCTCGGAGGCCTCGTAAGTCTCCTCTTCCTCTTCTTTCGGCGGTTCTGCCGCTGCGGGAAGGGTGTCGTCGATCGCCAATACCCCTCCGCGGACCCGCAAAGTGAGGTCTTCGCTCGTGATGACAACGGGCGCCTGAGGCTGAGAAGCCCTCTCGGCGAGCGCGCTGCGCTTTTTCATGACGACGATCTGTGCCGTCCCCAATCCGATCGCAGCAAGGATGACGAGCCCGAAAATAATTCCGAAAATGATGTAGATCGCTGTCATGTTCATGACTCTTCACCCTCCTCTCTCTTTCTGCGGGCCGCTTCTCTGCGCGCCTCTTTGCGTTTTTCGAGCTTGTACTCTTCCTCGCCCTTCAAATAGTCGAGCGCGATATCCGCGGTCTGTTTCGCGAGGGCAAGGTCGTTTTCGTCGGCAAGTTTCACCGTTGCGGGCTGCATCTTGACGCTCTTGATCTTCTCTTCGCGTACGAGCCTGCCGAGTTCGGGGTTCGCAATGGGGAAACTGAGAATGGCAAAGTCGCGGCGGATGGAGACTTTGGCGACCTGCGACTTCTTATAACGGCACAGAAGCGCGGAAGTGCGGATACAGGTCTCGCAATCCTCTTTCCCCTCTATGTATGCGACAAACTCGTCGAGAAGTTTCCTGTTCTCCTCGGGAAGACGGGCATAGCGCTCTTCGTAAGTGAGCCGCTCCGCCTTGGGAATGAGAACGCCATCCTGCAACTCCTCTTCGGATGCGGAATCGGGCTCCTCGGCGGGCGCGGGGCTTGCGGGCTCTGCCGCGGGCGCAGCCGCCACAGCCGCTTCCTCCGCGGCTCCCTCCGTAAGATACGCGATCCTCACCTTCCCCTCTTTCTGCTGCACCAGCAAGACGTTGGGTTTGGGAAGGGTCTCCTTCAGGGTTTCCGCATTGAGATCTTTCACGCTTTGTTTGAGTTTGAGGCCGCCGCTTATGAGCGCCACAACCGTAACAAGCGTGAGTGCAATGCACAAAACAAGTATCACCGCATCCATGCTTTCGTTCACTCCTTATCCTTGTTTAATTTCATAATAACAGTTAAATCTATTATTACAGATATAATTTATCACGTCATCGGCAAATTGTCAAGAGGGTTACAAAATTTTTTCGAAAAATATTTCACAGTAGCGGCAAATATGCCTCCGCATTGAGGGAAAGCGGGGAAAACAGACCCGCACGGTAGCGCACGAGCCCCTCGGAAGCGATCATCGCGGCGTTGTCCGTACAATGCTTCTTCTCGGGAAGGACGAGCTTGAGGCCCTCCGCCCCGCACAACGCGGAGAGTTTTTCCCGCAAATACCCGTTCGCGATCACGCCGCCCCCCGCCGTTACGGTGGAAACCTTCCTCTCGATCGCCGCTTCCACCGCTTTCTCCGCGAGGATATCGAGCGCGGCGCTCTGGAAGGAGGCGGCGACGTCCGCGCGGCTCCATTCTTCCCCCCGCTGCTCCTTATTGTGCACATAGTTGATGACCGCCGTCTTGAGCCCGCTGTAGGAAAAAATATAGCCGCCCTCCCCCTTCAGCATTTTGGGAAGGGACACGGAGCTTTTCCCCTCACGAGCGAGCGCCTCCACGTGCGGACCGCCGGGATAGGGAAGGGAGAGCACGCGGGCGACTTTATCAAACGCCTCTCCCGCCGCGTCGTCGAGCGTTCCGCCGAGCGCTTCGAATTCCGTCTCCGTCTTTACATGTAAAATGGCGGTGTGCCCGCCGCTCGCAAGCAAGGTGACAAAGGGCGGCTTTAACGTCTCATCTTCGAGATAGGCCGCCGCAAGATGTCCCCTGATATGGTTGACGCCGATGAGCGGGATACCGAGCCCATAGGCAAGCCCTTTGGCGAAGGAGAGCCCCACAAGAAGAGCGCCCAAGAGCCCCGCGCCGTAAGTAACCGCCACGGCGTCGAGTTCGCCCCTTTCGATCCCCGCCTTTTTCAGGGCGCGCGCGGTAACTTCATCCACGGCGTCCGTATGTGCGCGGGAAGCGATCTCGGGCACTACCCCGCCGTAGAGCGCCTGCACTTCCGCGGAGGAAATGATCTCGTCGGATAAAATCTTCCTCCCGCAGATGACGGCCGCTGCCGTCTCGTCGCAGGAGGATTCGATACCGAGAATGATGGGATTTTGCTTTTTGCAGAGTACTATGTCTGACATAATGCTATGATTTCTTCAGATAATCGATGATAAAGCCCTGAATATCGCCGTCCATCACTGCCTGCACGTCCCCCATTTCATAGCCTGTGCGATGGTCTTTCACGAGGGTATACGGGCAGAATACATAGGAGCGGATTTGCGAGCCCCATTCGATCTTTTTGGTCTCTCCCTTGAGCGCCGCTTCCTCCGCCATCCGCTGTTCGAGCTGTTTCTCGAGCAATTTGGAACGGAGGTATTTGAACGCCATCTCCTTGTTCTGAAGCTGGGAGCGCTCGTTCTGGCAGGTCACGACGATGCCCGTCGGGTAGTGGGTGATGCGGATGGCAGTCTCTGTCTTATTGACCTTCTGCCCGCCCGCGCCCGAGGAGCGATAGACGTCGATGCGGATGTCCTCGTCCTTGATCTCGATCTCGCCGTCGTCGTCCACTTCCGGCATCACCTCGAGGGAGGCGAAGGAAGTCTGGCGGCGCTTGTTGGCGTCGAAGGGCGAAATGCGCACGAGGCGGTGCACGCCGATCTCCGCCTTGAGATAGCCATAGGCGTTTTCCCCTTCCACCTTGAAATCCACCGATTTGAGCCCGGCGGAATCGCCCGGGAGACGGTCGATCTCGGTGACCTTGAACCCGTTCGTTTCCGCATAGCGGCAATACATGCGGTAGAGCATCGCGCACCAATCGCAGGCTTCCGTGCCGCCCGCGCCCGCATGGAGAGCGAGAAGCGCGTTGCTGCTGTCGTATCTTCCGCGCAAAAGCGCACGGATGCGCATCTCTTCGATGTCCTTCTCTGCAAGGGAAAGCATCTTATCGAGTTCGGGAACGAGCTCCTCTTCCTCCGTCTCCTCGATGAGGTCGATGATCTCATAGGCGTCGTCGAGCGCCTTGCGCCCCTTCTCGTAAGAAGCGACCTTTCCTTCGATGGAAGAGATCTCGCGGGCGATCTTTTTGGAACGCTCGAGATCCTGCCATACTTCGGGGAGCTGCTGCTCTTCCTTGAGCTGTTTGAGCTGGTCTGCGCGGTTGTCGATGTCGAGGGCGTACTTTGCCTCCCCGAGCATCTCTTCGAGACCTTTCAATTTTAATCTGTAATCGTCTGCTTTGAACATAATTTGTTTTGTTGATGACGGTCATCCCATAGCTGAACTTGGCTGCCCCTTGAGGGGGAGCTGTCACGAGCTTGCGAGTGACTGAGGGGGTGTTTTTCATTTAGCGACACCCCTTCCGTCTTGCCACGTTGCGGCAATCCACCCACCCCTCAAGGGGTGGGCAAGGAGTGTAATCCCAAATTACTGCGCGGAGCAGGGCTTCCCTGCGGCAGCGCACACAATTTGCCGCACACCTGCGGCTTTTTGTCCTTTGAAACGAACGAGAGTTTGAGTAAATTAAGACAAACAAGTTCATTTCCTCGCGGAAAAAGATTTTGCGCAGCAAAAGATTTTCCGCGAATAAAATCAAAACGGTTTCCCGTGGCACTTCTTATATTTGAGGCCGCTGCCGCAGGGGCAGGGATCGTTAGGCCCGATCTTCTTTTGCTTGGGCATGGACGCGGGATTGAACTTGCTCGAACCGCTCGTCTTCAAACTGTCCACATCCACCGCCGAGGGAAGCTGCATTCCCTGCGTCTCCACGCCGCGGAGAGACTGCGGCGGACTCGGCGTCTGCGGTGCAGCGGGACGGGGAGCGCCCTGCTGTGCCTCCTGTGAAGGCTGCTGCGGTACGGGAATGCTCGGCATCACGCGGGTCGCAGGCTGCTGGCGCACTTCAACGCGAACTTTGAGCAGCATCGCAACGGTATTGGTCTGGATGCGGTCGATCATTTCGTTGAACATCGCCGTCCCCTCCTGCTTGTAGGCAATGATGGGGTCGGTCTGACCGTAGGCGCGCAGGACGATCCCCTTGCGGAGTTGGTCCATCGCGTCGATGTGGTCGATCCAGTTCCTGTCTACATTGCGCAGAAGGATCTGCCGTTCGACGTCGGCGAAGTCGATCCCCGTCTCCTCCTTGAGGCGGGCGATCTTCTCCTCGTAAGCCTTGGTCGTGCGGGCGACGATCTTTTCGAGCGCCTTCGGATAGTCCCAGCGCTCGAGCTTTTCGCGGGTAACATAATTCGTCCCTTCGGGCAGAAGTTTCTGCTCGAGGGCGGTATTGAGATCGTCTTCGTTCCACTTCTCGGGGGCGTCTTCGGCGTTCACCGCGCTATGGATGACGCTTGCGGCATAGTCCGGGATATATTTGAGGATCTGCTCGTGGACATTCTCCCCCTTGAGCACCTTCATGCGCTCGGCGTACATGAGCATACGCTGTTTGTTCATAACGTCGTCGTATTGCAGGACGTTCTTTCTTGCGCCGAAATGCTTGCCCTCGATCTGCTTCTGCGCATACTCGATGAGGCGTGTGAGGATCTTTGCCTCGAGGCATTCGTCCTCTTCCAGTTTAGAACGTTGATAGATGCCCTTCATGCGTTCGCCGCCGAAGCGCTTCATGAGGTCGTCTTCGAGGGAAATGAAGAAGATGGACACACCGACGTCGCCCTGTCTGCCCGAACGGCCGCGGAGCTGGTTGTCGATACGCCGCGCCTCGTGGCGTTCCGTACCGATGATACACAAGCCGCCCGCTTCGATGACCTGCTTCTTTTCCTCGTCCGTCTGTTCCTTATAAGTGCTGTACAGCTTTTGGTAGCGGTCGCGGACGGCAAGGACTTCATCGCTCATTTGCTCGGCATAGCTCGTCGCCGCCTCGATCGTCTCGTGATCGATCCCCTCCTCGCGAAGTCTCTTCTTTGCGAGATATTCGGGGTTTCCTCCGAGCAGGATATCCGTACCGCGCCCTGCCATATTGGTGGAGATGGTGACCGCGCCGTAGCGGCCCGCCTGCGCGACGATCTCCGCCTCGCGCTCGTGGTTCTTTGCGTTCAATATATTGTGCTTAATGCCGTTGCGCAGGAGGAGACGGGAGAGCTCTTCCGACTTATCCACAGACACCGTACCCACAAGAATGGGCTGGCCTTTTTCGTGGCGCTCCCTGATCTCGCGGACGATCGCCTTCTTCTTGCCCTCTTCGGTCGCGTAGATGCGATCGTGCATGTCGGTACGGGCAATGGGCTTGTTGGTGGGGATCTCGAGGACGTCGAGGGAGTAGATGGTGCGGAATTCCCCTTCCTCCGTCTTTGCGGTACCCGTCATGCCCGAGAGTTTGCGGTAAAGACGGAAATAATTCTGGAAGGTAATGGTCGCAAAAGTCTTGTTCTCCTCGCGGATTTTCACGCCCTCCTTCGCCTCGATCGCCTGATGCAGACCGTCCGAATAGCGGCGGCCGATCATCTGACGGCCCGTGAACTCGTCGACGATGATGATCTCATCGCCCATCACCATGTATTCCTCATCGCGGTGGAAGAGCTTGTGCGCCTTCAAAGCCTGCTGGATATGGTGGTTGAGGGAGAGGTGGGAAATGTCCGCAACGTTGTCGATGTTGAACCATTTTTCCGCCTTCTCCGCGCCGAATTCGGTGAGCTGGACCTGCTTGTCCTTGCGCTCGATCACATAGTCCCAATTCAATTCCTCCGCGCGGGCGAGCTTGCGTTCCCCCGCATTCTTGTCGCGGCGGCGCTTGCTCTCCTCTGCGTCTTTGAGATCGTCATCGAACCCGCCCGTGAGGGTGCGGACGAATTTATCCACCTGCTGATAGAGGTCGGAAGACTGTTCGCCCTTGCCCGAGATGATGAGAGGCGTTCTCGCTTCATCGATGAGAATGGAGTCGACCTCATCGACGATCGCGAAGTTGAGCTCGCGCTGGACCATGAGCCGAAGGTCGGATTTGAGGTTGTCGCGCAGATAGTCGAAGCCGAATTCGTTGTTCGTGCCGTAAGTGATATCGCTCTGATAGGCCTGGCGCTTGAGATTGTCGTCCATGCCGGGCACGACGACGCCCACCGTAAGCCCCATGAACTTGTGCACCTTTCCCATCCATTCCGCGTCGCGGCGGGCAAGGTAATCGTTGACGGTGACGATGTGCACCCCGCGGCCCGAGAGCGCTTCGAGATAGCTCGGAAGAGTTGCGACGAGGGTCTTACCTTCGCCCGTCTTCATCTCGGCGATACGGCCTTGGAAGAGGCATATGCCGCCGATGATCTGCACATGGAAGTGCTTCATCCCGAGCACTCTCCAGCTCGCTTCCCTGAGCGCCGC
Organism: uncultured Clostridia bacterium; assembly: GCA_947629575.1. GTDB lineage: Bacteria > Bacillota > Clostridia > Christensenellales > Borkfalkiaceae > Gallimonas. The sequence continues at coordinate 6,796 of CANREF010000029.1, read as the reverse complement.
AAAGGCGTCGTACATGATATCGTCGAGCGTTTCGCCCTTTGCGAGCCGCTCCTTGAATACCGCCGTCTGCCCGCGCAGTTCGGCGTCGGTCATCGACTGATATTTCGGCTCGAGTTTTTCCACTTCCCGAGCCATTTTATCGAGTTTCTTCAGGCTCTTACGGCTGTCGCCGTTTGCCAAATAACTGAAAAGTCCCATAAACGCTCCGTATATACATTATATTGCTACCCGACTATTTTACAATATTTTCCCAAAATTTCAAAGCGTTTTTTACAGAAGAGAGAAAAATATAAATATAAAAATACGATCCCCACATTTTTTCCGAGGAGACCGCAAAAATCCGACGTTTTTATCAAAAATGTTTCATTTTCAGCGGCTGTCGAGAGCCGCATAGAGCTCTTCGGCGATCTGCTCTCCCTTCCCCGTTGTGGCGCGGACGGCGCCCGCTTTTACGAGCAAGCGGAGCTGCTCGGCATTTTCGACCCCCGAGACCTCCACTCCGAGCTTGCTTCCCCCCTCCTTGACGGCGCGAAGGACGAGCGCGGTCTCCCCTCTTACGCAGACGGCGTCCGCCCTTCCCGCCACGGCGGCGCGCACGCCGAGGGCGATCTCCTCTTCGCCGAGGGAATGATCTTCGAGCGACACGACGAGCGTCCCCTTCTTGGCGCAGCGGCGCACGCGGCGCACCTCCCGTTTGAGATAGGAATACCCCCCGCCCGTGAGTTTGGAATAGCAGAGCACAAGGCGCACTTCCTTCGCCCCCTGCCGGAGCGCCCGCTTGGCTTCCTGCTTTTTTATGATCATGAGGCTCTCCCCTGTCCCGCCGACAAGGCAGCATATCCTCTGCCCGCTTCTTTTGAGCTGTCTGCGCGCCGCCACCACGTTGATGGGCGAAACGAGCACTCCCGAAGCATTGAACTTTCCCGCCTCCTCGCAGGCGCGGCGGAGCGCCGCCTCGTCCGTCTCCCGCCGCGAGGCGTCGATCACCAAACGGGAAAGGGTGAACAGCAACTCCGTCTCCCGTCTTGCCCGCCGAAATTCGTTGAACTCCGCAGCCTCCGCCGCAGACAATACCTTCCCCTCCTCCGCTTTTTCCATGCTCCTCTCCGTCATATCATACAGATTTTTCCAAAGACACCGAAAATATGTAAAAACCTTCCCATTTATGACAACGATCTTCCGCTACAATGGCGGCATGGAACTTCTCTCCGTACAAACACAGGGGATGCTCTTTTGCGCCCTTCTGCTCGCCCTGCTCTTCCTGCTCGTCCATTTGTGGAAGCTCCTCCACATCGTGCGCACCCTCAAAAAGCGTCCGCCCGAAAAGAAGCCCGAGCCCGTGTACTTTCTCGTCGAACGCAAAAAAAAGCGCTCGAAGAAGGAATTCTCCGAGCCCAAAGAGATCAGTTTTCGTTGAGGAGCGGGAACGCTCCTTTTTTCATTCTTCGAATTTTGTGATGTTCTTGCCGCTGTCCCACAGCCGCTCCAGATAGTAGAAGAGCCTGCTCTCTTCATTGAAGATGTGCACCACCACGTCGCCGTAGTCGAGCACCCCCCAACGTCCCTCGCGGAGCCCCTCGGTGCGGACGGGATAGAGTTCAAATTTCTTTTTCAGAACCTCCTCCACATTGTCGCCGAGCGCGCGCACCTGCGTCGTCGATTTGCCGCTCGCGATGACAAAGTAGGAACAGACCACCGTCTGCTCGCTCACATCGAGAATGACGATATCTTCGCCCTTCTTCGCCGACAACGCCCTGCAACATTCGAGTGCCAATTCCTTACTTTCCATAAAAACACCTCCGTTTTTTAGCTATTATGTCTGACATAGTACTATGCAAACCTCAAATTATTCGGATTTATGTTCCAAATACCAATGAAATGCGCGCTCCGTGAGCGGATAGAGCGGCCCTTGCGTCTCTCTCAGATATTCTACTTCATGGCGGAGCGCTTCCAACAGGCACTCGTCGATATCCCGCCAAAAGAGCGCGCGGAGAGCTGCGATCCCTTCAAACGACCTGCCCTCTTCGAGAAGGTCGGAAAGGTAGATGAGTTTCCCGAGCAAAGTCATATCCTCCCTGCCGCTCGTGTGATAGCGGATGGCGTCAAGGATCTCTTCGTCGTGGACGCCGAATTCATGTTCGGCAAGAAAAGCGCCCGTGTATTGGTGCAGAACGGGTTCGGGCACATCGCGTGGAGGCGTAAACCCGCGAAGTAGCGGGCTCGATAGCGGGACATACTTTCCGCAATCGTGGAGCATGGCGGCGAGAAGCGCCTTCTCCTCGGGAAGGTGCAATGAGGCGGCGCGCATACAGGCGAGTTGGGCGACGCGGTAACTGTGCTCCCGACGCTCCGCCTTTTCGAGCAAAAGCGCCCGCGCCTCGGGGCGGCGATACAGCCCGTGCTCCCGCACGTAGGCAAGCACTCCGCGGGGAAGAGGCGGGTTTTTCCCGAAGGCAAGCGCAACGCGAAGTTTGGTGGAAGAGACCGCTCTGCCGTGGAAGGAAAGGGTGAAAAATTCCCGACCGAAGCGGGCGCGGAAGCGAGCACGAAGGTCCTCCACCTCCTCCCCGCCCCTGCGGCAGGCGACAAGGCGCACATGCTTTAAGATGTCGTCGGGTTCTCTCCAATAGAAGAAATTGCCGAGCATATCCGCCCCGACCAAGAAATAGCGCTCATCGTTCGGATAGAGGCGGGCGAACTCGCGGCAGGTGAGATAGGAATAGCTTGTGCCCCCCGCTCTCAGCTCGAAATCGCTCACTTCGACCTTGCTCTCTCCCGAAAAGGCGATGCGGCACATGGCAAGGCGGTCCTTCCCGTCTGTATGCGCTCCGTCCGGTTTATGGGGCGCAAGACAGGAAGGCATGACGATCACCTTATCGAGCCCAAGCTCGGCGATCGCCGCACGGACCAACCGCACGTGCTCGATATGGACGGGATCGAAAGACCCGCCGAACAGCGCCACCTTCATGTCTCTATTATACCTTACTTTTTCCCACTTTGCAAGACTAATTTGCAAAAACTCTGTCAAAAATCATGACATGAAACACTTTCGTTTTTCCATGATCTCCGACCTTCTCTTCTATGGAACTTGTGCCTTTGTCTTCTCCCTGTGCATCCTGCGCTATTTCAAAGTGCCGCTTTGGCTATCTCTTATCGTTGCGGGAATGCTTGCGCTCGCGGCGGCGGGACTTCTCTTTGTGCCGATGTATCTGAAGAGCCGCAAAAAGCTCCTCGGCAAGGCGGAGAAGGAGAGAAGGGACGCCCTGCTGCTGCACCTTGCGCTCGAAAAGCCCGAGCGGGTACAAGACGCCCTCCTCGACGCCTATCTCGCCGACGGCAAGGAAGCGCGCAAAGAGGCGGAGGGATTGCTCGTCGAAGGCGTTCCCCTCTTCCCCCTCTTTACCATGGAACCTGTCGGCGCGGACACGATCGCCTCCCTTCTTCGCCGCTACGGAACGGAGTCCTTTGCGATCGCCTGCAACGCGCTGACGGCGGATGCGGAAAAGCTCATGAGCTCCTTCGGGCTCAGGGCGGAGCGGGGCGACGATATCTTTGCCCTCTTTGAACGGACGGGCACAACGCCCGAAAAGCTCATCTGCGGGGAGATCCCACGCAAAACGGCGAAGCAAAAGCTCCGCCGCAGTTTTCAAAAATCCAACGCCCGCCCCTATTTCACGAGCGGGATACTTCTCCTCCTCATGAGCCTGTTCACCTTCTTCCCCGTCTACTATATCATCTCGGGAAGCGTCCTGCTCTTCTGTTCGGTAGTCGTCCGCCTGTTCGGATATGCGGAATAGAATTCACAGCGATAGAATGCTCTTGGGAAGAAAGCCGATGACGTCCGTTGCGTCGGGGGAATACTCCCCCATCTCTTCCGCGGCGAGCTCTCCCGCCCGCCCGAGCAGATAGCAGGAGACACACGCCGCCTCAAAGGGCGAAACGCCCCGCGCGCAAGTGCCCGCCAAAAAGCCCGCGAGCACGTCTCCGCTCCCCCCCTTCGCGAGCGCGGGAGAGCCGGTAAGATTGATCGCCGTCCGCACGCCGTCCGTGATGACCGTGCGGTTGTTTTTGAGTACGACGGTAACGCCGTATTCCTTTGCAAATCGTTTGGCAATGCCAATGGGGTCGGACAGGATCTCCTCCGCCGTCCTTCCCGTGAGGCGGGAAAATTCCTTGATGTGCGGGGTCACGATCACGGAGCACTTCTTCTCCTTGAGCAGATCTGCCGCATTGCAGAGGGCGAGGGTATTCAAGGCGTCCGCGTCGAGCACGAGCGTGCCGCTGCGGTAGGAGGAAAGGAGTTCCTCGAGGATCGTGCGGGTCGCTTCCCCCACTCCCGCGCCCATGCCGAAGGCGACCGCCTCGGTGAAAATGGGCTCTCCGCAATAAAAAGAAAAGAGACAGGCGGGATATTTCGCGGCGCACAGCGCACGGTGCAGCTCGTCCGCCGTCTGAAGGGCTGCGAGTTTTGCCGCGTCCCCGCAGGACACCGACGAAGAAGTCATGTAGATATCGGTATATCCCGCGCCCGATTTGAGCGCCGCTCCCGCCGAAAGAAGGGGGGCGCCGAGGATATTGCAGGTCGCGAGAATGGCAACGCTTCCGTAGCTGCCCTTGTGGGAGTGCGACTTCCTCTTCGGGAAAAACTTCTTGACGTCCTCCGCCTCCCAGATCTCCGCGCCGTTTTCGGGCGAGATCCCGATGTCGAGGACTTCCGTCTCCCCGCAAAGATCTGCGCCGTCGGCGAGGAGGAGGGCGTTCTTCAAGCCCCCCACCGTGAGGGTCATATCTGCCCTGACGCAGGGGGAAAAGGCAATGCCGCTCCCCGACAGCCCGCTCGGCACATCGCAGGCAATGAGGTATGCGCCGCTGTCATTCATGTAAGAAATGAGCGCGGCGGCGTCTTTTTCGGGCGCACGGGAGATCCCCGTGCCGAAGATGCAATCCACGATGAGCGCAAAACGTCTCCGCGGAATTCTGCCGAAGAGCACCCCCTTGTAATTTTTGGCGGCCTCCGCACAGTCGTGGGAGAACTTTCCCGTAAGGCACAGAACGGCGACGTCAACGCCTCTCTCCGCCAACAGGCGCGCGGCGACAAACCCGTCTCCGCCGTTGTTCCCGCCCCCGCAGACAAAGAGCACGTCGGATACGGCGCGCTCCCGCATCTTGCGCTGCACGGCTTCGGCGAGCGCGCTCCCCGCGCGCTCCATCAAAACAGGGGCGGGCGTTCCCGCTCTTACCGCCCGTCCGTCCGCCTCTCGTATCTCTTCAAATGAATAGGAATAACGCATATCCTTACCGACGCTTTACCGCTCTTATGCGGAAGGTGAAAGTGAACTCTCTCTCCGTGAGCAGATATTTTTCAGCGATGCGCGGTCCGCAGGAATTGCTTCCCACCCCCGACATCTTATAGTCTATGTAAAAATACAAATGTCCCGTGTCCTTCATCTCATAGGCATGAGGCTTGTGATCTTCGGGCAGATAGGGCGATACGCAGAAGGAAAAGGGCGTCTCGCTCTCGAAGAGCAGACAGCTTTTCTCCCCGAAGTCGAGCCCGACATAGCGGGCGTCGCATCTTGAACCGCTCTCCTGCGGCTTGGGATACATGAAGTTCATCTCCCGCGCGGGAAGCTCGTAAATGCCGATCGGAGTGCCCAGCGTCTTGTCGCAATACGCCTGCCCCTTTCCCCTGCCGTACCAGAACACTTTGCCGCCCGTTGCGGCGAGGTCGAAGACGAGCCCGAAACGGGGCAAACTCTTCACGAAATCGGCAAGCCGCGCATGGATGCAGACAGTCAGCCCGTTCTCTTCACGACAAGAAATTTCCATATCGCCGACAGGCTGCAGGTAGGGCGTGACGATCTTTCCCGCCGCTTTACTGCCCGAAATTTCGTGCGGGAAGAAGTAGGCTCGGTCGAGCCCGTAGTCGAGCCACTCGCGCTTGATATTCGCGTCGTTGTCGAGGGGAGCGCGCCACACCGACAAAAAGGCGGGGCGGCGCAGGAGTTCCCTTCCACCGAGAACAAGGCTCGACGGCATCCCCTTCTCGGTGCGCCAATCCAGCTGTTCGGACATAAAGACGGGCAGGGCGGGGGGAAGCGGGTCGCGCTCCCTTCCGTAGACCGCCTTGATATGATAATACTCTGGCTCGGGAATGCGGTCCGTCGTCACGATACCGTCCATGCAGAAATTCCCGTCGTGGGGATATTCGCCGAAGTCGCCGCCGTAGAGCTTCTTCTTCCCCTTGATGACGCTGTGATCGCACCACTCCCAGATGAATCCGCCGCAGAGGGCGGGATAGCGGTCGATGATCTTCCAATAGTCGGAGATGTCTCCGCAGGAATTCCCCATCGCGTGGGTATATTCGCACATGATGACGGGCTTATCGCAAGTCTTTGCAAACTCTTCGAGCCAGCTCTGCTCGGGATACATCCGCGAATAGAGATCGAGCAGTCCCCCGTCCTGATAGACGTTCTTTTCGTTGCTCCACGCGCCCTCATAGTGCACGAGCCGCCCATCCCGTTTCTCTTTGAGCGCCTCTGCCGAAGCGACAAAATTCTCCCCCCATCCGCTCTCGTTGCCGAGCGACCAGATGAGGACGGAAGTACGGTTTTTATCCCGTTCGTACATGCGGAGGGTGCGGCCGACGATCTGATCGCGGAAGCGCACATCCTTGGCAAGGTCGTTCAGATATTCCCCGCCATTCTCGAAATTGCGTTGGGCGCAAGCTCCGTGGCTCTCAATGTCCGCTTCTTCGAGCAGATAGACCCCCATCTCGTCGCAGAGCCGCGGCAGT
>CANREF010000028.1 GCA_947629575.1 uncultured Clostridia bacterium | reverse complement strand
ACACCCCTTCCGTCACGCGCTTTGCGCGTGACACCCACCCCTCAAGGGGTGGGCAAGGGGGGAAGTGAGCAAAGAAAGGTGCGAAACTAAATCCGCGAAACTCCTCACGGCTGTTTTCCAATATACGCCAAGATCCCGCCGTCCACATAGAGGATGTGCCCGTTCACAAAGTCGGAGGCGGCGGAGGCGAGGAATACCGCAGGTCCTTTCAGATCTTCGGGCGTGCCCCAGCGCTCCGCGGGCGTCTTGGCGCGGATGAAACTGTCGAACGGGTGCATCGAACCGTCGGGCTGTCTTTCGCGAAGCGGCGCGGTCTGGGGGGTGGCGATATACCCCGGGCCAAGACCGTTGCACTGGATGTTATACTTCCCGTATTCGGAGGCGATGTTCTTTGTGAGCATTTTGAGCCCGCCCTTCGCCGAAGCATAGGCGGAGACCGTCTCCCGTCCGAGTTCGCTCATCATCGAGCAAATATTGATGATCTTGCCCTGTCTGCGCTTGATCATTTCGGGAAGGACCGCCTTCGTCACGAGGAAGGGCGCAACGAGGTCGGTGTCCACGACTTCGCGGAATTCCTCCGCCCCCATTTCCGTCATGGGAATGCGCTTGATGATCCCCGCGTTGTTCACGAGAATGTCGATCTTGCCGAGATCGGCATGGATGTCCCCGATCATCGCCGCGACTTCTTCCTCCTTGGTGACGTCCGAAAGATACCCGCTCGCGTCGACGCCGAGGGCGTTATAGGCGTCGAGCGCGGATAAAAGATGTTCTTTGTTCCTGCAATTAAAGGCGATCTTCGCGCCCGCCTCGGCAAGCGCGGTGGCGATCGCAAAGCCGATGCCGTACGATGCGCCCGTTACAAGCGCAACTTTTCCCTTCAATGAGAACAGATCTTTCATCAGTCCACCGCCTCATCACAGGGAAGGTCCACCCCTTCCCAAATTTTTTTGTTCGTCCACGGCTCATCGGGCGCGGACCAGAATGGATGCGCGGGCAGAAGCCCCAAGGGCAGGAATACCTGCATACACATGTACACGCTCCCAACGCAGATATAGTGTTCGCCGAGCGAGGGCTGGCTGCCGATCACGCCCGGCATGAGGAAGCCGTCCCGATCGAACATCCCCCCCTTCACCGTGCGCTCTATCACCGCCGAAACGCCGCATCTCACCTGAGCGGGAGTTACGCCGTCGGGAAGTGCGTCGTTCAAAACGGCGTGGACGAGCGCCTGAAACGCGCCGAAGCGGTAACAGAGCGACCGCCCCGTCATGGGATAAGTCCCCTCGGGAGAGATGAGCCTCTCCTGTATCCCCGCATAGCGGCTCGCCCGCTTTTCCACGGTGGGCAAGAGCTCCGCATATTTGGGAACAACGGGCGCGAACGTCTTGAGAAGGTCCACATACATGGGATGGATGGCATAGCTGTTGTAGTAGTCCATGTGGAAGTACTCGCCGTCGCCGTACATTCCGTCCCCGACGTACCACTCCTCAAAGGCGTTCACCACCCTCTCCACAGGAGGCAGGATCCACTCCTCCCCCATGAGGTAGAGCGCTCCCTCCACCATTGCCGAAAAAAAGAGCCAATTGATGGGGAAGGGTTCGAACTTGCGGGTCGCCTTGAGGCACTCAGCGAGGTTGTGCCGCACCCGCCCGTCGAGCGGGGCGAGCAGGTGCTTGGGGGCGCGGATGAGCGCGTAGGCAAGGTACGCCGCGTCCACGAGGGACTGACCGTACCCCTCCGTGTAGTTCATGAAATCGGGCGAGGCGGGGTCGGTCGCATTGTCGATACATTTGAGCGCGATGCTGCGATAGCGCTCCTGCAGGGCGGCTTCCTCCCCCTCGAGCCCCTCGAGCTCGAGCCACGGCGCCATGCCCGACAGGGTGCGCGCGAACGCCTCGAGATGGGCGTAGATGACCCGCGATTCCTTCTCGACGGGAAGGACTTCGTGCAGTTTTCCCGCCGCAAGATTGCCGAGCACGGGCTCTGCGATCTTCAGCATGAGATCGAGCCAATCTTTTCTTACCATAAAAAGGTCTCCTTTTTGAGTATTTTCAAAACGGCTTCGATGAAAAAGTAGTCGCCGTAAATGAGCGGGAAGTTGTGCCTCTCGTCGTGATATGCCGCGCTGCAGTGCGTGAGCAGACGGTCGCTCTCCGTTGAAAGGTCGCACCGATCGGCGAGCAGCCCTTCAAGCAGCCCCTCGGCGGCAGCGGAATATTCCTCTTTCCCCGTGATAGAGAACAGCTCCAAGAGCCCGCAGGAAGCGATCGCCGCGGCGGAGGAATCTTCAAAAGGACAGTCGGAAGTCTGACAAAAATCAACGGGCATGTGACCGAATTCTTGCATACGTGTGATAAAATTTTGCGCAACGCGCTCGGCGGTCTCCAAAAACTCCGCGGCGTGCGTGTGGCGGTAGGAGAGCGCAAATCCGTAGAGCGCCCAGCCCTGGCCGCGCGTCCACGAAGAGCCCTCCTTCATCCCCTGCCCCTTCAGCGAGCCGAGGAATTCCCCCGTCTGAGGATCGAAGCGGACGATATGGCAGACCGACCCGTCTTCACGCACGAAATACCTTTGCGCCGTTTGGGCGTGGCGGAAGGCGATCGCATAAAAGCGGGGGTCGCGGCAGATCTCGCTCGCGCGGTAGAGAAGGGGCAAATTCATCATGCAGTCGATGATCGCCCAGCCCGCCTTTTCGCCCGTCTCGTCGTTCCATGCGCGCAGAAAATTCCCCGCGGGGTTGAATCTTCCCGCGAGGTTGCCCGCCGCAAGGAGCAAGCGGTTCTTGCTCTCCCCGCTTCCCGTAAGAAGGAGGTCGGCGTTCGCCGTGAGCAGCCATTTGAACCCGCTGTCGTGATCCATCCCCTCCGCGGACATAAAGCTCTCATCCAGCTTTCTCTCGATCTCTTGCGCCTCGGCGCGGAATCGCCCGTCACGGCAGACCCCGTAGAGCTGCCATAAAAGCCCCGCCCAAAAGCCGTTTGTCCACCAGGAGATGTCCTTTGAGCGGTCGTCGAAATTCCCCTCTTCATCGGCAGAATAGGGGATCTTATTTTGGTTGCGGGCGGCGGCGCATTCCTCTTTATGTATTATTTTTTCAAGAACGTCGTTCCAATTTATGACCATAATGCAGTTCCCGCCTGACGTAAGAGATCATGGATGCGCTTGCAGTGCGCGCCGATATCCCCCTTCAGCATCCAGCTTCCCCCCACCGCTTCCACGCAGGGAAGGGAGAGGAATTCGGCGAAATTTTCCTCGTTCACTCCCCCCGTCGGCACGAACTTCATTTGGGGGAAGGGAGCGGAGAGCGCCTTGAGCGCCTTTGCGCCGCCGAACACGTCGGCGGGGAAGAACTTCACGGTGGAAAAGCCGAGGGCGCCCGCCCGCATGAGCTCGGTCGGCGTCACCGCGCCGGGCAGATAGAACACTCCCCGCGCGCGGCAGAGGCCGGCGACTTCCTCGCTCAGCCCCGGAGAGACGATAAACTGCGCCCCGCGCTCGAGCGCGAGCTGTGCCTGCGCGGGCGTGACGACAGAGCCCGCCCCCACGCAGAGGTCGGGGAAGCGTTCCCTGCAAAGCGAGATCGCTTCGGCGGCATAGGGCGTGCGGAAGGTGATCTCCGCAACGGGGATGTTGCCGAGGGAGAGCGCCGAGAGCTGTGCGAGCGCTTCTTCCCTGTTGTGAAATACCGCAACGGGTATGACCTTGGGCAGTTTGTCCATTCTTCTCCTCCGGGGAGCAAATTCGTATTCTCGGCTTTCTATTATAATACACTTCGGCGGGAATTTCAAGCCCTGCCGTGAAAAAACCGCCGTTCAAATTTATGAACGACGGTCTGTCTCTAAAAGAGCCTCTGATAGGCGATACGCGGAGTGCCGTTCTCCACATTGATGACGCCGCATTCCCTGAATCCGTGCTTGATGAGCAGATGGCGCATGACGGCGTTTTTCGCATGGGTGTCGGCGCGCAAGTTCTTGCAGCGTTCCGCACAAAAGGCGAGCGCCGCGGAAAAGAGCCCGTGCGCCCTGCCGTCGCCCGCAAGGCGGTGGATCGTGCCGTAGGGCTCATCGTTGAGCCACTCCCCCTCGATATAGCCGTAGGTCGGGTCACGTCCTTCCGTAAAGGAAAACGCGCCCACGATCTCCCCTTCCTCTGTGAAAACGTAAGAGTTCCCCGCGGCGATGTCCCGCGCGATGAGTTCCTCTTTTGGATCGCTCGTGCCCCACTGGTCGGGATTGCCGCTTTCCCTCATGAACGTCCGCGCCGCGGCATAGATCTCCATGAGGCGTGGAAGCTCCTCAGGGGCGGCGGGACGGATGAAAATCTCACTCGCCATCTTCCGTATCGGGCTCCTTCTCCTCCTCGATCTCCTCGATCGTGGACTCGCGCCCTTCCTTTTCGGTGATCTTGTACTTCCTGCCCGTGGGGGAAGTGACAAGATAGGTGCCCGTTTCGGGATCGTAGGAACATTCCTGCGCAAAGAAGAGGTTGCGCGCATAGGTGAACATCGTCACGGTGTGGGTGTCTTCAAAGTATTGGAAGTAACCGAGGTCGAAGGTGACGGGGTTGGTGTAATGCACCGTCTTTGCCTGCTTCACAGTGACCGTCATGGAAGTGTAGCCCTCCTCCGTCTTGGTAAGGTCGATGACGTAGACAGTGGATTTTTCGATGCTCGTCTCGCTCTCATCCCATTCGTCGATGATCCCATAGAAGGTGTCGCCGATCATGTAGGGATGCTCGAAGGTGATGGGCGTCTTGACGCCGTCCTTCTCCTCATAGAGGTAGGGAATGGTGACGTCGCCGATCGGGACATTGGTCATATCCGTCCCGAGCACCGTCTCGAGATCGACCGAATAGTTGCCGTCTGTAAGGACGGTGAGGCTGGTGAAGGCATAGAGCAGGTAAGAATCTATACCCGAGAAGTCCTGCCGAAGGATGTGCAGGCGATAGACGACGCCGTCCTCCGCCGTGTACTCCACCGTGAAGTATTCCTGCGTGAGCGCGCTTCCGTCCGCAGAAGTGCCCGAGACCGCTTCATAGACATACGGGCCTTCGATCTCCTTCACGACGTTCCCGTGCACATCCACAACGCCCGAATTCTCCCCGAAGTCCGCAGAGAGAAGGTGCTCCGTCTCCTGCCCGTCCGCGTCGTACTTGGTGAGGAGCGAGACCGTGCCGTAGGTGTTTTCAAAGGTATCGGACGAGCCCATCATCGATTGCATCAGGTAGGAATAGTAGAGATATTTATAGGAAATAAGCTCTTCCACCCTCGTCTTGGAGGTGAGGCGGAAGGTGCTGCCGCCCGTTCCGTTGTATTTGAGCTCGATGTCGAAGTAGTAATCATAGTACCCGTCCATGACAATGAGCTGCGTCCTAAGTTCCTCGTCCTCGGTGAAGCGGGCGAGAAGGCAGAGGAAGGGCGTTGTCTCTCCCGTGAGCAGCACCGTCCCGTAGGTGGTGAATTCCATTCCGCCGACGGGCGAGAAGGTGAGCTCCTCGAAGTTTATCTTTCCGCCGTCCTCATCGACGCTGTAGGGATAGTTTTCCTTATCCGCTTCCTCCCGCTCGAAGGTGATGGAATAGCCGTCGCTCTCGTAATAGTCCACTCCGTCCAGCGTGATCGTGTTCCCCGAAGAGACGAGATCGGTGCGCACTACATAGCCGTATTCGTTGGCGTTCGGATCGGAGAAGTCCTGCATATAGAGCTTGACCGAGCCCCCCTCTCTCTCGTAATAGTACTGCGTTTCGCCGTTGATCTGCACAAATCCATAGGAAGTGAAGTAGATCGCGCGCAGATCGGAGGAGATATAGGAGCTCTCGGAGGCGTGCACGGGAACAGCCGTTTCCGCCTCGAGGTCATAGCGATAGAGGCTCGCATAGTCTCCGCTCAAGCTCAGATAGTAGAGCAGTTCATCGGTGACGATGGAGTACATGCCCGCCTCGGCCACGCCCGAACCGCTGTACCGCAGGGCATAGCCGAAGCCGTCGAGCACGAGAACGGACCAGTCCGCCTCGTTGATGAGTACGGAGACGATCTCCTCATGGTGGACAACGAAGACCTTTAGTTCTCCCACGTCGTCGGTAACGGTATCGATCGCCCCGACCAAGGTGTGACGTCCCTTTTCATCCTTATAGTTGACGACATAGCCGTAATCGTTGAGTTTATAAGAGCCTTTTGCGTCTACCACGGTCTCCGTGCCTTCCTCATCGAGGAGGACGACGGTGAGATGTCCGAGCCCGTCCATCTTAAAGATCTCTTCGCGGAGCGATTGATTGTCCATCAGGACATAGTTCCCGATCTCGGGACCGCGGCGCGAGAGAGTGCCGTCCTTGCCCGCCTCTCCCCACGCGACTTCAAAATAGTAGGTATTTCCTTCCACGACGGAAGCGAGGCAGACGATGTTTTGTTCCTCGTCATAGAGATAGTAGAGACCCGTGTGCAGTTCGCCTTCCGTATCGAGGAAAGTGCCGAACAGTCCGAAGCCGTCGAGGTTGAGCGTTCCCACGCCCTCCGCGGAATAGATCCCTCCGAGCTTCTCGTTCTCCCGTCCGAACAGGACAAGGGAGGAATTTACCTCGAACATCTCGAAGAGGAAGGTGAGATCCCCCTCTTCGGAGGTGAAGCGGTAGACGGGGAATTCCGTATCGTAGAAGTTATTGACCTTCTCCGTAGCCTCATAAGTGCCGTACCATGTCTGTTCGAGATAGCCGTCGCCGTCGGGAGTGCGCACCGCATAAGCCGCCGCCCCGCTCGTGCTGTCGCCCGCGATCGAGAGGTAGATGTCCTCGGAGATAGTGCCGTCCGTAAGGACCTGCGGCATGGAGACGCGCATAAAGGAATTGTGCACCGTGAAGGTCTGCTCTTCCTCGTTGAGCTCATAGAAGCCGTAGGCCTGCTCGCCGCTCCCGTCGAAGCCGCTCACGACGAGGATCGTATCCACCGTTTCATACACGCCCGAGAAGACGACTTCCCCCGCGCGTTGGTAGATCGCAAAACCGCCCGCCAAAATGAGTTTCCCGTCCTCCGCATCCTCTTGGGTGTAGACGGTCTCGCAGTTCTCCGTCTGCCCGCCCAAAGTGATATAGGAGAGCCAATACGCCGCGGGAAGGGTATCGCCGTCCACGATGGCGGCCTCCGCCCCGAACACGAACTCTCGGATGTTCGCAACGTCCACGGGCATCTCGTCCACGGAGACGTCATAGTGGTTGCCGATCACGGCACGGTAGGTGTTCGTCTTCTCATCGTAAGTGTACTTCCCGTCCGCAAGTTTATAGTAGTAGAGACCGTTCACATCGCCGTAGACGCTGAACGTTCCCTCGCCCGCGTCGTCGATCGCGATGAGCGGAGAGGTGTAGATCCCCTCGCTTCCGCCCTCGCCGCTGTAATAGTATTCCTGATAGCTGTTGAGCTTGCGCTCGAAGTGATAGAAGGTCGTGGCGTCCCCTGCGTATGTGCCCGCAAGGAAGGTGTAGAGCTCCCTTCCCGAGGTGAGTTCGATGAGAACGCCGCCCAGCGCCGAATTGTAAGCGCCGAAGACGCCGCTGACTTCGGAGAGCACCGCACGGTTTCCGTCCGCGTCCTCCTCGCCGTACACCGTGTAAGTGGCGTTGCATACGCCGTCGAGCTCGAGCGATTCGCTCTCCGTCACAAAGGTCACGTCGAGATTTTCGTCATAGGGCATGTAGCCGTTGACCCCGGACTGCGTCATGAGCTTGACGACTCCGAACAGCGTCTCATCCGAATCGAAGAGGGTGACCATATCGCCGTCGGTGTTATAGGAAAGCTCCGCCTCCTCGCCGTATTGGGTATAGACGGCAGTTTCAAAGCCGTCGAGCACCAAGGAGTAGTATTGGGCGGGATAGGCGGAGATCGCCCCGCCCGAGACATAGAAGCAGCGCAGAACGCCGAGCCCGTAGAATTCATCGTCGCGCACACGGAAGACATGATGGATCTTTCCGCTCACGTCGGCATAGGCGCTGAACGAAAGGGTCATCGACGTTCCCGCAAGTTCCCCCGTTTCAAAGGTGGCGACGCGGTAGCCATCCTCCCCCACGACGTATGTGCCGTGGGATTCCACCCGTCCCTCGCCCACTCTCTTGACATAATCGATGCCGTTATACCCGTCGAGCAGAATGGAGATCGTTTCGTCGACGCGCCCCGTCGCCATGTTATAGTAGTTCGCCGTATAGCCGCGGCGCTCGTCGTCGTTATAGCAGAAAGAACCGTCGCCGAAGAGTTTCCCCTCGAGAAGGATGTCCCCTGACTCAAGATCGCCGGTGCGGAAGGTGAAGATCGTCTCACCCTTGTATTCCTCCACCTCTCCTTTGAACATGAACCCGCCGCGGGAAAGGTAGGCGCTGCCATCCGTCACGTAGATGTGATCCACGCCGCCGAACATATCGTCGTAGCCGCGCAGCCACACGCCGTAGAGCACCATGTTCTGCGTCATCGTATAAGTGCCCGCCTTACCGCTCTCCGCATTGAAGAGGTCCTTTTCGAGCACGTTCGTCGGATAATAATTTGTGCTGTCGGTGGGA
The DNA here is from genome assembly GCA_947629575.1 of uncultured Clostridia bacterium. Lineage (GTDB taxonomy): Bacteria > Bacillota > Clostridia > Christensenellales > Borkfalkiaceae > Gallimonas. The sequence goes on along the minus strand of CANREF010000028.1, from coordinate 9,109 downwards.
TTTTCGCTCCAGCCGATGAGCACATAGCCGTTGATGCGGAAACTCTCCTCGGGCAATTCTATGACCGAGCCGTTGAGTTTGCTCACCTGCTCGCTCTTGTCCTCAAAGCCGCGCGGATAGTTGGATTCGAAGAAGACGCTCACTTCGGTGCGGTCGTAGTACACTTTGAAGAGATTGGCGCTTGGATCGGTCGCGCTGAGCTTTTTGCTGCGCACGGTATCGGGCTTCACCGTCTCTGCAAAGCCCGCCCGCTCGGGCAAAACGGGGGTGAATTCCCCGTCCGTCGCATAGGCGTAGTCTTTGAGCTCTTCCGCCTTTTCGTAACCCGTCTGCGCGAAGTTCTGCTCTAAGATCTCCACGGTGTAGCCGACCTTATAGCGGGCGGTCAGGGTGAGAGGGCCCTCGGGCATGACGTCCGAGGAGACGACTTCCTTGCCCTCGAGAAACCATCCGCCGAACGCAAAGCCCTCTTTTGCTGCGGGCGAGCGGTCGGAAAGCGCGGAGAGGAGATTCTCCCCCGCTTTGAGGTAAAGCGTATTCCCGCCGAGCGTGCCCTCGCCGACGTCGAGGGTGAGAAGATAGGTCTTCACCCATTTCCCGTAAAAGGTACGGTCGCCGTCCGCCACTGCCGAAGTGACCGCATTGCCCGAGAGATCGGCTTTTTCGTACCAGCCCCCGAACTCCCAGCCCTCTGCCGTGGGTGCGGGAAGGGTGTACTCCGTTCCCTCCGCAAGCTGTACGCTCTCCACGGCAGGACCGTCGCCCGTATCAAAGGTGAAGGTGAAGGTTTTTTCTCCTCCCCCGCAGGCGCAGAGCATGAGGCAGAGCGCTGCAAGCAGGGTCATGATCCATAATACTTTCTTTTTCATAGTAAACTCCTTATGCGGGACTTTCCGTCTGTTCTTGTTGTCTGTAAACTGCATAGAGCACGGTGTCGGGTTCTGCTTCAAAGAGCTCTCCCGCTCCGAACTCCGCCTCCGTCGCGTTCTCCTCCTTCGCCCACCCGACGAATTCAAAGCCCTCCCGCGCGGGCGGGGAGATCCCCCACTGCGCGAATCGGTTGAGCGCCTTCTCCTCCGACGCCGTGACCGAGATCACATACCCCTCTTCGGAGAGGACCGCTTCAAAGAGCACGGGGCGGAAGGAGGAATTCCACTGCCCGCTCCACAGCTCCGTCCCATCGCGAGCTCCGCTCAGATAGAGGGTGAGATAGCTGTCGCCGAAAAAGGCGTGCGGACCGATATAGGCGGGAGTTCCCTCCATGATGACGGAGGTGAGTTCCTTGCAGTTCTTGAAGGCATAGCTGCCCATGTAGGTCACGGAAGACGGGATGACCGCCTGTCCGATCGCAGTGCACGCAAAGGCATATGTGCCGATCCTCTCCACCCTTCCGAGGCTGAGCGAGACGAGCGAGATACATTTATAGAAGGCATACTCCCCCACTTCGCGCACGCCCGCGGGAAGAGAGACCTCTGTGAGCGAATCGCAGAAGGTAAAGGCGTAGTCGCCCACCCTTTCGAGCCCTTCGCCGAAGCGGACGGTCTCGAGCGCAGAGCACTTCGCAAAGGCGCGTGCGCCGATCGTTGTGAGCGAATCGGGGAAGGAGAGCTCCTTTAAGATCTTCAGCTCGAAAAAGGCGAGGTCGCCGATCGTCTCGAGCGTATCGGGAAGGGTCACGCTCTGCACGTTATAACAGCTGTTGAACGCATAGGCGCCGATCTCGCTCACGCGCGAGCGCCCGAGATCGATCTCGTGCAGCCCCGTGCATTCGTTGAACGCCTGTATCCCGATATATTCGAGATTGCTCGGAAAGTCGACGTCGATGAGCTCGGTGCAGCCGTCAAAGGTGTAATCCTCGATGCGCCGAAGATTTCTGTTCAGGGAGACGGAAGCGAGCCGCGTGCAGCTGTTGAACGCTCCCCTTCCGATGCGGCGTACGTTGTTCAGACCGCTGACGCCCGTTATGTCCACGCATTCATAGAAGGCGTAATCGGCGATCCCGACGATCCCGTCTTCGAGCTCGACGAGCTCGTTGGTGATGTTGTTGAATCCGACGACCCAATTCCCCGCGTACATGATGCCGTTGGATCTTTCGGGCGCATAGCGGTAGATGAGGGTGTTATAGAACGCCTGCGTGCCGACGCGCTCTACGTTTTCGGGGATGAGCGCCGTCCTGTTCGTGGGATTGTCGAGCACGGTGCAGTTGTAGAAGACGTAACTGCCGATGTCTTTGAGTTCCTTGCAATCGCCGAATCTGATCTGTCCCAAGCGGTAACAGTTCTGGAACGCGCGGTCGAAGATGCGGGTGAGTTTGCTGCCTTCGGGCGCGCCGACGGCTATGAGGGAGGGAGAGGCATAAAAGGCGTACTCTCCGATATAGCGCACGGAGACGGGCAAGATCACCGTTTCGAGGAGAGGACAGCCGACCCCTCTGCCGAGGGTGTTGTCCCGCAGGACGAACGTCTCATCCGCGATGCCCACGACTTCGCGGTCGAGATCTTCTCCCAAAAAGTTCACAAGGGCGTTCTTCTTCTCCGTTGTGACCGCGACGAGCCAGTCGTCGGCATAGATGAAGCCGCTCCCCGTCTCTGCCTGTTCGTTGTAGAGCTCAGTCCCGTTGAAGGAGAATTCCCCCACATGGATGAGGGTCTCGGGAAGGGAGACGCTCTTGAGCCCCGAATTATAGAAGGAATAGCCGCCGAGCTCGGTGAGCCCCTCGGGGAGGACGGCGCTCTTCAGCTCCGTGCAGTCCGCAAAGGCGCGCGTCCCGATCGTGAAAGGACCGTATTCCTTGCCGAAGACGAGCTCGGAGAGTTTTTCACACTTGTAAAAGGCATAGGAATCGACCGTCTCGACGCCGCTGCCCATTTCCACCCGCTCAAGCGCCGTATCTGTGCCGAACGCATACGGACCGATATAGGTGCAGGCGTCGGGCAAAACGATCTCCTCGAGGGCGGAACAGCCGTAAAATGCGCTCTCGCCGAGGGCGGTGATGTTCTCGCCGAGGGCGATCTCTTTGAGACTTCTGCAATAGGCGAAGGTGTAGGCGGGGAGGAAGGAGATCCCCGTGGGGATGTTCACGCTCACAAGGGCGCTGCACGCCTGAAAGGCGCTCTCGCCGATGGAATTGACCGTATCGGGGAGGGTGACCGACGTGAGGTTGGCGCAGCCGTAGAAGGCGTTTGCCCCGATCGAGGTGACGCGCGGACCGACGACAATGCTCTCGAGGCGGCTGTTTCCCCTGCCGCGGAAAGCTCCTTCCGCTATGGAAGTGATGGGCTTGCCGCGGTACTTTTCCTTGATCTCCACCGCGCCGCCCGCCGTGCCGATCTTCGTGACTTCATACTCCGTATTGCTGTTGATGAGGGTATAGATGAGCCCCGATTCCCGTTCCCGTTCAAACTCCTGCGTCTGCGACCAGGGCGAGAGGACGTTGTTCCCCGCCCCGCCGACTGCGCGCACGCGGATCTCGTAGTTCCCCTCGGGAAGGTTCTGGAGGGAGATGTACGTCCTGCGGGAATTCTCCGTTCTCACATCCCCGCTGTTGACGTCGGTGATCTCCACGGTATAGCTGCGCGCTCCCGTGACCGTCCGCCAAAAGAGGGTGTAGCTCTCGTTCATGTTGAGGCCCGCGGGGGCGTCGAGCGTCTCCGAAGAGCAGGCGGCGCAGAAAAGCAGAAGGAGCAGCGCGAGCGGAAGCACAACGATCTTCTTTAAGAACTTCATGACCTGCCCTCCTCTTTCTTGCGTCTGTGCTCGCGCACGAGCTCGTGGATCCACTTGAATTTGAACTTCCTGACGACGATATCGAGCAGGAAGAGGACCATTGCGACGATGATAAAGGTGAGGCGGGGATCGAAGCGCTTATCGAGCCGCGTGACGAACCCCTCGAAGACTGCCCAAGGGTCTTCTCTGTCCACTACAGCGCCTCCCCCCTTTTCGGAGAGTTCCGCAAGCAGCGCCCCGCCGTCGCTTTCCCGCATGGTGTCGTATTCCGCCGAGAAGGCAAAGGACTTGTAGATCTCGATGTCGCAGATCTCTCCCCCTTCCGCATCCTGTTTTATGATGTTGATGCGGTACACGCCCGCATGTTTTACGACGAAGCCGCAGCGGGAAAAGCCGTTCTCCGCGCTCATGAATTCGGTAACGTAGAAGTCGGGATATGCCTCCGCTCCTTCCGTGACATTGAGGGAGAGTTCCCTGCCGCTCGAAACTTCGGTGATCGTCCCAAAGAGCGTCTCTCCCTCGTTAAGTTCGGGATAGAGGCTGAGCTCGTTCATGTAGTTCCCCTCGCGCATCTCGTACTTGATACGGGGGGGACGGATGTTCTCGAGGGGCATGAGCCCCGCCACCACATTGCGCAGGAAGAGCATGCCCGCGCCGTCCGAGAGCAGCGCCTTGGACCAGACCCCGCTCAGATCGCACATGAAACTGCCGACCATGCCCTTGCCGTACTGCCACTGCGCATACAGGGGAACTTCGTACTCGCCCACGAGCACGACTTCCGTTTTGTCCCGCTTCCGCGCACCGTAGTAGCCGCCGAGCGAAACGCCGAACCTGCGCTTGTCGGCAGCGTCCTCGCCGCCGTAATCCACGCCGTTCAAAAGGGGCGAGAGAGGGTCGTTGACAAAGATCTCGAACTCCCCTTCCTCATATTCTCCCACGGCGTGAAGACGAAGGTCGTCTTCGAGATCGCCGATGATATTGTCCTTCTCGGTGCGGTAGAAATGGCTGCCCGCGTCCTCGCCGCCCGCAGCGTCCACAAGTTCCCGCATGGCGGTATATTCCTCGCTGTCCTCTTTCATGCCCACGCCGAGCACAGAGAGGGTGATGCCGAAATTGTCGTACAGTTCTTCGGCATAAGAGAAATAATCGGAATGATCGGAAGCGGCGGGCATACCGTCGGTGATCATCACGATGTGGCGCTTATCCACCGTGTCGAGCGCGCGGAGCGCTTCTCCCGCAGACTTGATCGCGTCCGAAAAGATCGTATTGTGCCCCTCGCCGATCTTCAAAATCTGTTCCTTGATATACTCCTTCTCCGTGACGCGCGTGGGGCTGACGACCATACCGTAGTTTGAATCGAGCGTCATGACGCCCACATAGTCGCGGTCTTGGAGCTGATCGAGACAGCTGCTCGCCGCCTCTTTCGCATAGTGGAGATTTGTCTCTCCCCCCGAGCCCTTATTCATGGAGCTCGAGATGTCAACGATGATCATCACGCCGAAGGGAGGCGTGTAGTCGGTGATCTGCACGGGCAGCATGTCCTGATAGAGGGTGCTGTTGCTGTTCATGTCCGTGCGGTTATAGGCGTGCGGGGTCTTGACAGCGCCGTCCGTATCGTAACCGCCCGTTGTGAACATTCCTCCGCCGTAATCGCGCACATAGGAGTTGAGCATCTTCACGAACCAATCTTCGTCGTCCTCCTCCGCCGACGCCGAGAGGCCGCGCAGGTCTGCGTTGGAGATGTTGTTGAGGATGACCTGATCGTAGTTGTCGCACATCTCTTCCACCGAGCGGGGAAGGCGCGCAAGATGCTCGGGGTCGTGAATGTTGATGATGTCCACGACAAAATCGCCGCCCATGAGCAGATTTTCGAGCGAAGCGGACTCGCCCTCCTTCTGTTCGAGGATGAGCACGCGGTTAAATTCTTCTACAAAATAATATGTGGTATAGCTGTTGTTCTCCTCCAACCCGTCCGAATCGAGGACCGCCTGTGCGCGGAGCTCGTGCAGACCGCTCTCCGCAAAGGTGACGGGGAAGGTGACGACCTGTTCGGAGGTAGCAAGGTCTACGCTCTGACTTTCGCCGCACGGCACGCCGTTGTCGAAGAGCCGCACGATGACGCCCTTCTGCGCCTCCTTGCAGCCGAGGCGGACATTCACGGAGAACTCCCTGCCCGCCTTGATAAGCTCCACGCCGAGGGTCTGAACGGCGTCTTCGGGGGAAGAGGAGAGCTGAACGGTGTCCACGCGGATACCCTGCGCCGCGATGGGCCGGATGACGGAGAGCGCCTCCTCGTCCGTCTCCATGCCGTCGGTGATGAGCACGATCTTGGAAGTGCGGGGCTCGGTGAACAGCCCGCGGGCAAAGCGGAGGGCGGCGGCGACGTCCGTCGCGGTCGTGTCGGGAAGGGGCGCGCTCTTATAGGCGTCGAAGACCGTTTCCGTATCGTAAGTGAGCGGAACGGCATATTGCTGGGTGAAACCGAAGGTGACGATCCCCACGCGGTAGCCGTCATAGGCGCTCTCGTTTAGCACGGTACGGATGAAGCTGTCTCTCGCCTCTTCCACATCCTCCTGGCTGTCGGAGACGTCCACGAGCAGAATGATCTCGTTCTGGGTATTTGCCACCGTGTAGCGGAAGTCCATTCCCGCAAGGATGAAGGTGCACAGCACCGAGACGACGAGGTGCAAAACGACGGAGACGATGCGGTTGCGGGTCCTTCTGTACCGCTTGTCGAGGCGGAAATAGAGGAAAAAGGTGAGCGCAAAGGCGGGGATCAGCAGAAGCAGAAGCCATGGATATTGAAAATGAATGGAAAAATTCTTCATTGCCGTCCTCCTTTACAGATTTTCTTCGCGCGTATGCAGCCACCACTCCAACGGGAGCAGCGCCACGAGCAGAGCCGCGAGATAGACGATAAGATCGGTATAGACCGTCTCCCTCGTTGAGCCTTCATAGGGATCGTAGAGCGTTTCGAGGCGGCGGAAGAGGTCGCTCTCGGCGGCGGGCGTCTTGACGTAGACGGTCGCCGTGAGCCCGCACTCCTGCCCCATCCAAGTATATTGGTAAAAGACATAGCTCCCGGGGCGGGTGAGGGTGAGGGTGCGGGGAAGCTCGTCCGCCGCAAAGACCGTCCGCTCCCGCTGTTCGTCCTCCATGGTGATCGCCTCTCCCCTTGTGCCCAGCGTGAACTCTTCCCCCACTTCCAAACTGTTTCCCTCGAGAATGGCGGGGAAATAGTAGTCGAACAGGTTGTACATGAGCATGAAGCATTCCACGAGTTTGGAGAGGTTGGAATAGTGCACGCTGAAGGACATGACGGCGAGCTTGCTCTCCTGCGTGTTCATGACCATGAGCGCAGGATCGCCTCCGCATTGGAGCAGAACTTCAAAGCCGTCGTCCACATCGGTGAGGACGCAGTAGCGGGTCACTTCGATCTCGTCCGCGATGATGTTCCGCGTGACGGGGTGTCCCTCATAATCGCTCCCCTCGCCGAGGGTGAACAGATTTTGCCTGCTTCCCGTCTCCACTCTGTCCACGCGGAAACCCGCGTCGGAAGGCAAGGAAGTCTCCCACATCGGGTCGGGATCGGCGAGCAAAACCACACCGTCCGTCGGGAGGGTGGCGGGCATATTGTGTTCAAACACATAAAAGTCAAAGCCGCTGAGCGCAGGTTCTTCCCCCTTCTTCACCTCCGTTATTCTGAGCGAATAGCGGTCGGCAAGGGCGTTCCGCGCGATCGCAAGGGCGGTGTTCATGAAGGGATTGGGTTCGGCGCTCGCATATTGCACGTTGATTACCTCTTTCTCGCCGCCGTAGATGGAACAAACGTTGTCGAGGCTCAGGGAATCGTCCGCGTCGATGCGGACCTGAATGGAGCGGAAGGCGGTGAACTTCTGCGCGTCGCCGATCGGACAGTAGACGGTATCGTCTGCGTCCGTTCCGCCTCCCACGCGGAAGACGACCGTCTTCACCGTATTCACGTTGCAATAGACGAGTCCCGAAAGGGTGACGGGGTCGGTCACGTCGGGAACGGAGACCTTGAGGGTGACCTCTATCTGTCTGTCGATCCCGCCGTAGCAGGCGAGCTGCACGGTGACGGCATAGTAGCCCTCCTCTTTTTCCGCCCATGTATTGAGGATGCCCGCATTCCACTCCTCTTCCTCGCGCATGGACACGAGGGAGATCTGTTCGGGCAGATAGTCGTATTCGTTATCGGTAAAGAGGAAAGTGCGGGCGGCGGGGTTCTCCCCCAAGACGTCCTTACACTGTTCGAGCGCCTTGTCAAGATCGGACGTTCCGAACGAGCAGTCCACATCGCCGTCTTCGGGAACGAGCGAATCGAGCTCTTCCGTGAGGGCAGCTGCCCTCTCCAAGGTCGCCCTGCGCTCGAGAAAGACGGGAGTCTCCGCCGCGACGATCACCGTTACGCGTCCCCCCAATGTCAATTTTTCTTGGGAACGTTCCTTGATTTCTTGTACGGCGCGGGCAAAGCGGCTCACGCCGTCCTCGTCCACGGCGCGCATGCTCGCCGAGGAATCGAGGATATAGATCGCCTCCGAATCGTCCGCTGCGGGATGCTCCGCAAAGGCGGGAAACGCCATGACCCCCGCCATGGAAGCGAGGATGAGCACTTGACAGAGAAAGAGCAGGATATTGCGTATCCTGTTCGTAGGCGGGCGGCGCTTTTTATAGCGCAAACTCAACTGCCAGACAAAGGTCGTGGAAACGTGTTTGGTTTGGTAGTTGGGTTTGATGATATAGATGATGATGAGGGCGAGGATGCTTACAAGTCCGAGAAGCCCGAGAGGTAGTAACAGTTCCATTATGCCATGATCCCCTCCTTGAGCAATTCTCCGAACAGCACCCGTTCTATGGGCATCGCCGAGGACACGGACAGAAAGCCCGCCCCCCTGCGGCGGCAGTAACTTCTCAACCCTTCCCGAAAATCGCGAAGCGCCTCTTCGTATGCCTTCAGCATGCTCCGCGTAATCCTCAGCTTCATGTTCCGCCTGTCCTCAAGCCCGCTCGCTTCCGAGTCGATCAGCGTGATCCGCCCCTCATACGTCGGGTCGAGTTCTTCGGGCGATAAAACCTGTATCAGCAATACCTGTCTGTGCTTATACAGCAGATAGTCCACCGCCTTCTTCCAGCCGTTCTCCAAACAATAGTCCGAGATGATCACGCTCAGACCGTTGTTCTCTCCCGTGCTCGGGCAGTTCTCGATACATGCACCGATGTCTACGTCCTCTTTGAAGACCGTCTTCTCCAGCGTCCCCATCGCGCGGAAAAAGGAGTTCTTCCCTACGATCGTTCCGAACGGGTCTCTTGCCTCGTTGCCGCTCATCAGATAATAGTTCAGCTTATCCATATTCTGCACGGC
>CANREF010000027.1 GCA_947629575.1 uncultured Clostridia bacterium | reverse complement strand
AATGAGCCCGATTCAATACCGAACTCATTCGCAAATCACTTAATTAAATTTTTGTCCAACTTTTGGGGCTCACTTCAGAGGAGGGGGCAAAGGCCCACTCACTTTTAGGGAGGCTCCCGCGGTAGCGGGTGGTGGGGGGAATACCGATCGTATCATCAAGGTAGCAATATGAATATTGGGAAAACGGTAAAAATTTCAGGGCCGCTGATCGTGGCGGAAAACATGGCGGACGCCAAAATGTACGACGTTGTGCGCGTCTCCGAGCTCGGGCTCATCGGCGAGATCATCGAGCTTCGCGGCGACAAGGCGTCCATTCAGGTCTATGAGGAGACCTCGGGCTTAGGCCCGGGAGAGGACGTCATCTCTACGGGCGAACCCCTCTCTGCGGAACTCGCCCCCGGGCTCATCACGGGCATCTTCGACGGTATCCAGCGTCCTCTTACGACCCTCTATTGGAATTACGGCGAACGTATTTCCCGCGGCGTTTCGGTGAACCGTCTCGACCGCGAGAAAAAGTGGCACTTTGTCCCCCGTGTGCGCACGGGAGATGAAGTCGGAACAGGCGACGTGCTCGGCACTGTGCAGGAGACGGAGATCGTCGAACATCGCATCCTCGTTCCGCACGGCGTGAGCGGGAAGGTCGCTTCCATCCGCGAAGGGGACTTCACCATCGAGGATACGGTCGCCGAGATCGCCACGGACAGCGGGACGAAACCTGTGTGCATGCTCCGCAAATGGCCGGTGAGAAAGGGCAGACCGTACAAGGAAAAACTCAACCCCGATAAGCCCATGGTCACGGGACAGCGGGTCATCGATACCCTCTTCCCCATTGCAAAGGGCGGGGTCGCCGCCGTGCCCGGTCCGTTCGGCAGCGGCAAGACGGTCGTCCAGCACCAGCTCGCAAAGTGGGCGGACGCGGACATCATCGTCTACGTCGGCTGCGGCGAGCGCGGCAATGAAATGACGGATGTTCTCAACGAATTCCCCGAGCTCAAAGATCCCAAAACGGGAGAGCCGTTGATGAAACGCACCGTCCTCATCGCGAATACTTCCGATATGCCCGTCGCGGCGCGCGAGGCGTCCATCTATACGGGCATCACGATCGCCGAATATTTCCGCGACATGGGTTACAATGTCGCGATCATGGCGGATTCCACTTCCCGTTGGGCGGAGGCGCTCCGCGAGATGAGCGGACGCCTCGAAGAGATGCCCGGCGACGAGGGCTATCCCGCCTATCTTGCGAGCCGTCTTGCGGAATTCTATGAACGGGCGGGCATTGTCAAACTGCTCGGCACGGAGGAACGCGTCGGCTCGGTCTCCGCGATCGGCGCAGTCTCGCCTCCCGGCGGCGATCTGTCCGAGCCCGTTTCGCAGGCGACGCTGCGCATCGTCAAAGTCTTTTGGGGACTTTCCTCCTCGCTCGCCTACAAGCGCCATTTCCCCGCGATCGATTGGCTCATCAGCTATTCCCTCTATGCGGACAGGATGAAGGAATGGTACGACGAACAGGTCGGCAAGGACTTTTTGAAATACCGCCGCTTTGTCATGACCATCCTGCAGGAGGAGGCCGCGCTCGATGAGATCGTCCGTCTCGTCGGCATGGACGCGCTCTCTTCCCGCGACCGCCTCGTGATGGAGACTGCAAAGACCATCCGCGAGGACTATCTGCACCAGAACGCCTTCCATGAAGTGGATACCTATACGTCCATGAAAAAGCAGCTTCTGATGCTCAGACTTATCTATGAGTTCTACCGTCTGTCCGAGGAAGCGGTGAAGGCATACGTCGATCTCGACGCCATCCTCGCCTGCCCCTTCCGTGAAAGGATAGGACGTGCGAAATATATCCCCGAGGAGCAGCTTTCGGAGTTCGAAGAGATCCTTCGGTCCATGGCTTCGGAAATCAAGGCGCTCGGGCAGGGGGAAGAAAATGTTTAAGGAATACAAGACTATCCGCGAAGTCGTAGGCCCGCTCATGCTCGTCGAGGGCGTGGAGGGGGTCAAATACAATGAGCTCGTGGACATCGTATGCCCGGGCGGGGAGATGCGCCGCGGCAAGGTGCTCGAGATCGACCGCGACAAGGCGGTCGTGCAGCTCTTTGAAAACTCACAGGGGTTGCAGATCTCGGTGAGCAAGGCGCGCTTTTTGGGGCACAGCCAGGAACTCGCCGTCTCGCGCGACATGCTCGGGCGGGTCTTCGACGGCATGGGCAATCCCCGCGACGGTGGAGAACCCGTCATTCCCGAAAAGAAGCTCGATATCAACGGCGAGCCCATCAATCCCGCCGCGCGCGACTATCCCAACGAGTTCATTCAGACGGGCGTCTCCGCGATCGACGGGCTCAATACTCTCGTGCGCGGGCAGAAACTTCCCGTGTTCTCGATGAGCGGACTTCCCCATGCCGAACTTGCGGCGCAGATCGCGCGTCAAGCGAAGGTGCGGGGCGGGGAGAGCAAATTTGCCGTCGTATTTGCGGCGATCGGCATCACCTTTGAAGAGGCGCAGTTCTTTGTGGAGGACTTCAAGCGCACGGGCGCTATCGAGCGGACGGTGCTGTTCACCAATCTTGCGAACGACCCCGCCGTGGAGCGCATCGCAACGCCGAGAATGGCGCTCACCTGCGCCGAATATCTTGCCTTCGACTGCGGGATGCACGTCCTCGTCATCATGACGGACATCACGAACTATGCCGAGGCTCTGCGCGAAGTCTCCGCGGCGAGGCGGGAAGTGCCCGGGCGGCGGGGGTATCCCGGATATCTGTACACCGACCTCGCTTCCCTGTACGAGCGCGCGGGACGCATCCGCGGCAAGGAGGGGAGCATCACCCAGATCCCCATCCTCACCATGCCCGAGGACGATAAGACCCACCCCATCCCCGATTTGACGGGCTATATCACCGAGGGACAGATCATTCTTTCCCGCGATCTGTATAAGAAGGGGATGAATCCTCCGATCGACGTTCTTCCCTCCCTTTCCCGTCTGAAGGACAAGGGCATCGGAAAGGGCAAGACGCGCGAGGACCATGCCGATACCATGAACCAGCTCTTTGCCGCCTATGCGCGCGGCAAGGAAAGCAAGGAACTCTCGGCGATCTTGGGCGAAGCGGCGCTCTCCGACGTCGATAAACTCTACGCGAAATTTGCAGAGGAGTTCGAAAAGGAGTACGTCAACCAAGGATTCGAGACGGACAGGACGATCGAAGAGACGCTCGACCTCGGCTGGAAGCTCTTGAAGATCTTACCCAAAACCGAGCTCAAACGTATCCGTCAGGAATATATCGAGAAATATATGGGGGAGTAGGTTCACACGTTTCTTTGCTCGCGCCGCCCTGCGGACGGCGCTTCGAAAAGAAACGTCGTGAGGAAAAGTGCAATACGTCTTAACTTTTTCGGTCCTCTCGTTCGTTTCATCGGACAACAAGGCAAAAGTAATTGCCAAATTGAGTCCCGCAGCGCAAAAGCGTGGTTTTGCTCGCGGAAAGAATTTTATTCACCCCCACCTGTCATGGCTAACGCCATGCCACCCGCCCCCTTAAAAGGGGGCAGGTCTAAGGCCTACCCCCTACGGGGGGAGGCTCCGCCGTAGGCGGTGGTGGGGGGGATTGGCTCCTCCTAAGGAGGAGCTGTCACCATAGGCGACTGAGGTGGTAAAAAATCAGAATTAAGGACACCACCCCCTTGATCCCCCTCCTGAGGAGGGGGCAGGGGATCTGACAAAAAACATCATGGCAAGACTGAATGTAAATCCCACCCGAATGGAGCTGAAAAAGCTCAAAGCGCGGTTGTCGACCGCCGTGCGCGGGCACAAACTTCTGAAGGACAAATCGGACGAAATGGTCCGTAGGTTCACCCTCATCATTCGGGAAAACAAACGTCTCCGCGACGAAGTGGAGCGGGAACTTTCCGAAACGCTGCGGCAATTTTCCGTGGCGCGGTCGCTCACGCCCGCTTACACCGTGGAAACGGCGTTCGCGATGCCCACCGTCGCCGTGCATGCGGAATGCGAGACGGAGAGCGTCATGGGGGTGGATGTTCCCAAAGTCACCGTGCACAAGGAAGAGCGCACGAACGGGCTGCCGTATGCCTTTTCGGAGATCACGAGCGAAGCGGACGAGAGCGTTCGCCGCGCCTATGAGCTCTTGCCGCTCATGGTGAAGCTCGCCGAGGTGGAAAAGTCCGTGCGTCTTCTCGCCGCCGAGATCGAACGCAATAAGAGAAGGGTCAACGCGCTCGAATATGTGATGATCCCCCGCCTTGAGGAGACGATCAAATATATTCGCGATAAGCTCGATGAAAACGAGCGCGCCGCGATCATCCGACTTATGAAAGTAAAAAACAAAGAGTAATTTCGCGAAAAATCTTTTGCTGGCGCAAAATCTTTTTCGCGAGGAAAAGTGCAATACGTCTTAACTTTTTTGTCCTCTTGTTCGTTTCATCGGACAACAAGGCAAAAGTAATTGCCAAATTGAGTCGCCCACGGTGGAAGTGAATTCCGCCTAAGGCACATTATCGGGAATGGTTCACGAAATTTTGTCGTGCCGACAAAATTTCGTGAGGGGTTAGTTTGTCTGCTCCGTAGTTGCAATCTGCCCGCCCGATAACTGCTTCGTAAAAACAAAAAGCCGCAAGAGTTCGGCAAATTGTGTGCGCTGCCGCAGGGGAATCCTGCTCCGCGCAGCGATGAAAGGGCATCACCACCTCAGTCACCTACGGTGCCAGCTCCTCCTTAGGAGGAGCCTTTCTTGCCCCCTCCTTAGGAGGGGGATTAAGGGGGTGGTGCAAACAAAACCTACCCATTCCACAGAAAAAATTCCCAAAAGGAGATAAATAAAATGCTGGACAAAAAAATCGCAGAAATGCTCAACGAGCAGATCAACAAGGAACTCTATTCCGCCTACCTCTACCTCGATTTCGCAAACTACTACGCGGAGGAGGGACTTGACGGCTTCGCTCATTGGTACGAAGTACAGGCGCAGGAAGAGCGCGATCATGCCATGATGCTTCGCCGCTATCTCATCAATAACGGTCACCGCGTCGTGTTCGGTGAGATCGCCAAGCCCGACAAGACTTTCAAGACCCATCTCGACCCCCTCACCGCGGGGCACGAGCACGAACAGTATGTCACCTCTCTCATCACGAATATCTATCACGTCGCGGCGGAGCAGAAGGACTACCGTACCATGCAGTTCCTCGATTGGTTCATCAAGGAACAGGGCGAGGAGGAGATGAACGCCGACGATATGGTGAAAAAGTATAAGCTCTTCGGTTCGGACGCAAAGGGGCTTTATGCGCTCAACCAAGAACTTGCCGCCCGCGTCTACGCTCCTTCGGCAACGGGACCCGCTATGTAACCCCGAAACTTCAAAAACCATAAGCCCGAGGCGGTCGCCCTCGGGCTTTTTCCGCCTTATTCTCGCTCGCATAGCCTCTTATATTGCGTTTTATTGCGAACGAAGGTATCAAAAACTGCATATATTCACATATTTATGTATAATATAAGTAAAAGTTATGGACGAAACGCATAACCATACGATATTCTTACTGAAAAAAACTTGACATACGACCGTTTTTCATTGTAAAATGATACTGGAAACATTTTTTTGTAAGGAGTATGCTATGAAGACAAGAAAATCATTCCGCATATTGCTCCTGACCGTGCTGGCGTGTATGGTGGCGCTGTTCGGTCTTGTGGCAGTCGCATGCGAAAAAGAACCCGAGGAGAAAGTTCCTGCCGGTCCCGAAGGTGGCGAATACTACTTCGACGCGGACGGAGAGGAATATCTCATCACTCTTTCCGACGGAAACGAGTTCACCTTCAAGGTGGCGGGAGAGGAGAGAAGCGGACAGTATTCCCTTGCGGGCACTGTGCTCACCCTCACCTTCGGCGATGACAGCACGTCCGTTTCCGCCACGCTCAAAAACTATAACAGCCTGAGCATTACATACAAGGACGTTGCGTATACTTTCCTGCGCAAGACGATGTATACCGTCCACTTCGACACGGATGGGGCGGGAACGATCGCCGATACCTCCGTGCTCAACGGTAAGTCTGTGGAAAAGCCCGCCGACCCTGTCAAGGGGGGGGACTATTTGTTCGTGGGTTGGTACACGAATAAGTCCTATACGGAAAAGTATACGTTCGGGAGCGCGGTCACGGGCGACATCACGCTGTATGCGCGCTTTGTCTCCTCCATTCCCGAAAATCCCGAATTCAAAGTGAGCTTTGTTCCCGGGGAAGGCGTAGATCCCATCGATCCCGTAGATACCCTTCAGGGCAAGGTCTATAAACTTCCCGAACCCACGAAGTCGGGCGATACTTTCATAGGTTGGTGGGTGAGCATGTCGAGATCTTCCGAGGAGCTCTCCTATCAATATAATGAACAACGTCTCTACGAAAATACGACTTTCTATGCGGTATGGGAGAGCGATCTCGACGGCGCTCCCGCCGTCTCCGTGACCGAAGAGGGGATCACATGGACGGGAAGCGGCAACAGCTTCCGCCTCGTCATCACCCCTCCGAGCGGTTCTGCCGTCAACAGAACGCTCGACGCCAATTCCTTCGAATTCGGCAGTGCGGGCTATACTCCCACCGTGGAAGGGAAATACACCGTGTCCGTCACGGAGGGGGACAAGACGACGACCGTCTACTATGTCCATAAGGCGCTCGCCCGCGTCAGCGTGTTCACGTGGGAGGGGAACATCCTGCAATTCAACCCCGTTGCGAACGCCACTTCCTATTCGGTCGAGATCGACTGCGGTACGGGCAAACACACGGAATCCGCGGTGGACGCGGACGGAAAAGCCGTTCCCTACTTCGATTTCGGCGAGTGCGAGATGAAGCCCGAGGGCATCACCTTCGTTGTGACGGCGGCGGCGGAGGGATACGTTTCCTCCACTTCCGATCCCTATGTCGTCGAGCGCACCCTCGCCAAGGCGGGTGAGGTCACCGTGGACGATGCAACGCAGACCGCGAGCTGGGAGGCTGTCGAGAATGCGACCTCCTATCTCCTCACGGTCGTCGCGGGCGAGGAGACCGTCTTCTCGGGCGAGGTCACCGATCGCACCTATTCTCTCAAAACGCTCGATCCCGCAACGGTAAAGTTCACCGTCGTGCCCAAGGCGCACGGTTGGAACTCTCCCGACGCCGCGGAGAGCACCTATCAGAAGACCAGACTTGCCGTTCCCACCCAGTTTGCGCTCAGCGGCACTACGCTCACGTGGAAGCAAGTCAACGGCGCAAAGAGTTACACCGTCACCGTGAACGGTACTCCAAAACCCGCGGCGAGCAACTCCTTCGAGCTCACCGAGGAATATCACGTCGAGGGCGGCGCTACCGAGATCACGGTCGTCGCTTGTGCGGAGAATGAAGCGAACAATTCCCCCGCTTCCGACGTTTACCGCGTGACGAGCGGCGAGATGGGCAGCGTCTCCTATTCCAAGGGCGTGCTCACGTGGGATTCCGTGTTCGGCGTGACCGAATATGTCGTCAAAGTCAACGAGAACGGCGCCGAACAGGACGTCACGGGGACATCCTTCACGCCCGTGCTCACGGCGAAGGAAAACACCCTCTACGTCCGCATCAAGGGCGAGAGCGAATGGAAGACCGTTTCCGTCAAGGCGTATGAGATCTCCTTCGATCTCGGGTACGACAATCCCGCGCCCGCCCCTCTCTACAAGGCAACGGGCGACCCGATCCAACTGACGGATGCAGCGCGCCATGGTTACGACTTTGCCGGTTGGTACAGCACCAACGTGGACAGATTCAACTTCTCCACCTTTGACGGCGAATCGGATGTGACGCTCACCGCTCATTGGACCCCTCACCAGCACACGATCACCTTCAATACGGACGGCGGAAGCGAAGACGAGCTTCAACCTCTCGAAGTCGATTACGGCTCTACGAGCTATACCGCGCCCAAACCCGTTCCCTCGGAAACCGGCTATGCCTTCGAGGGGTGGTATACCATGAAAAACGGCGAAGGCACAAAATATTTCGATTATCAGGGGAATTCCGTCCTGCCCTATAACCTCGATGAAGACCTGACGCTGTATGCGCGCTTCGTCTCCCTGCTGCTGTTTGAAGCGGAGAGCGACGGCACTTATCGCGTCAAGAAGAACCCCGAATTCATCGACCTCGTGGACGAGGTCACCGTGCCCGCAACCTATCAGGGGGCAAACGTCACGGTCATTTCCGATTTCTCGAACTGCGCAAGACTCCGCAAATTGCACATCCCCGCAACGATCACGTCGGTCAACCTCGGCGAGACGGCGCTGGCGTTCGCGGGCTGCCTGCAGCTTGCAGAAGTCACGGTGTATGAAGTCGCAGAGCTCAAAACCAATCCGAAGTATTACGACGTTGACGGCGTTCTGTTCTCGCAGAACGTTGAAACGAAGGGCGAGCGCACTTTGGTGTACTATCCCGAGGGACTTCTGCACGATTCGGCTAAGGACACTTATACCGTTCCCGACGATGTGGAAGAGATCGGCATCGGCGCTTTCTACAGCCACAGCTCGAGTTATACGTCTCTCAGCCTCCGCACGTTGAATATTCCCGCGAGCGTTGCGCGTATTTCCGCGAAGGCGTTCCATAACATCTATAAGCTCGAGACGATCAACTTCCTGCCCGTTGAAGGTGGGAAGAAGGAAGCTGCGAGCCTCGCCATTGCAGAGGACGCATTTGAAGGGACGACCACAAGCAGTATTACCACACTCACTCTGCCTCACCGCTTCACGAACTTCGACCCCGAGCTCCTCATGGGCTTCCGCAGCCTGACCTCTATCGACGTGGAAGATAACAACGAAACATATACAACGCTGAACGGCGACGGCAACCTCTACCGCAAAATGGATGGAGGCCGTTTGGAACTCGTGTTCTTCCCGAGAGGAAAGACTGACACCGACTACACCATTCCCGACAGTGTGGATTCGGTGGGCAAGTCCGCCTTCCAAAATTACACCCGTCTCAAAAAACTCACCGTTCCCAGAAACGTCACCAAGATCGCGGAAAGCGCCTTTGAGTCGTGCTATAATCTGGAGACCATTGAATTCCTCGGCACGGAGAACGATCTCAGCCTCACGATCGAGGCAAGGGCGTTCTATGCCTTCAAGGATCAACCGCCGGAAGCCATAGATTCCGTCAACAACACCATGACCGAACTTGTCCTTCCCGCCAACCTCAAAGTCTTGGGGAATATGGCATTCGCGCGCTATACCAAGCTCACCCATGTTACGGTGAACGCCGCAGGCGACGACAGAGATGAGATCGACTACGCGGCAGGCGCATTTATCGATTCTACGATTGCGAACGGCGCTTACGTCGAGAGAGTGGATATCGGAAAGGACGTTCCTTCCTTCTCCGTGACCGCCGTGTTCGGCGGCAAGCTGAAAGAAGTCCACGTGACAAGCGGCAGTTCCGCGTTCCATTCCGACGAAAAGGGCGTGCTCTACAATGCCGAAATGACCGAACTACTCTTCTTCCCCGAGGAGTTCGAGGGCACTTATGAGATCCCCGAGGAAGTCTCCACCATTGCCGACAATCTGTTTGCAGGGCGCACCAGCCTCAGCGGGATCGTGTTCCACGGCGGGATCACCTCGATCGGCGCGGGCGCCTTCAAGGGTTGCACCGGCCTCGCTTCCGTCGAATTTAAGGAACGCACCGCCGACCTCACCATCGGCGCGAACGCCTTCGAGGGCTGCAAGAATCTGTTACAGATCGACCTGCCCGAACGGTTGACCTACATCGGCAAGGAAGCCTTCAAGGACTGTTCGGGGCTCACCTCGATCAAGATCCCCGCGTCGGTGAAGATGATGGGACTCGGCAGTTCCAACACTACTGATCCCGAAGGAGTGTTCTACCTCTTTAAGGGCTGCACCCATCTCTCCTCGATCACGATCGCGGAGCAGAGCGAATATTACAAGGTGATCGACGGCGTGATCTACAGTCTCCGCGCCGTGAAGGGTACGAGCGGGACTGAGTTTGTGGCGGATACGCTGCTCTACTGCCCCGAAGAAGTCGTGGCAGAAGTAACCGTTCCTTCGTCCGTCCGCACGGTCGCAAGTTACGCCTTCTCTGGCTCGCATGCGAGCAAGGTCACCTTCAAAGACCTTGAAAAAACGGAAAACACCAAACGTGAAGGGGAATCGGAAGACGCAGTTGCCGACAACGCGGTCCTCACGCTCGGCAAGTATGCCTTCGGAAACGGCAACTCCCTCGGGGCTGCATACATCAAAGAAATTCATTTCCCCGTAGGTCTCGAATCCTTCGGCGAGTACACGGTCTATCACTGCCCCGAGCTTACCAAATTCAACGTCCCCAACACGGTGACTTCGATTTTGAATCGCGCGTTCGGTGGCCTCGATGTTCTCACCGACCTTATTTTCGACGCAGGCGGCAAGTCCGGTCTTCGCATCGAGGATGCGGCTCAGTCTACGGGTGATCATGGTGCGCCCACATGGACAGGTGTTTTTTATGACATGAGTATGCTGACCTCCATCACCTTCCCCGAACGCCTTACCTATCTCGGCAGCAATGTGTTTACCTTTAGCGATTATACGGGGAAAAAGTCCAACATTCAAAGCGTGTCTTTCACAGCGAGTGAAGACTTCAGCCTCGAATTGGCTAAAAACGCCTTTGATAATTGTAAGAGTTTGATCTCCGTCACCTTCGCCGAAGGGCTTACCAAGATCGGCGCGAGTGCATTCAATCAATGCGGGATCACCTCGGTCACCTTCCCGAAGAGCCTGCAGACGATCGCCGAGAGCGCCTTTGCAAACTGCACCCACTTGGTGACCATCAACTTCGACGAAGATGGTGAATTGACCGAGATTGCAGACGGAGGCTCGAGCTCGGGCGCGTTCTACCGCACGGCGGTCCAAACCGTGACCTTGCCCGCTTCCCTTCAAAAGCTCGGGAACTTCGCGTTCAGCAGCTGCACTTCGCTCACGACGGTCACGCTGCCCGAGAACAACCACCTCGAGACGTTCGGCGAAAATGTGTTCAACGGCTGCACGTCGTTCAGTGCATTCAACTTCGGCAAGAGCGCAGACGGCGTGGAACTTACCTTCGGCGCAAATGCGTTCGCCAATAGCATGCTCACGCAGTTCGTCTTCCCCGCGAACACCGTGGAGATCGGCGATAACGCCTTCTCGGGAAGCAAACTTTTGACGGTCACGTTTGCCGTCGACCCCGAAACGCATGCAAGCAAGCTCACCAAGATCGGCAGCGGCGCCTTCCAGAACACGGCTTTGGGGAGCGTGGAATTCCCTGTGACAGACGGCGATCTCGTGCTCGGCGCGAACATGTTCAAGGGATGCAAGAACCTCACCACGGTCAAATTGTCCAAGTCTGTTTCGACGATCGGCGGCACTTTCAACGGCTGCGGATCTTTGAAGACGATCACCATTGACGCGGAGAACGAGCACTTCAAGGCGGATGATGAGCAGCCCATCATATACGATTCCACCGGCAGGAGCATCATGCTCATCTATGCGGATGTAACGGGCGTGTTCAAAATTGCGGAGGGCGCAACGGAGATCGCGCAGAGCGCCTTCGCCAATCAGACGTCCGTCACTGAGATCCACATCCCCACCTCCGTGAATAAGATCGGCGCGTTCGCATTTGAAAACTGCATCAACTTGACGACCATCAAGATCGCGGAAGAGGGATCTGCTCTCACTACGATCGGCATGGGGGCCTTCCACAACTGCAAGAGCCTCACTTCCATCAACCTCGAGGTGGCGAGCATGCTCAAAACCATCGAATCGGCCTATACGATAAATAGTTCTAACGGTAACGTCACCGCTCCCGCAACCGGCGTCGGAGGGCTCTTTGCCGGCTGCGTCTCCCTCGAGACCGTGAAATTCCCCGCGAACTTGGAGTTTAAGGACGTATACAACAAATCCAACAATTGGCAAGGGACGGAAAGCAACTATCTTTTCAAGGAGTCGTCCGTGAAGAATTACGACTTCTCGCTCTGTACGCAGATTACCGCGTTTGGCAAGTATGCTTTCCAGAACAGCGCAGTGGAATCGGTGATCCTTCCTGCGAACTTTGAATACTTCGCAAGCTATTGCTTCGACGGCTGTGCGAACCTCTCCCGCATCGCGACGGCAAGTAAGATGTCGTCTCTCGAAGAGGGAACGATCGATCTGAGCGGATTTGGCGCTATGCATTACTTTTCCGAGAGTCCCGAAAAGAATCTTTCGCAGTCGTTCAACGTCAACACCTCCACGTCGAGCAGCTATGCCTTCCAGAGTTGCTCGTCGATCAAGAAGGTCATTCTTCCTCCGAATCTTAAGTTCATCGGCAGCTACACCTTCCAGCACTGCACGCAGCTTACGACGGTCGAAGGGTTGGAGAATGTTACCGGCCTTGCAAGCACTAATATCTTCTGGGATACCGCGCTCACTTCCGTCACGATCGGTAAGAACGTTACGAAACTCGGCGGCAGTATATTCAAGGATTGCAAGCAGCTTGCGCAAGTCACATTCCAGGATCCGAGCAGCATCACTTCGCTTGGCAGCAGCCTGTTCCAAAACTGCGAGTCCTTGAAGTCCTTTGATTTCTCGGGATTCACCAGTCTTGCTGCGGCCAATCCGCTCTCCAATACCTCTATCTTCTCGGGCTCAGGATTGACATCTGTGGATCTCACGCCGTTCACGAAGATGACCACGCTCCCGAACAGTACCTTCGCCAACTGCGCGAATCTGAAAGAAGTGAAACTGCCGGCCTCGATGACCTACCTCGGTAGTAACACCTTCCAGAACTGCACGTCGCTCTCCAAGATCAACTCCGAGACCGAGGGGACATTCGATCTTTCCACGCTTAGTCTCACCTGTCTCGGCACAAGCGCGACCTCGGCTTCCTACTCGGCCAAGGCATACACCTTCGACGGATGCGCGAGCGTGCAGAAGGTCGTCCTTCCCGAAAAATGCACCAAGCTCGCAGGTTGGATATTCCAGAACTGCACGAACCTTACCGACATCAATCTCGATAAGGTAACGCAGATCGGGAACTATTGCTTCTCGAACACCGGGTTTCAGCAGCTCGTCCTCACCAACACCATTACGAGCTTTGGCGAAGGCGCATTCATGAGCTGCGCGAACCTCGAAGAGCTCATTCTCCGCGGCTTCGCCGCTATCAGCGGCAAGTTGCTGTTTGCGGAATGCCCCAGACTGCAAACGGTGGTCGTGCCCACCACCCTCACCCACCTCGGGACGTATACCTTCCAAAACGATGTAAGGCTTTCGCGTATTGTCTCGACCGATGAAACGGACGATGTGCGTCTCAACGTGGAGATCCTGTCTCTGCCCGACGGCACCTACGACTTCTCGAAGTGCACCAATCTCACCCGCTTCTCGAGCAGTGCGACCGCGAACCTCACGAGCTACTCCACGGATTCCTACATCTTCGCAGGCTGCACGGCGCTGCAAGAAGTGAAGCTACCTTCGGGCTTCGTTCAGGTCGCAGGATATGCCTTCGACGGCTGCGAGAAGCTCGCGACCTTCAACTTTGAGAACATCACCCACATCGGGCGGTATGCCTTCCGCGGGACTGCTCTTACCAAAGTGACCCTCGGCGCCAATCTTTCGGTGAATGTGTTCTTTGCGCCTTTCCAGGATTGCGAGTCTCTCACCGAAATCACGATCGCCGATGGCAATACCGCCGTCAAGATCGAGAATGGCATGCTCATCAACACATCGACGCATGCCGTGCTCATGGCTGCTCCGAACGTCACACTCAAATCCGAAGCAGAGGGCAAGTTGGTTCTCAGCGCAGATACGGAATTTGCAAGTAGCTCTTCCTTAAAGACCAATAACTTCCAGGGTGGTCTCCACGGGATCGATACCCTTGACCTCTCCGCAACGAAATGGACCTCGATCCCCAGCTACACCTTTGCAGATACGGGCTTCAAGAAGGTGATACTTCCCAAGACGCTCACCTCGATCGACACTTACGCCTTCTCGAATTCCTCGCTCGAGGAGATCGACTTTAACGGCGCGGCAATCACCTCGATCGGGAACTACGCTTTCCAGGGTACTTCTCTCACCACGTTTGACGTCCCGAATACGGTCACCACGCTTGGCAACGGCGTGTTCTACAACTGCAAGAAACTCACGACGGTCACCTTTGAGGACGGCGCGCCCGAGGGTGCGGAAGAAACGCTCGTCACGATCGGTGCAGGCAGCGGCGTTCCCAAGAACGACGGCAGCAGCGAGAGCCGCGGCATCTTCGAGGACAGCAGCGTGCAGAAAGTCACGTTCGCCCGCGTCGCCAAACTTCCCGTCCGTGGATTTGCCAATGCAAAGTCCCTCACGGAAATCGTGTTCGGCGATGAGATGACCGAGATCGGCGGCTATTACACCTTCTACGGGTGCGAGAGCTACACCTCTATCACACTTCCCGAAACGATCACCACGATCGGCTCTGCTGCCTTCGGGTACTCCTGTTTCTCGGAGGTCGTCATCCCCGGCTCTGTCACTTCGATGAGTACGAATACGTTCATAAACAGTGCGGTTGTTACCGTCACATATAAAGATGGCGAGACGGCGTTCCCCGCGAGCATGAACATGAACGATAACTTCAGCGGGTGTAAGAACCTTGCGCACGTCGATCTCGGCAACCGCTTCACGAAGATCTTCTACGAGTTCTTCGAGGGCTGCGAGGCTCTTGAAACGCTGGTCATTCCCGACGGCGTGACGGATATCGACGGCGCGTTCAAAAACTGCACGTCGCTCTCTTCGCTCACCCTTCCCTCGACCCTCGAAAAATTGCTGGATACCCGCAACACGTTCGAGAATACGCCCAAGCTCAAGAAGATCGTCATTCCCGAAGGCGTTGTGCAGATCAACGAGAGCGTATTCGCCGGCATGACGAAAGATCAAAAGGTCTGCTTCATCGGCAGCCCCTTCGTCACCGCACAGCTCTGCGGCGTCGACTGGATGCTCAACTCCGACGCGACTTTTGAATTCAACTATTCCGAAGACGCTTCCGAGAGCGCTCCCGCCGAGCCCCAAGAGGTAGCGCTCGAAGCGCCCGTTTCCAAAAAATTCGGCGCGTGAGGAGCGATGCCACCGCGGAAGCAAGCATTGAGCGCTTCCCCGCCGTGGCAAAAAAACCGAATATTCCGATATAATCGGATTTGTTTGCCCAAACTTCCGTGGAATCCCCCTTCGGCTTCCACGGAAGCGTAAGCATATTATGGAGAAAATATAAAAAAGGAGGTAAAATCATGCAAAATGGGTCGATCCAAAAGTTCCGTTCCCGCGTCAAAACCGAGGCGATCGTGAAATCCGTTCTCATCGGCTCTTCCGCAGGCTTCGGCGTCGCCGCGCTCATGGGGCTTCTCAGTTGGTTCTTCGGCTTCAAAGCGGGGCTGTATATCGCGATAGGGCTCTTTTTCCTCGTCGCCGCCCCTCTGTCCGCGGTCTTGTATGTCAAAAAATTCCGCCCTACCACCACGCAGGTAGCTCACCGCATCGACGAGCTCGGGCTCGAGGAGCGCGTCATCACCATGACCGAGCTCGAGGGGGACGATTCCTATATCGCCACCGCCCAGCGCGCCGATACCATGAATGCGCTTGCTTCCGTCAACCACCTCATGCTGAAGATCGCCGTCACCGCTTCCATGATCGTCGCGGTCGTCCTCTGCGGCAGCGCCTTTGCGGGAAGCGTTACGGTGAGCGGACTTCATAACGCAGACGTCATCCCCAGCGGCATTTCCCTTCTCGAGGGAAAGCCCGAGGTGGCCACTTATACCGTAAATTATACCGTCGCCCGCGACACAAAGGGGACTGTCCTCTACTACACAGAAGATTGGGATTCTCCCGTGCTCTTCGGCGAGGAGATCACCATCCAAGCGGGGGAAGACGCCCCCGCCGTGCTCGCCCTTCCCGAGGAGGGTTGGGTGTTCCTGAAATGGTCGGACGGCAAGAAAGATCCCTATCGCCAAGATCTCTCCGTGGGCGGGAATATCGAACTTTCCGCCGTCTTTGCGGAGATGTCGGATGAGCTCTTCAATGTCTATGGGGGGGAGGAGGATGCCCCCGCCCTGCTCGCCCATGTCGAGGAGGGGCTGGTGTCCCTGAGTTTGTCGGACGGCAAGGTAGAGCCCTATTCCAAGAATCTCTCCGCCGGCAGGAGCGTCGACCTTTCCGCCGTCTCTAAGGAGACGTTGGATGATCTCTTCAATGACGAAGTGCCCGAAAAAGATCATATTGAGATCCCTACTTCGCCCGACGATCCTCCCTCGCAACCTCCGGATTTGGATGACGATTACCGCCGAAGCTCTCCCGGCAACCAGATCGAAGAAGGTCACTTCTACGGTGATAATTTCAAAGACGCTCTGAGCGAAGCAATGGAAAAACTGCAATCCGCCGATGTTCCCGATGATATGAAGAGGCAGATCGCCGATTATCTCGCCGCGCTCGATCCGGGCGATGTCTCGGACGACTCTGCGGCAGACGGTGGGGATGAGGAGATCCCGACAGAAAACGAATAAGGAAATTAAAGGAAAAATGGTAACAGAACAGGACATCAAGGAATTTTCAAAGCAATGCGAAGAGATCTTCAAACAGATCTCGCGGGACATCATCGGGCAGAAGGCGGTGGTGGAAGGGACGGTGATCGCAATGATCGCAGGCGGGAACGTGCTTTTGGAAGGCGTACCCGGGGTCGGCAAGACGAGGCTTGTGCGTTCATTGGGGCGGGTATTCGACCTGCCGTTTGCGCGTATCCAGTTCACGCCCGACCTCATGCCCGCAGACGTGACGGGCACGAACATCATCGTGAAGGACGAGCAGGGGAACAGCAAGTTCTCCTTCCAGCCTGGGCCTGTGTTCAGCAATATCATCTTGGCGGATGAGATCAACCGCGCGACGCCGAAGACGCAGTCGGCGCTTTTGGAAGCGATGCAAGAGCACACGGTGACGGTGATGGGGGTATCGCGGAAGCTGAGCGAGCCCTTCTTCGTGCTTGCGACGCAGAACCCGATCGAGCAGGACGGGACGTATCCGCTGCCCGAAGCGCAGATGGACCGATTCATGTTCAAACTGCTCGTGCCCGATCCGAGTTTAGACGAGCTCATGGACATCGTGACGATGACGCAGAAGACGATGGCGGAAGTGGCGGACAAGGCATGTACGGGGGAACAGCTTCTGAAGATGAGGGAGACGGCGAACCAGATCCCCGTGGCAGAGGAAGTTTTGCGGTACGCGATGGTTTTGACGTCGGCGACCCATCCGGACAGCGAATGCGCGACGGAAGCGGCGAAGAAGTACGTGCGCGTGGGGGCGTCTCCGCGTGCGGGACAGGCGCTCATCTCGGCGGCAAAGGTCATGGCGCTCATCAAGGGAAGATTCAACGTGGCATATGCGGATATCAACGAACTCGCATATCCCGTACTTCGGCATAGGATCAAACTGAACTTCGAGGCGATCGCCGAGCGCGTGAGCGCAGACGCGGTGATCGGAATGATCC
The DNA here is from genome assembly GCA_947629575.1 of uncultured Clostridia bacterium. Lineage (GTDB taxonomy): Bacteria > Bacillota > Clostridia > Christensenellales > Borkfalkiaceae > Gallimonas. The sequence goes on along the minus strand of CANREF010000027.1, from coordinate 576 downwards.
TGGAGGAGATCGCGAAGCGGAAAGAAAAGCCGCAGAAAGAGCAGAAGGAAGAGAAGAGCGGCGAGGGAGAAGAGAAGAAAGAGGGGACGACGGAAGAAACGGAAGAAGGGAAGAAGCGCGGATTGTTCAGGAAGAAGCCGCGGGAATAAGAGACTAAGAGATGAAGATAGAACTGAATGACGCGTTTTTCGGGAGACTGGAAACGCTGTCATTGAATTTAAGGACGAACCTGAGGGGATATTTCGGCGGGAAACACCTTGTCAACACATACGGACAGACGGTGGAGTTTTCCGATTTCCGTGAATATCAACTCGGGGACGATATCCGCAGGATCGACTGGAATCTGTACAGCCGATTCGAGAAATACTTTCTGAAACTGTTCACGGACGAGAGACAGATGCAGGTGCAGATCTTTTTGGACTGCTCTGCGTCGATGGGACGGGAATCGGAAGAGAAAGGCTCTTACAGCATCGCGGCAGCGGCGGCGCTGGGCTTTCTTGCCGTGCAGAATATGGATAAGCTGAACTATTATCTGATGAGCGGCAACGAGGCAAGAGACCCGTTCGGAACGATCGT
>CANREF010000026.1 GCA_947629575.1 uncultured Clostridia bacterium | reverse complement strand
CCTTGAGGGGTGGGTGTCACGCGCAAAGCGCGTGACGGAAGGGGTGTCGTTCGAAAAGAAAGGTGCGAGGAAACTTTCTTCTCTGCCTTAACTTATTTGTCCTCTCATTCGTTTCATCGGACAATAAGCCGCAGGTGTGCGGCAAATTGTGTGCGCTTATGGAAAAATGTGATTTTCCAACGCGCAGTGATTGAGAATGGTTTCGCACATTTCTTTGCTCCGCTCGCCCTAAGGCCTACCCCCATTGGGGGGAGGCTCTCGCGGTAGCGGGTGGTGGGGGGGACTGCTCCACTCGGCGCCCCCATTGGGGGAGCTGTCACGAACAACGTGAGTGACTGAGGGGTTTTCCGAGAGCTCTGTAAAAAACCTTTTCGGCATTCGCTTCGCTCACGCCACTTTCCAAAAAAATAAAACTACATCAAAGGAGCTATCTATGAAAATCGCACTCATCAATGAAAATTCACAGGCGGCGAAGAATGCCGTCATCGAAAAGGCGCTCAGAAAGGTCGTCGAGCCCATGGGGCACGAAGTCCTCAACTTCGGCATGTATACCGCCGAGGATGAGCGGCAGCTCACCTATGTGCAGATCGGCATCCTTGCCGCCGTACTTTTGAACGGCGGGATCGTCGATTATGTCATCACGGGCTGCGGCACGGGCATCGGGGCGATGCTCGCTTGCAACTCCTTCCCCGGCGTCATCTGCGGACATGCCGAAGACGCCCTCGACGCCTATACCTTCGCCCAGATCAACGACGGGAACGCGCTCGCCATCCCCTTCGCCAAGGGCTATGGCTGGGGGGGAGACCTCAACCTTGAGTACATCTTTGAAAAACTCTTTTCAGAGCCGAGCGGACAGGGTTACCCGCGGGAACGCGCCGTCCCCGAACAGCGCAATAAGCGCATCCTCGACGGGGTGAGGAAGACCGCCTTCCGCCCCCTGACCGAGATCTTGCCCGAGCTCGACCGCGAGCTGGTGCGCGGCGCTCTCGGCGGGGAACTGCTCAAGAGCCTGCTTTCGTCCTGCAAGGACCGTGCGCTCGCGCAGACGGTTTTGAGCCTTCTTTGAGATCCATTCCGGCAGCCGCCCGCTCTATGCGGGCGGTTTTTGCATAAATTTCACATATATGCCCGACGATTCATTTGACAAATTGCATAAACTCCGTATATAATAATGTCATCGTACCTTTATAATAAGGAGTATTTTTATGAAAAGAAAGTTCGCGGCCGTGATCGCGGTTTTGATGTCGATATTGGCTTTGGCGGCGCTTGTCGCCTGCGGAGAACCCGATCTGCCCGCCGCAGAGCGGGAAGGCCCCGAGATGGGGGAATACTACTGCGACGCGGGAGAGAAAGAGTACACATTGACCCTCTCCAAGGGGGACAGATACCTTCTCGTGCTCGGGGGAGAGGAATATTCCGGCGGCTACACGCTGAACGGGCAGAGCGCCGTGCTCTCCCTTCCCGACGGGGGACAGGCTTCCGCCACCATCTATGAAAACTATCTCACCCTCCTCTTCGGCGGGGATACCTACAAATTTTACCGCAAGCTCGACTACACCGTGAGCTATTCCACTTACGGCGGAACTGCGATCCCTTCGGCGCAGGTGCGCAACGGCAGAACGGCGGCACGCCCCGACGACCCTCAAAAGAGCGGGCTCGTCTTCGTGGGCTGGTATACCGACCCCGAGTTCAGCGAGATCTATCGCTTCGACTTGCCCGTCACAAAGGACATCACCCTTCATGCCCGCTATACCGAACCGCTCGACCCCGAGTTCACTGTGAAATTCTCCGCAGGGGCGGAGAGCTTCCCCGAGGTCAAGACGCGCGGCGGCATGGTATTCGACCTTCCCGTTCCCGCGGGAGAGGGGGAATTTGCGGGCTGGTGGCTGAGCCACGAGAACAGGGCGGACAGGCTCACTTGCCAATATACGGGGCAGATCCTCCGCGAGAACACCACCCTCTTCGCCGTTTGGAAGAGCGACGCTCCCACCCTTTCGGTGGAGGAAAAACAGATCGTGTGGTCGTCGGAAGGGTACGGAAATTTCTACGATCTCGTCATCAGGCGGGACGGGAACGTCGTGCACAGCGAATCGCTCACGGCGAGTTCCTGCCGCTACGACTTTGCGGCACAGCCGATGGGGGAATATGAGATCGAACTCACCCTCAACGGAAAGGAGACGGTGCGGGCATATTACCGCAACCGTGCGCTCGCCCGCGTGAGCAGTTACCGCGTCGAGGGGAACGTGTTCCTCTTCGGCGGGGTGGAGAACGCTTCGGAGTATGAGATCTCCGTCCTCTGCGGAACACCCGAACACACCCATACCTCAGTCCCGCTCGGCAGTGAGACCCGCTTCGACTTCGGCGAATGCGATATGCGGGAAGGGGGGATCGTCTTTGTCGTCACCGCGCGGGCGGAGGATCATCTTCCCTCCGTCTCCGAAGAATTCCGCTTTGAAAGGACGCTCGAAAAAGCCGTCCTCACCCTCTCCCCCGACGAGGAGACGGTGCGTTGGGAGGGGGTGGAAAACGCCGCTTCCTACGACGTCCGCATCACGCTCGGCGGAACGGAAGTAGCTTCCTTCCAGACTGCCGCCACCCAAATTTCCCTCAAGGAATACGACGCGGGGGAACTGACCGTATCCGTCACGCCCAAGGCGTTCGGCTGGAATTCTCCCGCCGCCGCCCAAGAAAGCTATACGAAGATGCGGCTCGCCGTTCCCCAAAACGTTCGCATCGAGGGCTCTGCCGTCGTGTGGGAGTCCGTGCGGGGAGCGCTCGGGTACGAAGTGAAGCTCGGCGGACAGACCCTCCGCTCGGAGGAGACCCGCCTTGTCATCGACAACGGTTGGTTCGAGGCGGGAAAGTCCGAATACCCCGTTTCGGTGCGCGCACTCAAAGGAAATGAAAGGGAGCACTCCCTCTGGTCGGATGAGATCATTCTCCGCTACGGAACGTTCGGCGGACAGCTTCGCTATGCCGACGGACAGGTCGCTTGGGACGCCGTGATCGGCGCGCGCGTCTTCCTCGTCGATGTGGACGGGGAGGAGGAGACCTTCGAGGATGTGACCGTTGCTCCCGTCGTGTTTAGACATGCGGGGGAGAACGTCATCCGCGTGCGCGCAAAATTTGCGGACGGAACTCTCTCCGAGCCCCTCCTTCTTCGCGTGACGGTGTATGAGCTCTCCTTTGAAGATCCCTTTACGGGCAGGGAGACGGACAGTCTGTTCCTCGCCGCAGGCGACAGGATCTCCGCTCTTCCCAGTCCCGTTCGGCCCGGCTACACCTTTGCGGGTTGGTACACGGCTGCGGAAGGGGGCAGGAAGTATGAGGACAGCGTATATACGGAGGGGAGAGACCGCACCCTCTTCGCGCTCTGGGAGGCGGAGACCTACCATGTCTCCTTCTCCGCGGGCGTATTCGGCGTTACCACGCCCGAGCTGCAGGAGGGAAAAGATGTGCTCTTCGGCGAAAAGTTCACCTTCCCCGTTCCTGCGAGCACCGACGCCCGCCGCGCCTTCCTCGGCTGGTACACCGAGGAGGAGAACGGCATCGCCTATACCCGCTATAACGGCGAGAGCGTCGGCACTTACAATCAGACCCGTGATCTGACCCTCTATGCCCGCTTCGAGATCGTCTTCTCCTTCACCCAGCAGCGGGACAATCACGGGCAGGTCATCTCCTATCAGATCTCCAAAGATCCCCGCCTTATCACATGCGGTTTGCCCGAGATCACCATTCCCGCCTCCTATGAAGGGCGTCCCGTCCGCTCGGTGTATGACTTCACCGATTGCACGGGGTTGGAAGTCGTGAACATTCCCGACTCCGTGAGCGACATCATGGTCGCCGTGCGGGAATCGGCGTTCACAGGCTGCGTTTCGCTGCGGGAAATCAACATTCTGCCCGGAGAGGGCGGCGGAAAATATTCCTCCGATGACGGCGTTCTGTTCTATCGCAACTCCGCTACGGGCAGGCTGGAACTCAAATATTATCCCATGGGAAGGACGGAGACCGTCTACCGCATCCCCGACGGCGTGCAGGTGCTTCCCGCGAGCGTCTTCTACAATGTGCGCGTGCTCGAAGAGATCGTCGTGCCCGCGTCCGTCGTCACCGTGGAGATCGGCGCTTTCAGCTTCCCCGAAAATTCCCGCGGGAACGCGCTCAAAAAGGTGACCTTCCTGCCCGGAGAGGGGCCCGCCCTCGATCTGAGGGAAGGCGCATTTGACACCTGTCAGCGCCTTGCCGAAGTGCAGCTTCCCTCCCGCGTGAAGGAGATGGAGCTCGGCAAGGTCTTCGTGAACTGCAGCGGGCTCAAGAACATCACCGTTGCGGGCACGGGCGGCGTCTATTCCTCCGAAGACGGACTTCTCTGCAAAAACATCCCCGAGGGCAAGGAACTCGTCTATTGGCCCGCGGGAAGATCGGAGACGTTTACCCTTCCCGTCGGCATCGTCGCGATCGGCGAGGGGGCGCTCATGGGCAGATGGGACATCACCGAGATCATCATCCCCGGCTCTGTCTCCGTGATCGGCGCAAACGCCTTCCGCGACTGCATCAACGTGCGGAGCATCACCTTCACGGGAACGGTGTGGAATGCGCCGCTCACGATCGGGGAAGGGGCGTTTGCGGGGTGCAGCAATGAGGCGATCACCGAGATCTCCCTTCCCGAGAATCTCGTCACCCTGCGCAAGAACGCCTTCGACGGCGTGAAGGCGACGACGGTCACCGTCAACAGCGCCCTGACTCTCCCGCTCGATTTCTCGGACGGCGCTTTCGGCGCTTCTTCCTCGGTCAATACCCTCCACATCGGCAAGAGCGTGAGCAACATCAGCTTTGTCGGCGTGTTCGGTTCCAAGATCAAGAACATCGTCGTCGACCCCGAAAACGACAACTATTCCTCCGTGGAAGGGGACAATGTTATCTATAATAAGGAAATGACGGTCATCGCCTTCTTCCCCGATGACCGCACAGGGCCTTATACCCTTCCCGTCACCGTCACCGAGCTTCCCGCGAACGTCTTCAAGGGAAAGAAGAATCTCACCGAGATCACCCTGCATGGGGCGCTCAAGGTCATCGGCGACAACGCGTTCGAGAAGTCGGGACTTGCGCAGATCTCCGTGCCCGGTTCGGTCACGCTCGTCGGCGCGAGCGCCTTTGCGAACTGCACATCCCTGACTTCCGCCGTTTTTGAAAGATCGGACGGCGAACTTACCGTGGGCGAAAAGGCATTCGACAGTTGCAGAGGACTGCTTTCCGTCACCTTCGGCGAGGGGCTTTCCGTGCTCGGGAAGTCGGCGTTCATCTCCTGCAACGCCATTCAGAGCGTCTCTCTGCCCGCCTCTTTGAAGGAGATCGTATCCGCGGGCAGAGACTCGGTTACGGGAGATCCCAACCTCGGGCTCTTCGGCGAAGAGTGTCTCAAGCTCTCCTCGCTCACCGTTGCGGAGGAGAACACCTGCTACGGCGTCAAGGACGGCAGCCTCTATCTCAAAGCCTACGATGAGACCGACGGGCGGTACTATTTCAGCGAACTCATGTATCACATTCCCGGAGCTGGCGGGGAAGTCGTCCTCGAGAACACGGTGGAGCGGATCTGGCAGAATGCGTTCTCCTATTCGGGAACTCCCGCGCAGAAGATCACGAAGGTCTCCGTCGAGGGGGACGCGCTCGCCCAAAAGGGGGATGGCACTCCGCGGTCGCTGCGCATCGGAAGCAACGCGTTCAAGAGCTGCGCCGCCTCCACGATCCGCCTTCCCGCGGGCACGGGCGTCATCGCCGAAAAGGCGTTCTATAACTGCAAGTCGCTCACGACCGTGAACATCCCCAACACCGTTTCCTCTATCAGCGGCGGGGCATTTGAGGGGTGCAGCAGGCTCACCACGGTCACCTTCGACGAGGGGAACGACGACCTGCCCCTCCGCTTTGAATCGAAGTCCTTCACCTTCAACGGCGGTACAGGCATCTTCGGCAGCGGGCTCACCTCTCTCGAACTTCCCGAGCGCACGAGCTACATCGGCGCATTCACCTTCCCCAACCTCACGAAGGTGAAGACGCTCGTCATCCCCCGCAACGTCACCGTCATCGACGACTATGCGTTCTATAACTGCAGGATCACCTCCCTCACTCTGCCTGAGGACGGCGCGCTCGAGGGGATCGGCGCTTCCGCTTTCTATCAGGCGTCCATCACTTCCCTGAATATTCCCGCGAGCGTCGCCCGAATCGGCGCTTCCGCCTTCGAAAATGCTACAAAGCTCGGATCGGTCACCTTCGCGGACGGCAGCAGGCTCACCGAACTCGGCGTAAAGGCTCTGAGCGGCGGAACTTATGCGGACGCCAAAAAGGTCGGCTCGGTATTCAAGGGCTGCCGCAACCTTACGGAAGTGGACTTCGGCGAGGGAAGCAGTCTTCGCGTCATCCATGAGAGCTCGTTCGCGGGCTGTTCGCTTCTAAGTAACATCGTTCTTCCCGCGAGCGTGGAGACCGTCGGACAGAGCGCCTTTGAAAAGTGCTCCGCCCTTTCCTCGCTCACTTTCGCGGTGGGGGAAGAGGGAGAGGGGGATCTCTCCGAAGTGTATCCCGCCTTTGCGGGAACGGCGATCACCCGCCTCGAACTCCCCGCCTCTGCGAAGGACATCGTCTTGCATGAGCGGCTGCTCGACGGTTCTTCCGTCGAAGAGCTCTACCTCAGCGCCGCGGTGAGTTCGATCGGAGACCTCTTGGGAAATTGCAAGACGCTCAAGACCGTGACCGTGGCTCAGGACAATCCTCACTTCCGCGCAGATCCCGAACAGCCCGTCCTCTACAACCGCGCGGACAATTCGGTGCTCTGCATCTACGGGCTCATCACGGACGAATTCCGCATCGACGAGAACGCCACGGAGATCGGCACGGGCGCCTTCCGCAATCAGACGCAGCTCACGAAACTCGTCATCCCGCGCGGCGTCGAGGTCATCGGCCCGTATGCGTTCAGCGGCTGTACGGGGCTCGTCACGGTGGAATTCGCCGAGAACTGCGCCCTGCGCGAGATCGGAAAGGACGCATTCGAAAATTGCACCTCTCTCTCCTCGCTCGATCTGAGCGAGACGGCGATGACAGAGCTCGGCGTGATCTTCACGGGCTGCGACGCCCTCGAATGGGTTAAACTTTCCCCCTTCATCAATTCCATCGATGTGGAATATGTGAAAGAGGCCGATTACCGAACTCCCTTCCGCGGACTGAAGGGCCTTAGACAGGTGGACATGGGCATGACGACGGTCACGTCTATTCCCAACTATCTCTTTATGGACGCCGCCGCCCTCGAGAGCGTGACTCTGCCCGCTACGGTCACCTCTATCGCCAAAGGGGCGTTCAAGAATTGCGGCCTGCTCTCCTCGGTCAATCTCGCCTTTGTGAGCACCGTCTCGGACGAGGCGTTCCGCTACTGCACTTCCCTCAAAGAACTCGATTTAAGGCGGGCGGAGTTCATCGGCAAGTGGGCGTTTCAGGGCTGTGAAGAACTCCTTTCCGTCAACTTCGGGGGGAGCGATCCCAACAGGAGCATCACGCTCGACAACCAGTCCTTCCAAGATTGCACCCTTCTTTCAAACGTCTCCCTTGCCAATGTCACTTCGGTGGGGGTGAGCGCCTTTGAAAACTGCGCGCTCGCCGAAGCGGACCTCAGCCGCACAAAGACGGTGGGTTCGTCCGCCTTCAAGAACTGCGCCTTTACTTTTGTGAAAGTGCCTCAAAACGTCTCCCTCTGGAGCGGCACGAGCGCTACGACGGGCGCTTTCAGTTCCAACAACAAACTCACCGAAGTCGTCTTTTCTTCGGGGATCTCTTCCGCGGTAGAACTGCGCTATCTCTTCGGCAACTGCGTCAATCTCCAAAAGGCGACCTTCGAGAGCAATGTCGAAATTTCCATGGGCTCGAAAGGTCTGTTCGAGGGATGCCGCGCCCTGAGCGATGTTCGGATCGCGGACGACGGCGCGTTCAAGACAATCTCCGAAGGGATGTTCAAGGGCTGTACTTCCCTCGCGACCGTCCGCATCCCCAATTCGGTGACTGCGGTGGGGGCGGAAGCCTTCAACGGCTGTTCCTCCCTCGGGAGCATTGCCCTCGCAAGTTCCGAATTCGGCAGCGGCGTTTTCAACGGCTGTTCCTCCCTCGCTTCGGTCGATCTGTCCGCTTCCGCGGCAGAGGAACTTCCCAAGGAACTCTTCAAAGAATGTACCGCGCTCACGAGCGTGCGCCTTCCCGCCGCCATCGTCTCCCTCGGCGCGAGCGTGTTCGAGGGATGCCGCCGCCTGTCCGAAGTCGTCGGGATCGGCAATGTGGAGCGCTTCGGGAATAACTGCTTCTTACAAACGGGCATCCTCTCCGTCTCTCTGAGCGCGGGAAAGACTTACGGCACGGGCGTGTTCATGAACTGCAAAGATCTTAAAGAGATCGATTTCGGCGATATGACCTCCCTCCCCGAAGGGATGTTCATGGGCTGTACTTCCATCGAGGAGCTCGAGCTTCCCGCCTCTCTCTCGTCTATCGGCAAGGAGACATTCAAGAGCTGTACCCATTTGGGAAGCGTCGCCTTCCCCGCGGGGCTCTCCTTTATCGGGGAAGAGGCGTTTGCAAATTGCAGTTCTTTGCCTCGGGCAGATCTCAAAGCCGTAGCGCTTCGCACCCTGCCCGCGGGGCTCTTCTCGGGCTGTTCCTCCCTTCAGACGGTCTCCCTTCCCGCAGGGCTCACCCACATCGGGGCGCGCGCCTTCGAGGAGAGCGGGCTCACCGAGATCGACCTCTCGGGCACTTCGCTCACCCAGCTTGCGCCCACGTCCGCTACAGTGGACCGCAACAGCGCGGACAGCGGGATATTCAGCGGCTGCGATGAACTTGTCAAGGTCGTCCTTCCCGCGGGGCTCACCCGCATCGGCGGCAGAGCGTTTGAAAACTGCGTGCGGCTCGATCAGATCGAGCTCGGGAATGTGACCTTCATCGGCGCACGCGCCTTCTTCGGATGCAACGCGCTCACACAGCTCGATACGCACAGCGTCACCGAAGTGTGCGAGGCCGCCTTCCAGAGCTGTCTCCTGCTCAAGGAGCTCAATATGCCAAAGCTCGAAGTCATCGGCAAGAACGCCTTCTATAACAGCGGGCTCGAGGGCTTCACCCTGCATTCGTCCGTCATCTCGGTCGGAGACAGCGCGTTCGCCTTCAGTAAGGTGCAAAGCGTCGTATTCCTCTGCGGAGACTTCTTTGCAACGCCCACCTCCAACCAAAAGCCTTCGGGGCTGTTCTCCTCCTGCGAGAGCCTTGCGGAAGTTTCCCTTCCCACGGGGCTCACGGGGATCGGCGCTTCCTGGTTCGCAAATTGCGGCGCGCTCTCCCGCATCGTCATCCCCGAAACGGTGACCTCGCTCGACGGCACTGCCTTTACGGGCTGGAGCTCAAGCCAGACCGTCTGCTTTACGGGCACGCGGGAAGAGGTGGAAGGGCGGCTCGGCACGGCATGGGAGCAGGGACTTACCGCCTCCGTGACCTTTGGAAACTGAAAAAAATCACAACAAAAAAAGAGGCGTAAAGCCTCTTTTTTTGTATACGTATATCAAAATTTTATCCATTTTCAAATTCGGAGAGGAAGAATGCGCGGGTGTAGGCGACCCCGCCGTCTGCGCCGTGAAGGGTGACGCGGAAGTAGGGGGGAGCGTCGCCTTTTCGGGCGAGCTGGCTGTCCTTGAAAAAGCCGTTCAAATCGAAGGTCGCCTCGCACAGATCGCCTTGCAGGGCACAGGCATAGCGGCGGTCGGTGGAGTAAGCGATCTCCTTCACGGGAGAGCACACGATGTGCAGAACGCCGTTTTCGAGGGTGAGCTCGTAGATCTTAGGCCCTGTCGTCGCATAAAAATTCCCCGCCTCGAGCGCTTCGATCACGGTGTCGCATTCAAGCTCTTCCGCCTTCACCATCAAATATCCGCCGAAGCGGTCGCGGTCGCCGTGGGAGTCGTCTGTCGCAAGGGGGAACACCCGTTCTCCCGCCCGCAGCAGTTCATCGAAGGGCTGCGGGGTATCGGGCAGTCCCACTCGCGCACAGTCCGTATTGTACACTTCCACACCCCAAAGTCCCTTGAGCCCCGCATAGTCCTCGCTCGTCTGCAACGACCAAACGGGGTGGTTATAGGAGACGAAGAATCCCTCCTGTTTGGCAAGGGCGATGATCTCGTTCGCACATTTCACGCTGTATTCGCGCGGATAATTCCTGCCTGCCTGTTCGGGCAGAGCATACTTGCGGGAATGCTCGAGCCAAACCTCTTTGTCGGAATAAGCGCCGAAGTCCCGTTTGAGCTGATCGCGCGGATAGAGGTTGAGGTGGTATGTCCGTGCGAACTGCGGGTGCACGCCTGCGGGGTTGAGGGCGATCTCCACCCCCGTGAGCGCGAGAAAGTTTTCGTCGCAGAGCTCGGGGTGGGGGAGAAGGATCTCGTGATCGGTGAACGCCACGATGGAGTAGCCCTCCCGCATGTAGGCGGCCTTTACCTCTTCGGGGGTGAATTTCCCGTCCGAAACGGTGGTGTGCGTGTGCATGTTCGCCTTATAGAACGTGCCCTTTTCGGGCAAGAGAAAGTATTTCATAGCGTCCATTATAACCTGCATTTTCCAATTGTCAATACTTTTTTCCGCAAAAATTTTTCAAACAAGTAAGGCAGATACCGCAAAGAACACAAAAAACATAAGGTATAATAGGAGAAAAAGCATGGGAGTTGTCAATGAATTTATACAATTTATTTTACGAAACTCTGCACGCGCCCTATGTGCAGCTGGAAGAAAACGCCGCGTCCTTCTTTGCCGTGAGGCGGGGGGAGACGCTCTGCCTTTTCTTCGAGAAGAGCAACGGCGCTACGGACTGGAAAAATAATCTCGATTTTCCCGCAAAGCCCTATCGGGAAATGGAGGGCCTCTGGTTCGTGCACAGGGGATTTTTGCGCGTATTCAAGAGCATCGAGCCGCACATCGCCCCCTTCGTCATGGACAGAGGGGTGCGCCGCATCGTCATTTCGGGATATTCCCACGGCGCGGCGCTCGCCCTGCTCGCGCAGGAGTATTGCGTCTTTCACCGTCCCGACCTCATCGGGCGCATCGAGGGCTACGGCTTCGGCTGTCCGCGCGTCGTATGGGGGTGGATGAGCCGCAAGGTCAAGGCGCGCTTTCGCGGGTTCACCGTCGTCAGGAATTGCCGCGACATCGTTACCCACCTGCCGCCCAAGCTCTTGGGATATCGGCACATGGGGAATATCCTGCACATCGGCAGGGGGATGAAGTACGGAAGGGTGGATTCCCATCGCGCGGAAAATTATCTCAGAGAGCTGAGGAGGGCAAGATGAGCGCCACTTTTATCGCAAGTCTTATCTCCTGCCTCGTCTCCTCGCTGGTGGGGGGAGCGGTCACCTTCCTTGTGACGCGGTGGAAGGGGGTCGCCAAGCGGGAAAATGCCCTTCGGGAGGGGGTGATGAGCCTTCTGCGCAACCAACTCATCGAATATCACGACCGCTATACGCGGCGGGGATACTGCCCGATCTATGCCAAGGAATCGGCGCGCCGAAGCTATGAGGCGTATCATGAGCTCGGCGGAAACGGCGTGGTGACCAAACTCTATGAGGACATCATGGCGCTTCCCGAAGAGGAGGAAAAGCGGGAACAGGAGCGTCACTTGTCGCCCCTTTAGGGGAGATGTCACGAGTGACAGAAGGGTTGAAAACCGCCGCCGAGGAAATCTCGGCGGCGGAATTTTATATCATATCCTTTATCATTCTGTCCGTGTCGCGCTTGACGTCGCGCGCCTTGAGCGCCTGCTTCTTGTCGTAAGTATGTTTGCCGCGGCAGAGGGCGACTTCCATCTTTACGAGCGCGTCCTTAAAATAGAGTTTGAGCGGCACGAGGGTATAACCTCTTTCGTGAACTCTGCCCACGATCTTGTGGATCTCCTGTTTGTGCAGAAGGAGCTTTCTGTCCCGTCTGCTGTCCCGCGTGGAGAACGCGCCGCTCTTGTCATAGATCGCGATGTGCATGTTCTTGACATACACCTCTCCGCCGCGCACCTCGCAGAAGCACTCCCCGAGGGAAGCCTTCCCCGCGCGGAGAGATTTCACTTCGCTTCCTTCGAGCACGACGCCCGCTTCGTATTTTTCCTCGATGAAATATTCAAACGAGGCAGATTTATTTACGGCAATGATTTTCATAGTCTTTCCAAAAAATATATCCGCCGAGGCTCAAAGGATCTCGAAGATCGTCCTTCTCGCGCCTTGGTCTACCCCCGCGACCCTTACGCGGATGCGCTCTCCGAGGGTGTACTGATGTGCGAAGCCGCGCAGAGAATGCTGCGTCTCGAAATATTCGTATCTGTCGTCGGGAAGAGATTCCACGGGCACGAAGCCCTCCACGGTGTTCGGAAGTTCGGCATACAGCCCGTAAGAAGTTACGCCCGAGATCACCCCGTCGTATTCCTCGCCGATGTGTTCCTGCATATAGGTGGCGATATAGAGCGCGTCCACATCCCGTTCGGCGTCCGCGGCATTCCGCTCCGTTTCGGAAGAGCGCACCGCCGCTTCCTGCACGAAGGAGGCAAACCGTTCCACCCCCGCGGGACGCACTAATGCTTCCTTGATGATGCGGTGGATGCACAGGTCGGGATACCTTCTGATAGGGGAGGTAAAGTGGCAGTAGCACTGCGAGGCGAGCCCGAAGTGCCCCGTGTTCTCGGGGGAATAGCGCGCCTTCATCATGGAGCGCAGCATCACGCGGTTGACGAGGGAATAGAGGGGAGAGCCCTCCAAGCGGGAGAGCACGTTCGCATAGTCTCTTGGCGTCACGCGGGCGGGATCGAACCCCGCCTCTATGCCCGATTCCTTCAAAAAGGCGGCAAAGGCTTCCGCCTTCTCGGCGGACGGCTGTTCATGGATCCGATACAGGAAAGGCGCGTGCCGCTCGGTCATGAGCTCGGCGACGGTCTCGTTGGCGAGCACCATGAACTGTTCGATCATCTCGTGCGAGATCGTCCGCGGCGCTTCGGGAATGGAGATCTTCCCGTCTTCATAGAGGATCTTCGCTTCTCTGACGTCGAGCGCGACGCTTCCCAGCTCCCTCCGCACCTTCTTCAAAAGTTTTGTGAGCCCGACGGCAGTCTTCACCAATTCCGCAAGCTCGGGGTATTTTGCGCAAGTTTTCCCGTCTCCCTCCGCGATCGCGGTGACTTCGGTGTAGGTCATGCGGCGGCGGGAACGGATGACGGAGGGGCAGACGCGGCGGCTCGTCACCTTGCCGCGCTCGTCCACGGTCATGAGGCAGGAGAGGGTGAGCCTGTCCTCGCCCTCATTGAGAGAGCATATCCCGTTGGACAGGGAAGGGGGGAGCATGGGAAGCACTCGGTCGGGGAAGTAGACGCTCGTGCCTCGCAGGAATGCCTCTTCGTCGAGCGCGCTCCCCCGCCCCACATAGTGGGAGACGTCGGCGATGTGCACGCCGAGGAAGTACTTCCCGCCCCGTTTGGTGAGGGAGATCGCGTCGTCTATGTCCCGCGTGTCCTCGCCGTCCACCGTGATGACGAGCTCTCCCCTCAAGTCCTCTCTGCCGATGAGATCTTTTTCCGTGATGGGGCGGCCCGCTTGGCGCTGTCCCTCAGAGAGGACGGCTGGCGGGAATTCTTCGCGCAGGGAATGCGCGCGGAGAATGGAAGTCTCCTCGACGAAGAGTTCGCCCGCCTGTCCGAGCACTTCGCTTATCTCTCCGACGGGAGTTCTTCCCTCGAAGGACTTGATCCGCGCGACCGCCTTTTGCCCCTGTTTTGCCCCGTTGCTCTTGCCCGACGGAATGTACACTTCGGCTTGGAAACGCCTGTCGTCGGGGACGAGATGGCCCGCGCGCCCCTCGCGGACATAAGTGCCCACGAGCTCCTTCGTTCCCCGCTCTAAAATGGCGAGGATCTCGCCTTCGTCGTCCGAGCGCCCCGAAACGGGACAGGCGAGCACGAGATCGCCGTGCAGCGCTCCCTCGGTGGCGCGGGGAGGGATGAAGAGGTCGCCCGAGCCGTCGTCGGGCAGGAAGAAGCCGAAGCCGCGCTCATTGCCCGAAAACCTGCCGCGCAGCGCGCCGAACTGCTCCGAAGTGCCGAAGCGGGAATGGCTGTCGCACAAGAGTTCCCCCTCATTGCAGAGGGAGCGGAGCATGTCGCGCACGGCAACGCTCTCCCGCTTTCCCAACTTGAGGGCACGGGAGATCTCCTCATCCGTCATGAGGGCGAAAGAGCCGTCTTTGATTTTTTGGAGCAAGGCTTGTTTTGCGTTCATACCGTCAAAAAAAACGGGCAGCCCAAAGCCGCCCGTGTAAAATTCCTTCTCTTATTTGACCCAAATGGATTCGATGGAGAGGATGAAGAATACGACTGCAAGTACCGCGAGCACAACGAGGCAGACGATCGTCCATCTCTTCAGAATGGATTCAATCGATTTTCCCTTGTTCTTGCCGTAGAAGGTCTCGCTGGAGCCGCCGAGAGCGTCGATCCCCTGCGAGTTGCCGGGCTGCAGCATGACGAGGATGATCGCGGCGAGCGCCGCAACGAACATCAGCACGATGAGAATGATACTGACGATACGGTAGGGAAGATACTGAACGGGAGCCGCCAAGAGCGCGGCGAACACAGACGAAAAATTCATAACCTTTTTCCTTTTATCACAGTTTGCAACCGTTATTATACCATAGCTTTATGAAAAAGACAACTTATTTTCGGGGCAGTTTTGAAAATTCTCCCAAAAAGCGGTAATTTATATGGAATTGCGGAAGATCTCCGCCGCCCTTTCGGTAGAGTCGAGCAGGACGCAGTTGCCGCAGATACGGTCGGCGTTGAGAAGTTCTTTTAAGACTTCCCGCGCCGCGATGCGGTCGTTCATCTCGTCCTCGGAGTGAAATTCGAGGATGAGCGCCATCTCCTCCCTCTTGACGAGCAGGTGCACCGTCGAAACGTCCGCATAGTCCTCGCCGACGAGGGAGGCGATCTTTTCCGCATAGGGCTCCGCTTCCGCCGCCTCATAGCCCGCCGCCTCATACGCGGCGTAAATGCCGCGGTAGGAACTGCACCCGCACAGCACCGCCAAAAACACCGCCAAACATATGAAACCGACGATCAGCCGTCTTTTCCTCATTCGTCCACCTCTTCTTGATATTTTCATTATACCTTACGGCGAGCGTTTTGTCAACCGCAGAAAAAAATTTCGCCTGCCGTTGACAAATTTTTTCGGTTATACTATAATAGAAAAAGTATGGAAACGCTCACGCTCATCGGAATGCCCGCCTCGGGCAAGAGTACGGCGGGGAAGCGGGCGGCGGAACTTCTCGGCTGTCCTTTCCTCGACGGCGACGACCTTATCGAGCGCCGCACGGGAGAGCCCCTTTCTTCGACCGTTTTGAGGCTGGGCGCGGAGGGATTCCTCGCCTTGGAGGAGGAAGTCCTTTGCACCGTCTCCGCCCGCCCTGCGGTCATTGCAACGGGCGGGAGCGCCGTCTATTCAAAACGGGCAATGGCGCACTTGAAGTCCCTCGGCAGGCTCGTCTATCTCAAAATCGCAGAAGGGGAAGCGGAGGCGCGCATTCCCGACTTTATTGCCCGCGGCGTCGTCATGCGGGGGAACGTATCCACCCTGCGCGAACTCTACGCCGAGCGCGTGCCCCTCTATGAAAAATATGCCGACGTCACCGTGGAATGCACGGGGAAGACGCCCGAGGAGATCGCGGAGGAGCTGATAAAGCTATGAGGATCTGTATTTACGGCGCGGGAGCCATGGGAACGAGCCTCGGGATGCGCCTGAAAACTCCCTGCGATCTCGTCACCCGC
Organism: uncultured Clostridia bacterium; assembly: GCA_947629575.1. GTDB lineage: Bacteria > Bacillota > Clostridia > Christensenellales > Borkfalkiaceae > Gallimonas. The sequence continues at coordinate 3,357 of CANREF010000026.1, read as the reverse complement.
AACGCGGCGCACGTTATGGCGCTCAGGAAAGAGGGCTATCCCGCCTTTCTTCCCGAAGAGATGAAAGGGGAGTACGACGTCATTTTCCTCGCCACGCGGCAGGGAGAGAACGAACAGATCGCCCGATTTCTGAAGCCCTTTTTGAAGGAGGACGGCGCGCTCGTCACCGTGCAGAACGGACTTCCCGAGGCGGGGCTCGCAAATGTCCTTGGACAGGACAGAATTTACGGCTGCGCCCTCGGCTGGGGGGCGAAACTCGTCGCCCCCGCAAAGGTGAAGGTGTCTTCAAAGGAGTTCTGCCTTTCTCTCGGCGCATACGGAAGGGGGGACAAGCTCGAAGAGCTCAAAGCCCTGCTCTCGCCCGCCTTTGAAGTGACGGTGGGAGATCTTGCCGAGATCCGCTTTGCGAAACTCACCGTCAACGCGGCTTTCTCCACGCTGTCGGCGATCTCGGGGCTCTCCTTCGGCGAACTTGCAAAGAAGCACAAAAAGCTCGTTCTTGCCCTCATGCGGGAGACGATTTCCGTCGCCAAGGCGGCGGGATGCAAGAAGCTCATACAAAACGGACACAATATTTTGAAGCTCTTCTCTTCCCCCCTTGCGGGAATGCTCCTTCCCGTCGCCATGAAAAAGCACAAGGGCATCCGCTCGGGGATGCTCAAGGACCTCGAGGCGGGGCGGCGGTGCGACGTCGATTTTGTGGCGGGCGCGGCGGCAAAGGAGGGAGAGCGGCTGGGCGTTCCCACGCCCAAACTCGGGGCGGCGGTCGCCCTCGTACATGACATCGAAAACGGTCTTGCGGAGCTCTCACCCGAGAGCTTGAAATTGCTGAAAGATAAGGAGAATCGAACTTATGAACTATAAAATACTTGCAGAGCGGCTTCTGCCCGGGGAATATCCCTCCACCGAAAGCTATGAAGAAAAATATCCGCCGCGCGCCCTTCCCAAGGGGGCGGAGGTAACGCGGCTCGCTCCCTCGCCCACGGGATTCATCCACCTCGGGAATCTGTTCGTCGCCATCGCGAACGAGCGCATCGCCCACCAGAGCGGCGGTGTTCTGTATCTGCGCATCGAGGACACCGACTTAAAGCGCAAGGTGGAGGGCGCCGTCGAGGCGGTGAAAAACGCTCTCCGCTATTTCGACATCAAATTCGACGAGGGCGCGGAGATCGGCGGCGACGAGACTTACGCTCCGTGGTATCAGCGCCAACGTGCAGAAATTTACCGTACGTATGTCAAAAAACTGATCGAAGAGGGGAGAGCATACCCCTGTTTTTGCACCGAAGAGGAGCTCACCGCCCTCAGAGAGGAACAGACCGCAAAGAAGGAAGTCACGGGCTATTACGGCAAATACGCCCGCTGCCGCGACCTTACCGAGGAGGAGATCTATCAAAAGCTCGACGAGGGCAAACCCTTTGTCATCCGTCTGCGCTCAATGGGCGATCCCGCCGTCAAGCACAAGTTCCACGACGAGATCAAGGGGGACATCACCGTGCCCGAGAACGATCAGGACGTCGTGATCTTAAAGTCGGACGGCATCCCCACCTACCACTTCGCCCACGCCATCGACGATCATTTCATGCGCACCACCCTCGTCATCCGCGGCGAGGAATGGCTCGCTTCCCTGCCCATTCACATCGAACTTTTCGAGGCGCTCGGGTTCGGGCGTCCCCGCTACGGGCACAACTGCTCCCTCATGAAGCAGGACGGTGAGACGAGGCGGAAACTTTCTAAGCGCAAAGACCCCGAGCTCTCCCTCGAGTTCTACCGCAAGGAGGGGTACTTCGCCCGCGCCGTCAAGGTATATATGTTGACACTCCTCAATTCCAACTTCGAGGAATGGTATCTGAAGAACCCCGACGCCCCCCTCGAGAGTTTCAAATTCTCCGCAAACAAAATGAGCAAGAGCGGAACGCTGTTCGACCTCGACAAGCTCAACGACATTTCAAAGAACGAGCTTGCAAAGCTCTCCGCCGAGGAGATGTGCGCCTTCTTGAAGGCTTGGGCGGACGAGTACGGCACCGACGCGCAGAAGGGGTATTTTGCGGACGGCGAAAAGATGCTCAAAGTCCTCACCCTCTGCATGGGGATCGGCGGCAAGAAGCGGCGGAAGGACTTCACCACCGCCTCGCAGGCAATGGAATATATCAAATATTTCTTCGAGCGCCCCCAATCGCACGAGGAATACCGCTGCGACGGGGAGACGAGAAGGGCGCTTCTGAGCGGCTTTTTGACCCGCTACGACCCCTCGGACGACGCGCAGGGTTGGTTTTCCAAGGTGAAGGAAGTGGCGGCGGAGAACGGCTTTGCCGCCGAGATGAAGGACTACAAGGCAGCTTCCGAGGCTTACAAGGGGAGCGTTGCGGACGTTGCGGAAGTGCTTCGCATCGCCACGACGGGCAGGGTGAACACCCCCGATCTTTGGACCATCCAGCAGATCTTGGGCGAAGAGGAGACCCGCGCCCGTCTGAAAGCCGCACAGTAAAGAAAAAGCTGTTCCCGCGCGTCGGGAAAGGAGAGGACAAATGAGCAGAGCGGACGAAATTTTCATTCAAAATTGCAAGGACATTTTGGAGCACGGCGTGTGGGATACCGACCGCGCCGTCCGCCCCCGTTGGGAGGACGGCTCTCCCGCCCATACCGTCAAGAAATTCTGCATTGTCAACCGATATGACTTGACAGAGGAATTCCCCATCCTCACCCTTCGCCGCACGGCGTTCAAGAGCTGTATCGACGAAATTTTGTGGATATGGCAGAAGAAGAGCAATAACGTCCGCGACCTGAATTCCCACATCTGGGACAGCTGGGCGGATGAAAGGGGGAGCATCGGCAAGGCGTACGGCTACCAGCTCGGGCTCAAATACAAATACCCCGAGGGGGAGTTCGATCAGGTCGATCGGGTGCTCTATATGCTGAAGAACGACCCCGCCTCGCGCAGGATCATGACCAATTTGTATAACTTCCGCGATCTTCACGAGATGCACCTCTACCCGTGCGCATACTCGATGACCTTCAACGTCTCGGGAAATACGCTGAACGGAATTCTCAATCAACGCTCGCAGGACATGCTCACCGCGAATAATTGGAACGTGGTGCAGTACTCGGTGCTTTTGAAGATGTTCGCACAGGTGAGCGGGCTCAAGGCGGGCGAGCTCGTGCACGTCATCGCCGACGCGCATATTTACGATAGGCACGTTCCCGTTGTGGAAGAGATCATCACCCGCGAACCGCTCCCCGCACCACTATTTTTAATTGACGAAAGTATTTCAAATTTTTACTCCTTCTCGGTGGACAGCTTCCGTTTGGAGAATTACACCTTCCACCCCCTCGACAAAAAGATCCCCGTGGCGATTTGAA
>CANREF010000025.1 GCA_947629575.1 uncultured Clostridia bacterium | reverse complement strand
CCGCTTGCAGGACCATGGAGACGATCATGGGAAGCCCCATAAGGAGGATGAGCCTGCCCATGGGCATAACGGACATTTTGTTTTGTTTGGTTTGCATAAAACACCTCTTTTCGCACAAAAAAAGAGCGCAAACCCAATTGGATTTACGCCCTTCACAGCTACGCATTGTATGAACATTATATGATATTTTTCGGAAAAAGTCAACTTAAAAAACGGTCTCAGAAGCAAATTTTTTCAGACTACACTCGCGCGTCATGCTGCGGTATGATGGGAAACCCCACGAGATCCTTCGGGGTAAACGACACCCCCTCCTGAGGAGGGGGGTAGGGGGGTGGTATCCTTTGTTCTAAAATTCACCACCTCAGTCTCGCTTCGCTCGACAGCTCCTCCTAAGGAGGCGCCTTTCCCCCTCCAATGGAGGGGGTGGCATGAGCGAAGCGAGTGACGGGGGTGGGGCGAGTTCCCAAATCTGCGCGTTGGAAAATCACACTTTTCCATAAGCGCACACAATTTGCCGCACACTTACGGCTTATTGTCCGATGAAACGAACGAGAGGACAAGAAAGTTAAGGCAGATAAGCCCATTTCCTCGCACATTTCTTTTCTATTGTGAGATTTCTCGACTACGCGCTTCGCGCTCCGCTCGAAATGACAATTAGAGCATTTGGCGCATAGCACAGGGAAAAGAAATGTGCGAAACCATTCTTAATTGCTTGCCTTAGGCGGAATTCACTTCCGCCGTGGGCGACTCAATTTGGCAATTACTTTTGCCTTGTTGTCCGATGAAACGAACGAGAGGACAAGAAAGTTAAGGCAGATAAGCCCATTTCCTCGCACATTTCTTTTCGAAGCGAACGAGGCGCGCCGCAAAGCGGCGCGCCGAGAGAGTGAGAAAAGAAATGTGCGAAACTATTTATTATATCCATTCGGATTATTTTTCTGCCAATTCCACTGGTCGCGGCACATGGTTTCGAGGTCGTACTCCGCCCTCCAGCCGAGCTCCTTTGCCGCCTTCTCCGCCGAGGCGTAACAAGTGGCGATGTCGCCCGCGCGGCGGGGCTTGATCTCATAGGGAAGCTCCCTCCCGCACGCCTTGGAAAACGCCTTGATCATGTCGAGCACGCTATACCCGATGCCCGTGCCGAGATTGTAGATATACACTCCCGCCTTGGTGAGGTGCTCGATCGCCGCAACGTGCCCTCGCGCAAGGTCCACCACGTGGATGTAGTCCCGCACGCCCGTGCCGTCGGGGGTGGGATAGTCGTTCCCGAACACGCCGATCTGCTTCAATTTCCCGCTCGCCACCTGCGCCACGTAGGGCATGAGGTTGTTCGGGATCCCCTTGGGATCTTCGCCGATGAGCCCGCTTTCGTGCGCGCCCACGGGGTTGAAATATCTCAGAAGCGCCACCGTCCACTCATTGTCGGACGTAAACAGATCTTTGAGGATATTCTCCTGCATGACTTTGGTCGCGCCGTAAGGATTGGTGGTGGGATGAAGCTCGGTGGTCTCCTTCAAGGGGAGCTCGGCGGGGTCGCCGTAAACCGTGGCGGAAGAGGAGAATACGATCTTCTTCACGCCGAACTTCTTCATCGTCTCGACGAGCACAAGAGTGGAGACGAGGTTGTTATCATAGTATTCGATGGGTTTTTGAACGCTCTCCCCCACCGCTTTGAGCCCCGCAAAATGGATGACCCAATCGATGCTGTGCGCGGTAAAGATGAGTTCGAGCGCGGCGCGGTCGCGCACGTCGTTCTCATAGAATACGACCTTCTTGCCCGTGATCTGCTCCACGCGGTTGAGCGCTTCCCTGTTCGCATTGCAGAGATTGTCGATCACGATGACGTTATATCCTTTGTTCAACAGCTCCACGACGGTATGAGTTCCGATGAACCCCGCGCCGCCCGTTACAAGAACATTCATATCTTTCACTCCTTTTTTTCTTTTACAACTTTTCCACGACGATGCCGTCGGAGAGTTCGGCGGGATAGAAGACCGCCTTGTATCCCGTCTCTTTGGTGTAATGCTCGGCGACGTACTTCTTGAAGTCCTCCTCGCCCTCTTTCTTGACGAGAGAGACGGTGCAGCCGCCGAAGCCCGCGCCCGTCATACGCGAACCGAGGCAGGCGGGATGGCTCTGCGCCGCATGGGCGAGAGAATCCAGCTCCTTGCCCGTGACTTCATAGAGTTCGCTGAGCGACTTATGGGAAGCGTTCAGAAGTTCGCCGAACGCCTTCATGTCTCCCGCGCGCATGGCGTCCGCCGCGAGACGTACCCGTTCGCACTCCTCCACGACGTGTTTCGCGCGGCGATAGACGACGGGAGAGAACAGATCTCTGTTTTCCTCCAAGACTGCGGGAGCGACTTCGGCAAGGCACTTCACCGAGATACGGGTCCGGAGCAGGCGGAGGGCCTCCTCCACCTCGCCGCGGCGTTCGTTGTACTTGCTCGTGACGAGGCTGTGCGGCTTTTTGCAGTCGGCGATGACGATTGCGCAGTCGCCGAGGCGGACGGGGATATATTCGCGCTCCAAGGTGGCGCAGTCCAAGAGAAGGGCGTGCCCCGCCTTTCCGTTTGCGGAGACGAATTGGTCCATGATGCCGCAGTTGACGCCCGCATATTCATGTTCCGCCTTCTGTGCGATGAGGGCGACTTCCACGGGGTCGAATTCCTCCCCCGCCGCCGTGGCGAGCGCCGAAATGGTGCTCACCTCGATCGCCGCCGACGAGGAGAGCCCGCTGCCGAAGGGCACGGTGCAGTCCATGAGCAGATCGCAGCCGACGAGCTTGTGCCCCGCCTCCCTCCAGAGCGCGGCACATCCTGCATGATACTTGGCGTGTTTCAGATGACGGTAGCTCTCGAGCTTGTCGAGCTCGAGGGAGATCTTGTCGGGAAGGTCTGTCCACGAGAGGTTGATCTTATCCGTTCCGTTGGGACGGACAAAGACAGTGTTCTTCAGAGAGAGCGCGCAGGGCAAGACCTTTCCGCCGCAGTAGTCCACATGTTCGCCGATGAGGTTGACTCTGCCCGCGGCAGAGACTTTATATGTATATGTTTCAGTCATAAAATCCTATTCCCTTCATAAATTCCGCCGTCTCTTCATGCGTCTTGAACACGGCGGTATTGTGCAAGATGCGTTCGCAGATGCTCGCAAGTTCGTCTTCCATCGCCTCGTCGAGGTCTTCCTTGCCCATGGCGCGCACTTCGTCATAGAGCAGACGGAATTCCTTGAGCTCTTCGGGAAGTTCGCCCTCCCGAATCGATCCCTTCAGCCTCTCCAATTCCTCCACGAGCCGCCCGGGAAGGATGAACAGCCCCTGCGCCTCGATGAGCCCGATGCTCTCCTTCTTGATGATGTGGAACTCGGGGTGGGCGTGGAAAATGCCGTCGGGATATTCCTCCGAAGTGATATTGCTGCGGAGGATGAGGTTCATGCTGTATTTGTCCCCTTCCTTGAAGAGGGTGGGGCTGACCGCATGATACACGCCGTTCTCGTCGAAGGGGATGAGCCCGCGCTTCTCGTCGCGGTAGTTCTCCCAGCCCTTTCTCACGATCTCCGAGGCGGCGGTGACGGCGCGGCCGTCCGTGCCCGAAATACGGATGACGGAGTTGTACCAATCGAGCACGCCGATCTCGAGGTCGGGGAATTTCTTGTGACGGAGCGGGATGGCGAGGGACGCCTTGAAGAGGGGAAGTTTTTCCCCGCCGCCCTGAAAATGATCGTGCGCGAGCACGCTCCCGCCGATGCGGGGAAGGGGCGCGTTGCAGCCGATAAAGTAGTGCGGGAAGGCGTCCACAAATTCGAGCAGGGAGAGGAAAGTCCCCTCGTCCACGTGCATGGGGATGTGCTTTTCGTTCACCGCGATGCCGTGCTGGTAGAAATAGCCGTAGGGCGAGAACTGCCAGAACCACTTCCCGCCGTTGAGGCGGAAGGAGACGGTGCGAAGCGTCCTCTTGCCGCGGGGATAGTAACCTTCGTTATCGCGGCAAATGGAACACTTCGGATATCCCCCCTTCACGCTGTTCCCGCTCACCGCCTTTTTGGGGTCGCGGAATTCTGGCTTTGCGCGGTTGATCGTGACGATCAGTCCGTTCTTGCCCTCGAAACGGGGATTTTTGTCCAATTTTTCCTTCTTCACATAGTCCGAATCGACGGAATAGTTATAGAGCCACTCCGTCGCCTCCGCGGGGGACTTCTCGTAAAGGCGGGAAAAGATCTCCTCCACCTCCGCGGGCGGGAGCATGAGCGCGCCCATGACCGCGTCGGAGAGTTTTTCCCGTTCCTCTTCGGGAGCGTCCGCCGTGAGAACTTCCAAAAGCCCCGAGAGAGGCTCCCCCTCGTAAGAGGCCGCCCGTTCCTCGCACCCGTCCTTACGGAGCACCATGAGCACGCTGTTGCGCGCCCAGATGACGTTCCTCTCCTTCAAGCCGAGACGAATGGCGGCATAGTCCAAAAGTTTCGATAGTGCCGTTGAAAAATCCATGATCCTCCCTCTGCGCTTTTTTTGTACCTACATTATAATGGCAATCGGCTTGGAAAACAAGTAATCTGTTGCCCGATTTCGGACATTTATTGACATCATCGCTTGACAGTCCCTCTTTCTCCATGTTAGAATGGAAGCGGAGGAAGATCATGATCGCAAAGAGAGAAGTCTGGAACTATCCCCATTCGGCAAAGGTCTGGGCGGGCAAATACCGCCATTCCCACAACCTCTTGCATTGGCATTACGACTGCGAGCTCCTCTATGTCGAAAAGGGCTCTATCGACGTATTCTGCGAAAAGCAGACCCATACCCTGACCGTGGGCGAAGCGCTCTACATTGACCGCGGGCAAGTCCATTATATGCACGCCCGCGAGGAGGATACCACGCTCATCGTCCTGGTGTTCGACTATGCCATTCTCAAAGATTATTTGGGCGACGTGCGCCTCGCCGTTCCCCGCCTCAAGGGGAACTATCCCATCCCCGGAACGTATGCAAAGATCCGCGAGGTGCTCCTTTCGAAGGAAAAATTCTGCGGTGCGGAGGCGGCGGCGCATGTCCTTCTGCTCATGTCGGAGATCTTCCGCGGCGAGGAAGTCGTGCCCCGCGAAGGGGAAGACGCAACGACGAGAAAATTCATCCGTCTGCTCGGGGAAGTTTCGGAAAAATACGAATACTTTACCTTTTCCGACGCAGCCTCCTATATGGGAATGAGCGAATGCTATTTTTCCCGATACTTTCACCGCGCAACGGGGATCACCTTTTCCCGTCATCTCAACTTTGTGCGCACCGAACACGCCGTCGAGCTCATGCAGAGCGGCAGTCTCTCCATGACCGAGATCGCGACCCGATGCGGATTCGGGACGATACGCAACTTCAACCGCGTCTTTCGCGAAGTCACGGGATATGCGCCGCGCGATCTGCCTGCGGACTTCCGCCTCGGAGAACGGCTGCCCACCCTCGCGGGAACGGCTTTCAACCCCACTCTCTACGACTGCGAATTGCTGGAGTCGGTACAAGGGTAGTTCACAAAATTTGTCTTACGACAAATTTTCGTGAGGAAACTCGCCTCCTGCATCAACTAAGTTGATTCTCTAAATCGCTTCGTAAAAACAAAAAGCGCGAGGTGTCGCGCAAATGTTGTCCCGCAGCGCAAAAGCGTGGTTTTGCTCGCGGAAGAGATTCACAAAATTTGTCTTACGACAAATTTTCGTGAGGAGACTCTCCTCCTGCATCAACTGAGTTGATTCTCTAAATCGCTTTGCAAAAACAAAAAGCGCGAAGTGTCGCGCAAATGTTGTCCCGCAGCGCAAAAGCGTGGTTTTGCTCGCGGAAGAGATTTTAGAAAAACCACCTCAGTCACCTACGGTGACAGCTCCTCCTAAGGAGGAGTTCTAAGCCCTCTCCAAGGAGAGGGTGCCCCCGCAGGGGGCGGGTGTGGTGTCCCCCTCTCACCCGTTGAGCCATTCATCTTTGAGTTTGACGAGCTCCTTGGTGAGTTTTGCGCATTCGTTGGGGGAAGCGCCCTTCAAACGCGTTTCGAGCGCGCGGACCGCTATGAGCTGTTTGCACTTCTTCATACCATAAAGCATCCGTAAAGGCAAGAAATTCTATGCTATTCTCTTTGGAAAACGTAACATTCGGCTATCTCGGCGTTCCCACCGTGGAAGACGTCTCTTTCTCCGTGCACGAAAAGGAGCGCATCGGGCTTCTCGGCGGGAACGGCGAGGGCAAGACCACCCTCATAAGGCTCATCCTCGGCGAACTCGTTCCCGACAGCGGGCGCGTCTTCGTGAAAAACGGGCTCAAGATCGGCTATCTCGAACAAAGCGGCGGGTTCGAGTCGGATGCCACCGTATACGAGACGATGAAGGAAGTCTTCCGTGAGGACGAAGAGCTCCTCTCTCATCTTGCGGATGCCCAGATGCGCCTTTCAAAGGCGTCCGAAGGAGAACTGCGCGCCCTCTCCGCCCGCATCGAGAGTTTGGAAAAGCGCATCGCCGCGCGGGACAGCTACCACACCGACGTGCGCATCCGCACCGTGCTCGGCGGAATGGGATTCGAGGGACGGGAAGACCGCCCCGTTTCCACGATGTCGGGCGGGGAAAAGACGAGGCTCAAACTCTGCCGCCTCTTGCTCGAAGACCCAGAGCTTCTCATCCTCGACGAGCCCACAAACCACCTCGACGTGAAGACCCTCTTCTGGCTCGAAGACTATCTTCTCACCCTCAAGGGCACTCTGTTCGTCGTCTCGCACGACAGATATTTCCTCGACAAACTCACCGACCGCACCCTCGAGCTCGAGCGCGGAAGGGTCACTTCCTATAAGGGAAATTACTCCAAATATCGCCTGCTCAAAGAGGAGCGCTACAAGCAGCAGCTCCGCGCATACGAGGCGCAGCAGGCGGAGATCGCAGACCTCAAAGACTATGTGGACCGCAATCTCGTCCGCGCGACGACGGCAAAGAGCGCCCTCTCCCGCGTGAACAAACTCGGGCGGATGGAGCTCATCGAAAAGCCCCTTCCGCCCCCCGAACCGCCTCGTTTTCGCTTTACGTATACCGAAAAACCGTACGAGAACGTTGTCCTCGCTCCCCGCTTCGACCTGTATGCGGGAGACAAGCTGCTCCTCAAAGACGCCTCCTTTTCCCTTGCGCGCGGCGACAGATGCGCCCTCGTGGGAGACAACGGCACGGGAAAAAGCACCCTTCTTCGCTTCCTGCTCAAAGAGAGCGACAAAGTGTCCCACGCACGCTTTACCCGCATCGCCTACTACGATCAGGAGAATGCGGATCTCGATCCCGAGGAGCGCGTACTCGACGCGTTTTGGGGGAAATATTCCCTCCTTTCGCAGACGGACGCGCGCAGCTTGCTCGCCCGCGCAGGGCTGTTCGCCGAAGACATGGAAAAGAAAGTGAAGGAACTCTCGGGCGGACTGAGGGCAAAGCTCTCCCTCGCCCTGTTGGAAGCGCGGCACGGGAACGTCCTCTTTTTGGACGAACCTACCAACCACCTCGACCTTCCCGCGCGGGAATCCCTCGAGGAGGGGCTCAGAGCCTTCGACGGCACTCTCCTCTTCGTCTCCCACGACAGGCGGTTCATCGAGGCGCTCGCAAACAAGATCGTCGCCTTTGAGGGGGGCAAACTTGTCCTCTTTTCGGGGAGCTACGATTCCTTCCTCGAGAGCAGGAAGGCGGAAAAGACCCCATCTCCCGCACGGGAAGAAAAAGAAAAAAACGGCTCGCACAGGAGCCGTGAAGAACGGGCAAAAGAGACAAAAATCAAGGTACGTATCAAAGAAATCGAGACAAGGCTCGAAGAGATAGAGGGCTTGGAAGCGCAGCTCAACGAGACCCTCGTCGCCGTCGCTTCCGACTATCTCAAAGTGCGCGAAGTCACAGACCGTCTCGAAAAACTTCGCGCCGAATCGGACGCGCTCTACGCCGAATACGAGACCCTCATTTAAGCGGGAGAAGGGTCACCCTTCCCAGCGCGGGCACTGCGACGGCGTCGAAGCCGAGCTCTTGGAGGGTTGCCGCGACGTCCTCCCTGCCCGCTGCGATAAAGGAGACGTCGTGAGCGTCCGAGCCGAAGGAAATGAGCCTGCCGCCGAGTTCACGGTAGCGGGCGAGGATATCCGGTCCTGGCAGGAAGGGACTTCCCGAAAGCCGCGAACGGGTATTGACTTCGAGCAGTTTTCCCCGCGCGATCGCCTTTTTCAGGATCTCATCCAAAAGATCGCGGAAGTCCTCATAGCGCAGGGTCTTGTCCTCATAGGGCGCTTTGCGGGAGACGTACCCGAGATGCCCGATAACGTCATAGAAATAGGGCGCGTCGAGGCTGTTCAAAACCTGCTCGAGATAGGCGGAATATGCCTGCCGTTTGCTCTTTCCGCGGAAATACTCCGCACGGGAACACTCCTCCCCGTCTGCGACGTGGACGCTGTTCACCACAAAGTCGGGGGCATATTTTTCGGAGACGGAGAGAAGGGTCTCCAAAGTGTGCGCGTCGGGGCTGTAACCGTATTCCAGCCCTGTCAATAGGGTGAACGAAGGCCCGTTCTCCCTCTGCAGTTCCCGCGCGGCAGAAAAGTAGGCGGGAACGTCCGTCGGCTGAAAGAGTTTTTCGGAGACGGGATCGACATCGAGGTGTTCTGAGACGCCCAAAAAGCGAAGGCCGCGGCTTCTCCCCGCCTCTGCCATCTGTGTAAGGGTAGATCTTCCATCCTCCGAGAAGGAGGAATGGGTGTGCATATCGGAAACGATCATGCCACTATTATAGCACGCTCCGCGTCCAAAAGCAAGAATTTTGTTCCTTTTCCCCATATTTGGGTGAACGGCTCTTTGATCATCGAAAAAAGCCCGAGGATGTCCCTCGGGCCTTTGTCGGTTTACTGTCAGTCGATGTTGATCGTGCGCGCCTCGATCTTCTTGGGCTGCGTCTTGGGAACGGTGAGCGTGAGGATGCCGTTTTCATACTTGGCACGCACGTTTTCCTGTTCCACGTCCTCGCCCACGTAGTAGCTGCGGCGGCACGAAAGACGGCATTCCTTCCGCAGGAACTTCGTGTTCTTGTCCTCTTCCTTCTCCGTCTTCTCGCCGCTCACGGTGAGATAGCCGTTTTCGAGAGAGACTTTGATCTCGTTCTTTGCAAATCCGGGAAGTTCGATATCGAGCAGATAGCTTGTCTCGTTTTCACGGATGTCCGTGCGCATGCTGTCGAGTTTTTCGTCATAGAACATGGGGCGGAAAAAGTCGTCGAGTGCGTCGAAAATATCATTTTGCGGTCTTGTCTGTAAATAGGTTTTCATCATTTTTTCTCCTTTCCCTTTCGGGAGATCCTTTACATCTTATTTATACCGCATTTTTTTAGTTCTCAAACGATTTTGAAAAATTTTTGCAAAAAAAGAGAGGCAAATGCCTCTCTGAAATTCATCAATCGTTCGAAGAACTGCCCGCCGAACCGCCCGTGACGCCCGATACGATCTCCAAAACATAATAGAGCAGTTCGAGCGCGGACAGGATCATATCGTTGACATATTGGATGTTATAGAGTTTGAACAATTTTTTGATGTCCGCGATCTCCTCCTGGGTCGCCATATCGTTTTCGCGAAGGAGCTCATAAGCGCGTTCCTGCGCCCTTTTCTCCGTCTTGAGGGTCATGAGGGAGAGCACAAAGGACAGGAGATAGAACACAGCGCCCAATGCCGCAAAACAGATCGTCACCCAACCGTTCGTCTTGAGCACCAAGAAGTCGAGCAAAACGCCGACGACAAGGAGGGGTATGAAGGCAAGAGGGCCGAAGGTAATGAGCGGAATGAGCCTGATCCGCGTTCTCATCGCACGGTCGCCTTCCTTATCGAGCACGGCGAGGGACGCTTTCTGCACGCCCATGGCAAGCGCCGTAATGCTCTTTTTGTGGCGCGTGAGCCTTCTGAGGCGTACCTTTTTGAAATAGTGGCTGTAACTATTGCCGAACATGAGCGAACCCACCGTCTTTACTTTGATGTGCTCCAGACCGTTGGCGTCCAAGACCTTTCTTGCGGCTTCCACGCCCGTCAGCCCTGCGCTGTTTTCCTTTCGGTTGAACCGATAGTATTTCACGCCGAGCACAATGCTCACGATGATCGATACGAGCGCAACTAACAGGATGAGCGCTCCCACGACGAAAAGAGCAAACCCCATCGAGCGGTTGCCGTTGCCGATCTCCATAAGTAATTCTTCCCAAAAGTTCATACTTATTTCCTTTCTCCTTATTATAGGACTTTATCGCTTTGCAACGCCCGTCTCCCGCGCCGCCGTCGCAACGGCGGCAGCCACCGCTTCGTGCGCCCGCTTGTCGTAGGCATAGGGCAAAATGAAGTCGGCATTCAGCGCTTCCTCTGCAACGCACGAGGCGATCGCCTTGCTCGCGGCGAGCATCATCTCGAAGTTGATCTTTTTCGCCCGCACGTCGAGCGCGCCGCGGAAGAGCCCCGGGAACACGAGCACGTTGTTGATCTGGTTGGGCTTTTCCGAAGAGCCTGTCCCCACGACCGCAGCGCCCGCTTCCAAGGCGTCCTCGCGGGAGATCTCGGGGGTGGGATTGGCGCAGGCGAATACGATGGCGTCCTTTTTCATCGAGGCGACCATCTCCTTGGTGACGCAGTTAGGGCCCGAGACGCCGATGAAGACGTCCGCAAGCCGCATCGCGTCGGCGAGCGTGCCCACCCGAAGGTCGCGGTTGGTGACAAGGGCGATCTCCGCCTTGGCGTCCGTGAGCTGCCTGTCCCCGGCGCAGAGGATGCCCTGCCTGTCGCAGAGGATGATGTCCCCCACCTTCATCTTCAATAGGAATTTGGCGATGGCGATGCCCGCCGCCCCCGCTCCGTTGATGACGACGCGGATATGCTCGATCTGCTTCCCCACGAGTTTGAGCGCATTGAGAAGGGCGGCAGCCGTCACGACCGCCGTGCCGTGCTGATCGTCGTGGAAGACGGGGATGTCGAGGTCCTCGATGAGCCGCCGCTCGATCTCGAAACAGCGGGGCGCAGCGATGTCCTCGAGGTTGATACCGCCGAAAGAGCCCGCGAGCAGTTCGATCGTGCGGATGATCTCCTCGGTATCCTTGGAGCGGATGCACAGCGGAATGGCGTCCACATCTCCGAACGCCTTGAAGAGGGCGCACTTGCCCTCCATGACGGGCATTCCTGCCTCCGGGCCGATGTCCCCGAGCCCCAAGACGGCAGTACCGTCGGTGATGACGGGCACGGTGTTCCACCTTCTCGTGAGTTCAAAACTCTTGTCCGCATCTTTTTGAATGGCAAGGCAGGGTTCGGCGACCCCGGGGGTATAGGCGAGGGAGAGCTTCTCCCTGCTGTCCACCTCCACGCGGGGAACGACTTCGATCTTCCCCCTCCACTCTGCGTGCTTTTTGAGCGATTCTTCTCTGTAATTCATAGGAAACTCCCTTCCCAAATGTCATGTCGAACCGGTTGAGACGTCTCTACCGCATTCTATTATAGACAAAATCGCTCTCCCCGTCAAGCGTTACCGCGCAAAATAGCCATCCGCATTTACGACCGCCATCAAAAGCTGCACCTGCAGATAGCGCAGGTCCTTGGCAAAGAGGATGCCCTCGCATATCTCGGTGCAGCGGCGCTCGGCTGCGACCAGCTCGGCATTCCAGCGGGAAAAGAGCTCGGACGCATTCCCCTCGCGCAGTCCTTTGAGCGACTTGGAAACTCCCCGCACGGCGCTCTTTGCCTCCTCCTGCGTAAGGCTCGTGCGCTCCAGCCCGTTCGCGGCGTCATAGAGAACGCGCGCACAGGTCTCCGCCGTTTTGAGGTTTCCCTCCACCCGATTCTTTTCCTCCGCCGCGTCTCCTTCCAAAAAGAAATCCTCCGAGCGCAGAACGAGCACGTCGGCGAAGATCTCCTTCTCCGCCATGGTGCTCTTTACCCGCTCGGCGTCCTCCAAACGGAAATATCCCGCAAGCACGACGCAGCTGCGTCCGTTCGTCTCGAGCAGATAGCCCGCCCCGCCCGAGAGATACACCTGCCCCGATACGGCGGAGGCGGTCGTATCCTCGCACTCGCGGACGAGGAAATAGTATTCCCGCTCCCCGTCCACGCGCACGCTCCTTTCGCCCTGCCAGAAGAACACTCCCGCAAACAGAGCCACGACAAACAGAAACATGACAAGGACGGCGAAAAAGGTCGCCGCGCTCTTGCCCACCCTTCTCCGATAAGGTATCATGTCCCATTATATGCGAAACCGCGCGGCGTTTATCACGCCGCGCGGTCTCATCGTCATTGCCGCCGCCGAAGGATGTCCCCCTCACGGAGCGGGAACGGACAGGCGAAGGTGTATTTTCCCTGCACGAGCTTGGCGTCTTCGCAGGGAGCGCCGAGCGGGTCGCGAAGTTCCCCCACCGTGAACGTTTTCCCGAAGTACTCCCCCGGGGAGAGCACCTCGAGAAGGTCGCCCTCACGGAAACGGTTGCGCATTTCGGCGAGGACGATCCCGTCCTGACTGCCGCACACATTGGCGATATAGGTACATTTGCCCGCCACGGGAGCGTTTTCATAGTCCTCCGTTCCGCCGTCTTTCCCGAAGGCATAGGCCGTGGTAAAGGAACGGCGCGCCGCACAGTTGAGCTCTTCCCCGAGCTCCTCCGAAAATCCGCCGTCCATGATGCGCCGATAGGCGTTGACGACGGTCGCGAGATAGTATTCGCTCTTCATTCTGCCCTCTATCTTGAAAGAACAGACCCCCGCTTTTTCGAGCTCGGATAAATGGCGGCTCATGTTGAGATCGCGGCTGTTGAGAATGTAAGCGCCCCGCCCGTCCTCTTCGACGTCGTACCATTCCCCCGTCCCGCTCTCGCCGTTTTGGATGCGATACTGCCTGCGGCATGCCTGAACGCACTCGCCGCGGTTGCTCTTTCTGCCGTCGAGATAGTCCGAGAGAAGACACCGCCCGCTGTAGGCGATGCACATCGCGCCGTGGACGAACGCCTCGAGCTCGAGCTCGGGCAGGGCGGCATGGATCTCGGCAATTTCCTTTAAGGACAGCTCGCGGGCAAGCACCACTCTCGCCGCCCCGAGATCGCGGTACATCGCCGCGGCTTCTGCGTTGAGGGTGTTCGCCTGCGTGGAGATATGGACGGGAAGACGGGGAGCGACCCGCCTGCAGAGCCGAAGAGCTCCCGCGTCAGAGAGGAGCACGCCATCCGCCCGAAGATCTTCGAGTAGGCGGAAATGCGCTTCGAGCCGCGGAAGATCGGAATTGTTTGCAAAAATATTGGCGCAGACGTACACCTTTTTTCCATGCGCGTGGGCATAGGAGATCGCCTCGGCAAGTTCCTCATCCGAAAAGTTATCCGCAAACGAACGCAGAGAAAACGCCTTGCCGCCGAGATAGACAGCGTCCGCACCGTAGTAGATCGCGATCTTGAGCTTTTCCATGCTCCCCGCGGGAGCTAACAATTCACACTTTTGTAAGCACATTTTTTCGGAAAGCGCCTCCGCTATAATTTCCTGCTCACGGCAAGCCCCTCGCCGTATTCGTAGATCTTCGTTTCGAAGACGGGATCGCTTTCCAGCGCGGAAAGGTATTCCCGTATATGCTCGACGAGCATCTTCCGCTTCTTCGGCGGCTCGCCCCGCACCCACCCGTAGAGGAGCACGTCGTCGGACAAAAGATAGCCTCCCCTCTTGAGAAGCCGTCTGCAATCGGGCAGATATTTGGGATACTGCACTTTCGGTCCGTCCAAAAAAATGAGATCGAACTCCCCTTCGAGCCGCGGCAAGATCTTCCCCGCGTCCCCCTCCAACAGGGTCGCGCGGTCGGAAAATGCAAACCGTATCAAGTTTTCGCGCGCAAGCGCCGCCCGCTCAACGTCGAGTTCGATCCCCGTATATCGCGCGCCGCAAACGGAGAGCATGGCACATGCCGTCAAGCCGACCGATGTACCGATTTCAAGGATACGTTCAAAGGAATTTTGTACACACAGCTCCAAAATGAAGCCGAGAGTTTCATCCGCACAGGTGGGGTCTCTCCCCTCCTTCGCCTCCGCGCGGAGGGCGAGAAGGGGAGGAGGAAGTTCTTCTAATATTCCCATGATCCCTGCCTCTCGGCGGCGCGCTCTTCGTGTACTCTGCCGAGAATACGCCCGACGACGGGATAGGCGGAATTGACCGCCGCCTCGGGGAGAGGTTCGTTGTTGTTCGTCCCGAAAATGCGGTGGAAGATCGCCGTAAGCACTTCGATTTGACCGCGATAGATCTCCGCCTGCGCACACTGGGTGCGGAATTCCTCGTATTCGGTGCGGGCGATTTCGAGCGCTCCCCCGTCGAGTTGGATGAGGATGTAGCAGTATGCGGTGCGGTATTTCCAGCCCGCGCCGCCGCCGTGGCGAAGCCTGTCGATGATGCGCGCCGCGTTGGGAAGGTCGTCGAGCGCCATACAGGCGCAGACGTAGTGGGACATCGCCACGATGCGGGTGAGGAAGGAGAGCGGACCTTTCCGCACTTTTTCAAGGTAAGCGCGCTCCTCGGCATAGCGCTTTTCCGCAAACAGCGTGCCGCATTTCAAATTGAGACTGTCCTGCAAAGCGATCTTTGCGAGGAGGAGCAAGACGAACAGGGCAAAGGCGAGAAGAAGCGCGCCGCAGACGATGTAGCCCGTTTCGCTCCGCATAGCAATGACCCAAATGCCGAACGCAAGGAAGATCGCGGCGCAGATCGGTAAACTGATGTAGACAAACAAATTCCGTTTCATAATTCTTCCCCTGAAAGATTTTCAATTACTGCGCTGAGCAGGGCAGCGCACCCAATTCGCGGTATCTTGGCGTCCCTTATAGGGGAGCTGTCACGAACAATGTGAGTGACTGAGGGGTTTCCGAGAGTTCATAAAACCCTTTCCCCCTCGCGTTGCTCGGGTACTTTCCCTAAAAGGGACAGCAAGCATTCCGCCTCCTTCTTCCCGCGTCATTCTGAGGTGACTAAATAACATGAAAACTGAGAGCTGTCCTCGAAGAATCTCGCGGGGACAATAGATGCTTCGGAGAGAGCTTTATCGGACTGCGTATTCACATCTCGGCTCAGCATGACGCACCCACCACCCCCTCCATTGGAGGGGGGCTAAGTGGGTGGGGCGAATTCTGAAATTGACCGCGAGCAAAATCGCCATTTTGCGCTGCGGGACCCAATTTGCCGCACACCTGCGGCTTTTTGTTTTTACGAAGCAGTTATCGGGCGGGCAGATTGCTTTTGCGGAGCAAACAACTTAACCCCTCACGGAAAAAGATTTTGCGAAGCAAAAGATTTTTCGTGAACTGAACCCTTACACCTCTACAATGATCGGTATGATCATGGGCGACTGTTTTGTCTTTTTGAAGAGGTAATTCTTCATGGCGCGCTTGAGGTTTGCGCCGAACTCCTCCTTGGAAAGTTTCGCTCCGCCGCCCTCGATGACCTTATCCACAACTTCTCTCAGTTCTCCGAGATAGTCCCGCTCTTCGGAAAAGACAAACCCGCGGCTCTCGATGATCGGTTCGGAGAGCACATATCCCTTCGAAACGGTGACCGTTACGATAAATACCCCCTCTGCCGACATGCGGATGCGGTCCTTGAGCACCTCGCCTGTGGGATCTTCCACCCCCTCGCCGTCGATGAGCCAAGCCCCCGCGGGGAAGCTCTCGCCCTGAACGATGCTCTCGTCCGTCACTTCCACGCAAGTGCCGATGTCGGGGATGAAGATGCGCTCGGGGCGCATCCCCGTCTCTTCTGCAAGGAGGGCGTGCCGCTTGAGATGACGGTATTCCCCGTGCACGGGAATGAAAAACTTGGGTTTCAAGAGCCCGTGCATGATCTTGTGTTCTTCCTGACAGGCGTGGCCCGAGACGTGGATCTTTTCGAGCGATTCATAGACGACGTTCGCGCCGAGTTTGAAGAGATTGTTGATGACCCGATAGATCATGCGCTCGTTGCCCGGAATGGGGCTTGCCGAGATGATGATGGTGTCGTTCGACCCGATCGTGAGCTTGTTGAAATCCCCAGACGCCATTCTCGTGAGCGCGCTCATGGGCTCGCCCTGCGACCCCGTGGAGACGATGACGATCTCACGGTCGAAATAGTTTTTGACCTTTTCCACATCGACGAGCACGCCCTCGGGAATGATGAGCTCTCCGATCTTGAGAGCGGCGTCTACGACGTTGAGCATGCTCCGCCCCGAGAGGGCAACTTTGCGGCGGTACTTCACCGCGATGTCGATGATCTGCTGCAAGCGGTGAACGTTGGAGGCGAAGGTGGCAATGATGAGACGGCGGTCGGCGTTTTCGGCAAACAGATGCTCGAGGGTCGTCCCGACGACCGTCTCGCTCATGGTGTATCCCGGGCGTTCGATATTCGTGGATTCGCCGAGATAGAGCAAAACCCCCTTCTTCCCGTATTCCGCGATCTCGGAAAGATCGATGGGACTGCCCGCGACGGGAGTCAAGTCGATCTTGAAGTCCCCGCTGTGGAAGACGATGCCGTAGGGCGTTTCCACGGCGAGCGCCAACGCTCCCGCAATGGAATGGTTGACGTTGACGAAATTCACCCCGAAGATCCCCGCCTTCACCTTTTCCCCGGGTGAGACGGTGACGAGCTTGATATTGTTGAGCCGATGCTCCCGCAATTTATTGTCCACGAGCGCAAGGGTGAGTTTCGTCCCGTAGACGGGGGCGGAGATCTCCTTCATCAAATAGGGAACGCCGCCGATATGGTCTTCATGCCCGTGCGTCAAAAACACGCCGCGGATCTTGTGCTTGTTCTTGATGAGATAGGTGATGTCGGGAAATACCAAGTCGATGCCCGGCATCTCTTCGGTGGGGAAAATGATCCCCGCGTCGATGATGATGATGTCGCTGCCGAATTCGAGAGCGGTCATGTTCTTGCCGATCTCCCCCACGCCGCCGAAGAAGAGCACCTTTATGGGCGGCTTCTTCCTCTTCCGCGGCGGGCGGGTCTGCACGGGCGCCGAGACCTGTGCGGGCGCCGCGCTTCCCTCGCCGCTCTTCTTCTGCTCCTTGACGGCGGGCTTCCGGGGCGGGAGGGTCACATTCTTCACGGGCGTCCCCTTCCCCTTGGCGCGGGACTTGCGGCGGGGCTTTATCCCCGCCTCTTCCATTGCCTCTTTCGAACGCAGCTGCCCGAGCCCCATGGGCTTCTCCTCGGCGACGCGCTCCGTTTCGCTCTGCGCTTTCTGCTTGGGGGGCGCGTTCTTCTTCGCCTGCTCCCGATTGTAAGCCTCGATCCCGTTGAGGATGGCGAGCTCGATGGCGCTCTTCCCTTCTTGATGATACCTTTCTTTTTTCAAAAAATACTCCTTTCCTGTTCTATGACAAAACGAGAGCGATGCGCTCTCTTTCCGCAAATTCGATTTTTCAGGATCGCCCGCACGAAAACCGCACCCGATCCGTTTCCGATTTTATTGTACAACATTTTAATGGAAAATGCAATCCCTTTCGCCCCATTTTCCTCAAGCGGGAACGCTTTTTTTCGGAATTGTATTTAGACAAATGTCGAAATATAGGACTTTTTTATTTTGATAATCGTCGAATTACAGCGTTTTATGCTCCAAACCCTTCACTTTGATGTGATGGCGGTTGTATACTGCGCCCGCGGTAAAGCAGATCATCATGAGGTAGAGCCAGAGCAAAAAGACGATGAGCAGGGAGAGTGCGCCGTACAGTTTGGTCTGATCGGAGAAATTGAGATAGATGGAAAAGCCGCCCGAAAAGACAAGCCACGCGACCGCGGTGAAGAGACTGCCGAGCAGGGTATCGTATGCCTTTACGCGATAGGGGCAGATATAACCGTTCAAGATCCACGCCGCGCAGAAGCCGAGAAAGAGCACGAGAGAATATACGGTAAAATAGAACAGCCACCGTGGAAAGGTCCGCGCGAGGTGGATCATTCCGACAAGGCTCGCGCCCGCCGCCGCAAAGAACAGCAAGATCGCGAAGGTGAGCAGGATCGCCGAAAGGCGCACCTTCCACCCGTGCTTTTTGCGGTGATAGTCATACAGGATCTCCCCGCTCCTTCTGAGGTGGTAAAAGAAATTGGTGCTCGACCAGAGGGTCGTCACGAGAAAGAGCGCGCCCGCGCCCGCCGCCGCACCCGACGCGTTCGTCTTGAGGAAATACAGAAGTTCCCGCGCCCAGTCGAAGATCTCGAGCTCAAGAAGGCTCTCGGGATCGAGTGCGGAATTCCCGAAGAGGAGAACGAGCCAAAAGGAAAAGGGAACGACGGAGAGGATGAGGAAAAAGGTCAGCGCGCCCGCAACGGTCGTATATCGCCGCGCGGCGAGCGCCGAAAGCGCGCGCTTCCCCCATGCGACCGCGCGTTTGAAAAATTTCATGACATCATTTTGTGCAAATAAAGAAAAAATCCCCCGCGGCATGGCGCGGGGGACGGAGAATGTAGGTTACGCTCTCTTGCGGCGGACGAAGAATAGGAAGGGCGCACAGAGCAACAGCGGCGAGATCCCGAGCGCCGCGCCGCATCCGCCCCCTTCGGCGGGGGAAGTTTGCGACGGCTCTGCGGGGTCTTGCGGCCCTGCGGGCTCTTGGGGCTCATCGGATTTCTCCGTGGCATAGAAGAGGTCGGTGAAGAAAGCTCCCTGCTCGGTCTCGTAGCGGACGATCGCGGCATAGCCGTTTTCCGTCTTTTGGAAGAATACCACTTCGCCCTCATCCTCGGTGACGTTGCCCGCGTAGTCTTCCACTTTCACGGCGACCGTCACGCCGCTGTAGAGGCGCTGTCCCTCCTGCAATTCGAAGTCCTCCGTATAGACTCTGCGGATGACGCCCTCGGCGCGAGGGTCGTTATTGGTGACGCCCTGCGTATATTGCAGGGGCAGGAAACTTCCGTAGGTCCAGTACCACCCCACGATGCCGCGGGCGCGCAGGAAATTTTCCCGCTCGTAAGTCGCCTCACCCGCGGGCGCGTCTACGCCCGTATTCCACTCGGACAGCTTGAAGAGCAAAGGTCCGTTCCCCACGTCTACGGAGTTCAAGTCGGCGGTGGGGACTTCGGGAAGCTGTACGCGCATGGCGGTGATGACGGGGACTTGGAAGGAGATGACGACGATCTGCCGCCAATAGTCGAAGCCGTCCCGTGCGCTCTTTTGTTCGACCGTATCGCGGAAAGCCGCGAGAAATTTGTCCGTCTTTTCCGTCTTGATCTCCAAGACGACGATCACGCCCGTCTCCCGCGAGATATCGAGGATCTGCGAGAGAGTGGGGATCTTCTCGGTGCGGGGCGCAAGATCGAGATCGAATTCCATAAGTTGGGAGTAGGAATAGTTCTCGATATGCCCCGTTCCGTCGGTAGTGCGGGAAAGGTCGTTGTCGTGCATCATCACGATCACGTCGTCCGTCGTCACATAGGCGTCCACTTCGAGGTGGGTCGCCCCCGCTTCCACCGCCTTTTGGCAGGAACTCACGCTGTTTTCGTGATATTCGTCGAGAAGATTTGCACCCTGTCCGCTCGTGCCCATTCCCCTATGCGCGACATTGTAGGGCATACGCATACGGTACACCTCGCCTGCGGGAAATGCGCCTGTGAGGACTTCGTACACCTTCGCGTACTTTTGCGCGATGACGCCGAACGCGCCGCTGACGATAGCGCTGTGATAGGGCATCGGTCCGTCCTCGTCGGCGAGCAGCCACACCGTCTTGAAGCGGGACTGGATGAAATCGACGTCCTCCTTCGTTGTAAGTTCACGGCGCAAGACGGCGACGTTGGCATAAGAGGAGTTGACCGTCTTCACGACCTCGAAGGGGTCGGTCTTCTGCGGGAAGGACACGATCCCGCGGATGCGAGGGAGCTCCGTCCGCACCGACTTCACGAGGGAGGCGTCCTCGGACATAACGGCGATGTCGAGGATCGCGCGTTCCTCCTTCAGATATTGCATGGCAGCGTCCGCGCCCGCTCTGTCGGACAGGAAGAGCACGGGGATGATCTTCCCCCGCAGAGTTTTTGTATAGATCTCGTCGAAAGAGCCGAGCGCCTCCCCCGTCTCCGTTACGACGTTGCAGTCGCCGTCTATGCGGAGAATGGCGTTGGAGGGCGTGACGTCCCCCGCGAGCGAAATAAGATCTTCCTGCGTTCTCACGTCGCATATGACGGTGGGAGCGCCCGCGACGCCCGTTTCGGTCAGATAGCCCGTATAAGTCTCGGCGATCGTATCATCGGCGGCTGCCGCAGACGCGGCGGTCTTCCCGAGCGGAACGAAGACGAGCGCACAGCACAGCATAAGGGCTGCTATAAGTGCAGATTTGAATTTCATATGATCCCCCTGTTTGTACGACAAAAAGCACGGTCGAGCCGTGCTCCTGTCGATTTTATTTTACCTTATTTCAGGATCTTGGAAACAGCGCCGGAACCGACCGTTCTGCCGCCCTCGCGGATAGCGAAGCGGAGACCTTCCTCGATGGCGACGGGCTTGATGAGCTCGACCGTCATGGTGACGTGGTCGCCGGGCATGACCATTTCAACGCCCGCGGGAAGCTC
>CANREF010000024.1 GCA_947629575.1 uncultured Clostridia bacterium | reverse complement strand
CTAATTGTTTGCCGTTGGCACGATAGCCTACCACACGCCATTCTCATGTCAAGCGGCTTTTGCGGCATAAACCGCCGTTGCCTCAAACTTCAAAAGAAAGCAAAAAACCTCAGCCGAAAACAGTTCGACTAAGGTTTTTCGTGGTACTCCCGACGGGAATCGAACCCATAATTAGCCCTTAGGAGGGGCTTGTTATATCCATTTAACTACGGAAGCGTACTATGAAATTGGGGCCCCCGCAAAAAGCCGAAGGATTTTTGTGGGGAGAGGAGACGCAACGGAGCAAAAGCCGCCGTTCCTGCTCGCAGGGACGGCGCAGAAGCGAAGTTTGCGCCGACGAAGGAGGGGCTTGTTATATCCATTTAACTACGGAAGCAGGATATGAAATTCGGCAATCGGAAGAGAAACAAGAACATTCTATCCCAATTCCGAGAAAAAAGCAACCGTTTTCGCGCGGCGGGAAAACTTTTCTCCGAAAAATCGGTCAGCCGCTGTTTCTCTGAAATTCAATGCGGTATTGATGGGGCGTTTTTTTCTCATACTTCTTGAAAACGGAGATCATGTACGGCACACTCTCAAAAGAACAAAGTTCGGCGATCTTTTCCAGAGAGAGGTTGGAAGTCTTGAGATAGTCTTTGATGATCTGCACGATGTGGAACTGTCTGTCGCGGACGGGATTGATCCCGAAAAATTTCTTATAGCAAATGCTGAAATAGGTCGCGCTGTATCCCGACTGCGCCGTCATCGACTTGACCGTATTGGGAATGGGATCGTTGATCATGCGGTTTCGGATCTCCGAAAAGAGCGCCAGCTTGGAAGAGACGTCGGCGGGGGAGAGCACGCTGTCGAGATAGGCCTTATTCAGCGTCGCAAAGAGAGTGTCGATCATCTCGGGAATGTTCTTGACGTTAAAGGGCTCATAGCGCGTGTTCACAATGAAGGACATCGAATCGAGCAGTTTCACGATCACATCCACATCATGTTGGCTCACGGTAAAGAGGGTGTCAAAGGGAAAATCAAAACTCTTGAAGTACTCCTGTTCGACCGAAAATCCCATAAAACTGTTCACGAAAGTCTCATCGTCGCTGCGGTAAGCCTGCATGCGGTAGGGGGTGTACAGGATGATGCTGTTTTTGGGCGCATTGAAATAGTCCTTTCCGTCGTAGGAAAAGAGGATCTTTGTGTGGAAGATCACGAGCAGATAGGAATTTTGCCGTCCCGTCTCACAGAAAGCGGCAAAGTCGGGCTCTTCTATTTTGTGCGTGAGCACGTTGATGTCCGAAAAAACAGCCATTCTCCTCCCCTTGCGTCTATTATATTGGTTTTATAATGCTTTGTCAATAGAATTTTGAAATTTGTTAAAAAAAAGATAATTTTTGAGAGAGAAACAGAATTGTCATGGGGTGTATTTAACATTATAATGTGAGTGAAAGTAGCGTATCGAAGTAAGATACGAACATAGAAACTCAAATTACTACGGAGTTATCTCAAAAAATGAATGCAAAAATAACAATTCAACTCGAAAAATCGGTCGGGCGGGCTACACGCGCCCATTATTCCTCGTTCGTGGAACACATCGGTCGGGCGGTATACGGCGGCATCTATCAGCCGGGGCATCCCGAGGCGGATGAAGACGGCTTCCGCCGCGACGTGATGGCGCTCGTGAGCGAGCTCGGCGTGCCCTATGTGCGCTATCCGGGCGGGAATTTCGTCTCCGCCTATTGCTGGAAGAACGGCATCGGTCCGAAGGAAGACCGTCCCGTTTTGCCCGACGTCGCTTGGCGGCAGTTAGAGCCCAATGAGGTCGGCGTGGATGAGTTCGTCAGTTGGTGCAGGAAGGTGGGCGCAGAGCCGATCATGGCGGTCAACCTCGGCACGGGGACGCCGCAGGAGGCGTTTGAGCTCCTTCAATACTGTAACGGCACAAAGGGGTATTGGGCGGAACTGCGCAAGAAGAACGGGCATCGAGAGCCCTACAACATTAAATATTGGTGCCTCGGCAACGAGATGGACGGCGATTGGCAGATCGGGCACACGTCGGCGGAGGAGTATTCCAAACGTGCAAAGATGGCGGCGATGATGATGAAGAGCTACGATCCCGCGATAGAGCTCATCCTCTGCGGGAGCAGTTCCTTCGAGATGTCCACCTTCCCCGCTTGGGACAGGACGGTGCTCACCGAATGCTACGGGCTCATGGACTTCATCTCCTGCCACAGATACTATTCCTATGATAAAAAGAGCGGAAGGGGATATCGGGAATTCCTCGCCGCCTATGCCGACTGCGACAAGGGGCTCACCCGCCTCGAGAAGATCATTGCCGAGGTCAAGGCGGAGAAGGGCGCTTCCAAGGATGTGAAGATCTGCTTCGACGAATGGAACGTCTGGTACATGGGGGAGGGGACGGACCTTTCCAGACTTTGGGAAGTGGGCGTTCCGCGGGAGGAGACCGTCTATTCCGCTCTGGACGCGACGGTGGTGGCTTCCCTCATCTGTACCATCGTCAACCATGCGGCAAGCGTCGGCATCGCGTGCCTTGCTCAGCTCGTCAACGTCATCGCGCCCATCTACACCTCGGACGACTGCGCGATCAAACAGACAATCTTTTATCCCTTCAAATATGCGTCCGAACTGATGCGCGGGGAGGTGTACCGCTGCGAAGTGGACGCCGCCGCCATGGACGGGGGGGAGCGGGGGAAGATCCCGCCGCTCGCCTGCGCGTTTTGTGCGGAAGGGGAGGGAGCGGCGCTGCTCATCTGCAATCTGAGCGAGGAGAAGTGCAAGCCGAAGATCGCCGCGGCGGGATACCGTCCGCAAAAGATGATCGCCTTTGCCGCCGATCCCGCCCTGAAAAATACATTTGCAACTCCCGACGCGGCAGTCCCCGTTACGGTGGATCTGCAACAAGAACAAGAGATCGAAATACAGCCCTATTCCTGGAATATCGTCTGTTTTCGCAAATAAAAGGAGGAAGTCATGAAAAAGAAACTCATTCCCATTGCCATGCTCACTGCGGTACTTGCTTTCGGAGCAGCCGGGTGCGGCGAAGAACAGACGGGCTCGCTCGGTTCTACCGACGACGAGACCCCCGTCACCCTGCGCGTTGCGGGTTGGTCGAGCGCGGGTGCAGCGCTCGAACGCGCGGGCATCGAGTGTTTCACCAACGAATTTATGAAGGAACACAAGAACGTCACCGTCGAGGTGGATATTTTGGACGACTACGCCAACCAGTTCCAGAACAACATGGCGGCGGGCAGCTCCAAGTACGACGTCTTTCTCGTTCCCGACGGCTATTTCGGTTCATGGGTCAATTCGGGCGTGATGCTCGACCTCACCGACTACGTTGCCGAGAGCGAGCTCGTGGACATCGATGAGATCTTCCCCAACGTCGCCGAGCGGTACATGTACGATGCAAATACCTACTCCCTCGGCAAGGGCAGGATCTACGCCCTTCCCAAGGATGTCGGTCCTTACGTCATGTACTACAACAAGGATCTCCTCATGGACCTTGACGCATCGGACGGCAGCGGGAGCATCTACGATAAATATAAGGAATACCTCACGGCGACGGACACGTTCGACATCGAGGTCGCACACGAGATGTGGAAGGAGATCAAGGCGGCGGACTCCACCATTTATGCGGTGGGTAACGTGCAGATCGAGGGGCTTGTCTGGTCGAACGGAGGGGACTTCATCGACATGAGCAAGACGCCCGCAACGTCCACTCTGAACACTCCCGAAGTGAAAGAGGCGTACGAACTCTATCTGCAGATGTATAACGAGGGACTGATGCCCGACAGCGCGGCGGCTTCCGCGGCAGATCCCTCCACCCTCTTTCAAGCGGGAACTTGCGCCACCCTCATCACGGGGCGGTGGGCAGTCGCTTCCTACCGTATGATCGAGGACTTCGATTGGGACGTGTGCCCCGTGCCGGGTTTTTCGGACGACCCCGGGCTCAACAGCAGTTCGGGCAGTGTGGGCTTCGCGGTGCATAAAAATTCCAAAAACCAATATTGGGCGTGGAAACTCTGCGAATATGTCGCCAGCCCCGAGGGTCAGCTCGTGGGTGCGCGCTCGGGCTTCAATATTCCCTTCTATGATACGGAGGAATCCTATGCCGCCCTCAAAGAGGCGGACGCGGGCAAACTTCCCACGAACACCGATTGCTTCATCAAGGCGGCGAAGAGCCAGCAGCGCAACCGCATGTCCTATCTCGCCTATTCCATGCGCTGGGTCTCCCGTATGGACACCCTCTCGGGCTACATCTTCCTCGCGGACGGCGAGGCGGGCAAACAGACCGTTCAGGAGTTTTTGGAGACTGCGGACAGCGAGGTCAACTCCATTTTGAGAGTGGACTGGGACGAATACACATTTTAGGAGTAACTTATGACGGCAAGGAAGCACAAGAGGATCGGGAATGACGGGCTGTGGGGCGCGGTATTTCTCGCGCCGTTATGCGCGGGACTGCTCCTGTTTGTCGCCGTGCCGATCGTAGCGGCAGTCGTCCTCTCGTTCACACGGTACGACCTCATCAACCTGCGCTGGTCGGGACTGCGCAACTATTCCCGCCTGTTCGACCCGCTGCGGGAGACGCAGTTCTTTCCGAGCATCGGGAACGTGGCGATCTTTGCGGTATCCGTCACCGCGCTTTGTATCATCGTGGGGCTTGTGCTCGCGTTCGTGCTCAACCGCACGGCGAGAAGCGGCGCATTCAAGGCGATCTATTATATCCCCATCATCTGTTCGGTCGTCGCCACCACTTCCATTTGGGGTTGGCTCTATAATGAAAGTTACGGCCCGATCGTAAAATTTCTCGGTTGGCTCGGGATCGACGGTTACAAATTTTTCTCGCCCGCCCACGTACTGCCGTCCATGATCTTCATGTGCGTGTGGGGCGGATTCGGGACGAGCATGCTGCTCTACTTCGCGGCGCTCAAAAATATCCCGAAATACCTCTATGAGGCGGCGGAGATCGACGGAGCGGGCCCGCTCGTGAGTTTCCTCAAGATCACCGTGCCCATGGTCTCTCCCACCACCTTTTACCTGCTCCTCACGGGGCTCATCGGGAACTTGCAGATCTATTCGCAGTTCCTGTCCATTGGGCTGGACGGCTACACCCCCGTCCTGATCATCTATAACTACGCGGGGCACGGCTACGGGCTGAACTACGGCTATGCCTCCGCGCTCGGGGTGTTCTACGGGCTCATCGTCGGGGCGATCGCGTTTGTGAATTTCAAATTGTCGAAATTCTGGGTGGGCTACGATGATTAAGCTGCTCATCATTCTTGCCTGTATCGTCGGCGTCGTGGCCGTTTACGAGGGGATCCTCTATCTTCTCAAACGAATGGGGAAGACGGAGGGACAGCAGTACAAGACTTTTTCGCGCGTTGTGCCCGTGAAAGTTCTGAAGTACGCCTTTCTCATCGGGATCGCGGTCATGGTGCTCTTTCCCTTCCTGTATGCGTTCCTTCTGAGCTTCAAGACGGGGGACGACGTATTCCGCGCCTCTCCCATTCCCCATCCCTTCGTGTTCAAGAACTACAAGCGGGTGCTCTCGGACGGGGACATCAACCTCATCGGCAGCTTCTTCAACTCGCTGCTCTATGCCATCGCGCCCATCACGGTGGGGGTGCTCACCTCGACCATGGCGGCATACGCGCTCTCCCGCCTGCACTTCCGCGGGAGGGACAAGATCTTCGGCATTCTGTTTGCGACGATGTGTATCCCCGGCGTCATCACCCTCGTGCCCTCCTACGTACTCTTTGCGCGGCTGTACGGCTGGACGGATACCCCTCTTCCCCTCATCATCCCGGGCATGTTCGGGAGCGTGGGCGTGATGTTCTTCCTGCGCCAGTTCCTGCTCACTTTGCCCAAGGAGATCGAGGAAGCGGGGATCTTGGACGGGCTCAACAAGGGCGGGGTATTCTTCCGCCTCATCATGCCGCTGTCGTGGCCCGCGATGCTCGCCCAGTTCCTCTTGGCGTTCAACGGGGCGTATAACGACTTTATGGCTCCCCTCATGTACCTCGGATCGAACAAGTCGCGGTTTACGATCCAGCTCACCATTTACAGCATGTACTCGTCCAACGTGCGGCAAATGGAGGTCATCATGGCAGGGTGCATGCTCGCGCTCCTGCCGAGCATTCTGCTCTTCGCGTTCGCCCAAAAGTATTTCATGGGCAGCGGGATCAGCGTGGACGGACTCAAATAAGAAAATCTATAAACGGAGGATCATTATGAAAAAACTGTACAAAGCACTGCTCATTTCGCTGTTTGCATGTGCCCTCGCCCTGCCCGTTGCGGGCATGGCGCTCATGGGAAATGTAAACGCGGAAGAACCCTCCACTCTGTGGACGGGATTTAACAACAGCCATCAGACGGTGAATGAGGACGGCTCCTCGTCCTACAACACCGTTGGCAACGGCAACGCCTATAACCAATCGGCGTATGTGACCGCAAAGAAGAACACGGTCGGCAACACGAGCGACTATGCGTGGGCGTTCAACTTCAAGGCAACGGACAACAATTCGGGCAACCAGCCGTTTACCATCATCTATGGTATCGTCGGCGGCAAGCAGGTCAATATGACGTTCTATTGGCAGGGGACAGCGCAAAAGCCCGAGACTTTCAAATGGACGAACAACGTCATCGGCAGCGAGAATTTCTCGACCGATGAAACGGGCGAAACGACCTACACTGCGAAGCTCTTTAGAGACGGCGCGCAGATCTCCTCAAAAGGACCGACGACGAAGGCCGGATTTACCGCCTTCCCGTTTGCGGCGGCTGCGGACTTCAAACCTCTCGGAGACGAGGCGGGGCACGATTTAGTCGTCCGCGTCACCAAGGGGGAAGGGCAGGCGGTCATCCGTATCTACTACGGAACGCAGACCTGCGATCTTCAAAAGCTCTTCTATGAGTTTACGGTCGTGAGCCCCACGGCGGGGAATACCGAGAACTCCTTTGTCGGCTTCCACCTCTACAACTCCGAGTTCACGCTCACAAATCCCGTGGCGGTAGACCCCGCTCCCGCAGAGCCTCAGCCTCAGGGCGAGACCAATTGGGTGAAACAGGGCGAGCACGCGAACTACAACGTGGCGGAGGACGGCACCGTCTCCATGAGCACTGCCGCCGAGGACGACGCGTTCAATCAGGCGGTCTATCTTCCCGCGTCCCTCATCGCGAATGACAAGGACGATTATGCTTGGAGCTTCAACTTCAAGACGACGGACAACAACTCCGACCAGCCGCTCACGATCAACTTCGGCATCATCGGGGGCGGACAGGTGAATCTCGCCTTCTATTGGCAGACATTGCAAGACGTCCGCGGTTGGACAAGCTGGGTGCTCGGCGGCGAGAGCTTTGTATCTTCCGCACCCGAGACGATGTACACGCTCACGACCTACAAGGGCGGCGAGCAATCGGGCACGATAACGGGGAACAAGGCTCTCGGCGCGGGCGACGCGATCGGTCTGAGCATCAAAGATCTCGGGCTCAAGGACATGGGCGCACAAGAGGGGCATGACCTCGTGGTAAGAGTTACCAAGCAGGAGGGCGGCGCGCTCGTCTCCATCTATTACGGAACGAAGACGTGCGAAGAAGGGAAACTTGCCTTCACCGCACTCGTTCAAAACGCTTCTGCAAGCGCGACCGATAATTCCTTTATCGGCTTCAAACTCTGCAAATCGGTATTCTCCCTCACCAAGGCGGAGGAAGTCGTCCCCGCGGGCGAACCCCTTCCCCCCGACCCCATTGACCCTCAGCCTCCCGTAGACGAGAGCAAGACCCTTTGGCACAAGAATCCCGTCGCTGCGGAAGAACCCGCGGATTACGCCGTGGCGGACGACGGCACCGTCTCCATGAGCACGGTCAGAAATAATAACCCCTTTAACCAATCTGTCTATGTCCCTGCTACGGCACACTCGGGGGATAAGGACGACTTTGCGTGGGCGTTCAACTTCAAAGTAAAGGACAACGGCAGTAAAGATCAACCCTTCACGATCAACTTCGGCGTTGTCGATAAGGGACAGGTCAACGTCACGTTCTATTGGCAGGGAACGGGAGAGGCACGCCACTGGTCGAACAACATCCTCGGCGGTGAGAATTTCTCCTCGTTCGATACTTCCACCTACTTCACGATCGCGACCTATAAGGACGGGAAACGCGTCCAAGAGGACGAAGGCAAGACGGTGGGTTTCACCGGCCTTGCGACCCGTATCTCCGATCTCGGGCTTCTCGACTTCGGCAGAACGGAGGGACACGACCTCGTAGTCCGCTTCACGAGAGTGAACGAAAACGCCGCTCTCGTCACCCTCTACTATAACACCAATACCTGCTCGCTCGACAAGCTGTTCTACTCCATTCTCGTCGAGAGCGAGGGCGTGGGCGAGCTCGATACCACGTTCATGGGCTTCCACATCTATCAATCGGAATTTTCCGTCACCAATCCCACCGAGGTCACCGTTCCCGATGAAGACCCTCTTCCTCCCGAGGAAGAACCTCCCGTAGACGAAGAGGCAAAGCCGTGGACGATCCTCGACGGCGAACCCGTCACCAACTTTGAAAATTGGAACGGCGATACGCTCGAGGGCAGCTTCGAGATCGACGACAGGGGCGCGACCATCGCCTCCTCGGGAACTCCCCAGCTTGCGGCTTCCCTCAAGACGCTTGCGGGCGGCACGATCGACCCCGAAAAGGACTATGCCGTGACGACGACGATCAAGATCGGCGAGATCGGCAAGGGGGAGGCGACCGAGACCCGCATTGCTCTCTTCCTCTATATGAATAAGCGCAATTCGGTGGGCACGTTCCTGCAGTACACCTCTCAATGGCTCAACGCATTCAGCTATTCCAAAGCGGACGGCGCTTCTACCGTAGCCTATGCAAATTCCGCCTCGGGCGCATATGCCTCGGGCGACAGCATGAGGATCGTGGATACCGCGCTCTCCCTCAACGGCATCCTCACGGGCAGAGCGGGCGAGGAACGCACCTTTGTCACCCTCTTCACCCTGCTCGAAAGCAGAGTTTGGGTGAGGATCTATCTCAAGAGCGCTTCCAACGCCGCGATCGACTTCACGACGGCGACCCCTCTGTATCAGGTCATGATCGACGTGCCCGACATCTCGGCATGGGCACTTGAGAACGCTTCCTTCGCAATGCGCGTATACAACGCAAAGGCGACGGTCTCGGGCGTCCACTGCGACGCCGTGCAGCACTACAACGACACGGGCATCCGCGTCGAGGCGAGCGTCACGGGCGACCCCGGCATCTGGCAGGTGAACGATTCCCTCATCGCCGCGGACTACACGTTCGCCGCCGACGGCAGCGTCACGATCGACGACACCAAGAGTTCCACCAACTCCTACGGCGTTCCCGGGATCAGTGCTTCGTTTGACGATCTCGCAGGCTCTTTGGACTACACCACCGCAAAGGACTACGTTGTCGGCTTCAATGTGAAGCTCTCCAAGGAATCGCACGAGACCGCGCTGTGGTTCGGTCTCTCGGACGACGAGGGCAACTTCATCTCCCTCGGCATGTTCTGTCAGTTCCTCACAGTGGATTACTTCTGGACGAACGGATGCGTATTCTCCAACGTGCCCGCCTCGGGTTACGCCTATGAGAAGTTCGGCAAGACGACCAAGGAATTTACCGAAAAATCGGGCACTTTCGAGGGCGTTCAGGCAGTTGCAGGGCTCGCATTCCAGCCTTGGGATAGGGAAGAGGGGCACGGATTCTATGTCCGCTTCACCTATCTTACGAGCGAATCGGGCGAGAACCGCCTCGTGCTCCGCGTCTACTACGACGAGGGCAAGGGGGTGAACTTCGCCGCCGAGGAAGCGGAAGTGTACCGCGTCGTGCTATATGACGTAGCGTTCGGCGACTACACGAACTTCCACGTCCGCGGCCAGAATACGGAGGCGACTTTCTCGAACTTCACCATGGAGAACTTCACCACGCTCTACGACGACGCTCTCGTGAACTTCCCCGACGAACCCGACGAACCCGATGAACCCGACAATCCCGACGATCCCGACACCCCCGATAACCCCTCTGAGCCCGAACCTCCCGCGGAGGAGGGCGGCTGTGGCGGCTATATCGGCGGCGGGCTCGCGCTCGTGCTCGGCTTTGCCCTCGTGGGGCTTGTGGCTTTGAAGAAGAGGAAAGATCAATGAAATTAAAGAGACGGCTCTCTCTGCTCGCTGCGGTCTTTATGGGCACGGCTGCGCTCGCAGGCTGCGGCGGGCAGGGGGATCCCCCTGTGACCGAAGAAAACAACTATCGCCCCGTTGAGGAGGCTTTGACCGATACCGTCACCCCCTTGCAGGGCGGCGGCGTCGCGTTCGCCGCAGGGGATCGCCGCTTCGAGCTGTACGCGGCGGGGGAGGGCTACTCCCTCCGCTCCGTCAACGGCGAGGGCGGGAGCGCGTTCCTTTCCGAGTCTCCCGTCTTTGTCGCCGTAAAGAAGAGCGGCGAGGCGGAGGAGACCGAGTATGAGAGCAAGTACGGCGAACTCCGTTCCAAGAACGGGCACGTCGTCGCCTTGGGCGAGATCGAGACGGAGAACGGCTCCCGCATCCGCGTGGAGGACGAATTTGTTCCGCTGGGCGGACTTGTCAATCTCACCCGCACGGTGTCGGTGACAAAGAGCGCGGCGGGGGACGAGGGCTATTCCACAAGGCTCTCCCTGCGCGTCGCCTCAAACGCCGCGGCGGATGCGACGGGGGACTTTGCCGACCTCGATTGGTTCATTCCCTCTATATGGTACAAGGACGGTGCGCTCAATCCGCCGAGCGCGATCGCGGCAAGCTATCGCAACAAGCAGATCCTCGTCAAGGAGACGCGGACGGGTCTCCCGCTCGTCATGGGCAGGGACAGGGCAACGGGGGAGACGCTCTCCCTCTGCCACTACGACCCGCAGATCTCCTCCGATGTGTCCGATCTCTCGGCGGCGAACTTCCTGACCGATGAAAACTACCGCTGCGGCTCTCTCGGCGCAGTGCGCGACCCCTCGCCCGCCGTGACGTTCTGTTATCCCACCGCGGAGCTTCCCATCGCCTATGCCTCCTCCTATTCGGTCGTCAAGCGGTATCACCCCATACGGGAGGGATTCTCTTCCTCCTTTACCCTCTCCATGCGGGCGTCCCACACCGACGACTACTTGCAGGCGGAGACGGAGACCTACCGCATCCACAGCAGTTTGCAGGAGAAAAAGATCTACGACGTGGACCTTGAAAAGGCGTACACCGCCACCATGTCGCTCGTCAACGACTATTGCTATGAGGCGAACGGCGTGTTCGGCATTCCCTACGGGGCGTTCGTCACGGACGGGCATGTCGAATCGGGCTTGACGATGGAGATGGGCTTCGTCGGCATGGAACTTTCGATCGCCGCCGAGATGATGCGCTACGGCGAAAAGTACGGCGACGAAAAGAGCCTTTCAAACGGTGAACGCGTCGCAGACCTCTGGGCGGAGACCGCCTATACCGAGGCGGGCGTGGTGAAGGCTTACATGCTCCCCAACGGCAGCTTTTATCCCATGCCGTGTTATCTGCGCCGCATGACGGACGGCATGGAGGGCATGCTCTCCTGCCTCACATTCATGACGGACAGGGGAACGGAAAAGCCCGCATGGGAACAGATGGTCATGAAGTATGCTCAGTTCCTGCTCGGAGCACAGAACGAGGACGGGAGCTGGTATCGCGCGTTCGACTATGCGGGACAGCTCTTTACACCCGATAATTCCTTCGGACAGCACTGCGAAAACAACTACAACAACGGCACTGCCGACGCGAGCAGCAAGAATTCCACGCCCATTCCCATTCGCTTTCTCGTAGAACTCTACAAGTTCACGGGAGAGGAGAAGTATCTCGACAGTGCGAAGCGGGCGGCGGAGTTCGTCATCGAAGAGCTCTTCCCCGCGGGGAAGTTCGGCGGCGCGACCTGCGACGGCAGGGACAGGACGGACCGCGAGACGGGCGTGTACGTGCTCTACGGCATGAACGCGCTCTATGAGGTCACGGGCGAAAAGCGGTATCTCGGTTACGCCGAGACCGCCGCCGTGTACACCTGCTCGTGGGCGTTCCTCTATCCCTACAAAGTTGCTGACCCTACGACTGCGCTCATCGGCGAGCCCTTTGCGGCGCAACCCTTGAACGACGGCATGAGCGTCATCTGCTCGGGCAGCAGCGGCTCGGATAACTTCCTTTCCTACATTTACTACGACCTCTTCCGCCTCTATGCTTGGACGGAGGATGAATATTGGTACGACATGGCGCTGTTCTTCCAGAACAACACCAAGAAGATCTTAAATTGGGACGGGCATATGAACTATGCCCACGAGGGCTTTGTGCAGGAAGCGACGGGGTTGAGCGATTTCTGCGTCCGCACGGCGGGCGAGGATCGCGGCGTGTGGCTTCCTTGGTCGAGCAATGCCATTCTCGAACCCATGGCAAAGATGCGCGAGACGTTCGGAACGTTCGACGTCCGCGACTTGAAGTCCCGCTCCTTTGAGGAGCTGCGCGGCTTACTCTCTCAAAAACAATGAAGAAATTGATTCGCTATATGTCCATTCTGATGAGCGCAATGATTCTCGGCGGCTGCGCGGGTACGCAGAAACCGCCCAAACAAGATCCTCCGCAGGGGGACGAGCCCGTTCTCTCGGGTTCTCTCCCCGAGGACAGCCGCATCGCTCTCGACGGCGAGGACGTCGTTCTGCACGCTCCCGCCTTCGATCTCCGCTTCGCGGCGGGGGAAGGAGGGTACGGGCTGAAGCTCGAACGGGAGGGGACGCTCGCGGTCTCGCCCGAGCCCGCCGCCGTCTCCATCGCGCGCAACATCACCGCGCTCGGGGCGGAGACGGAGGAACTCTCGGGGGCGTACACTTCCTACGGGACGATAGAGGGGGATCTCGCCGCACAGGCGACGCTCACCTCCTCGGCGGGAACGGTGCTCACCGTGTCCGATGTGTTCACCTTCTCGGGAGAGGGGATCGACGTGCACCGCGAAGTGCGCGTGCTCGCCTGCGGGGAGGGGGACACGGGATATTCCTCCCGCTTCGCCCTCTGCTCCGATGAGGAGGGGGACTTCTCCGCCTGCGAGTACTTCATTCCCGGGATATTATACAAGGACAACACGAACATGGTGGAGGGGGCGATCGGCGGCTCTTTCCGCACCAAGAGCATCATGGTGAAGGAGACCCGCACGGGGCTTCCCATGGCGATGCTGCGCAGCAAGCGGACGGGGGCGACCGTCTCCGTCGTGCACCGCGACCCCGAGCTCTATTCCCCCGACGAGCGCAACTATCCCGCGGTCACGGTGGCGGACGAGTTCGAGTGCGGCTCGGTGGGGCTCTTGCGCGATCCCTCGCCCTCCGTCGCCTACAACTATCCCAATTTCGAGACGGCGGGTTACGTCGTCAATACGGGCACGACAAAGCGGTTTTTCGTCCTTCGCAAGGACGCGGAACTCTCCTTTGACGTGGGCGTCTACGCCACCCGCACGGACACCTTCGCCGAGGCAATGGAAAAGACCTATTCGGAGAACTTCTCGCGGCAGACCCTTCCCTCTGCGGAAGTGGACATCGCCGGGCTCTACAATACCTCCGTCTCCGAGCTCAAATCCCTTGTCCAAACGCAGGGTGGCTGCTCGGGGCTTCCCTTTGCGGCTTGGGTGGAAAGCGGCGTTCCGCTCGCGGTCAGCTATGAGATCGGCTTCGTGGGAATGCAGACCTCCCTCGCCTATGAGATGATTCGTTACGGGCTGCTGGAGGGGGACGCCGAGAGCGCGCAGAAGGGCGAGGCGATCCTCGACTTCTGGACGCAGGCGGGGATCACGTCCTCGGGCGTTTTCCGCGTCTGGGCGAACGCGAACGGCTCGTTCACCACTACTCCCTGCTATCTTCGCATGATGACGGACGGCGCGGAGGGCATCCTCGACGCCTGCCGCCTTCTCCGCGGAAAGGGAGATGCGCGCGAGGATTGGGAGGAGACCGTCTCTTCCTATGCCGAATTTCTCCTCCGCAAGCAGAACCCCGACGGGAGCTGGTATCGCGCCTACGACTTGGGCGGCGAGCTCTTCACGGCGGACAATCCCTACGGTCAGGTGGAGGAGCGCACCACCCATGCGGACAGCAAACTCAACACTCCCGTTCCCGTGCGCTTCCTCGTGCGCATGTACGAGTTCACGGGGGAGGAGAAATATCTCGACGCGGCGAAAAAGGCGGGCGAATTCATCATCCGCAACATCGTCCCGAGCGGAAAGTACGTGGGCGGAACGCCCGACAACGCCAACACCTGCGACCGTGAAGCGGGCATCTTCGCCCTCTATTGCTTTAACGCGCTCTATTCGGCGACGGGCGAAGAGCGCTATCTCACCCTCGCGCGGCAGGCGGCGGTATTCACGATCTCTTGGGCATATACCTTCGACTTTGCCGTTGCCAATCCCGAAAACTTGCTCGCGGGCAAGGCATTCGAGCGCGGAATGAGCGCGGGCATGAGCCTCATCGCAACGGGTCACAGCAGCATCGACACGTTCATGGCATACGCCTACTATGAGTTCTTCAAACTGTATGTGTGGACGGGCGACGAGTTCTTCTATGAACTTTCCCGTTTCACCGAGAACCTGTCCCGCCGCACGACCTCCTGCGCCTCCGATCTCGGCTTCGGCTACGGCGGCTTTGCGATCGAGGCGACGGACATCTCCAACTTCTACTTTGTCACCGTGGAAGGTAAGGGCGTATGGCTGCCTTGGATCACCAACGCCAACGTCGAGCCCATCGCCAACATGCAGGAGACGTTCGGCGTCTCTCGCGTGGAGGAGCTCAAGGGCGAGAGCCTCGAAGCGCTCAAGGAGACGCTGCGCTCATACGGCGCAGGCGGCGGAGTCCGCTCTGAGATCGAGTGAAAGTTTTTCTGTTTTTCGGGAAAATATTGCTATTTTTCAAACCTGAAATATGATATCATTATTCTGAAAAAATATATCATTAGGAGATAAATTTATGTCAAACATCACATTTGCTCTGTACTACGGCAATCGCGGATTCTTCCCGGGGGAAGTCATCGAAAGCGCGCGGAAGGAACTGCGCGCGGCTGTGGAGGCGGCGGGCTTTGCCTGTCTCGAAATGGACCCCACGCTCACCCGCTATGGCGCGGTGGAGACGATCGCGGAGGGAAAGCTCTACGCCGAATTTTTGCGCTCGCACGCGGGAGAGTACGACGGCGTGATCGTCTGTCTTCCCAACTTCGGCGACGAGAACGGCGCTTACTACGCCCTGAAGGACGCGGGCGTTCCCATTCTCATGCAGGCGTATCCCGACGAGCTCGGCAGCATGGATTTCGCCCACAGGCGGGACGCGGTCTGCGGCAAGATCGCCATGTGTAACGTGCTGCGGCAGGCGGGCATCCGCTATACCCTCACCAAGAAGTTTGCGGTAAAGCCGTCGAGCCCCGAATTCAAGGAAGATCTCCGCCTGTTCGCGGGAACTTGCCGTGCGGTGCGCGGGCTGCGTTCCTTCACGATCGGCGCGATCGGCGCGCGCACGACGGCGTTCAAGACTGTCCGCATCGACGAGATCGCCATGCAGCGCAAGGGGATCAACGTCGAGACGATCGATCTGTCGCAAGTCTTCGCCATGATGGACAAGATGAGCGGAAAGCGCTTGGAAGAGCGCAAGGCTTATTACAGACAGTTGAGCGATTTCGGCAAATACAAGGACGAGAAGGTGGAGAACATCGCCCGCCTCTCCCTTGCGATCGACGACCTCAAGGAGAGTTACGCGCTCGACGCGATCGCGATCCGCTGCTGGGACGAACTTCAAAAGCGCTACGGCGTAGCTCCCTGCGTCATCTTGGGCGACCTCATCGAAAAGGGGGTCTGCGCGGCGTGCGAACTCGACGTCAACAACGCGGTCATGATGCGCGCACTGCAGCTCGCTTCCGACTGTCCCGTCATGCTCCTCGACGTCAACAACAACTACGGTGACGACGAGAAGAAGGCGGTCTTCTTCCACTGCGGCCCTGTTCCCGCCTCCCTATTGGAAGGGAAGGGACACATCGAAGAGCACCTCATGTTCAAGAAATCGTACGGGGACGAATCGGGCGTGGGACTCAACGTCGCGCGCATTCTGCGCACGGAAGTCACGATCGGCAGCATGAAGACGGAGGACGGGAAACTGTGGTCCTTCACCACCGAGGGACGGCTCACGGACGACGAGCTGGACAAGGCGTTCTTCGGCTGCGGCGCGGTGTTCGAGAAGAGAGAGGGAACTGCGAACGACATGCTCAACTACATGGCAACGGAGGGCTACCGCCATCACGTCGCCATCGCCAAGGGCTATTGGGGAAGCGCTGTGGAGGATGCCTTCGGGTATCTCGCCATTGAGCATAAAAAGATCTGATAAGGAGAAAAAGAATGAACAAACTCGGTATTTTCGTCAACTTCTGGCAGAAGACATGGGACGTCGACTATCGCAAGTACATCCGCAAGATGCACGACCTCGGCGGCGACATCCTCGAATTTCAGGCGCAGCCTCTTCTCGACATCGACGATAAGGAGCTCAAAGAGATCAAGAAATTCGCCGACGGCGAGGGGATCGAACTTACGTACAGCCTCGGGCTCAACCGCAAGTACGACATCGCCTCCCGCGACGAGAGCGTCCGCAAGGGTGGCGTGAAGTATTTGAGCGACATCGTCCGCAAGATCGCCGTCATGGGCGGAGGGCTGTTCTCGGGGGTCACTTACTGCGGCTGGGGGGTGCCCGATTACTTCGTGGCAGACGCCGAGAAGGAAGCGCTCTATGAGCACAGCGTGGGCAGCATGAAGCAGGTGCTCAAAGTGGCGGAACAGGAGAACGTCACCATCTGCGTGGAGGCGGTCAACCGCTTCGAGAGCCCCCTTCTCAACACGGCGGAAGAGGCGCTCAAGTATGTGGAACTTGCAGACAGTCCCAACCTCGGGATCTTGCTCGACACCTACCACATGAACATCGAGGAGGACAGCATCGGCGACGCCATCCGCCTTGCGGGCAAGAAGCTCACCCACTTCCACACGGGGGAGAACAACCGCAATATCCCGGGAAGGGGTCACCTCGATTGGGACGAGATCTTCACCGCTCTCCACGATATCGGCTACAAGGGGCGCATCGTCTCCGAACCCTTCGTGCTCATGGGCAATGAAGTCGGCTACGACATCCGCGTCTGGCGCAACATCATGAAAGATCCCACCGAGGAAAAACTTGACGACGCCGCCCGCGAACTGCTCGCATTCACGCGGACGATGCTCCAAAAGCACAACGTCTGAATTTTATAATTTAGGAGAATAAAACAATGAAAAAATCGAAACGGGTGGGAGTTTTCCTTGCCGGTGCTTTCCTTGCTACCTTTTTAGGGACGCTTGTGGGCTGTGGTGAGCCCGCGACGCAGCCCGACGGCTCGGACGGAGAGCAGCAGGAACAGCCCCAAGATACCCTTCTTGTGGAAAATATGCGCACCGAGCTCGGCTATTCCGAAGATTTCAAGACGGGCGGAGCGTTCTCCGTCACTCTGAAAAAAGCGGACGGCAGCGAGCGCGTTCTGAAAGAGAGCGAATACACGGTGGATTCCTCCGCAGTGCAAAAGGGTGTTCCCGGCACGTATTCCGTCAAGGTCACCGCCGAGGGTTTGGAGACGAGTTATCCCGTGAAAGTTCTTGAGAAACAAAAGTGGGAAGAGGACGGCGTTTTGAAGATTTTCATGATCGGCAACAGCTATTCCGTGGACGCGCTCCAACATGTGTATGGCATTGCAAAGGACCTCGGCGTGGAGAAGATCGTGCTCGCCAATCTTGCGATCGGGGGCTGTACGGTGGAGCGGCACGCCACCGAGTTCAGCGCCAATGCTCCCTCTTATGACTTCTACTATAACGATTCGGGGACGTGGACGGTGACGCAGAACAATACGCCCAAGGAGAAATTGCAGTCGGACGATTGGGATTTCATCACCCTTCAGCATGGCGGGAAATTGCAGAAGTACCCCGAGACCTATGCCCGTCTGCCCGAGATCTTGGCAAAGATCAAGGAATGGATCCCCGATTCGCAAGCCGAAATCTTTTGGCATTCGCCCTGGGCAAACCAATCCGATTCAAATGAGATCGTTTTCCGCCAATACTATAACAACGACCAAATGTATCAGTATGAATGTCTCGTGAAGAGCGCGCAGGAAGTCGTCAAGGGAACGTATGGGATTGAGAATTTCATCCCGTCGGGAACGGCGATCCAGAATGCCCGCACTTCTTATATCGGAGACCATATGACGCGGGACGGAGGGCATCTCGACCTCGGCGTCGGCAGATACACCGCGGGGCTC
Source organism: uncultured Clostridia bacterium (assembly GCA_947629575.1). Lineage (GTDB taxonomy): Bacteria > Bacillota > Clostridia > Christensenellales > Borkfalkiaceae > Gallimonas. Next base: position 3,013 of record CANREF010000024.1, on the reverse strand, counting down.
ACTTTGTTCACTGCCCTCACGGGGCGAAGCGCGGAAGGCATAAGCTGGATGCCCGAGGAGATGAACGGTAACACAAAACAGCGCGCCGTAGCCGTAGAGTCGGCAATGAACGCCGTCAAAACTCCTTTCAGAATCACACAGTCAAAATACACAAAATGAGGTGACGTATTATGAAATTCATGACAAAGTTTGGAATCTGTGCCCTCAGCGCGGCACTTGCAATGTCCTGTAGCTTCCTCGTGGGCTGCGGGGAAGAAACGCCCCAAGATCCCACGGGTTCGGGCGAAGAACAGCAACAGCCGCAGGGGAAGGACGCGCTCCTCATCGAGAATATGCGCACCGAATTCGGCTATTCCGAGGACTTCAAGACGGGCGGAGCGTTCTCCGTCACTCTGAAAAAAGCGGACGGCAACGAGCGCGTTCTGAAAGAGAGCGAATACACGGTGGATTCCTCTGCCGTGCAAAAGGGTGTTCCCGGCACGTATTCCGTCAAAGTCACCGCCGAGGGTTTGGAGACGAGCTATCCCGTGAAAGTTCTTGAAAAGCAGAAGTGGGAAGAGGACGGCGTTTTGAAAGTGTTCATGATCGGGAACAGTTTTTCGGTGGATGCGATCGCCTATGCCTACAACGTCGCAAAGGATCTCGGCATCAAGGCGGTATTTGCCAACCTTGCGATCGGCGGGTGCAGCATCGAACAGCACATCCAATACTTCTCCGAGGGGACGAACAACTACGACTACTATCTCTATTCGGACGAGGAGACGTGGGCGACGCAGCATCATGTCGCGCAGGAAGAGCTCCAATCGGACGATTGGGACTTCATCACCATTCAAAGCAACGGATATTCGCAGGGGTATGCCTCTACTTACGGCAATGTCCAACAGCTCGTAGACATCATCAACGGGTGGAAGAAGCCCGAGACGCAGATCGTGTGGCACATGACATGGGCGGACCAGTCCGATTCCAAGGACGCCTCTTTCAAACAGCTCTATGGGCAGGACCAAATGAGACAGTACAACGCGAACGTTTCCGCCGTGCAGAGCGAGGTAGTCGAAAAGCTCGGCTTGCCCGTGCTTCCCTGCGGGACTGCGGTGCAGAACGCGCGCGGGAGCGTCATCGGGGATGTCCTCACGATGGACGGACACCACCTCAACAGCGGAATCGGCAGATATGTTTCGGGCCTCACGTTCGTCGCTTACTTTTCGGGCAAGAGTGTGGAGGGGATCTCGTGGATTCCCGACGACTTGAAGAACAAGACCGCTCTGCGCGCTCCCGCGGTGGAATCGGCGATGAACGCCGTCAAAGCGCCGTTTGAGCTCACGCCCTCCAAGTTCACAAAATAGCCCTCATCCTATCCTCGCATTATGCGAGGTCCTCCCTTACCGACCGCCCGCTTTTTTGCGGGCGGTTATTTTGTGCATGCGGAATGGGTCAGTATCTCCTCGGTCTCCGTAGGAGGGAGAAGGTCTGCCGCAGGCGGTGGCTGAAAGCCGTTCAAATTTGCACCACATTTATATATATGCAAAGACCGCCCGCTCCGAAAATTCAAAAAAATTGCTTATAAAACGAATAATATAAATTTTTGCACAAACTTTTATACAAAATCTACTTTCATTTACTTGACATGAATTTACACAGAGGATTATAATAGTAAAGTATTCGCATAAATACGTAAGGAGTTAACAATGGACGACAAAAAGATATTTACGAAATATCGTCGTCGTATCGTGAAAGAAGGGGTTCTGAAATCTCTCTTTCTCGGCGTGATCTGCGGCACTGTCGCGCTCGATATCGTGGCGTTCGTCACATGGCTCGTGGGCTACAAGCCCGGGCTCTTCATTGCGCTCGGGGCGCTTGTGCTCGTCACGGCGGTTGTAACGCCGCTTCTCTATTTCCTGCGCTACCGTCCCACGGTGAAGCAGGTCGCCCGCCGTATCGACGAGCTCGGGCTCGAGGAGCGCGTCATCACCATGACCGAGCTCGAGGGAGAGGACAGCTTCATGGCGCGCGCCCAGCGGGAAGATACTCTCCGCGCCGTGAAGGGCGTCGATCACATGCTCTTGAAGCTCGCGATCTCCGTGGCGTTCGTTCTTCCGTTCGTCTGCGCGTCGGTGCTCGGAATGGGCATGACGACGGTCTCCGCGCTCCACTATGCGGGCGTCATCCCGGGCGGGATCTCCGCCATCACGGGGGAATATCTCCCGCAGGAATTCACCGTTTCCTATGCGGTGGAGGAGGAGTGCAAGGGCTCGATCATCTGGTGGAAGAACGATTGGACGGATACCGTTTCCGCCGAAGTGACGCGGACGGTGACAGAGGGCGAGGACCTTTCCCCCGTGTATGCGATCCCCGCGGACGGGTGGTACTTCGTGAGCTGGTCGGACGGCGTAATGGACCCTTACCGCCACGACACGGACATTCGGGGAGACATCATCGTCACCGCTATCTTCGAGGAGGGCGAACCCGACCCCGAAGAGGGGGAACAGAACCAGAGCCAAAACCAACAGCAGCAGGACACGGGCGAGCCCAACGAGAGCGAGAGCAACAGCAGTTCCTCGCAGGAGAACAACGACAGCCCCGAGGGCGAGCCCAACGACGACCCTTCTGCGGGGGGAATGAGGGATACCGCGAGCCAACAGATCGTGGACGGGCAGACCTACTACGGCGATGAGTTCGAGGACGCCTATCGCGACGCGATGGAGCGGCTCGCGCAGGACAACAACATCCCCGAGGAACTCAAAAAGTTCGTTGCCGACTATTTCAAGGCGATCGAAACGGGAAAAGCGCCCGAGCAAGAGGGCGAACAGCTCCCCTGAAAAGACACGGAAAATTTATAAAGTGAGATCAAGAAAATGGTAACAGAACAGGACATCAAGGAATTTTCGAAGCAATGCGAAGAGATCTTCAAGCAGATCTCGCGGGACATCATCGGGCAAAAGGCGGTGGTGGAAGGGACGGTGATCGCAATGATCGCAGGCGGGAACGTGCTTTTGGAAGGCGTACCCGGGGTCGG
>CANREF010000023.1 GCA_947629575.1 uncultured Clostridia bacterium | reverse complement strand
AATCGCAGACATGGAAAAGGACTTCCTCGCTACGCAAAATCGGTCAATCGAATATCACAGCGAAATGCTCAAACAAAATGTATGGCGGCGGTTCGTGGGCGCGCTCGTAAAAATCTTCGCCCCGCTTCTATAAGGAACTTTTCTGAAAGAAAAGAGGAGAATAAAATGCAAAAAAAATTTCTTCGCACATTCTTGGACTATCTCCCCGCCATTGTAACGGCGATTTTGACAGTCGTCACGCTCATTCTCTATGCGACGGTCATTGAAGAGCATGAAGTGAGCGATTTTGTGGTCGTCAGTCTGATGCCCCTCGTGCCGCTTGCGCTGATCTTCATCAACCGTCGGTGGAAATTCGGCATTCCGCGGTATCTTATTATTCTCGTCTGCCTACATCTTATTTTGTCGGCAGATGCGGGGACGGCGATGGGATTTTACGGGAGGCTTCCGTGGTGGGACCTCATGATCCACGGGTTCTTTGGACTTTTGGGGTGTGCGTTTTTTTACTATCTCTATTTCCACTTTGAAAAGCAATCGCCAAAGCCTCTCCATTACATCGTGTTTGTGCTCCTGACGATTTCACTTGCGGGGATTTGGGAGATTTACGAGTTCATTGCGGATCTTGTTCTTCACAGCGATATGCAGTGTGTAGAGGAAGCGCTGGCGCAGGGCATTTCCCCGCTCACTGATACCATTACCGATATGATGATCGCCGTAGCCGGTGCGCTGATATTTTATGCAGTGCTGTTCGTGATAAAGGTAATCTCGATACACAAAACGACATCCGACGGGAAGAATCATTCTTAAATTTTTCAGAAACCAACACTTTTCGGGATTTATGTTGTGGTGTTTCTCCCTCGAAGGTTTTATAATTGAAGTATCAAAACAAGGAGGCGGCTATGAACGCGATCGAAATCAGAAATTTGACAAAGAGTTTCCGCGGGATGTACGCGCTCGACGGCTTGAATATGACCGTCCCGCAGGGGGCGATCTACGGCTTTATCGGCGAGAACGGCAGCGGAAAATCGACGACCGAAAAGTGTATCTGCGGGCATCTCATTCCCGATAAAGGAGCAATCAAACTGTTCGGCAGACCCTATACGGATGCGGGCGTCCGCGCGAGGGTGGGCGCGCTCATCGAAAATACGGGGTGTTTCCCCTCCTCCACCGTCTTTGCGAACCTCATGATGCAGGCCATCAATTTGGGGCTGAAAGACAGAGGAGGCGAAATTCAACGGGTTTTGAAGATCGTCCGCATGGAGGACAATGCGCGGCTCACATTCAAGAAGTGTTCGCTCGGTATGAAACAGCGCATCGGCATTGCAATGGCACTTTTGGGCGATCCCGCGCTTCTCATTCTTGATGAACCCATCAACGGGTTGGACGCGGACGGGATGCGGCTCATGCGGGAAATTCTCGTGGATATTACAAAGAACTATGGCTGTACCGTCCTCATTTCCTCGCATATCCTCGGAGAACTTGAAAAGATCGCCACACACTACGGCATTATCCGTCAGGGCAAGATGATAAAAGAGATCGCCGCTTCGGAAATGGACGGCCGCTCGCAAGTCTATGTTTCCTTAAAGACGAAAAATTTGCAAGCGACGGCAGACCTCTTATGGCGCGGCGGGTGCAACGTTAAATTCGAGGAAGGCGAGCTTCGCGTCTACGACGTGGACGACACGGCAAGGCTCTCCGCCTATCTCATGCAGAACGGCTTCGCACCGAGCGAGCTGAAAAAGCACAAGATCGGGCTGGAAGAATACTACGTTTCCCTCATAAGCGGAAAGGAGGCTGTGTAATATGGAAAACACGAAAACATTGCAATTCGAGAAGCCGAGCTTCCTCCACAGATTGAAAGGCATGCTCGGGGTGGACTTCTACCGCCTCTTTCACACGCCGCTGTTCTATATATTTATTGCGATCGCCGCGATCATCCCCGCGCTCGTCTCGATGGGAGCAATGGGCGGCGAAGGCGAAACGGCGGGAATGTTCACGAATGCTTGGCAGATCATCGCCGCAGACAATCCGCTGTATATCGTTCACGATATGGGCGAATACGCCAATATGAACATGGTCTTTATCTTCGGCGGCATTATGGTTTCCATCTTCATCGGGCACGACTATCGGAGCGGATATGTAAAACAACTGTTTACCACCCACGCCAAGAAAGAGGACTATATGATAAGTAAAACCCTCGCCTCCGCGTTTTCGATGGTGTGTATGTGCGGAACGTATTTCATCGGAGGAACGATCGCGGGGGCGGCGACGGGACTTCCGTTTGCCATCAACGCGGGTTCTCTCCTCTGCGCGATCCTCGGCAAAGTTATCATGAGCCTCGGCTGGGCGAGCCTCTACACCTTTATCAACATCATTTTCAGAAGAAAATTCGGCATCTCCATTGCCCTCTGCTTTGTTCTCGGCACGGGCATCCCCGTCATCGGTGCAGCGGCACTCGTCGGGAACACGTCGGCACTCAACATCTTCCTCTATGGCTCTTCGGTGCAGGCGTGCCTCTCAGCAAACTTCCTGTCCGTCCTCGTGTGCCTTGCTTGCTCGGTTATTTGGGCGGTCATCTATAATGTCCTCGGCTCGGTGATCTTATATCATAGGGACGTGTATTGAGGTGAAACCATGAATGCGATCGAAATCAGAAATTTAACCAAGACCTTCGGTCAAAAACGCGCGGTGGACGGCCTCTCCATGACCGTGCCGCAGGGGGCTATATATGGCTTCATCGGCGAGAACGGCAGCGGAAAATCGACGACGGAAAAGCTCATTTGCGGACTTTTGCAACCGAGTGGCGGAGAGATCAGACTTTGGGGCAAAGATCATCGGGATCAGAACGTCCGCTCGAAAATCGGCGTCCTCATCGAATCCCCCGGGTGCTTCCCCAACTACAGCGTCTGGAACAACATGAAGCTGCAGGCCGCCAATTTGGGTCTGAAAAATGAAAACGAGGAGATACGGCGCGTACTCCGTCTTGTCCGCATGGACGGCGCGGCAAACAACAAATTCAAAAACTGCTCGCTCGGAATGAAACAGCGCGTCGGGATCGCCTTCGCGCTTCTCGGAAACCCCTCTCTTCTCGTTCTCGACGAACCGATCAACGGATTGGATGCCGACGGGATGCGCATCATGCGGGAAATCCTGACGGGTCTTGCTCGCCAAGGCACGACCGTTCTTATTTCCTCGCATATCTTGGGCGAACTTGAAAAGATCGCCACCCATTACGGCATCATCCGAGGCGGCAAAATGCTTCGAGAAATGACCGCCGAACAGTTGAACGCCGACTGTCCGACCTATGTTGCCCTCAAAACGGACGAGATCGAAAAGACGCGGGACATCTTGCAGCGAGCGTTCGGACGGGCGGATATGGACGAACAGACGGGCGAGATCCGCGTCTATGGAGCGTATGCAGAAGAAGTCGCAAAGTACCTTTTCGGAAACTTCGGCATCGCCGTAGCAGAAATCAGAACGGCAAAGATCAGCCTCGAGGAATATTATATCGATCTCATGCAGGAGGGAAGAAAATGACCGCGAATACGAAAATCAATGACTTCGGGAAACGTCTTAAAACCATGCTCAAAGTGGACTTCCGCAGAATGTTCACGATGCCCATGGTCTACATCATGCTCGGCATCTCCTTGGTGCTTCCCATTCTCATCCTCGTTATGACCTCCTTTATGGGGGGCATGTCCGGGGCAGACCCCCAAGCAAGTACTTCTATGGCGACATTCACGAACGTCTGGCAGGCGATCGGCTCGGCGGGCGGGAATGCGATGACAATGGATCTCACGAGTATGTGCAACATCAACCTCCTGTACTTTTTGGTCGTCATCTTTGTGTGCCTGTTTGTGGGAGAAGAGTTCCGAAGCGGCTATGTGAAGAACCTCTTCACGGTGAGAGCGAAGAAGTTCGACTATATCCTCTCTAAAACCATCGTGCTGTTTGCGGCGTCTGCGGGAATGTTTCTTTTGTACTTTGTCGGCGCGATGATTGGCGGCGGGATCGCGGGGCTTTCCTTCAGCCTCACAGCCGTCAAGGCAAGTGCGGGCGGGGTCGCCGCATGTATGATAAGCAAAGTGTTCTTCGCGCTCGTCTTTGTCTCCATCGGCCTCACGCTCTCCACTGTCGGGAAGCAAAAACTTTGGCTCTCCATTCTGCTCTCCCTTGCGGCGGGTATGCTCCTTTTTACGATGATCCCGATGATGACGCCTCTGAGTTCGGGCGCGCTCAACGTCTGTCTCTGCGTCCTCGGCGGTCCCCTCTTTGCCCTCGGGCTTGGGGCTGTCGGCAATGTTGTTTTAAGCAAGACGAGCCTCGTATGACATTTCTCCAATATCTTGATTGCAAGTCACAAAAAAAGAAAGAAGTTTTCAAAAACCCCTTGCAAAAGCGAGGGGTTTGTAGTATAATGCAATATCAAACCATTGGTTATATATGGGAAAAGGACTATGATAAGGGTAAATTTTAACGAAAAACAGCTCTCCGTCAAGGAGGGCACGCGCGTTCTGGACCTCGTAGACAAGAAAGATCGGAAGAACCTCGTCGTCTGTCAGGTGGGCGCGCAAGTCAAGGAACTGCACTACATCCTCTCCGAGAAGAACGACGGCATGACCATCAAACTTCTCAACTTGAGCAATGCCGAAGCGGGCAGAGCCTACAACGCAAGCCTTCGCTATATCATCGCGATGGCGTTCTACAACATCTTCCCCGATGTGAAGATCCGCTTCTCCTACAACATCTCGCGGGCGATCTCCTGCCAGGCCATCACGAAGAGCTTCAACATGGCCCGTGCCGTCGATGCGATCTCGGCGGAAGTCAAGCGCATCGTGGAGGCCGATCTCCCCATCGAACGCGTCACCGTGACCATCGAGGAAGCGACGGAGATCTATAAAAAGTTCCACCTCGACGATAAGATCGAGATCTTGAAATACCGTCCCGAAAACACGGTGCATCTCTATAAGTGCGGAAACTATTACAACTATCTGCACAGCTATATGGTCCCCTCGACGGGGTGCATCCAGCACTACACCATCACCCCCTTCAGCCCCGGGCTTATCATCCAATATCCCCGCCACGATCTCGATGCGAATATCCCCGAATTCCAGGAGGAATCCGTCTACTGCAAGACGCTGCAGCGCGCATTCGATTGGGCGGAAAAGACCAAATTGCAGACGGTGTGCGACATCAACCGCAAGGTGGACCGCGGCGAAGTATTGGAATTTGTGCAGCTCTGCGAGGCGCATCACAACCGCCAGCTCGCGGAACTCGGCGATGCCATCGAAAAGGAGATCGAAAACGTCCGCCTCGTCGCCATTGCAGGGCCGAGTTCGAGCGGCAAGACGACTTTCTGCAACCGCCTCCGCATCGAACTTTTGTCCCGCGGCATCAACCCCGTCACCATCTCCCTCGACGACTACTATTTCGAGAAGGAAAAGATCTGTGAAATTCAGGGGAAACCCGCAGACGAGCTTGACCTCGAACACATCAACTGCCTCGACATCGAACTCTTCAACAAGGACCTCTTCGACCTCATCAACGGGGAAGAAGTCACACTCCCCCGCTTCAACTTCATGATCGGAAAGCGGGAGCCGGGCAAGACCATCCGCGTTGAACAGAACGTGCCCATCATCATCGAGGGCATCCATGCCTTGAACGAAAAACTCACGAAGTCCATTCCGAAACACCAGAAGTTCAAGATCTACATCGCTCCGCACGTCCAGCTCAACATCGATAACCATTCTCCCCTCTCCATCACGAGCGCGAGGCTCATCCGCCGCATCGTGCGGGATATGAACTTCCGCAACTGCCCCGCCGCGACCACCATCGACATGTGGCAATCGGTGCGCAACGGGGAATTCAAGTGGATCTATCCCAATCAGGAAAACGCCGACTATGTGTTCAATTCCAGTCTCGGATATGAACTGTGTGTCTTAAAGAGAAGGGCGATGGAGGCACTCATGAAAATAGAGCCGTCCGACCCGCAGTACCTCACCGCAAACAGGCTCATCAAGACGCTGAAATACTTCCGTGAGATCGATGACGAATCGCTCGTGCCCTGCAATTCGCTCCTGCGCGAGTTCATCGGCGGCAGCTGCTTCAAAGTCTGAAAAAAGTGTATCACCCTTCGCCCCCCGAAGGGTGATTTTTTTATGCAAAAGCTCCTCCTTGGGGAGGAGCCGGATCGCGTGAGCGAGACTGATTTCTATTCGTCATTCCGAGCGTAGTCGAGGAATCACCTTATTTTTTTCTGCGGTGATGCTTCGACAAGCTCAGCATGACAAAATTTGGAAACAAACCCTCATCAGTCCGTAAACGGACAGCTTCCCCCTTGGAAAGGGGGAAGCCTTGGACTGGACTTCGTATGAGGGGATTCTCTCGGCTCTGCGAGCCTCGGAATGACGCGTGCGCGCGGGGCAGCATGACGAATTTAGAAGCTCAACCCTCATCAGTCCGTAAACGGACAGCTTCCCCCTTGGAAAGGGGGAAGCCTTGGACTGGACTTCGTATGAGGGGGTCCTTCGATTGCTCCGCTCCTCAGGATGACGCGAAGGGAGAGGCAGGATGACGCGGAATGACGCGGAACACCCCACCCCCCTACCCCCCCTCCCATGGAGGGGGCAAGGAGTGACACCCTCCCATGGAGGGGGCAACGGACTTCGTATGAGGGGATCCTTCGATCGCTCCGCTCCTCAGGATGACGCGGAACACCCCACCCCCCTACCCCCCTCCCATGGAGGGGGCAAGGAGTGACACCCTCCCGAGGGAGGGGTAGGGGTGGGAGTTAGTCGTCTTTGCCGGGGAGGGCGGTCTCGGAGAGCATGCGGGCGAAGGTCGCAACGGGGCTTGCGGCGAGAGCCTGCTCATAGGTCGTTCCGTCAGGCCATTTCACGCCCTTCAAAGAATTCTTGAGATTCTCGATATGATCTTCCCTCTCTCCAATGATCGAGTAGTCACGATAGACCCGCTGCGTGTGCCAAAGAATATGGTCGAAGTTCTTTACAGGAGTTTTCCCGTCGCTATCAAGCGTCTTATATTGACACAATAAGCGGATATACCTGCTATCCGAGAAGAGGTCACTCATGTTGCGGTCATTGTAATATTGGGAATCATTGATTTTTTGTCCTCCGTCCAGCGCAGCTGAAGTATTGTAAACAAACACTCTATAATATTCTTTGCCCATGCCCGGAATATTTGCTTCTTGGTCTACCGGAGTTACCAAACCGACACCATTGTCGAATTTACCGCCTTCTCCTTCAGTCAGATACTGTTTCTTGGTTTGATCCCAGAATTTGGTTGTAACAGTACTGCTGTGCTCCGGCTTGAACCTATTATACAAAAACACGTTAAAGAATCTGCTGGTCAACCAAGGCTCCGATCCACCGCTTGCAGAGGTGATCTCATTTGGTGTTTTGCCGAACCACTCCAAATATTGTTCATTGCTTTTTATTTGGGCATCAAATCCAAGTTCTGCTAACATTCCAATTTGTTGATTTATAGAGTTTGCAAGCCCCGAGAACGACATATAGTTCAACACGTCGACATAGCCCTTGAAGTTATACACAACGTCGTACCTGCCGTCTTTACTGTCGGACGTAAACCCGCCGATGCATTCGTTGAGTACAACATTCTCGAGATAGGCGGTCGATGACTGATAATAGAGCTGCAGAGCGGACTGTGCAGAGCATCTCAACACGGTATTCTTGAGATACACATAGCCCGATGCGGATGGACTTGCTCCCCAAGGAGACATCTTGGAATAGTACTCCACGTCGCAATAGTATGCATACTGCATTGTCATAACCACGACGTGCTCGTACTTTTTCACGGTTTCGGTCGGGTTAGAAGCCTTTATTGTGGCATTGTATGCTTTTTGCACATCGACGCCTTGGCTCGTTCCTTTATCGCCCACTTTTACCAATTCGGCATTCCTTGCTTCAAAATTCACCTGATAGCCGTTACCGTAAATCGTGTTCTTGCCTAAGTTCGAGGTCGTCAAGAACAGTCCTTTTTGTGTAGCTTCTTCAAATTTAGCACCGTCGGTGCCGAGTTCGCCTACACCGTACAAGTTCGTATGCAATACAATATTACTGTTTGCATAATAACCCGCAGCGTCGAACACGTTGACGAGGGTATCGTCTGCAAGGACGTTGAAGTTGAAGAAGCAAGCCCTCTTGCTCTGATCCTGATAGCTCTCACCGAATCCTGCATCTATACGGAGGAAGTTGAAGGAACCTTCGGAGATGGCGAAATCTCTTCCGCTGCCGTCATTGGGAGTGGCACTCGGCATTGTATAATCCGGACGATTTCCAAAGTTGCCGAAGTAGTCGTTTTGAATATCTGTTTCGGAAAGGCCTTGGAATTCGCCGAAGTAGAGATAGGCATAGCCCGATTCGGCATAGACATCTACCCACGGCACCTTTTTCTGATCCGCCTCGTAGTGTCCACCCTGGGCGATGATCGTTTCTGTGCCATCATCCTTTACCAACTTCAAGGTAGAAGGTTTACCTTCTATCGGATTTTTGACGATGGTGTAAGTTTCACCCCCATAGACGACCTGCGTACCCGACTGCGAGAGCTTAAAGTCGATCGGCGAATTTCCTTTGTAGCCTGTAAAGGTCCAGATAAGACTTTCGGCGGGAATATCCTTCGTTCCTCCAATGCTGTCGGTCGCCCGGATGGGAAGTTTGAAGTAGTCGACAAGCCCATCGACACTGTTGTAGTAGCTGTGCTTGGCAAACACACGTACCTGCTGATATCCCTTGTAGATATCCGACGTGTTTTCGCCGTCGAATCCGGGGAATTCGATGGTAAGGTTATAGTGCGTGAACGTTACCTTGACAGCTTTCCCCAAATACGTGACTTCGCATGTCATGGTGAATTGGCTGGTGTTGTCTGATTTGAATATGATCTGCGCGCTATCAGAATAGGATTCATAAGACACATTCCAACTACTATCTTGGGGATCCTTCACTTCGCCCTTGGCATTTTCCATAAATTCCTCCTTCGTACCGAACCCTCCGAGGAAATTATCCTGTTCCAAAAGAGCAATTTGGAAGGTGATCGTCCCACGCATTTCTCCCGGAACGACATAAGAAAGAGGTACACCTGTCCCGATTTTTTCGGGCCCGATCGTGGCAAAGACATTTCTCCCGCCAGAATCTTCTACGAATAAGTTGTAATCAAAGTCGACGTCGTCGACATTGACCTTTTCAAGCCCGAAATGAGTTACCACAGCACCATCCGCCGAGCGGAAATAAATCGAGTTGCCCGCAAAGTTCCCGATATTGTCCACCGTAACAGACGCTTTACCTGTCTCGCTCTCAAGTGTCTTCCAATCGGTGCTGTTGAGGCTCCATTGGATATTCTTATTGGCGATGGTGACTGAATCAAGACGTCCAAGTGTGATCGTAAAGTCAATAGAATCGAGCATCGTTTTATATCTCTCGCCTTGATTGAGCGTCTTGAGATTGTTTCCAACCTCAGTTTTTACCTCGATTGTCTGCGCAAAGGCAACCACGGTGACATTCAGTTCAAATGACTGACCAAAGATATCGATAAACATCTTCTCATTTGTACAGTATTTCTTTGCTGTCAACTGAATTTGGAGGGGTTTAAGTGCCGCATTGGCATTTTTAGTCAACACATCGTTTCCAATCAGTGTGATACTGGAATTAAGACTAAAACTCATATATTTATCTTGGAGGTCAATGGGATCTACTTCGCCCGTTCGTGCACTCACCTTAAAATCATAAATTCCTAAACTATATATACTACCAAGTTCTGGGAATACAAAGTTCGTAGGCTTATCAGGAGACAATGTGAAGTTCTCAACATTCTTATCCCCAGCAGCCCCTAGATGATATGTTATAGTAGGTTTGGACAGAAGTTTTCCTTGCGAGGAAAGAATTTGCCGATTGACAGCCACGATGCCGTCACCGCGTTCACCAACTATTGCCTCAGCCTCCTCAGAATATTCCACGCCGAAAATAAACTTATGATAATTTGTTCCAGTTAATTTTACATCTTTACCTGAGAGGGTTAACACGCCATCTTCGCCTGCTGTAAGCCTTTCGTTATCAAATGTTACATACAGCTTCTTGCCGATCATAGAACCATTTTTGTCTGCAATGGTAACAGTGTAGCTCACCTTGTCAAAACAGGTATGGAAGATGAATTCTCCTTCTGTTGAATGTTCCAAAATCTTATTGTTTGTCTTGAACTCAATTGTGAAGTCCTCTTCCGAAACGGGAGCGTCGACATAGATGCTGACGGTACAAGTCTTTTCGCCGACGGAGAGCGTGACGGTCGCGAATCCGGCCTTTTGCGGGATAATGTGCCATGTGCCGTTTTGCGGGTCGAGCGAGACGACGTCGCTGCCTACATCGATGACGCAAGAAGGCTCTTTCCCCCCTTCGGGTACGGTAAAGAGGAAGGCTGCGATCGTCGAGGTGTCCGACTTAAAGAGAAGGTTCTTCTGTGCTTCTTTGTCGGCATCGATGAAATTCCTGGTCGTGTCGTCGTAGGAGACGGTGAGCGTCTTGGAGAGCGTCTCGACCCCGCCACGCAACATCGTGACCTTGACGGTGACGGTGCCGGAAGCCGTGAAGGTGAGCTTGCCTTCGTTAGTGATCGTGGCACTACCCTCGACGACGGAATAGGAGACCTTATCCGTGTGGGTGCCGGGCGCAAAGGTCGTCAATTTCGCAATGTCGACCGTGTTTTCGTTCGTCACGAATCGATCCGTCACGATGCTGTTGTGCGTGAAGGTGATGCTCTTCGTGTTGCGCTGCAAAGTCTTGCTCACGGAGGCAGTGAATTGGGTCACGCTGTAACCCTCGATGCTATCTGCATCATACTCTACGCCGAATTCGACGTTTAGGGTCCCATGGCTCTCGTCAAATTCGATGGTGCCCTCATAGGACGTGACGCCGACTTCGCTATACTGCTTTTCGCCGCTGCCGATCCGGACGTAGAACTTCTTGCCCTCCATCTTGCCGTCGGTATTGTCGACGGAGACGGTAAAGGGAATTTGCGTCTCGACAGTACCGAAGTTCGCATCGACTTTTTCGCCAAAGTCGACGGAAAGATCGCTATTTTTAACGGGTGCATTGACAAAGATGCCGAGCGTGTAGCTCTTTGCTCCGGCCTCAACGGTGACAGTCGCAAACCCGCCCTTCTTGGCGGTGACAGTGTAGACGCCGCTTGCGCCTTTTTCGAAGGTCACGCAGTCGCCCTTTGTGAGCGTGTAGGTGACCTCTGCATCCTCAGGTTCGATAAAGTAGAGGTGCGCCTTCTGCCCCGGCGTGAGGACGATGGAGGTGTCCCCGATGAGATCGACGGCCGTGTCTCCTTCCTTCGTCGGCTCGTAGGAGATCGTGACCTTCTTCGCCTCAAGCGCGGTAGGCCGCCCATCACGCGTCATTTGGATGTTGAGCGTGACGGTGCCGGCTTTGCTGAATTGAATGGTATTGGTGCTGCTGTCGAGAGTCGCAACGCCATTCTCATTTTCGAGCGAATAGGAAACAACATCGGTGTGGACGGGCTGAACAGTGACTTTGATGTCTCTGCCGATGACAAGCTCGCTCTCATCCGTCGAGAAGTTGACGGTGTTCACACCGCCGTAAGTGACGGTGATGCTCTCCGCATTGCGTTGAAGGGTGCGGAAAGTTGTGGAAAGGCCGTCGGAGCCGTCCTCATCACCCGTATGGAAACTCGTGCCTCTTTCGGTATATTGCAAACTGAAGATGACCTCAAGCGAGGCGTCAGTACTATTAAAGGTAATGCTCTTATCGGTGAGCGAGGCTTCGTCGTCGGTGCCGACAAACTGCTGTTTGCCGCTATAGGTGACAACGATCTTCTTACCCGCCATCTGTCCTTTTTCATTCTTGACGGTAACGCTGAAGGGAATGCTCGTTTTGGTGGTGCCGAGAGTATCGGCACTGTCAAGATCGATCTGGAAGTCGGTATTTTGCACCGCACGGTCGACAAACACGTTGATGGTGTAAGTCTTTTCCGCATCGCCCTCTCCGGCCGCCACGGTGACCGTGATCTCTGTGAATCCACCCTTCTTGGGAGTGATGACCCAAGAGCCGTTCTTCTCATCGATAGTCGCGATAGCGTCATCGTTGGATCTGTAAGTGACTTCGCGGCCATCGGGTTCGGTGAAGGAGATAATGGCGGTATCGAAATTGGTATCCGATGTCATGAAGAGAAGAAGGTCGACGTTATCGTTGTTGTCCAAATCGACATCCTTGACTTGTTCCGAACGGGGTGCATAAGCAATAGCGATCTCCCCTTTCGCGGACATGGTACCGTCCTTTGCGGTGAAGATCGCTTCGACAGTGATCTCACCGGTACTCTTGAAGGTAATTTGCCCTTTGTCGATGGCGGCAAATTCGCCACCCGTCTTTATAGAATAATTGACGGTGCAGATGCCGAGTGCGGACGCGGGGCCAACGGAAACATTGATATAATTATTGCCCGTCGTTGCCGTCGAGGTCGTGAGGCTGAGCGTCTGACGCGATGTGTTGATCTTGGATGTGGTCGTACCGCGGTAGGCGAAAGAAACATTCTCGGGAGCGCGGTAGAGGGTGACGTCGCGGGTGACGGTGCCGCTCTTGCCGAATTTCGCCGCGTCCTCGGTATACTCCACGCCAATGGTGACGGTGAGAGAGCCGGCCTCTTTGCCGAAGGCGATGTTCTTATCCTTAAGCTCTATAGCGTTCTTGTCGCCCGTTTCGTTCGTCGAAGCATAGCGCAAAACGAGCCGTTTGCCCTGCATGACATCCTCGTTGCCGGTAAAGGTCAGGGCGAAGGGAACGCTCTCTGACGTGGTGCAAACAAGGTCCTCATTGCCGACATGGGTGGTCTCTTTGCCGTCGAGCAAGATCTTAAGATCGTTTGCAGTGACGGGAACATCGACGTAGACGTTGACGGTGTATTGCTTCTCGCCGACGGTGGCGGTGAGGGTCACAAAGCCGCCCTTTTGCGGTGTAATGACGGGAGAGCCGTTTTCCGCATTTTCGACGGTCACGACCCCTTGCTTATCGAACGCAAAGCTGACTTCCTCGCCTGCGACCGCGGTGAAGTAAATGACGCCTGTGTTCGCTGTGCCGGAAGTCGGCTTCGACAGAAGGAGATCGATGGTTTGATGCTCTTCGTCGAGGGTGACGGGCTTGCTCGTTCCGCTATAAGGCATATAGGAGATCTCTATCTGCTTCTCGGCAGCGACTTTGCCGTCGCGGCCTACCGCCTCGACTTTGACGGTGACCTTGCCCTCTTGGGTAAAGGTGAGCGTGCCGTCGGTGATGGACGCAAATTTGTCCCCTTTTACAACGCTGTATCTGAGCGTCGTGCCCGCTTTGTCGCAGGTCTCGGGAGAAAGGGCGACGCGGATGTGAGCGGCATCGGTGCTGCCCTGCGTCGTGAAGGTGAGTTGGTTTTGAGAGGTCGAGATCCGGCCGACATTCTCGGCTGCGCCGTAGGAGAAGATGACGTCCTCGGCACTGCGATAGAGGGTGAGCGTGAGCTTTTCAAGCTCAGAGACGGCTTCGCCGAGAAGCTCTTTCGCCCTGTCTGTGTAGTTCACGCCGAAGGTGACCGTAAGAGAAGCGGAGTCTTTTGCAAAAGCGATGTCGCTTGCATAGCTCGAAATATCATCGCTCCCGAAGTTCAGCGTCGTCCCGAAGGAGGCGTACAGCTTCTTGCCCTCCATGGCACCCTCTTCCCCGGCAACGGTGAAGTTGAAGCCGACGCTGTCCAAAGCCGTGCAGAAGAATTTATCGATCGTGGCCGCACTGAATGTTTCGGAGCCAAGCTCAATGGTGAAATCCTCCGCGCTGACGGGACGGTCAACATAGATATGGAAGGTATAGACGGTCTCCCCTTCCGCTGCGGGTGCGGCACGGCGTGCATGGGCACGGGGGGGGGTAGAATTGGATCTGACGGTAATGACGACCGTCGCAAAGCCGCCCTTTTGAGGAACGATGTATTGGACACCGCCACGATTTTCTAGTACGACGGCAGCATCTTCGGTCTCTTCGCCCTTCTCGTCAACGACGGCGTATTCGACAGTCGAGCCGACAGGCTCGTTGAAGTAGAGGACCGCCTCTTCCTTCTGCTCCGTTTCCCCGCTTGTGCCGGGTTGGGTGGTCGTTGTCATCTCGAGGACGATGGGATCTTGTTTGACCTCGGAGGCGGATTGCCCTTCCTCCGGTTCCTTGACTTCGACCTTCTGCTGAGGCAATTCGCCTTGCCCTAACTCTTCTTTGGCTTTAATGGGAACGTAGACGACTGTGACTTCCCTTTGGGCCTTAATGTTGCCATTATCATCTTTTGCATAAATGATAACGGTAGCTGTACCGCCATCTTTCTTAAACATGATGGTGCCCGTGGCAGTGTCGAAGGATTGGAGATATTCTTCGCCTTCTTTGAGGGAGTAGCTGATCGTGTTCGTGCTGTTGGCGGGGACCTTCGCGACATAAGCGGCATTGCTTGTGTTGGGACCATCTTTGTCGAAAAGGAACCGCTGCGTGTCAATGAGGATGCGGGAGGCATCCTTTTCGCCGTAGTTCACGGCAATGCTCTGCGTATTACGAAGGACGGTGAGTACGAAGGAGTCCTCGTAGTCGACAATGGCACCTTCGCCGGTCTTATAGACACGCGCTCTTACCTTCACCTCAACGGTCCTTTCGCCGACAGGCATTTCTTTTGCGAAATAGAACTGCTTGGTATCTTCGTCAAACCTGAGAACATCTGCAACGGAGTATTCAACGGACTTAAATTCCTGGTAGGAACCCTCGAGCGACGATGCAAATGGTATAGGCAGAGCCTCGATAGCCTCGCCATCTTTGAAATATTCGTCAAAATCGAATGTATATTCCTTCTTTTCGAAAAGCGGCGGGATATAGTAGCCGTCCGTCGATGTGAATTCCTTGACCTTCTCTATCGTTTTGCCGCCGAAGTCAGTCACGGTCACAGTGATCGCCACTTTCCCTTCCTTCAAGAATGTAATGTTGCCTTCATCGTCTACGATAGCGATCGTGGGGTCGCTCGATTTATAGCTGTAAGTTACATCGGCATCGACAGGGTCGGGCGTCGGTTTGGGGAATTTAACCGACCGCCCGGAGGTGATGACAGGCGTCAAGTCGGTTTCGAGGTCGTTAAGCTGTTTGTGACAAGTAAAAGTGGCGGTAGCCTTGGCCTCTTCATTATCATTGGAGACAGCCGTGACTGTCGCCGTCCCAGCACTCATCAATGTCACGGTGCCATTGTCGCTGACGTGCAGGATGTCCTCATTCGAACTCGTCCACGTAACAGACTTATTTTCAGCCTCCTTGGGATAGACAGTGACAAATAGCTGCTGAGGATGTCCCTCGTAGAGATCGGCCTCATAGCTGTTCATTTCGATCTTATGCACGGAGGTATCGGTCACACGCACTTTGCGCTTAGCCGTCGCTGCCTTATTTTCCGCACTTGTCACCGTGATGTATGTTTCGCCGTAATATTTTGCAGTCACGACGCCGTCATCGCTTATTGTAACGATGCTTTCATCTTCAGACGCAAAGTGCAGGCCGCGGTTTCCAGCTTTGAGGGGCAAGACGTTGACCTCGACCTGTTGTTGGGGCGGAAGTTCTTCATCCGGCATAACAAGCACAAGAGTTCCGTTTCCGACAAACTCTACCGCCTCGACGTAGATATGGGTGACAAGAGCCAGGATCGCACCGCTCACGAGCATGATCGCGAGCAGGATGAGCGGCAGGATGATGATCGTCGATACCATTAGTTTTTTCATGAGAATACCTCTGTTTACAATGTTTATTCCGCTACTTTTGCGGAAGGTCAAATGCTAAAGATCTTCTGTCTTACAATGGCCCCTATTGGGGAAGCGTTGTCTTCTCCCGAAGGGATATGCTCAATCCTCTTTGCCGGGGAGGGCGGTGTCGGAAAGTAGGCGGGCAAGAACGACGACGCCCGAAGCATCGAACACATTGCCGTCATTGTTTACACCCGAGCCGTCCGGCCATTTCACGCCCTTCAAGGAATCTCTGAGCGCGGTGATATGGTCTGGCTCGACGCCAAGTTCGGGATCGGTTTTGTCGTATCCCTTCCGGATGATCGTCATGTCGCGATGCACCTGCTGCATGTGCCAAAGGATATGGTCCTCATTCTTTTCAAGCGTCTTGAAGTCCTTCGATGAGGTCTTGTATTCGCAGAGAAGGCGGATATAGCGTTCCTCCGTGAACAGCTTCGAAAGATCTTGCGTCCCGTTCGTCTGTCCGGGTCCTCTTCCGTCTGCTCCCGGGTTGTAATACGTTCCCCCGCGATAGTCATAGGTCCAAGCAGTCACTTGAGATCCGCCGATCAAACTGCTATACTGCGTAAGGTCGAGGGCGAGCTTCATCGGCACATTTTCGCCGACGACCCCGCTCGTATTACCATAGTTGATATATTGTTGCTTTTCTTCGTCCCAGAAATTATACGAACCTTTATTGGTGCTCGTGTAGACGACGAGATTGATATAGGGCATAAGATAGGTCCCGATATCGGCCGCCTTATATGAACCGCCAAACCATTCGTAGTAGGTAACGATATCGTTGATCGCCAACATTTCCAATAGTCCCAGAGTCTGTTCGTTTACCGCGTCACTCGCCATTGTAAGGATGCCTCTCAGACTCTTATAGTTCAATACGTCGAAGAAGCCTTTGAAATGCCAATACTCGGGACCGCTCACCTTCGAATTTTCGCAGGTGATGCCCGTTGCGCAGTCGACCACGACGACATTTTCGAAATAAGCATGCTCGTCCTTTTCGTGGAGCTGGAACGCGCAGAAGGAGGCAGTGTGGAGCACGCTGTTCTTGACATAAGCATTCCCCAAGGGTCTGCCCTTCGAATAGAGCTGAATGTCGCAGTAGTAGGCGTATTGGGCCATCCAGATCATCTGTTGCCGTGCGGTATTTATGACCTCGTCCTTTTCGGGATTTGAACCTTTGAGATTGAGGTTATAGAGTGCGCCGAACTGCACGCCGTAATTATCGTTGCGCTTTAAGTTGTTTTGTTTGATGAGTTCGTTCTTTGCTTGCAGGTTGATCTGATACCCGTTGCCGTAGATAACGGACTTGCCCAAGACGTTCGTATCCGTCGTATTCTTTGCCCCGTCCGACTTCGTGAGATAGAGATCATTTTCCTCTGCTTTTTGTGCGAAAGCGGCATCGTCGTCGAGTTCACCGAGGCCGTAGAGATCTTCGTGCAGAACGAGCTTATTATGTGCATAGTACCCCGTAGCGTTAAAGACATTATATAATTCGTCATCCGCGAGGACATTGAAGTTGAAGTGTGCGTTCACACCGCCGAGCGCGCCGTCGCCCGCCTCCACGCGAAGGAAGGTGTAGGAAGTCTCTTCGCTGACCGCAAAATCTCTTCCGCTCCCGTCGTCCACCTCTTGGGGTTTCGCCACGTAGTCCGTTCTTTCGTCAAAGTTTCCAAAGTAGTCGTTCTGCACATCCGTCTCGGAAAGGCCTTTGAAGCCCCCGAAATAGATGTGCGCACAGCTGCTCTCCGCATACACATCCACCCACGGGACGAGGGTGCTGCCCGTATAGACGCCGCCCTCCGCAATGATGCTATCTCCCTGTCTCAGGGTGGAAGGAGTTCCGTTTTCGCCTGGCTCTATGGTATAGACCTCGCCGCCGAAGCGGACGGTTGTGCCCGTCTGCGTGAGTGTGAAGTCGGTAGGCTCATTCCCCTGGTAGCCTGTGAAGGTCCACTTGAGAAGGCCGAGAGCAACAGTTTCACCCGTCGCGGTGCTGCTGAGTGCGTTGACGGGCATCTTGATATAATCGACAGGCGCACTCGTCTTGTTCTCTGCATAATCGCTGTGCTTTGCAAAGACGCGCACCTGTTGATAGCCCTTGTAGACGTCACCGCCATTAGCTTTGTTCTCGCTGTCGAAGCCCGTAAAGGTGAGCCGGTCGAGCTTGATCCGCGTCAGAACAAGGGTGACAAAGCTACGGGCAGCAGGGTCGTCTCCGCAAGCAAATACGAGTTCCTTTGCAGAGAAGTATTCCTCCCCCGGGAACTTCACGTCGATCTTTGCGGCAGTGGCGTTCATGGTCGCCTCCCATGCTGCACCATCCTCCCCTGTCACGCGGAAAAAGGCTTGCATGAGTTCGTTGTCGATCCCCCCGAGGAAACTCTCGTCGAGATCAAGCCCTTCGATGCAAATACCGAATGCCGCGGAATCGATCGCCTTGGGAAGGCTGTATTCTATGGTCTGCTCCTCGGCTGTGACGTCGAAAGAGCCGCTCCTTTGGATAACGCCGTTTACGCTGTATTCGAGATGATAGGAAAGAGGCATCTCACCGAGTGAAGCCCTCACGATGTTGAGCGTAAAGGCTGCTTTGCCGCAAGTGAATGTGACATTGCCGCTCTCTGGAACGGCGACGTCCTTGAGTTCGACGCCGTTTGCTGCCGCTTCTTCGGTCGCGGAAATGCCACCCGTTGCGGTCCAAGTCACATTTCTTTCGGTGATGTCTTTGCCGTCTTGACGCGTCGCGACCACATAGTAGTCGAGCTTGCCGAGGAAAGACTTATACGCCTTCTCCTCGAGAAGCTGTGTGTTTTCATATTGTACGGTGAGCGTATCCGCAAGGGAGGAAACGCTCGCATGGATCTCATATTCGATCCCCGCGACGGTGAGCGTGAAATCCTCTTCGCCGCCCTCTGTCGCTGTGAGCGTGACCGTCGCAACAAAACCCTCTACGGAAATATCTTCAACAAAACAACGATCTTGCTGCGGATGTTTTACGATCACCTTGTCTTGCCCGAGTTCGAAGTCGGCGGGCGTGGGAGAGCTCGCATCGACGGTGATGACGGCCTGTTCGCCGATATCGGAGATGCGAACAGTGTTCTCGCTCCCCTCTTTCTCGCTGAACACCTGCCCGTCATAGGACACTTTGGGTGCCTCCGTTAGATTTCCGTGCGTCGTGCGGAAGGTCCTCGTGCCGCTCAAGATCATGCCCGTCTTTTCGGGATCATATTGTGCAACTTCCTCCGTATACTCGATGGAGTATTCGACTTCGGCAAAAGAACTGAGCGTCGAGAACTGCGTGTTTCCGTGATAAACAAATTTGCCGTCCTGCTCTTCAAGCACGACGGGAACGCCGTCGACAAGAAGCTGTTTGCCCTCCATGACATCCTTGGTAACATTTAATGTGAGCGTATAGTCGATGCTTTCCCGCGAAATCGTGAAGCCGTTCTTCTTGTCGAAGATGATGTTTTCGGAAGTTACCGCTTTATCCACATAGATGTGAAGCGTGACGCTGTTGGCGGAGGCGGCAGTGGCGCGCCGTGTCTCTCTCGCGGGAGTCTCCTTCGGGACAAAATTGACTGTGACCGTTGTAAATCCTCCCTGCAAAGGCACGAGACGGACAGTGCCCTCTTCATCGACGTCGATCCGGACAACTTCCTCATCCTCGGAGACGACTTCAGGTACGGTCCCCTCGGGAGTGGAAAAATAGAGAAGGCCCGTATCCTTCGTATCGTTCTCATTGACCTGAAGTGAAAGGCTCTGTTCGGTCTTGTCGCCGTCCTCTCCCCCTACCTCGATGGGCTTTTCCTCCCCCTTGGGCTGGGTATAGGTGACGGAGACGGTGGCAGTCTGTATGAGGATGCCGTCCCTCTTCGCCGAGACTGTGACGACTGCCGTTCCCTCCTCGAAGAAGGTGAGTGTCGTTCCGTCGATGGAGGCGATCGGAGAATCTTCACTGAAGATAAGATCGTTCGTGTGATTGAAAGGCAAGGCGCGGACACCCAGCCCGCCCCTGCCATCCTTTGCAGAGAGCGAGATGCTTGAAGAGTGAATGCTCTTGTCGCCGACTTCTTCGCCGCCCGAGATGAAGGAGAGCGAAGAGACATTGCGCCAAAGCGTGATCGTACACTTGTCGTCTTCAACCTCTATGAGCCGATCTGTCTTTAAATCGTACTTTTCCGCCTTGATAGAGACGGAGACAGTACCGAGCGGCTTGTCGTCTGCGACGTTGCTCAGGATAAACTTCTCGCTTTCCCTATCGAAGGAAATGAGGTCGGGTTCGGAGACGGTGACCTCGATGATCTTCCGATAGGAGGATTCCGGCGTCCTCGAGAGGACGATCTCATCGAGCGGTTTTCCTGCCCACTTGTCGTAATCAAAAGTATAGCTGTTATGCTCGAAGAGCGAGCCGACATAGTAGCCGTCCGTGCAATGATAGGTGACGGAAGTCGTTTTAACGTTGTTTCTTCCGTCCGCCGCCGTCGCGGTAATAGTAACAACTCCCGCGCTCTTCACGCTGATATGGCCCTCGCTGTCCACCGCCGCGATCTTCTCATCCGAAGAGGAAAAAGTCACGGAATATGTCGCATTCGAGGGTGTAACGACGAGTTCGGGAAAGTCGAAGGACTGCTTCGCCGTCGTGACGGAATGGACCGCAGTGTCAACGTCCGTGAGCTGCACATGACAGGAGATTTTCGCCGTGGCGACGATCTCCGGCCGATCGACGGAAGTCGCAGTGATGGTCACATCCCCCTTCCCGTTGCAGACGACATCGCCGAGCGGGGAGACGGATAGGATGGAGGGATCGGACGAGGTCCATGTGACGTCGCCGTTCGCCTCTGCCGGGTAAACTTTGTAGTGAAGCATCTGCTTCTCCCCTCTATACATCTCCGTCTCGTAGGGCTGCATTTCAAGTTTATGCACCCTTGTATCCGTGACGATAACTTTGAGAGTATCCACGGCCGCCTTGTTCTCCCTGCTAGAGACCTTGATGTATGCCTCGCCGTAGTAGATCGCTTTAACGACGCCGTCCTTATCGATGGAGACAACCTCTTCATTCTCCGAGGAATAGATGAGATCGCGATTCTTTGCCTTGAGCGGAAAAACGTTCACGGCAAGCTGCTCGGTGGGCGGAAGCTGTTCGTCGTCCATCACAAGGACGAGTTCATCATTTCTGACAAATTCCACCGATTCTACGTAAATATGTGTCACGAGACTCAAAATCGCACCGCTCACGAGCATGACCGCAAGAAGGATGAGCGGCAGAAGAATGATCGTCGAAACCACAAGTTTTTTCATAGATGGCCTCCGAATTTATGCCTCGATCTTACGATATTTTTCTTCGACTGTGAAGCAGAATGTCAAAACGTTGATGAGAGTATAGATCACGACGATGACACCGCAAATGAGATAGGCGGCCGCGTCACCGTTTTTGGGAGAGACGCGCGGCAAAACGATACCGCAGGCCCCCATGATCGCCGCGACGAGAAGGCCGATGAGGAGCATGAAGGTGATGTTGATCTCCTCCGCCTCGCCGTTTGCCTTGGGCTTTAAGTTGGGATTTGCAAGATTCAAGTTTATCCCGTTGAAAACAAGCCCTATGGACAAAACGAACTGCACGGCAATGAGGACGACGAGTTGCGTCGCATTGACAAAATTCAAAGCCGCAAGCACGACCGCACTGATCGCGAGAGCGATGAGGCTCACGCCGACATTTAAGATCGCCTTCACAGTGAGTTGTTTCCTGAAGGAAACGGGGATGAGTTTGGTGATGTAGAACTTCTTCCCCTCCACGCTGAGAATGGAACCGGTGAAGGAACAGATCATCGCCATGAACACGGCAACGACGAGCATGGATGCCCCGAAATTGATACCGGAGCCAACCTGCGCAACGCCTACCATCGTCACGAGTTTATTGCAGAAGAATACCATGACGGGGGTGGAGATCGCAACGCCAAGATAGAAGTAGGAATATGTCTTTGTGCGCATGATCTCCTTGAAGGTGTAGCGGAGGATCGCCTTTCCGCTCGGATAGTCGTCGATCTCCGAATATCTGCGGTAGAAGCCCGAGCCTTGTTCCAAAGCCTTCCTGCGAATGCTGGATGCAACTCCGCGTGCCAGGGCGACGCCGCATGCGATGAGGACCGCGCCTCCGCCGAGGAGGACGCCGAACCCGAGCAGGAAGTTGTTGAAGAAGATGGTGTTCCCGAGATAATATGCGGGATTATAGTAGCCGTCCAGCCCGGAGATGAGCTTCTCCCAGATCTCAAGGGTGCCCTCTTCCCAATTGCGATGGATGAAGAAACGGGCGAGCGCGGTGAGGATGTAATAGTAAAGCACGAAGCAGCCCACCAAAAAGATCACGAACAGAATGAGGCGGACAATGCCGTGTTTTTCAAGGAAGGACAGGACATACACGAGCGGGATCGCGAAAAAGATGGAGAGCGCGAACGGCACGATGGGCATCATGATCGCCCCGAGAATGATCCCGAAGATGTAGGAGACCGTGAGGCAACTCATCGCGAACCCGAACACAAGCATGATAGGCAATACGAGGACCACCGAATAGATGGTCAGGTCGATATAGTTCAGGATGAGATAGCTCGTGAAGAGTTTGGAGGGACTGAGCGGGAAACGCGCCGCGATGTTGAGGTCGGGCGAACGGAAGAGCCGCTTCATCTGCATGCCCGTCGCAGCGATCGTAAGCCCGATCATGATGAGCGTCAGAAAGAGCTGGGAGAGCTGTTTCGCCGTCACGGAAATGCTCGCCCGAAGGACGAAAGAGAGTGCCCAGACGAGAGCGAGGATGACCGCAACGGCAATGAGGGCCGCAAGAGCCGTCATGACCGCACTCGCCTTGTTATTATTTCGGTTGAAACCCCACTTCAACTTGAATTGGAGACGGATAAACTCACGCATTGCGCTTTACCTCGGAGGATTGATTTCCACCCTTTTGAGGTGAAGCGGGAGCATTGGCCGTACCGGGATAGGCGGGCGTCGCAAACGGAACGGAAGGAATGGTATACACCGTGACGGTGGGTTGCATTACTACGGGCGCGGGCGCAGACACGGGCGCAGGCGCGGGCGCGTTCCTTAAATTTTTAAGAGATTGCTGCTCGTCCTCGCGGTTGAGTTCCATGTAGTATGCGTCGAGGTCGAAGTTGCGGTTCTTCGTGAGATCGACGATGTTTGCCACCTGACCGTGCCTTATAAAGACGACCCTGTCACAGACCTTTCCGACGACGTCGAGATTGTGCGTGGAGAAGAGGACGGAATGCTTTGCATCGGCATAGCTGCGGATGAAGGAGCAGAGCGACATCATCGTCTGGTGGTCGAGGCCGACCATCGGCTCGTCGAGGATCCAGAGTTTGGGATGATGGGCAAGCGCGCCTAAGATGCAGATCTTCTGCTTCATGCCGTGCGAATAGCCCGCGATCTGAAGATCCAACGCATGCCTGATCTCGAATTGCTTTGCAAGGACATCGACGACATACTTCTTCTGCGCCTTCGTCGCCCCATAGAGGCTGCCGATGTAGTTGATATATTCCCGACCCGTCAGTTTATCGTAGACGGAGTGATCGTCTGGCACATACCCTATCTGACGCTTTGCCTTTTCGGGCTGGCGTGCGATATCATAGCCACCCACCAAGATCTTCCCCTCTTCGAAAGGAAGAACGCCGATGACGCTCTTGATGATCGTGGATTTCCCTGCGCCGTTGCTGCCGACGAGGCCGACGACCTCTCCTTCGGCAACGCTGAAACTGATATGGCTGGCGGAATAGTTCTTATTGTTGCGATATTTTTTCGAAAAATCAATTACCTCTAACATACTTAATTCTCCATTGGTTCGACAAGTACAGTCTCTGTATTTGTCCGGGATGTGGAATGGTTTGCCTCCTTGTTTTTTTATGTGATGTGCCCGTTTGAAGCCGAGCCTATCGAAATACAGTTTTATTCATTTGCGTACATTTTTTTCGCCGCTTCATTTTTCTGTAGCATTTTAGCGCGGATCTTTCATCCGCGTGTTACTTTCTCTTAACCATTCTATTGATAAAAGTTTTTTTGTCAACTGAATTATCCACGTTTTGCTGAAATATAGGAAATTTTCGGTCAAAATTCGACAATTTTTTATGCAAAATCGTTAAATTTGTATACAAAATGTAAAAAAATCTCCCCTTTCCTTTAGGAAAGGGTCTCGTTCAAAATTCTCCCGAGCAACTGAAAAATTTCGAATATTCGAAAGCAACGTTCGGAATTTTTAACGGATTTTCGCGCTTTTTCTTTACACGGCCATGGTTTTATCCTATAATGGAGACAAAAGGAGGAAAGCTTTGAAGAAGGTTAAGATCACCGTCATGAAGGCGGCACGCTATGACGATCTCATCGAAAAGTATGAAAACCCCATTCCCCACCCCTGCGACATAAACCCCGGGCAGGTATTTTTCTTTGACGGGAAGCAAAAACCCGAGGGACTTTGTGAAAGTGCGTTCGAAACGCTCGCCCCCTTCGCCCTCTCCCTTCTTCGCGGGGAAGGGAATTTTTTCGACGGCTGGATGAAGGATGCGAACTCTGCCATGCTCTCCTGCAACGACGGCTTCCGCCCCGTCACTTTCTACCTCGAACTTGTCGACTGAATTTTTTCGGGAAAAATTTTTCAAACTTCGGCGAAAACGTTTGACTTATGGGAAAAACTTTGGTAATATATACAAGCGTTGAACGTGCGGGTGTAGTTCAGCGGTAGAATCTCAGCCTTCCAAGCTGATCGCGTGGGTTCGACT
>CANREF010000022.1 GCA_947629575.1 uncultured Clostridia bacterium | reverse complement strand
GTGACGATAGCAGAGAGGATCCACCTGTTCCCATCCCGAACACAGAAGTTAAGCTCTCTCACGCCGAAAGTACTTGGCCCCGCGCCCGGGAGGATAGGTAGTTGCCACCTTCCAACGAAAAAGACACCGCATCGCGGTGTCTTTTTTCTATGGAGGAGAGCTTAACTTCTGGGGCAAGCCGCAACCATAACGGTGGGGGAGAAAGTAAAATTAGTTTGCGGCTTTACACCCCCGTTAAGCTCTCTCACGCCGAAAGTACTTGGCCCCGCGCCCGGGAGGATAGGTAGTTGCCACCTTCCAATGAAAAAGACACCGCATCGCGGTGTCTTTTCTTGTCTTAAAATGATTTAGTCGGTTATCCCTAAAAGATAATCGGTTGTTTCATGGAAGTATGTTGCGATCAAAATAATCGCCGAAGCTGGCGGCTCAGTTTTTCCCAATTCCCACTTGGCGATTGCGGACTGACTGATTCCCAACTGTTTTGCCAACTGCATTTGGCTCAAATTGTGCGCTTTTCTTAATTCTTTTAACCGTTCTGCAAATTTCACATAAATATTATATGAAAGTCAAGTCCAAAAGTACTTGACAAGTCCAATCAGACTTGATAAAATTGCAATAAGCCATAACGGTATGTTTGCGACAGCAATGAAAAGAGAACGCCTTTTGGGCGTTCTCTTTTCTTGTGTCTTGGGACACCACCCCCCTACCCCCCCCATTGGAGGGGGTAGGGGGTGGGCAAAGAATGGGGCAGGCCGCCTTGGTTACCCTTTGCGATAACAAAAGGCGGGGCGGCTGCATTGTGCAGCCGCCCCGCCGTCTGAAACCGTCAATCGTTGGGATCGCCCAAAGGGTCTGCTTCCACGATGCGTTTTGCTATGTTTATGAATCTGCGGGCGTCCTCTTCCCCGATGATCTGAAGGAGCGATCTCGCAAGTTCGAGGGACTGCTCATGAACGCGGAGAAACACGTCGATGTTTTTTTGGACGGGCCGCACAAACGTTGTGCGCTTGTCTTCGCCCTCGAACCGTTCCAAAAGATCTTTCTGCACGAGCGAATCGATGGTGCGGTTGACGAGGGATTTGAGCATCTTCGTCTTTTGGGTGATGCTCTTGAAGGAGGTCAGTTCGCCGTTGTTCATATAGTGATGATAGGCAATATTCATCACGACCGCCTCGTTGTAATTCAGCCCCTGCGTGATGCGGCTGTTTTTGAGCGCGCTCGTAAGCCCGACCCATGCCGTTATGATCTCTTCGTCCAGATTTTCCGAATTATCCATGCTCCCTCCGTTTTTACCAACCCATTATAAAATATTTTATATCCGATGTCAAGTTTTTTCGTTTGCTTTTGCGGGCCGATTGTGCTATACTCAGTCTATGATCCCCAACGACCCCGCCATGCTCGCAAGTTTTCTCAATACCAAACTGCGCGATGAATACGACAGCCTTTCCGCGCTCTGCGAAGATCTCGGCCTCGACGAAGAGGAGCTGCGCGAGCGGCTTGCCGCGGCGGGGTTTGTCTGCCGCGGGAATCAATTCCGCCCCGAATAATTCCACAATTCCACTGTGGAAATGTGGAAAACTTCCGAAAATTACACCGTCTGTGGAGAGAAATATGTCGCAGTATGATCTGATGAAACTATTCGCGCAATACGATGGGGAGATCTCGGAATCGGATTTTACCCCCGAAGAGCTGGAGGAATATCTTCGCTATGTGCAAGGGGAGGAAAAGCCCCTTCCGCCGCACGAGTGGAAAGCGCAGTATTTCGCCTATTACGACGACGTAAAGGATAAATCGCTCAAAAAACAGGATTGGTAAGAAAACCCGCCGCAATGCGACGGGTTTTCCTATGAAGGTATCTGCGTTGGTTGCAGATAGCGGATATTCAGACAGCGGTCTTTGCGGCGGAAATGTGCCTGTCCGTAAAGGCGGCGACCTTCTTTTTTCGCATACGGGTGATAAAAACGTAGAGCGGAGTGCCGAGCGCGTAGATCCATATGGACTGGGAGACGAGCAGGGACAGGAAGTTCCACCCGTAGGCGGTGATCGCAGTTGCAAACCCTTCCGTAAAGCCGCCGAGATAGACGATCACCACGGGAATGATGAGGGCGTTCAAAAGAACGGGGAAGAGCCCGCCGAGCCCCACGCGCAGGGCGTGAATGGGCAGACGTGCGTTCTTTTCGCGGATGAACTTCCCGACGAGGAAGGTGAGACAAGCCGCAACGAGGGTGACGGCAGAGCCGACGAAAATATCGTATACGCCGTACAGCGAAATGAGATTGGCGAGCATACAGCCCACCCAAAGGGCGGGCACTGCTTCCCCGAAGAAGAGGGGGAGCAGGCAGAGCGCTTCTGCGGGGCGGAACTGGAACAGCCCGACATAGCTCATCATACCGAAGGAACAGGTCAGTGCCACATACAAGGCTGCGATGATGCCTGCTCTGCAGATGCGCTTGGCGGTGAATTTCTTCATATGAAAAAACCTCGGTTTTTTTATTCGGAAGTGTTGACCGAAAACCTTCCGTGTTTTTTATGATAGCACTTTTTTTGCGGAAAGTAAAGCGTTTCGCACAAAAAAGTTTCAGGAAAGGGGAGAGGTGGGGCGGAAGGCGATGAGCCAAAAGAGCAGCCACAGCGCGCCTACGCCCGCCAAAGACAAGAGGGCGCGATAGGCGTAGACATTCCCCGCGCAGAGGAAGAACAGAAGGTCGAAGCCGAAAATTGCATATACGGTCGCAAAAATTCCGTACAAAATGAGGACGAAGCAGCAGATGAGGGTGGTGAGTTTCATACAGTCAGTTTGGATAACGCAAACAAATTTATGCCGCGAGGCTTTACGTCAACCTGCCCCGCCCGCCCATGCGTCATGCTGAGCCGTAATGTGGTTACGCAGTCCGCGCAAGCTCTCCCCGAAGCATCTATTGTCCCCGCGAGATTCTTCGAGGACAGCTCTCGGTTTTCATGTAACATTTGTCGCTCAGAATGACGCGGGGGCAGAATGACGCGGACGGGGCAGCAAGATGGGTTCAGAAGCAAAGGCCACCCATTGAAGCGCTCTGTCTTTCCCGAACTTACCCGATGTTTTCCAAAACCAACCGCTCGAAATCCACCCCTTCCATGAAGTCCGCAGGGCGGAACACCACATGGCGGAATTTCGCATAGTTGAAAATATGCGTTTTCAGCAGGACGGGAGTGGGAATGTCCAGCTCATCGCAGATCTCGGCGAGATAGCGGAAAAAATTCGCATAGGTAAATTTCTCCTCCCGCTCATAGGTCGTCTGCTTGATGATGTGCCCGTCGTCCAGCACCTTTGCCCAAATACGAAACATGTCCCTATTATACAAAAAACATCCCCAAAAAGCAAATACATTTGACTTTCTTTTTTCTTTTGCGTAAAATAGAAAGAAAAAAGGAGTTTTCAATGGAACGTCTGGAACGGGAGATCCTTGCGGCACTGCAGAGCGATTGCCGCCGCACCATCAAGGAACTTGCGGTGATGCTCGGGGAAGAGGAGGAAAGGGTGCAACGCGCCGTTTCCGCCATGGAAAAGAGGGGGCTCATCGTCAAATATGCCGCGATCGTCAACCTCGACGAGGAGGAGGACGAATGCGTGCAGGCGCTCATCGAAGTGAAGGTCACGCCGCAGAGCGGGTCGGGGTTCGACGGCATCGCCGAAGAGATCGCCCAGCACGAAGAGGTGACGAGCCTCTATCTCATGAGCGGCGCATACGATTTTGCCGTTATCGTCGAATCCAACTCCATCAAGGGAGTGGCGCGGTTCATCTCCGAACAGATCTCCACCTTCGATTGCGTGCTCTCCACGGCGACCCATTTCATCCTCAAGAAGTATAAGATCGAGGGCGCGGCGACCAAAAAAGCGCCCAAAGGCCGACTGAGCGTACAGCCGTGAGGGATTTTCTTTCCGAACGGGTGCGCGGCATTCCGCCGAGCGGCATCCGAAAATATTTCGACCTCGTGGAGGGCATGGAGGGCGCTATTTCTCTCGGCGTGGGCGAGCCCGATTTCTGCACGCCTTGGGATGTGCGCAACGCGGGCATCCTCTCCTTGCGCAAGGGCTATACCCAATACACGGCGAATCGGGGCATGGCGGAATTGAGGGCGCTCATTTCCCGCTATCTTTCCGAGCGCTTCGGGGCGGAATATTCCCCCGAGCACATCATCGTAACGGTCGGCGCGAGCGAGGGGATCGATCTCTCCCTGCGCGCCGTCTGCGACGTGGGGGACGAGATCTTGCTCCCCGACCCCGCATACGTCTCCTATGCGCCCATCGTCACCCTGTGCGGCGGAACGCCCGTCTGCGTGCGCTGCAGGGCGGAGGAAAATTTCGTGCTCACTCCCGAAGGGGTGGAGGAAAGCGTCACGCCCAAAACCAAGGCGATCGTGCTCGCCTATCCCAACAATCCGACGGGCGGGATCATGACAAAGGAACAGCTCCTTGCGCTCGTCCCCGTTCTGCAAAAACACGACCTGCTCGTCATTTCGGATGAGATCTATGCCGAACTCACCTACGGCGGGCGGCACTGCTCCGTCGCCTCTCTGCCCGGAATGCGGGAACGCACCGTTCTGCTCGGCGGGTTTTCCAAATCCTTTGCCATGACGGGTTGGCGGATCGGCTTTGCCTGCGCCCCCGACGAGATCGACGCCGCCATGCTCAAGATCCACCAATACACCATGCTCTGCGCGCCGCGCGTCTCCCAATATGCCGCCATTGCCGCCCTTAAAGGGGGCTTCGAGGACGGATTTTCCTCGGTGGAGAATATGCGCGCCGAGTACGACAGACGCCGCCGCTTTCTCGTGGACGCCTTCCGCGGCATGGGGCTGGACTGTTTTGAACCGCGCGGAGCGTTCTACGCGTTCCCCTCGGTGGAAAAGACGGGGCTTTCGGGGGAAGAATTTGCAAACCGTCTCCTCTTTTCGGAGAAGGTGGCTGTCGTCCCGGGGAGCGCCTTCGGGTCGTGCGGGAAATATCACATCCGCTGTTCTTATGCGACGGGCATGGAGGAGCTCACCGAGGCAATGGAGCGCATTCGCCGATTTCTCGGGAAAATTTCCCGCGATGTGGGCAAGTGAGTTGACAAAGCGGCTCGGAAGAGATATAATAAAAGCAGGCTCGGACGGGATGCCGTGGTTTCCGCATGGAAATCACGGTCGTCTTTATTAAAAAGAAAAGCGCGGCGGGTCAATTTTTTCCGCGCAAAGGGGTTATTATGGCAGATCAGTTTTATATGACGCAGGAAGGCTATGAGGCTGCGAAGAAGGAGCTCGAATACCTGCAGACGGTCAAGCGGAAGGAGATCGTGGACCGCATTGCCGAAGCGCGCAGCCACGGCGATCTTTCCGAAAACGCCGAGTATGACGCGGCGCGCAACGAGCAGGCGGCGAACGAAGGAGAGATCGCCGAGCTCGAATATAAAGTGAAGAACGCGGTCATCATTACCGAAACGGACGACAATTCCGTCGTGCATATCGGCAGCTGCGTCACGGTGTTCGACGAGGACCTCGGCGAGGACGTCGCCTATACCATCATGGGCACCACCGAAGTCGATCCCATGAACAATATCATCTCCAACGAATCGCCCGTGGGCGCGGCGCTCCTCCGCCACAAGAAGGGGGACGTCGTTACGGTCAAAGCGCCCGACGGTGATTACAAGTTAAAAATTTTGAAAATAGACTGAGGTATTTATGGAAGAGACCGAACGCAACCCGGAGGAAGAGCTGCACGAACAGGCGCGCATCCGTCGGGAGAAGCTCGAGAAGTTGGTATCGGAGGGCAACGACCCTTACACCAAGACAACATACGAAGTGACGGCGCATTCGCTCGGGATCAAGGGCGATTTCGAGGCGCTGGAAGGAAAGGAAGTCTCCGTAGCGGGGCGGCTGATGTCCCGCCGCGTCATGGGGAAGGCTTCCTTTTCGCACATTTCCGACCGCGACGGGCTCTTGCAGGTTTATATCACCCGTCAGGACGTCGGCGAAGAGACCTATACCGCCTATAAAAAGGACTACGACATCGGGGATATCGTTGGGGTCAGAGGGTTCGTGTTCAAGACGCAGACGGGGGAGATCACCGTCCATGCGACCCACCTCGAGATGCTCTCCAAGGCGCTTCTGCCCCTGCCCGAAAAGTACAACGGGTTGCAAAATATGGACATGAAGTACCGTCTCCGTCACGTCGATCTCATCATGAATCAGGACGTGCGCGAGACCTTCTTCAAGCGGGCGAAGATCATCAAGGCGATCCGCGACTTTCTCGACGCGAGAGGATTTCTGGAAGCGGATACGCCCATCCTTCTGCCCCTTGAGATAGGAGCGGACGCCCGCCCGTTCAAGACCCATCACAACGCGCTCGATATCGACATGTATCTTCGCATCGAGACGGAGCTGTACTTAAAGCGGCTCATCGTGGGCGGGTTTGAAAAGGTGTACGAGATGGGGCGCATCTTCCGCAACGAGGGGATGGACGCCAAGCACAATCCCGAATTCACGACGGTGGAGATCTATCAGGCGTATGTGGACTATCATGAGGTCATGGACTTCGTGGAGGAACTCTACCGCCACGTCGCAACGGTGGCGTGCGGCACGCTGAAATTTACCTATCAAGGGGTGGAGCTCGACTTTTCCAAGTGGGAACGCCTCACCATGGCGGAGGCGGTCAAAAAGTATTCGGGCGTTGACTTTGAAGAGATACACACCGACGAGGAAGCGCAGAAGATCGCCGCCGAAAAGGGTGTGGAATACGAGAAGGACAAGAATACGCGCGGGCACATTTTGGCGGAATTCTTCGACGCGTTCGTCGAGGACAAGCTCATCCAGCCCACGTTCATCTACGATTACCCCGTGGAGATCTCTCCCCTTGCAAAGCGCAAGCCGACCGACCCCACGATGTGCGAACGGTTCGAATATTTCATGATGGGTATGGAAATGGGGAACGCCTTTTCCGAACTCAACGACCCCATCGATCAAAAGAAGCGCATGGAGGCGCAGGCGGCGAAGAAGCGGGCGCAGGGGACGAACGCGCAGGTGGATGAAGATTTCATCGACGCTTTGGAACACGGTATGCCCCCCACGGGCGGGCTCGGGCTCGGCGTGGACCGTCTTGTGATGCTGCTCACCGACAGCCCCACCATCCGCGACGTCTTGCTCTTCCCGACGATGAAACCCAAAAAATAGGTTTCGCACATTTCTTTTCCCAGCGCTATGCGCCAAACGCTTTAATTGTCATTTCGAGCGGAGCGCGAAGCGCGCAGTCGAGAAATCTCACTTTGGAAAAGAAATGTGCGAGGGGTAAAGTTGTCTGCTTCGCAGCGACCATCTACCCACCCGATATTCGCTTCGTAAAAACGAAAAGCGCGAAGTGTCGCGCAAATTGGGTGCGCTGCCGCAGGGAAACCCTGCTTCGCGCAGTAATGGGAAAGTCACCACTCCCCTACCCCCCTCCTAAGGAGGGGGCTTAAGGCTCCTCCTTAGGAGGAGCTGTCACGAAGTGACTGAGGTGGTGTCATTCAAAAAGAAATACACGGAAGAATCCAAAGCTGCGAAGTCCTCTTTCCCCGAGGCGGGGGCGTAAAACGGCACAGGCGGGAATTCCGCCACAACAAAACAAATTATGGATGCACGGGTTACAAAACAACGGCTTTCGAATATGCTCTCTTACGACTGGATCAAGATCCTGCTCGTGATCGTTGCGGCAGTGGTCGCGCTCACCGTCTTTTTCACGATGGTGGGAACTCGCCCGGGACGGTATCAGGTGTTCGAAGTCTATGGCTATTCCGATCTCTCTTCGGGAGCGGACAGCGCCACGCTTGCCGACCGTCTCAAGACGGGCGGGGTCTTTTCCTATGACATCCTCAACGTCGAAGCGGAGACCTTCGATTCGAGCAATTATTACGGGAACGTCACCTATTCCGCCCGCCGCACCGCG
This sequence comes from uncultured Clostridia bacterium, assembly GCA_947629575.1. Lineage (GTDB taxonomy): Bacteria > Bacillota > Clostridia > Christensenellales > Borkfalkiaceae > Gallimonas. Next base: position 16,929 of record CANREF010000022.1, on the reverse strand, counting down.
GGACAGGGCAAGGTGATGTTCACGACCAACCGCAAGACGGGAAACGAAGCCGATCCCGAGGAGACCTATCTCATGAACGCCGCGGGCGTGGGAAGAAACTGCGTCGCCCTCGACCTCACCGTCTACCTCAACGACTGCCAAAATTATCTCGTGCGCTTCTTCGGCGACAATTGGGAAGAGAACGAGCTCGACAAAGAGGAAGCTGAAAAATGTTTCATGCGCCGCAACGGAAAGGACAAGCGCTATAATTACAGCTATTCCTCCAACCGCGAAAAGGGGATCGAGGACGAATATGCCCGTCTTGAACATCTGCGCGCCGATTACATCTTCCTCGAAAAGAAGATCGACGAAGGGGTCATCACCCTCGTCTCCATGCCCGACGGCGCGGACGGCGAGCAGGTGCGGGCGTTCGGGCTCGGAAACCTTGCCGATCTTGCCGACCTCTACTACTATACCGACGAAGAGGGAAAGCCCTCCACGAAGGAGATCTGCCTCCTGATCTTTGACAACGACAACGACGAGGGAAGAGAGGCTGCGTGGGTGGAGAACGATCTGCGCTACGAGCCCATCTCCTTCCTTCGCTTCCTGGTGGAAACCTACGGATGATCCTGCACATTGCGCGGATGCTCCGCAGCCAAAAAAAGCATATTTCCTTTCACACGCCCGGGCACAAGCGGGCGGGAGAGGACATCACCGAGCTGAGTTATTCGGACTGTCTGCTCTTTCCCACGGGCGTGCTCAAACGGGCGGAGGAAGATATCGCCCGCATCCTCGGCGGGGCGCGCAGCTTTCTTCTCACGGACGGAAGCACCTCGGGCGTCTTTTCCATGCTCTATGCCCTCAGGACGGCGGGGATACGCTCGGTCGCCGCTCCCGTCTTTTCGCACCCGAGCGTCTTTCACGCCCTCGAAGCGCTGGGGCTGGAATTTGTCCCCGTTGTGCAAAAAACGGCATACGGGTTGCCATTACAGCCCACGGAAGAGGAAGCACGGGCGGCGCTTGCACGGGCGGGGGCTCTTCTTCTGACCTCTCCCGATTACTACGGAAATTTTCCCGAACTTGCAAAGATGCGCGCGCTGTGCCAAGGGGAGAAAAAGCCCCTTCTTCTCGACGGCGCGCACGGCGCTCATCTGCACTTTATTCCCGAGCTCTATGCGGGCAGCTATGCCGATTTATGGGTGGACGGGGTGCACAAATCTTTGCCTGCGCTCACGCAGGGCGCGGTCGTCTCCGCCAAGGCGGAGGCGTGGGCGTCCCCCCTTCACGAGGGCGTTCTCCATTTCCGCACGACTTCGCCCTCCTACCCCATCATGGCGAGCGTGGAGCGGGCGGTCAAATATCCCCGAAACCTGTCTTTGGAACGGGCGGCGGCGGAGTTCAAGAGAGAAAACGGCTGCGTCTGCAACGCCGATTGGACAAAAATTTTGATACCGTTCGGTAAAAATTGTGACGCGGCGCAGAAATTTCTCGAAGAGAGGGGAGTATACCCCGAGTTCAATGACGGAAACTATCTCATGTTCTATCTCTCCCCCTGCAACAGGGAGAGGGACTTGAAAAAGCTCGGGCGGCTTCTTCGCGGACTGCCGCGCGGCGAGGTGGGGGAAGACGCCCTTAGCGGGCACATCCCCATGTACACGGAGAAGGAATGAAGAATCTGCTTCGCTCGACAACGGTCTACCGTGCGCTGAAGCGCGGCGAAGAGTTCCGCACGGCGCTCGTTCTCTTTGCCGACGGGAAATATCTGCGCGCCCTTCTGAAGGAGTGCGCCAAGGCGTTTTTTGGGGCGGAGGACGGCTCGAGAGTTGCGCAGCTCATCGACGAGGAGGGATTCTCCGACTGCCTCTTCTATCCCGCCGAAGGGGGCAAACTCACGGCGGACGACTGTGCCGCGATCTCGGAAGAGAGCCTGCTCGCTCCCGTCGAGGGGGACAAAAAGCTGTTCGTGCTCGATAATTTCCAGGCGTCGGCGGCGCTCGTTCAGAACAAACTTCTCAAAATTTTGGAAGAACCGCCCGAGGGAGTGTACTTTCTCTTGGGGGCGGAGAGCGAATTTTCCGTTCTCCCCACCGTGCGCTCGCGGGTAAAGAAATTCGAGCTCGCCCCCTTTTCGGAGGAGAGCGTGGAAGAGGCGCTGCTCTGCGCCTATCCCGACCGCGCCGCCGAGGTGAAACAGGCGGCGGGAGCGTGCGGCGGAGTGTATTCTCTTGCCGAGAGCCTGCTCTCGGGCGGGGATGAATTCGCGCTCGCGCGGGAATTCCTCACCCTGTCCGCTCCCGAGCGGTTTTGCCGCATGATGGGGGAGAGGAAGGACAAGAAGGAGTTTTTCTCGGCGCTCAAGAGCATTTTGCGGAACATGCTCTTTCTCTCGGCGGGGCAGGGCAAGTATGCCTCCGCACGGGAAGAAGCCCCCCTTCCCGCAGGCGCGGCGCTCGGGGCGCTTCGGTTGGTCTTCAAAGCGGAGACGGAAATGCAATTCAATGTGAACTTCGCAAGCTGTCTGTATTCGCTTGCGCTCGGCATCAAAGAGGAGAAGAAAAAGTGGCAAAGGTAGTCGTAATCAAATTCAAGGGGAATTGTAAACCTTACTATTTCACCGCGGGCGGTCTGTCTCTCAAGCGGGGACAGGGCGTGATCGTGGAGACTTCCCGCGGGATCGAATTCGGCACTGTCGTAGAACCGGAGAAGGAGGCGGAGGCAAACGCGCCGTTAAAACCCGTGATCCGCGTCGCGACGAAGGAAGATCTCGATACGGTCGCCTACAACGAATCCCGCAGGGGGGAGGCGATCCGCATCTGCAAGGAGAAGGTTGCCGCCCGCGGGCTGAAGATGAAGATCATCGCCTGCGAATTTACGTTCGACGGCAGCAAGGTCATCTTTTACTTTTCCGCCGAGGGAAGGGTGGATTTCCGCGAACTCGTAAAGGACCTTGCGTCCGTTTTCCACATCCGCATCGAACTCCGTCAGGTGGGCATCCGCGACGAAACGCGGATCCTCGGCGGCGTCGCGCCCTGCGGACGGGAGTGCTGCTGCGCAAGCTGTATGCCCGAATTCCGCAAGGTGAGCATCAAAATGGCGAAAAACCAAGGGCTTTCCCTCAATCCCGGCAAGATCAGCGGTCTGTGCGGCAGGCTCATGTGCTGTCTTTCCTACGAGAACGAATATTACGCGGGCGCATACAAGAAGATGCCCAAGATCGGCTCTTCCGTCGGAACGCCCGAGGGACAGGGGCAGGTCGTCACCACAAACATGCTCAATATGCAGGTACGGGTGAAGATCGAGAAGGACGGCGGCATGTTCTACCGCGATTTTCCCGTCGATGAACTCACCTTCAAACACGTGCAGGAAAAGCCCGAGAAAGACGATGACAGCGATAAAATTCCCGAGGAATAAATTTTTTCACGAAAAATGTCTTTACGAATCGGAAAAGTTGTGCTATAATACCTTTAAGATTTTTATGGAGGTAACACCATGGCTCACAAAATCACGGATGAATGCGTTTCTTGCGGTGCATGTGCGGCTACTTGCCCCGTGAGCGCGATCGCTCCCGGCGATACGACCTATGTGGTCGATCCCGATCTCTGCATTGACTGCGGCGCTTGCGAGGACGGCTGCCCTGTCGGTGCGATCAAAGCCGAATAACATCGGAAAAACGGAAGGGACGCCTCGGCGTCCCTTACTTTTTCGGAAGGAGTTTTTCCTTGGAAGTCATCGAGAGCCTGCTCATCGGCGGATATAAGATCATACAGGACACCGAGCGTTACCGCTTTACTTCGGACAGCGTGCTCTTGGCGCGCTTTCTCAAGGCGAAGCGCGGGGATGCGGTCGCCGATTTTTGTTCGGGCAGCGGGATCGTGGGCTTACATTTTTTTGCGGAAAATAAGGGGGTGGAACATGTCACCCTCTTCGAGATGCAGCCCGCGCTCGCCGATATGAGCCGCCGCACGGTCGAGCTCAACCGCTTGGAAAAAGCGTTCACGGTGGAAAATCTCCGCCTGCAGGACATCCCCGCCGCCTACACCGAGGCGTTCTCGCTCATCCTGTGCAATCCGCCCTATGAGCGGGACGGCTTCGGCAAAGCGGACGCGGATAAGGCGCTCTGCCGAAAAGAGCTCTCCCTCACGCTCGGGGAGCTCTGTCTTGCCGCAAAGAAGTGTCTCAAATTCGGCGGAAGGTTTGCCCTCGTCCACCGCGCGGACAGGCTTTCGGAGGTGCTCTGCGCCCTTCATGCGCAAAATCTTGAGCCGAAGAAGTTACAGCTCGTCGCAGGGCGGGAGGGCGAGAAGCCCTACGCCGCCCTCATTGCCGCCGTCAAGGGCGGAAAGTCGGGCATCGAAGTTTTGCCCACCCGTGTGAATCAAAGACCATGATCAGTTTTGTCGCCACTCCCATCGGGAATCTGAAGGACATCACTCTGCGCGCGCTCGAGGTGCTTCGGGCGGCGGACGTCATATTCTGCGAGGATACCCGCCATACCCTCAAACTGCTCTCGGCATACGAGATCAGAAAGCCCCTCTCATCCTGCCACAAGTTCAACGAACGCGAGGCGGCGGAGAAGATCCTTGCGGCTTCGCGGGAGGGCAAGGAGGTCGCCGTCGTCTCCGACGCGGGAACGCCCGTCGTGTCCGATCCCGGGAATCTCGTCTGCCGTTTGCTCAGGGAAGCGGGCGAACCGTATACCGTCATTCCCGGAGCGTGCGCCTTCGTATCGGCGCTCGTGCTCTCCGCCCTTCCCGCCGATACCTTCACCTTTCTCGGGTTTCTCCCCGACAAAGCGGGGGAGAGAAGGGCGCTGCTCGCCCTCTATGCGGACGCCCGCGAGACGCTGCTCTTCCACTCCGCCCCGCAGGATGTGAAGAGGGACATTGCTTCCCTCTTCGAAGCGTTCGGGGAGAGGAGGGCGTGCGCCGTCCGTGAGATCACAAAGATACACGAGGAGAGCGTTCCCTTTCTCCTTTCGCAAGGTTTGGAGGGAGAGCCGCGGGGGGAGTACGTCCTCGTCGTGGAGGGCGCGCGGGAGGAAAAGCGCCCCTTTGCCGACCTTTCGGTGCGGGAACACGTGCAGATGTATTTGAGCGAGGGAATGGAAAAGATGGAGGCGATCAAGCGGACCGCCAAGGACAGAGGAGTTCCCAAGAGCGAGATCTATCGGGAGACCATCGACCTGTAATGTATTCCGCAAAAGACTTGCGCTCGGAACGAAAAGGGGGTATAATGGGGCTATGTTGATCGATTGCTTCGGGAAGATCGGCGAATTCAAGGCGGTCAAGGCTCTGCGCGCCTTTTTGGATTCGAGCTACTATTGCGCGCTCATCGTTGCGCTGATGCTGTGCTCCAATCTGTTTTCCATCGAACTGCCCGTCTACTATTGTTTTATCCTGCTCGGGATCCTGTGCGTCCTCTTTTGCGGGGATATGAAGGGCATCTTTCCGCTCGTCGGAGGGGCGTATATGTCCGTCTCCGCCGAAAACAATCCCGCCGTTTACCCCGCAGGCTCGCCCACCCCTTCCATCTTCCACGACCCGCAGTTTCAATCCCAATTTGCAACTTTGCTCGTCGTGGGGGGAGTGCTCATGGTGGGGCGCTTTCTGTCCGTCATCATTCTCGGAGAAAAAAAGAAAGTCCCCGCGCTCGCCATCGGGTTCACCGCGCTCGGCTGTTCCCTCGTTGCGGGAGGGCTCTTCTCGGGATATTACGACCTCAAGACCGCCCTGTTCGGGCTGGTGGTGACCCTCTCCCTCAGCGGGATGTATTTCTTCTTCTATTACGGCGTGAATTGGAAAAAGATCGGCTTCGACGAGTGGGCAAAACTGCTCACCATTCTCGGATTCGGTATCCTCGGGGAAATCGCGGGGATGTATCTGAAATCGGGCGTCTCGGGCGAAGAGCTCTTCCGCTGGACCTCCCTCATCACAGGCTGGGGGCCCTATAATTGCGTCGGCTGTATGCTCGCCCTCTGCCTGCCCGCGCCCCTCTATCTCGCGCTGAAAAAGGGACACGGTTGGGCTTTTACCCTCATATCCTGCCTCTTTTTCGTCGGGCTCATCTTTACGCAGAGCCGCAGTTCCATTCTGTTCGGCGGAGCGATCTTCGTCGCGGGCGTTGTACTCGTGCTCGTGAAGACGACAAAAGAAGAACGCCGTCGGCTCTTCTTCCTGCTCGGGGGGCTCCTGCTCCTGCTTGTGCTCCTTCTCATCGTCTTCTTCTGCATCCCCGCTATCCGCACAAAGATCGTGGGGCTGTTCAGCGATCTCTTTTCAAAGGGATTCAGCGACAACGGGAGGAGCGGCATCTATGCGCAGGCGATCGAACACTTCAAGAAAAGCCCGATCTTCGGCGTCGGCTTCTATCAATGTTCCGCCTTCCGCTGGGGAGAGCTCCCCGCCGATTCCTTCCTTCCCCCCCGCTATCACAATACGATCTTGCAGATGCTCGCAACGGGCGGGCTCGTTGCCCTCGCGTGCTATCTTCTTCACCGCGTGCAGACGGTCATCATGCTCTTCCGTCATCCCTCCGACGAAAAGACCTTCATCGCACTGAGTATCGCCGCCATTCTGCTCACGAGCCTTCTCGAATGTCATCTCTTCAGTTTCGGCCCTGCGCTCATGTACGGCACTCTGCTCGCCTATGCGGAAGGGAGCGACCTGCGCCGCACAAGTTGACAAACCGAAGAACAGAAAGTCCCCCGAAGCTCGCGCTTCGGGGGACTTTCTATATGATAAGGGGGAAAATTATGAGCAAGCACAAATCAACGTCATTTGCTGTTCTGTGACTCTATTATATTCTATCTTTCGACAAAAGTAAATCAAATTTCGGCAATTTTTCGAAAAATGTATTTTTTTAACACCCCTTTCAATAATTGAAAATTGTTTTCAAACTTTTCATGGTTTTTTGTTTTTTCATTTCAATTTTGAAATTTGATGAAAGAGATTCACATGATTTTACACAAAAAACATCCCAAAATTACGGCACAGAAATTTGCCGTAATGGCAATAACGATCGGTTTTAACAATTTTTTCCGCTTGACGGAGGCAAAGTAAACGGCGGAGATATAGAACACGGTCTCGCTCGAGCCGTATGCGACGCAGGCGCACCGCGCAATGTAGCTGTCCGCGCCGTGGGCGGCGAAGATCTCCGAGAGGAGCGCCGTAGCTCCGCTGCCCGAGAAGGGCTTCAGAAGGACGAGCTTTGCGATCTCGGGGGGAATTCCGAGTGCGCCGAACAGCGGAGAGACGAGGCGGGTGACGAGGGCGGAGAGCCCGCTCGCCTCGAACAGTTCGCCGAGCATGAGGATCGCGGCGAGATAGGGGAAGAGGGACAGAAGGAGGGGAACGGCATCCTTGATGCCCTCGGTAAAGGTATCGTATAGCTTCACCCTTTTGATGAGCGCAAACAAAAAGAGGGCCAGAAAGAGAATGGGCAGAATGAGCGGGAGATATTTCATCGCTTACGGGTGAGGAAGACGAGCAGAGCGCCGAACGCGCTCGAAAAAAGGGTACACAACAGGGTCGGAAGGATGATGTCGGCGCTGCTCAGAGAGCCGAAGGAGAGGCGGAGGGCGATGACGGTCGTGGGAAGGAGCTGCAGGCTCGTGGCGTTGAGGACGAAGAGCATATCGGCGGCATAGTGTTCCCCCGCCGCGCAGAATTTTTCCACGGCGCGCACGCCGAGCGGAGTGGGTGCGCCGGGAAGCCCCAAGATGTTCGCCGAGAGGTTACAGCTCGCAAGCAGCAGCGCCTCGCGGTCATTGGAGCGGAAGAGCCGTCTCGCCGCGGGATAGACGGCGCGGGAGAGCTTTTCCGAGAGCCCGCTCTTTTCCATCACCTTGAAAAACCCCAGCCAGACGCAGTACACCGCGAGGAGGGAGAGGGAGAGGGTCGCCGCCTTCTGCCCGCCGCGCAGCAGGGCGGGCAGAAAGGAATCGGGGTCGGTTACGAGCATAAACGCGCCCGACAGCAAAAATAGGAGAGCAAAGATCGCATTCACGTTTGATTGTATGAGCCGTGCCGCCGCAAATATGCCCGACGCGGTCGTAAACGGCGGGACGGGCGCATACAATGAGGAAGTATGAATTTATTGCGGGAGATCGGAAAACAGCTCGGCGCGGAGGCGGGCGTCGGCGTCGAATACACCGTTGTGGACGGCAGGGGCGGATATTTCCGCAACGTGAAGCGGATCGAGGAATTTTCCGAACAGGTCGTCGTTTTGCGGAGCAGGAAGGGCGCCGTGCGCGTAGAGGGAAGGGGACTTTCCCTCGGAAGATACGGGAGCGGCGACGCGGTGGTGCTCGGCGAGATCGCAAGGGTGGAGAAGATATGAAAGATCTTCAATTTACCGTCCGTTCGCTGAGCGCACAGCGCGTTCCCGACAAGCTGGCGCAGGGCGGCGTGGAGCTCCTTTCGGCGCGGAAAACGGCAAAAAACGAAATAACTTTCACCGTATCGGGAAAAGACCGTGAAAAAGTTTTTGCAATTTTGCGCGGTACGTGCTATAATGTGGTCAAGGTGCGCGAACGCGGGCTTGCTTTGTTCTACAAAAAATGCAGACAGCACGCGGGATTGGTTTTGGGCGCTCTGCTCTTTTGCCTGCTCGTTGCGGGATTCCAGAGCCGCGTGCTGCGCATTGACGTCGTCGGAAACGGCGCATACTACGAACGCGAGGTGCTCGAGGTATTGCACGAAGGGGGAATAAGGCCCCTTTCGCCCCGCCCGAAGGAGTATGCCGCGCTCACGGCGCGCATCCTCTCCCTGCCGCGCGTGAGCTTCTGCGAAATCAAGTGTACGGGCGGCATCCTCACCGTAGAGGTGCGGGTAAACGGGGAAGGTTCTCCCCTCACCGAGGGCGCGCTTCTTGCTCCCGTGGCGGGAAAGGTGGAGGAACTCACCGTTCTGCGCGGCACGGCGTGCGTTGCGGTGGGAGAGGAAGTAACGCAGGGACAGACCCTTGTGGATAACTACGTCCTCTTGGGGGAGGAGAGAAGAGAAGTCCGCGTGATCGCGCGGGCAAAGCTCTCCTATCCCGTCTCCCGCGAATATGCGGGAACGGAGGAAAGCGCGCGGTCGCAGGCATATCTCGACTTCGGCGCAGACAGCGTTCTGACCTTTACCCCCACGCAAACGGGCTTTTTGGCGGAGGGCACGGCATACGCCTCGGCCGCCGTAAACTTGGATTGAACCGGACAACGGTCTTGACATAAGGAGTTTTTTTGAATCATACAGTCATTGTGGAGACGGGCGACGCGGACAAGCTCCGCCGTGTGCTCGGGGTATTCGACGAAAATCTGAACACGATCACCCGCGAACTTCGTACGGCCGCCCATGTGGACGGGACGAAGATCTTGCTCGAGGGAGAGGAGGCGGAGACCGCCGCCCGCGCGCTCGAGGGACTTCTCTCCATCGCCGAGACGGGGGAAGAGCCGGCCATGGGGGATCTTCTCTACTGCATCGCGCTTGCGCGGGAGGGGAAGAGTACGCAGATCGGCGGCATGATGAAGGACGTCATCGCCGTCACTTCCCGCGGGAAGCCGATAAAATGCAAGACGGTCGGACAAAGAGAGTATGTCAACGCCATCAAAAAGAACACCGTCTGTTTCGGCATAGGCCCTGCGGGTACGGGCAAGACCTATCTTGCGGTCTGCCTCGCCGTGGCGGCGTTCAAGGCAAAGGAAGTGGAAAAGATCATCCTCACCCGTCCCGCCGTGGAAGCGGGCGAGAAGCTCGGCTTTTTGCCGGGCGATCTGCAGACCAAGGTAGATCCCTATCTTCGGCCTCTGTACGACGCCCTGCAGGAGATGTTCGGGCTCGAGACCTATAGTAAGCTCATGGAAAAGGGAATGATCGAGGTCGCGCCGCTCGCCTATATGCGCGGCAGAACTCTTTCAAACGCCTTTGTGATCTTGGACGAGGCGCAGAACTGTACCCGTGAGCAGATGAAGATGTTCCTCACCCGCTTGGGCGAGGGGAGCAGGATCGTCGTCACGGGGGATCTGACGCAGACCGATCTTCCCGAGGGAAAGACGAGCGGGCTCAAACAGGCGGTCTCGATCCTAAAGGACGTGGAGGACATCGCGGTGTGCACGCTCACCGAAAAGGACGTCGTGCGTCATCCCCTCGTCATGCGGATCGTGCGGGCATATGAGCGGGATGCGCTCAAAAAAAGCAAAGGAGAAAAGAGATGAAAGGGGAAAAGACCAAGACGGGAAGGGGAACGGAGATCGCGCGCAGTGCGCTCGTATTTGTGCTGTGCTACATCGTATTCATCCTCTTCGTCTGGCTGATGATCGTCATAAACAATCCGCAGGGCTGGAAGAGCTATTTCACCGAAGATTTTTCGCGGTTTCTCTCCCTCTGCGTCTGCGTCTTGCTCCTGTTCGCCATCGTGTTCTATTATTTCTACTTTGAGGACAAGGACTTTCTTGCCCATGCGCGCAACGTCCTTCTCATCTCCAGCACGATGACGGTTTCGGTGCTCATCTGCTACCTCATGGGCAGATTCGTGAGCGTGTTCGCGCGGCCCATGGCGCTTCTCGCCCTTCTGAGCCTCTTCCTTTTCAACCGCAGGCAGGCGATCCTTCTGAACTTCGTCTTCTCCCTGCTCATCTTTGTCATCGATACTTATACCGACAACTTCGCCTCCTCGGGCGCGGGGCTCACCGCCCTCCCCGGCATGGCGGACAGCGGCGTCGAGGCGGAAGTGTACTTCTCCCTCATGCTCGGGTTTGTGTGCGGAACGTTCGCCGTCCTCACCGCCTCGAATGTAAAGACGCGGGGCGGGATGCTCCTGCTCGGAACTTTCGTCTCCATTCCCACCGTACTTATCATTTTGCTTCTGGAACTTCCCGCATTCAACGTGGGGGCGCAGAACACCAACTGGATCGCCTATATCGCCTCGGCGGGCTACGGCATTTTGGGCTGTTTCCTCTCCTCCGCGCTCACGCTCTGTTTCCTGCCCGTGCTCGAATTCACCTTCAACAGGCTCACCGTATTCCGTCTGAGGGAGCTCACGAGCGCAAACATGCCCCTCATCAAGCGTTTAAGAACGGAGGCGGGCGGCACGTTCAACCACTCCCTCATCGTGGCGCAGCTTGCCGAATCGTGCGCGATAGCCATCGGCGAGAATGCCGAACTTGCCCGTGCCGCCGCGTACTATCACGACGTCGGCAAGCTCAAACAGCCCGACTGCTTCACCGAGAACCAATCGGGCTACAACCTGCACGACGAACTCACCCCCGAACTCTCGGCGGACATCATCCGTTCCCATGCAACGGACGGGTACGAACTCCTCATGGCGGCTCGTCTTCCCAAGGAGATCGCCGACGTCGCGCGCGAACATCACGGCACGATGCCGATCAAATATTTCTACGACAAGGCGCTCCGTCTCTCGGGCGGGGACGCGAATATCGCCGACTATTCCTATTTAGGCCCTACGCCGCGCAGTAAGACGGCGGCGATCATCATGATCGCGGACGCCTCCGAGGCGGCGGCGCGCACCCTCAAAGACAGAACGCCCGAAAACGTGGAAAAGGTCGTGCGTTCGGTCATCGAGGAGCGCATGGACCTCGACCAGTTCGGCGATTGCGACATCACGATGCGCGAACTCACGGTCATCAAGGAGACGATCGTAGACGCGCTTTCGGGCGTACATCACCACAGAGTAAAATATCCCGCCATTCGCTTCAACCGCGAACGGCAGGTCATCAAGGACGAATATGAAAAGAACGACCACTGAGTTCGCGATCGACGGCAGCGCGCTGAGAAGAGGGGCAAAGAAGAAACTCTGCACCGCGCTCGGCGGGCTTGCCGAGACGGACACGCCCCTCCTTTTCGAGCTGCTGCTCGTGAGCGAAGAGGAGATCCGCCGTCTCAACCGCGAACAGCGGCAGGTGGATAAAATAACGGACGTATTGAGTTTTCCCGCCTCCGACCTTGTAGCGGGAGAGCCGATCCGCGCCGCCGAGCATACCGACTGCGTAGAGCCCGTCATGGGCAGGCGGAAGGGCGAATGGGTGGAAAAGGGCGCGCGCCTGTTTTTGGGCAGCGTTGTCATCTGCGAAAAACGGGCGCGCGAGCAAGCAGAAGAGTACGGGCATTCCTATGAACGGGAGCTCTTCTACCTCGCCGTGCACGGCGTATTGCACTGCCTCGGCTACGACCACGAGACGGAGGAGGAAAGGGCGGTAATGCGCGAAAAAGAGGAGTACGTCATGCAAAAAATGGGTCTTTCGAGGGAGATATGAAGAGCGGATACGTAGCAGTGATCGGCAAGGCAAACGCGGGCAAGAGCACCCTTATCAACGTGCTCGTGGGGGAGAAGGTCGCCATCACTTCCCCCAAACCGCAGACGACGCGGGATCGCATTTTAGGAGTTCTCAACCGCGAAGAGGGGCAGATCGTCTTTGCCGATACCCCCGGCATTTACAGACAGCGCAACGAGCTCACGGGGCTCATGATGCGCACCACCGAGCTCACGAGCAAGGAGGTGGACGTCATTCTGTTCGTCCACGACGGGCACGAGGGCGTCAACGAGAGCGACATTGCACTCATGAAGAAGTACTCCTCGCTCGGGATCCCTATGCTCATTGCCTACACAAAGATCGACATCATGCCCGAGGAGCGCATCCCCGAGGACGTCAAAACGCTGTACGGTGCGGGAATTACGGTGGACGTGTACCCCGTTTCCGCGCGCAAGGGGCGCAATCTCAAGCGGCTCGAAGGGGCGCTCTTTTCCCTTCTTCCCGAGGGCGAGCCCCTCTTCCCCGAGGACGTCGTCTCCGATAAGAGCGAACGGTTCATGGTTTCGGAGATCATGCGGGAGAAGATCTTGCTCAAATACGAGAAGGAGATCCCCCACGGCGTCGCGATCGTCGTCAACAAATTCGAGACGCGCGAGGACGGTGTGAAGGAGATCGATCTCGACATCGTTTGCGAGAAGCAGAACCACAAGGCGATCCTCATCGGCAAGCAGGGGAAAGCGCTCAAAGAGGCGGCTTCCTTTGCGCGGCAGGACATGGAAAAATTCCTCGGGTGTAAAGTTTTTCTCACTACGTATGTAAAAGTTCGAGAAGATTGGCGCAACCGCGGCGGCATGCTGCGGGAACTCGGCTACGTCAAAGAAGAGGACTAAACTTTTCCGACGCCCCCTCCTTAGGAGGGGGGTAGGGGGGGTGGTGTCCTAATTATTCCCGCCGCGCATAATCCTTTCCCGATTCCCCAAACTGTAGCAAAGGGGGGAAGGCTATGAGAGAGGAAGATTTTCGCAAACCGAGGAGCGCAAAGCAGATCGCGTGGGAGATGTTCGAGGAGACGGGCAATCCCACCTACTACATGCTTTATAAACAGTTAAAGGATTGAGTATGGAATTCAAGACGGACGCCCTTCTGCTGCGGGCGGTCGATTACGGCGAAAACGACAAAATGGTGACCCTTCTCACCGTCGAGCGGGGAAAGATCGGCGGGTGCATGAAGGGGGTGAAAAAGGCGGGCGCGCGGCTTCGGTTTGCGGCGCAGCCTTTTTGTTTTGCCGAGTACGTCCTCGCGGAAAAGAGCGGAAGATACACCGTGACGTCGGCGTTCCTCTATGACGGATTTTTCTCTCTGAGAGAGGACGTGGGCAGGTTTTACGCCGCGTCCGTCGTCACGGAAGCATGCGACAGGCTCACGATCGAGGGAATGTCCTGCGGCGAATTGCTGGTCGCGGCGGTCTCCGCATTAAAGGAGCTGAGCGATAATGACCCCGCGCTCCCGCTCATCCGTTTTTTGCTGGACGCTCTGCGCCTTTCGGGCTATCCCATCCGCGCCGAATTGCCCGCAGGAGGGGAGGGCAGCCTCTTCTTCGACATGGAAAGCGGCTCATTTTCGGCGGAGAAGGGCACGCCAGCGAGCGCGGTCACTTACCGCACCCTGCGCCACGTCATGGGCGATCTTTTTGCGGGAAGCGAAGAGGAACTGCGCGACGGGAGCAAGCGTGCGCTCAGGCTGCTTTACTCCTATTTTGCGTATCAAACCGACTCCGAACTGACGACCCTTCCCGAATTCATCAGAATGTTATAAATAAAGTGCGCCCGCCGATTTCATCGGCGGGCGCACCTTTCCTATGCGGACACCGACCTGCCCCCATTTATGGGGGCGGGTGGCGAACGCAGCGAGACAGGTGGGGGAGGCTTGCTGCCCCTATAGGGGAAGTGGCATGAGCGTAGCGAATGCCGAAAGGGTTTTTGCAAGCCTATTGAAACCCCTCAGTCGCGCAAAGCGCGCCAGCTCCCCTACAGGGGCGCCGAGGGGGTGGGTTGTGCGTCATGCTGAGCAGAAAGAGCATTTACGCAGTCCACTCACGCTCTCCCCGAAGCATCTAATGTCCCCGCGAGATTCTTCGCTGCGTGCTCGTGTCGCCCTTGGATATGAAAGAATGCGGGCGGGACAGAATGACGCGGGAGGCCTGCCCCCTCCTCAGGAGGGGGGTAGGGGGTGGTGTCCTTTGCTTCCGACATTTCACCACCTCAGTCACTCACGTTGTTCGTGACAGCTCCTCCTCAGGAGGAGCCTTTTACATCCACAAAAAATTTCATCCGTTCGTCATTGATTTTTGTACCGATCTATGTTATAATCAAATCAACGACAGTTTGGGGGAGTTCTTATGTCATTTGAAAGGATAAAGGGAAAACTCGGTTTCGGGTGTATGCGTCTGCCTATGACGGGAGACGAGGTGGATGAGAGACAGGTCTCGGAGATGACGGACGAGTTTCTCGCAAACGGCTTCAACTATTTCGACACTGCGCACGGCTACATCGGCGGGAAGAGCGAGAAGGCGGTCCGCGCCTGTCTCACCTCCCGTTATCCGCGCGAACGGTTCGTCCTCACCGATAAGCTCACGGACAGCTTTTTCCACAGCGAAAAGGACATCCGTCCCCTCATCGAGCAGGAACTCCGCCTTTGCGGCGTGGACCATTTCGACTTTTTGCTCATGCACGCCCAGAATGCGGGGAACTACGAAAAATATCGCCGCTGTAACGCCTATGAAACGGCGTTCGCGCTCAAGGCGGAGGGCAAGACGGCGCACGTCGGCGTCTCCTTCCACGACAGCGCAGAGATGCTCGAGCGCATCTTGAACGACTATCCCGACCTCGAAGCGGTCCAGCTCCAATTCAACTATGCCGACTATGAGAGCGCGAACGTGCAATCCCGCCGCTGCTATGAGGTGTGCAGGAAGCACAACAAGCCCGTGATCGTCATGGAGCCCGTCAAGGGCGGAAGCCTTGCCAACCTTCCCCCCGAGGCGGACGCGATCTTCCGCAGCTTGAATGGGGGAAGCAATGCGAGTTACGCCCTTCGCTTTGCGGCGCAGCACGAGGGAGTGTTCATGGTTCTCTCGGGAATGAGCAACCGTGCGCAGATGAAGGACAATATCAAGACCTTCCGCGATCTTAAACCGCTCGACGAACAGGAGACGGCGGCGGTGCTCCACGTGCGCGCCGTGCTCGCGGGAAAGGATTTCGTTCCCTGTACCGCCTGCCGCTATTGCACGGACGGATGCCCCAAGCGCATCTCCATTCCCGACCTCTTCGCCTGCCTCAACCAAAAGGACCTCTATAACGATTGGAACAGCGACGTCTACTATCGCAATTATACCTCGGGCAGGGGGAAGGCGAGCGACTGTATCGCCTGCGGAAAGTGCGAAAAGGTCTGCCCGCAGCATCTTCCCATCCGCACCTTGCTCAAGACCGTAGCGGGGCGCTTCGAATAAAAAATCATGGAAAAGATCAAAAAAAGATCATACGTGGGGCAAAAAACAAAACATGAGTGATATAGAACACGCAAAAAAATTGCTCGAAGGCGATCCCGCCCTCACCTGCGTATTTGTGAAAGGCGGGGAAGTTGTTACGTCTTCGGAGAGGGGAGTAAAACCGCTTCTTGAGAGGATAGATTCGGGCAAGACGCTCGAGGGTTTTTCCGCAGCGGACAGGATCGTGGGGCGGGCGGCGGCGCTTCTATATGCGTTCATGGGCGTGAAAGAAGTGTTCGCCCCCGTGCTCAGCGAAGGGGCGGAGGAGATCTTCGGAAGGCATAAAATCGCACACGGGTATAAAAAACGCACTCCGTATATCATAAACCGCGCGGGCACGGGCCTCTGCCCCATGGAAGAGGCCACCGCGGGAATTACCGACCCGCAAGAGGGCTTGAAGGCGATCCGTGAAAAATTAAAGAAACTCGCGGGGCAGGGGTAGGGGAATCTTGTTTTCTCGGCTGCCCCGCACGCCCGAGCGTCATTCTGAGCGGAAAGAGCACCTACGTAGTCCATTTATTCTCTCCCCGAAGCATCTATTGTCCCCCGCGAGATTCTTCGAGGACAGCTCTCGGTTTTCATGTCACTTGGTCACCTCAGAATGACGCGAGAGGCGGGACGGGCAAGCACCGCCTCTCCAATGGAGGGGGATAAAGGCGGCGGTGTCTTTGTTTTGAGAGAAATAAGAGAAGCGCGCCGCGGCAAAGCCGCGGCGCGCTTCACAAAGTTCTTACCCTTCCCTTTTCCAATCGTATTCGCGATAGGTATCTGTCAAATAGCTTGCCGCCCTTGCGGGATCTTCAAGCCCCGTGATGTTCAGATCGCCCCACAAATCACTTGACCCTTTCCACCCGTTCGGGTTTTTGAAATATACCTTTTTCAACTCGCCGCAGTTATAGAACGCCCCGTTTTCGATCGAAGTCACACCGCTTCCGAGTTTTACTTCCGTCAATCCGCTGCCCGAAAACGCCCACCGTCCGATCGCGGTCACGTTATCGGGAATGGTGATCTCCGTTAAGCCGCTGCAATTCCAAAACGCGCTCTCCTCTATGGAAGACACGCCGCTGCCGATTATAACAGAAGTCAAGCCTTCGCAAGAATAGAATGCACGATCGCCGATTTTGGTCACGCCGTCCGGAATGGTGACCGCACCTTT
>CANREF010000021.1 GCA_947629575.1 uncultured Clostridia bacterium | reverse complement strand
TTGTCCAAGCTGAGCGATTTTGAGAGTCCAACTCGGTTGATGCAGGAGGAAGGTTTCCTCGCACATTTCTTTTCGAAACGACACCCCCCTCGCCGCCTTTGGCGGCGAGGGGGGGCGGAGTGAGCAAAGAAATGTGCGAAACTAACTGCGCGAACCCCTCACTGCTCCATTTTATGAAAATATCTGAGATATGCCTTGCGGCAATATCTTCCGAGTTCCTCGTCTTTGACGGGCGGCGCTTCGAAGGCATAGGCGCCGTTCACCCGCCAGCCGTTGAGAAGCGACGTCTTGATTGCGTCCTTGGGGCAGGAAAAGGCACATCCCATGCAGATGGAACAGTTCTTTCCGAACTTCGGCTTCCCGCCCTCCATGACGATATTGCTCTGCGGACAAACTTCGGCGCACTTCCCGCAGCCGATACAGTTCTCTCCCGCCTTGAATCTCTTGCCCAAAAAAGGCGCTGCAGTATGCTCGATCCGCAGTACAAAGGAAGCAAAACGGCGAACGGGTCCCACTTTCCGCACTTCTCCCCTGCCGTCGAGAATGTCGCTCGCATCGGCGGGACAGTTGCGCTCGTAGGCGTTCTTCATACGGGTCGCCATTCCGTCCGCATGGCGGAAGATGATATTGTAGGGCATACAGTAGTGCAGTTCCCCGTACACAAGATAGCCCTTTTTCTTGAGGATGCGCTTGGGCGAGATCCCCGCGGCGTCGTTGAGACGGAGCGGTTCGCCCGAGGTGCGCACCAGCCACACGGGAAGGGGCTTGTACGCCGGCGGAAGATGTTTCAAGAATTTGAGAACGGGCGCGGGCGCATTGAAGGCGTGCACCGGATAGCCGATGAGAATGTTGTCATAGCCGTCGGGCGGGGGCGGAGGACAGTCTGCGGTGATGGGAAAGATCGTGACGGTATTTCCCGCATTCCGAAGCTCCCGCGCAAGTCCCTCGCAGACGCGCCTCGTGTTCCCCGTTCCCGAAAAACAGTATACGATCGTTCTCATTCATCCCCTCCGTAGCGGTGCAGTTTCGCCTCTTCCCCCTCGCCGAGGTCGTAGCGCACATTCTCGTCTTTTTCGTGAGAATCGTACCACACCTGCGCATAGAACGGGTTGTCCTTGGCAAGGCGGTCGAAATCCCACGGCTCGGGAAGGCACTTGTCGCACCAATGCCCGCCTCGCAGGACTGCATACGGCGTGAGAGAAAATTCATGCCCGTCATGGCATTTCCAGCGTAATTTCGCATACGGGTCTGAAAATTCATCCGAAAGACACTCCCCGCCGCGGAACTTTGCCGCCGACTTCATATCCTCGATCGTCCACTTAGACATGGGCTTTTCCTCGTCGTAGCCGTGGGAGAGCAGAAGTCCGTTCTTGCGCGCGTTATCGACCTTCCTGAGCGCGTCATAATCGCCGAAGTCCCCCTTGGCGAGCAGCTTCACATCCTGCCATTTTTTGGGAAGTTTGCGGTATTGCTCTTCCCCGCCGAAGGTCGCCATGACGCGCGCCTTATCACCGTTTTTTACCCAACGGTAGGGAGAATTCGGGTGATTGCGCAGTCTGCGGAAGAGGAACAGGTCGATGAGCGGTCTCGGCACGAGCTTGCCGAGCTTGTAGAGTTTGTGCCCCTTTCCGATCTCCTTCCAATAGCCCGAGGGATCGTCCCGTTGATAGCGGAAGAGTTCTTCGAGCTCATCGCCATCCGAAAACCACAGCCCGTGGAAATTGCGCGCGGCGAGCCAGTTCGGCTTAAAGAATTTCTCCGCACTTCCGCCGATGATGGAAAAGCCGTCTTTGAAGGTATCGTAGCCCGTCTGCATTCCCTTTTCGCCCGCGCCGATGTTATAGATCTTTCTCCAAAAGGAATCGATCTCGCCCCTTCCGTCCCGCATCAGAATGCGCTTGATAAGAAGCCCGCTGTCCCGCGAGCTCACCCATTCGAGGGGAGCGTTGAGGCAGGTGTGGAACATGAGCCCGTCGCTCACGTTGTCGTGCATCATATTGGGGTGGAGCATGGCGGTCTGGCGCAGAACGACCCAGCGCTTCAGCCCCGCTTCGAGCAAATATCTCTCCCCCTTGAGTTTATGCATGGCATAGGCGTCGAACGCGCTCACGAGGAGAGGATCTCCCACCCTGCCGAAAGGGTGCTTTTCGTTGCGGTTGCCGTAGAGCGCGACCGTGGAGATGTGGATGTAGCTCGGCTGGGGAGAGGTCTCCCGCACGGCGTTCGCCATGGCGACCGCGCCCAAGTAATTGCATTCCTCGCTCGCCTTGAAATCGGCGTCCGAACGGGGCGGGATGACCGCCGCCATGTGGACGACGTAGTCCGTGCCGCTTACGAGACGGCGGCAGAGAGCTTCGTCCGCGACAGTCCCGCGCAAGATCTCGATGCGGTCGCCGTATTCGCGCTTGTAGACTTTTGCAAGTTTGTCGTTTTTCTTTTTGGGGGAAAGCAGCACGCGCACGAATTCCGCTTCGGGAAGTTCCATGACCTGTTTGAGGACTTCCCGTCCCATGTTCCCGCTCGTACCCGTCATTGCGATCTTCATATGCAGCCTCGGAATTTGTCGAAAAATGTCAATTTTTATTATAACTTTTTTGTATCCGCTTGTCAACTGCGTAACGAAGTTTTATGACAAAAATTACAAAAGCCGCGGCGCGCTTAAAAAGTGCGCCGCGGCAAAGTCATTTCCTTTCCCCGCTTTAATCCCTTCCTTGACCGCCGATGTCGCAGTGAGGAGACAGTTCCTTCTCCGTCTTCCGAAGAAACGCCCGTCCTTTCAAGATCGAAAATACGGAAGTTGCCAAACACAGCACATACATTCCGACGACCACGGCGAGCAGTGCATATGACACCGTGCCGTAAAATGCGACCCCCAACTCTTCGCTGCTGTAACCGAGCAATGGAAAATAAGAAAATTGGATATATTCGGATCCGAGCACTCCCCCACCGCCCAACATGGCATTGAAATCGAACACTTCCTCTATTTCGACGCCGTAACTGAAATTTCTCATTAAAAGATAATATCCCAACCCGCACAAGAGCGCGGCCAAAATGAAAATTCCGTGGATGAACGCCTCTTTCCCGTTCATATCTCCGCGGATCTCTTTCGCATAAGAAGTATTCTTCCCCAAATGGGAGAGAAGGATCGCCGTCTGCCCGCGTTTGCGCAATTTGCTGTACGTACTCGAAGATTCGAAGATCGGGATCGCCGCCATAAGGAACAAAAACAGCACCGCCGCGATCAAGAGCACTTGACTGATCCTGAGGGTCGCCGTCATAGCGCCCTTCTTCGCGCGGAAAGAACTTTCGATAAATAAGATCACTTCGTCAAAAAACGAAAAAGAATCAACCACCCGCGTCTCATGAAGAGGCTCAAGGTCGACTTTCAATTCAAACTTAAACAGCGGCGCGAACAAGAGGACGAGCCCGGCGACCCAACAGAGCGAACGGGCAATGATCTGAAGCAGATAGATCGTTTTCAGCTGCCCGTTGTACCTCTCGAGCGTTTCGCTGCCCTGTAAACTCCCGGAAAATTCTTGAAATCCCTCGGCGCTTTCCACATCCTTCCGCTCCTGCCGCAGCTCCTGCACCGTCGTCTTGGTCCACTTTGCCCCCTTCCAAATAAGCCGCACGGTATATGCGACAAAGAATGCGATGACGGCGACCACCCCGATGATCAAGCCGACTTCCCACCCTTCCATTGCCAACAAGTTTTCTTTCATTTCCTCTCCTTTTTGACAATATTATACAGGAAAAATTCCTATAAGTCAATAATTTTATAGAATAATTTCCTATAATTTTTCTATGGATATAGCAAAAATCGTTGGAGAGAACTTAAAAGAAGCGCGAAAATCAATGGGCATAACGCAAGCGCAGATCGCAAAGGAGCTCCATAAATATCAAGCCGATTACAGCGAGTATGAAACGGGGAAAATTCAGCTTGATTACGAAAAGATCGTCTATCTCTGTAATCGGTTCGACATTACACCGAACGATTTATTCGGTTTTGAAAAGTAGCCCTTTCGGCATCGCCGAAAGGGCTACTTTTCAGATCACAATTTTGATTTCTCCTTAAGGAGCTGTCACGAAGTGACTGAAGTGGTGTAAACTTCAGAAGCAACGACACCACCCCCTCTCCCCTCCTCAGGAGGGGGCGAGAGCCGCTGCATGACGCACGCTCCACTTTCGCCGCTCACTGCGTTCGCGGCACCCCCTCCGTGGGAGGGGGATCAAGGGGGTGGGGCGAGTTCAAAAATATGGCGCGTTGGAAAATCACACTTTTCCATAAGCGCACACAATTTGCCGCACACTTGCGGCTTTTCGTTTTTACGAAGCAGTTATCGGGCGGGCAGATAGTGACTGCGGAGCAAACAACTTTACCCCTCGCACATTTCTTTTCCATTGTGAGATTTCTCGACTTCGCGCTTCGCGCTCCGCTACTTCGCCCTGCGGGCTCGTGCCGCGCTTAGAGAATTAGAACTGCGCGCGGGGCGAAATGACAATTAGAGCGTTTGGCGCATAGCACAGGGAAAAGAAATGTGCGAAACTAAATGCGCGAAAAAGCTCATTTTCTTTTCATAGTCAACGAGATCCTGTTTTTCTTTTCATCGACCTCTTTCACCCAGACCGTCACAACGTCCCCCACCGACAGGATCTCCGACGGGTGACGGATAAACCGATCCGAGATCTCCGATATGTGCACAAGGCCGTCCTGATGCACCCCGATGTCCACAAACGCCCCGAAGTCGATGACGTTGCGCACCGTCCCCTTGAGTTCCATTCCCGGCTTTAAGTCTTTGATCTCCAGAACGTCCGTCCTGAGAACGGGCGCGGGAAGTTCGTCACGGGGATCTCTGCCCGGGTCTTTCAATTCCTTTGCGACGTCGAAGAGGGTGGGAAGTCCCACGCCGCAGGCTACAGCCGCCCTTTCCTCGCCGTAACTGTGCAGCCGTTCCATGAGATGTCCCAGATTCCTCGCTTTTACGTCCGCCTTCGTATAGCCGCACAGCTCGAGCATCTTCTCCGCCGCGCGGTAGCTCTCGGGGTGAACACCCGTGTTATCGAGCACCTCTCCGCTCTCGGGCACCCGCAGGAATCCCGCGCACTGTTCGAACGCCTTCGCCCCGAGCTTGGGAACTTTCAAAAGCTGCTTTCTCGAAGTAAAGGCGCCGTTCTCCTCGCGGTACGCGACGACGTTTGCCGCAGTTGCCGCATTCAAACCCGCAACGCGCGCCAAGAGGGGCGCGGAAGCCGTATTGACGTCCACTCCGACCGCATTCACGCAGTCCTCCACCACCCCGTCCAACGTCTCCGAGAGCCGTTTTTCGGGCATGTCATGCTGGTATTGCCCCACCCCGATGGACTTGGGGTCTATCTTCACGAGCTCGGCGAGCGGGTCTTGCAGTCTCCTTGCAATGGATACCGCCGAACGCAGATTGACGTCGAAGTCGGGAAACTCCTTTGCCGCCAAGGGGGAAGCGGAATACACGGACGCCCCCGCCTCATTGACGATGGCATAGCTCACGCCCGAGCCCTTCCCGAGCTCGTGCAGCATCTCCACCGTCATCGCCTCCGTCTCCCTGCTCGCCGTTCCGTTGCCGATCGCGATGTGCTTTACGTCATATTTTTTGATATACGTCTTTAATTTTTCGATACATTCCCGCTTTTGCCTCTCCCCATGCGTGGGATAGACGACGGTCGTTGCGAGCACCTTTCCCGTGCCGTCCACAACGGCGACTTTGCAGCCCATCCGATACCCCGGATCGAGCCCCATCGTCACAAATCCCTTGACGGGGGGCTGCATCAGAAGGGGGCGCAGGTTGAGCGCGAACTGCCCGATCGCGCCCTCCGCGGCCTTCTCGGTGAGCATGGCGCGCACTTCCCGCTCCAGCGAAGGGGCAAGGAGACGGTCGTAGCTGTCCTCCGCCGCCCCCTTGACGAACTCCGTGGAAGCGCAGTCGGGCTTTTTTACGACAAGGCGGAGCAGAAGATCGAGGGCGAGAAGGCGGTCCGTCTCGACGGACACCTTCAGAAATTCTTCCCGCTCGCCGCGGTTGACGGCAAGCACCTGATGCCCCGCGATCTTGCCCACGGGGGAGTTGAATTTATAGTAATTGCGGTAGACGGAATCTCCCTGTTCCTTCTTTGCGGCGGTGGAGAAAACCTCCCCGCGGGCGAGCCACAGCTCGCGCAGTTTGCCGCGCACGAGGGCGTCGTCCGAGATGTCTTCTGCAATGATGTCGCTCGCGCCCATAAGCGCGTCTTCGGCGGTGGTCACCCCCTTTTCGGCGTCGATATAGGAAGCCGCGGCGAGCAGCGGGTCGGGACAGTCCGTCCCCTGTGTAAACAAGAGCTGCGCGAGCGGTTCCAATCCTTTTTCGCGGGCGATCGTGGCGCGGGTGCGCCGTTTCTGCTTGTAAGGGCGGTACAGATCTTCCACCTCGGCGAGCGTTTTGGCGTCGTCGATGGAAGCGGCGAGCTCCTCGGTGAGCTTTCCCTGTCCCTCAATGGCGTTTTTCACCTCCTCCTTGCGGGCGGCGAGATTGCGAAGATATTGCAATCTGTCGGCGAGAAGGCGGATGGTCTGGTCGTCCATGCCGCCGTGCATCTCCTTGCGGTAACGCGCGATGAAGGGCACGGTGTTCCCCTCGTCGAGCAGGGTGACGATGTTTTCCACATGCTGTTTGTCTTTCTCCAGTTCGGTGGAGAGAGTATCGATTATGGTCATAAATATCTCCTTTGCGTCTTATCTTATCACAATCCTCTCCGATTTGCAAGCGCCGCCGCGAACTTCCCGAGAACTTTCCCCCGCGGACCGGAAAATGCTTGCCGTTTTCGCGCAGAAATGATACAATGGAGAAAAGAACGAATAAAAGGAGGCTTATCATGAAGATTTTCAAACGGATCGCGATCGCCGCGGCGGGAGCGATGTTCCTTCTCTCCCTCGGTGCGCTCGCCGCATGTGGAACAGATCCGCAGACGCCGCAAGATCAGAACGGCACCACCACCGAAACGGTGACCTATACGGCGACCGTGCTCGACCCCACAGGCTCTCCCATAGAGGGACTGCAAGTAAAGTGGGGAACGTCGGACAAGACTTTCCTCACCCTCGAAAGCGGCACTGCAAAGGCGGACCTTCCCGCGGGAGAGTATGATATCTCCGTGGAGGGATTTCTGCCCATCTATAAGTATACCGTCGTCAAGGCGACGAAGGACGACCGCGACAAGACGATCCGCCTCGAATGGAATCCCGAGGACGGGAAAGTGGTGTACACGGTGAAAGTGGTGTATCCGAACGGCGACCCTGTGGAGGGTGTGAGCGTCGGGCTGTGCGATGAGACCAACTGCACCAATCTGCCCCTTCCCACGAATGCGCAGGGGGAGACGTACAGCATTGGGGTCATCAACGCTCAGATGAAGCTCTATCAGCGCGGACTTACCCCGCAGGAGTACGAGGTGCAGATAATATCGGGAATTCCCGAGGACTATGAAGTGGAGTTGAACGAAAAGAACCACTACGCAAACGACAAAGCGACCGCCGACAAACACACCGTCACCGTGACGCTCAAAGAAAAGACGGCGTAACCCATTTGACTTTGCAACGCGAAAAGCCCGCCCTCTCCATTGTGGAGAGGGCGGGCTTTTCTCATTTTCCGCTTTGATCTATCCCTTAAATCAGACCCTCGATGAGGATCTTTATGCCGATCGCCAAGAGGATGATCCCGCCCAAAAGTCCCGCTTTGTCCGAAAATCTGTCCCCCACCCTTTTGCCGAGCGCGACCGCGCACGCCGCCAACACAAAGGTGATGCCGCCGATGACGAGCGAACAAAGCGTCACATGCATGGGAAGTCCCGCAGCCGTCTCCTCCGCGAGAAGGGTGACGCCGACTGCGAGCGCGTCGATGCTCGTTGCCACCGCCTGCAGGAAGAGCTTTGCCACGCCGAGGGGGTGCGCCGCGGGCGCGGCAGGCTCGCCGCGGCGTTTTTCGAGCGTCTCTTTTACGAAGTCGAAGATCATCTTCCCGCCGATGAAGGCGAGCAGCGCAAAGGACAGCCACGGCGCGATCTTTTCCACGAGCGAGGAGAAGGCGTAGCCGCAGTAATAGCCCAAGACGGGCATGAGGAACTGGAAGAGAGCATACGCGCCCGCCACACAGAACATCTTTCCGATGCGCATATCGGGCTCGGTCATTCCGTTGGTCATGCCGACAGCAACGGCATCCATGGAAAGCGCGATCCCGATGAGGATGATTTCCCAAACAGACATATATTCACCAATTACCGCCGGGGCGTCCGTCCGCCCCGCTTCTACAAAAAAACTTATGCACGAAAAAACCGTGCATAAGTCTCACCGTTTCAGATAACACCCGCGCCCATCGGCGCATTTTGTGGATATTACCGCTCGTCTTTGAGCCGATTACTCCCCTATGTCGGTTCTATTCTATCTGATTCGCTTTACTTTGTCAAGCGGTTTCGTTATAATATACGTATGCCTTACGAAATCTATCTCAAAAAAGGGGAAGAAAAACGCATTCTGGAAGGGAGCGCCTTCGTCTATGCCAACGAGGTGAGCCGCATCGAGGGGAAGGACAAGAACGGCAGTCTTGCGACGGTGCGTGCCTTCGACGGCCGCTATCTCGGCAGAGGCTACATCAACCACGCTTCCAAGATCTTGGTGCGGATCTTTCTCCGCGGAAGTGAGGAAGACGGCGAAGAGCTCTTCTTTTCCCGCATCCACAGGGCGAACGCCTTCCGCCGCTCTCTCGGCTACGACAACTGCTACCGCGCCGTGTTCGGCGAAGCGGACGATCTCCCCGCCTTCATCTGCGATAAATACGGCGACTATCTCTCCGTGCAGATCCTCTCCCTCGGCATGGAACTGAGGAAGAAGGAACTCGTGTCCGCGCTCGTACGGGAGTTCTCCCCCAAGGGGATCTACGAACGCTCGGACGTGGGCGTGCGCAAAAAGGAGGGGCTCGAGGAGACCACGGGCGTCTTGTACGGCGAAGTACCGGAGGAAGTGGAGATCTTGGAGAACGGGCTGAAATTTTCGGTCGATCTGAGGCACGGGCAAAAGACGGGCTACTTCCTCGACCAGAAGGAAAACCGCTTTGCGATCCGCCGCTATGCGCGGGGGGACGTGCTCGACTGCTTCTGTAACAACGGCGGATTTTCCCTCAATGCAGCGCTCACCGCCGATAGCGTGATCGCGGTGGACATCTCCCCCGCGGCGACGGAGCGGGTGCAAAAGAACGCCGCACTGAACGGCATGAACAACATCCAAACGGTATGCGCGGACGTCTTCGAACAACTGCGCGCCTATCGCGCGGAGGGAAGAAAATTCGACCTTGTGATCCTCGACCCGCCCGCCTTCTGTAAATCCGCCGCCGAGGTCACAGACGCCCTGCGCGGATACGGAGACATCGCCCGCTCGGGCTTTAAGCTCGTGAAAGAGGGCGGATATCTCGTGACCTGTTCCTGTTCGCACTACGTCCCGCCGCAGCTCTTTGAAAAGACGGCGGCGCAGGCGGCGCTGCGGGCGGGAAAACGGGTGCAGTGCGTGGAACGGCGGTATCAGGCGCCCGACCACCCCATGCTCTTCGGCGCGGAAGAGACGGGGTATCTCAAGTGCCTGATTTTAAGAGTTCTATAACCCCTCCCGCGCCTTAGTTGCGCTCTTCGGGAAGAAACCGAAGCCGCTGCTTCGCCTTCACCGCAAAAAAATCTTTCCACGGGTCGGGCTTTTCCACCCTCTTCAATGCCTTGGAAAGGGTCACCGAAGCGGGTGCGACCCTGCCAAGTTCCTCCCATGCGATCGGCATGGAGACGGGCGCTCCCTCCCGCGCCCGCACGCTGTACGGCGCAGCGCTCGTTGCCCCGCGGCTGTTCCTCTGCCAATCGAGATAGATCTTGCCCGTCCTTTCGCGCTTGGAGACATTGCTCGTAAACAGCTTGGGATAGGCCCTCTCCATGAGCAGGGCGACCTGCCGCGCAAAATCTCGGAAGCGCTCCTCTTCCGCCCCCTCGCGAAAGGGGACTACGATGTGATATCCCTTCCCGCCGCTCGTCTTCAAAAAGGAAACGAGCCCGAGCCCGCCGAGGACCTTGCCGAGCGCCCGCGCCCCCTTGCGCACCTCTGCGAGCGGAAGCGCCTCATCGGGGTCGAGGTCGAACACCATGACGTCGGGCAGCTTCCCCTCCTTGCCCGCGGGGACATGGAATTCCACGGCGTTATACTGCGCAAGGGACACGAGCCCGCGCGCGCTTTTCACAAGGAAACCGTCCGTATCTTCCGTCCGCTCCACACCCGCAAGTTCCCCCTCGGGATGTTTGCGGAAGAACTTCTCCCCCGAGACGCCCGACGGACAGCATACAAGGCTCAACCGCCTTTCCCTGAGATAGGGAAGCATCCGCGGCGCAACGGCGGCATAATATTCCGCGAGCGCGAGCTTTGTCACCTTCGGGGAGGAGAACATCTCCTTTTCGGGGTGGGTGATGACCACCCCGCACACCCTTTGGGCGTCCTCTTCGGCGCTCTTTTTTTCTGCCGTGACCTCTTTGGGGCTCTTATCCTTCCGTAGCCCTTTGAAGCTCGCTTGCCGCAATTTTCCCGTCGAGGTGATCTCCGCGTATTCCACCTGCGCGATCTTATTTGGCTTTGTCCACACAGCGCCATTGAGTTTGGGCGTCGGCGTGAAGGGACACTTATCGGCGATACGGCTCTTCATGAGTTCCCTCTTCGTTTCCTCCGAAAGCCCCGTTCCGACCTTCCCCATATAGCGCAACTCACTCCCCTCGTACCGCCCTACGAGCAGGGAGGAAAGTCCCCCGTCTTCCCCCTCGAGGTATCCCCCGATCACGAACTCCTCCGTCTTGCGGAATTTGAGTTTCCGCCACTCCTCCCGCTTGCCCGCCATGTAGGCGGAATCGGCGCGCTTCATCACGATCCCCTCCACGCCCCGCGCTTTAAGCGTCTCGAGCTGTGCCCGCGTGATGCGGGAAGTGTGACGGCTGAAGGAGAGCACCGCGGGCGCATTTTTCATGAGCGTATCCAATTTTTCACGACGTTCCGACAGCGGAAGGCCGCGCAGATCTCTTCCGCCGAACGCCAGAAGATCGAAGAGCACATAGCTCAGTCCCCCCTTCTCGGGAGAATATGCCTGCAACGCGCCGAAGTCGCTGAGCCCATCCCGCGTGACGATCATCTCGCCGTCCAAGACCGCCGCTTCCCCCGCCAGCATCGCGGAAACGGCCTCTGCCGCCGCGGGATAGGAAGAAGTGCAGTCCCGCCCGTTCCTCGTTTTGAGCACCGTCTTCCCCCCTTGAGAGAACGCCAGCGTGCGATGCCCGTCGTATTTGAGCTCGTATTGCCAACCTGTGCCGCGGGGCAGTTTCTCCGTGAGCACGGGAAGCATCACCTCCGCCGCCGAGAAGGGATTTTTGCGGTCCGCCTCCCCGATCTCCTTCATCGTTTTTCCCGAGCGCACCCCCCGCCTGAAGCGGGAGATCCCCGCGCCCGTCTTGGCAAAAGCGTCCCTCTCCTTGATGAAGAGCCACATGTCCCGCTCTTCCGTCCCCTTCATGCGCACGAGAGCCCAATCCCCCTTGAGGCGCTCGCCATGGATGGTGAATTTGAGAGAACCCTCCTTCAACCCTTTCCCGGGGTCGGTGCGGGGCGTCCATGTGCCCTCGTCGAAGAGCATCACCTCTCCCCCGCCGTATTCCCCCTTGGGAATCGTGCCCTCGAATTCCATATATTCCACGGGATGATCCTCCACTCTCACCGCAAGACGCTTGTCCTTGGGGTCGAATGAAGGGCCTTTGGGCACTGCCCAGCTCAGCGCGACGCCGCCGTATTCGAGCCGCAGATCGAAGTGGTCGGTGCGCGCCGCATGGTGCTGGATGCAGTAGCGCAGCTCCCCCTTCCCGCCTATCCGCCCGCCCTTGGGTTCGGGGGTCACGGAAAAGTTCCTCTTTTCTCTGTATTCCTGCAATTTTTTCATACCGCCATTATGTGAAAACGTCACGAATTTTATCGCACGTCATCGAATATTTGAGACAAAAGACGTCCATAATGTCCCACATGGCAGTCATTCGGAAGGGAGCGATCTCCTTTGGTCTCGTATACATTCCCGTGAGCCTTTACACGGCAACGCAGGACAGCGACATCGGTTTCAACCAATTGCATAAGGCAGACAAATCGCGCATCCGCTACAAGAAGGTATGCGGCCACTGCGGCAAGGAAGTGTCGGAAAAGGACATCGTGCGCGGGTTTGAATATGCCAAGGGGCAGTACGTCGTCATTACCGACGAAGAGATCGAGAAGATCAAGACGGAAAAGGACCGCACGATCACCGTGCTCTCCTTCACCGCGCCCGAACAGATCAGCCCCGTCTACTACGACAAGGCCTATCATGTCGTGCCGCAAAAGGGCGGGAGCAAGGCGCTCGAACTGCTCAGACAGGCGATGCTCCGCGCGGGGCGCGCCGCGCTCGGAAAGGCGGTGTTCGGGAACACGGAGAAGTTGCTCCTTTTGCTTCCGCAGGAAGACGGCATTCTCATCCAGACGCTCTTATATCAGGACGACATCAAGGACCTGCCTGTGGAATACGAGCACCCCAAGGTCTCCGAGGCGGAACTCAAAATGGCGGAACAGGTCATCAAGAGCATGGAAGAGCCCTTCACGCCCGAGAAATACAAGGACGAGTTTCAGGAAAGGCTCAAAGCGCTCATCGCAAGCAAGATTTCCGGGAAGACGTTCACCCCGCCGAAAGAGGAAAAGCCGGGGCAGATCATCGACCTCATGGAAGCGCTCAAGGCGAGCGTCAAGAGCGCCGTCAAGAAAGCGCCCGCAAAACAAGTGAAGCCCGTAAAACGCGCCGCAAGATCCAAAAAAGAGGCATAGAATCAATATCCGCTCTTTTGCGCCCCTTTCAGGGAAGAGATAAAAGTAAGCCCTTGCCGAACGGCAAGGGCTTCAAATATGTCGCATTGCGACGGATGGAGCAGGAAACGGGAGTCGAACCCGCCGGAACCAGCTTGGGAAGCTGGCGCCATACCGCTAGGCGATTCCTGCATTGCACCCCTATTATAACCGATAATGTGCGTTCTGTCAAGCACAAAATTTCAACGAAAGCAAAAAACTTTCGCGAATTTTAAGATTTTCGCTTTGTAGCTCCCCCCCGCTGTTTTTTTCGGCGGCAAAATTTTTATGAAAATTTCCGAAAAATAAAAGAAAAACGCTTGATTTTACATTCTTGATGTGGTATTATAATCAAGCAAGTCGGAAGTTTAGCTCAGTTGGGAGAGCATCTGCCTTACAAGCAGAGGGTCGGCGGTTCGAGTCCGTCAATTTCCACCAATACAGTGCGGATTGTCGATTATGCGGGAATAGCTCAGTGGTAGAGCGCCACCTTGCCAAGGTGGATGTCGCGGGTTCGAATCTCGTTTCCCGCTCCAAACACAGCTCCGCACTGTTTTTTTTGGCGCCATAGCCAAGTGGTAAGGCAAGGGTCTGCAAAACCCTGACTCCCCGGTTCAAATCCGGGTGGCGCCTCCAAATCAAGGGCACCCGCAAAAGAAGGTGCTCTTTTGTTTTGGAAGGTGCAAAAGCGGAAAATGGTACGATAAAAATCGTGAAAAGATTCCGCAGGAAGATTTTTCACGAAGAGGAGGCGCCGCCTTTCAACGGAGCTTTTCGCAAGAAAAGCGTGAAAAAAGGGCGTGCGCCGACGAGCCGGTGTGGTGGAATTGGCAGACGCTCGTCGCCGCAAACTTCGCTTTGAGCCCTTTCCGCTATGGCGCAAAGGGCAACTGTGCTCCGTTGCAGCTCCTCTTTCCGAAAAATCTCGCTCCGCGATCTTTTTCGGAAGCTCTCTTATTTTAAGTCCCTTGCTTTGTATGTGAACCGCTTCGGGACAAAAAACTCAATCGCATAACACGCCGGTGTGGTGGAATTGGCAGACGCTCGTCGCCGCAAACTTCGCTTTGAGCCCTTTCCGCTATGGCGCAAAGGGCAACTGTGCTCCGTTGCAGCTCCTCTTTCCGAAAAATCTCGCTCCGCGATCTTTTTCGGAAGCTCTCTTATTTTAAGTCCCTTGCTTTGTATGTGAACCGCTTGGGACAAAAAACTCAATCGTATAACACGCCGGTGTGGTGGAATTGGCAGACGCAAGGGACTTAAAATCCCTCGGGATAAAACCCGTGTCGGTTCGAGCCCGACCACCGGCACCAAAAAGCGACCCCTCTCATAGGGGTCGCTTTTTGGTGCCGTGAAGGGGTCGAAAATTCTTTCGAGCCCGCGCGAGGAGGCGGAAACAAAGCGATATCGTCCCCACTCAAAAAGCTATATAATGTATTATGTATCAATATTATAAATATGGAAAAGGCCACCTATTAAGATATTAGGTGGCTTTTTTATGCCTCTATGATACTACAAATGGCGAATCCTGTCAATAGGTTTTCCGAATTTTTCCAAGAAATTTTCAAAATTTGCTCAATTCCCTCATTTTGCACCCCCTTATAAATAAGGTTTGTGCGCCTATTATCTTATTAGGCGAACAAACCCAATAAAAAGCACTGAAATTTTCCACAAAATATGGCGGTTGCGGCGACGCATCCCCAAGTTTTGTGTTTTATTTGGAGATTAGGTAAACCAGTTTACCTAAAAAATAATCAGGAGGTAACAGTATGAGGAAAAAGAGTTTGGGCTGCATCGCATTGTCGCTCATTCTCGCTCTCGGGTGCCTTGCGGGCTGCGGCGAAACGGAAACGCCCACCCCCGCTGACCCCGACAACACGCCGGCGGTGAATTACACCGTCAAGTTCGACGTCGGCGCGGAAGCAAGCGCGGCAGGAGTCAAGACCCCCGCCGAACAGACCGTGAAGAGCGGCTCGACCGCGGTGGAACCCGCCGCAGAGTACGAGGCGGACAGCACATGGTGGCAGACGCATGAACTCGTCGGCTGGACGAGAAATTCCACCGATTGGGATTTCTCCAACGACAAGGTGACAGATGATCTCACCCTTACGGCGCAGTGGCAGTCCACCGAAGGGAACAATGCCGCCGCGGAGTATGAGGAAAAGCTCGAAGGCGGCGCATTCGATTGGGTGCAGGAGGATCACCTCTATGTCCACTACTTGAAAGGTTCGGACGATCCCGCCGAGCACGGCACCGTCAATCCCGCAAAGGACACGCACTATGCAACGCAGATCGACAGTGCGGTCTACGGCGATTGGGGGCTGTGGGTGTGGGAATACACCCCCGTGAACAGCGAAGGCAGAGCGTTCTACCCCGCCCTTCTCGACGAGAGCGGCGCGGTGTACGACATCGACCTCACCGCGACCTACAACGACGCAGGTTGGGATTCGGCTGCCCGCCAGAACAAGGGCATCACGATCGACTACACCCGTGCGACTTGGCTCGGCATCCAGCTCTATTCGCAGGATTCCCGTCTCTATAAGGACGGCTTCTGGCTGAACGACGGCGGCGACAACTATCTCGACCTCTCCGCCTGCCGCAGAGAAGACGGGTCTTATCATTGGTTTGTCCGCCAGGGCGAAGTGCAGAGCGGCTCGCCCAAGTACGAATCTTTCGTCGTGTTCGACCCCTATGCGGGTCTCGAACCCGGCTCGGCGGTGACGCAGTACGACGTGGTTTCCAACCAAGGCAACAATAACGTCTATGTACAGCAGAAAGTTGCCGAAGGTTGGGACGAAGATTCCGTAGGCTACGAGATCTTTATGGCTTCCTTTGCCGACAGTGACGGTGACGGCATGGGAGATCTGAAAGGCATCACTTCCAAGCTCGACTATCTCGAAGGGCTCGGGGTGGACGTTCTTTGGCTCACGCCTTTCCAGCAGTCCAACTCCTACCATGGGTACGACATCCGGGATTACTTCACGGTCGATCCCCGCTTCGGTACTCTTGCGGACTATCGCGAGCTTGTGACGGAAGCGCACAAGCGCGGCATGAAGATCCTCATGGACTTCGTGATCAACCACACTTCGACGGGTAACCCGTGGTTCATCAAGTCGCAGAAACTCGTGAAGGAGACGGTAAAACTCGCGGACGGCAGCTACCGCACTATTGACTACCGCAACTTCTACACATGGCAAAACAGCGACTACACGCCGAAGGACGAGCTCGAACAGAAGCAATGGTTTGAAGACCCCAACGGGTACTACTATTTCTCGAGCTTCAACAGCTCCATGCCCGAGCTGAACTTCGACTATCAGGCAACGCGTGACGCCATTTTGGACGTCGCCCTCTATTGGATGAGCTTCGGGCTCGACGGATTCCGTATCGACGCCGCAAAGCACATCTACATGGAGAATGAAAACCCCAACCATTCGGGCGACATCATCAAGGACATCTCCGACGGAACGGCAGAGCCGGGCGCGACGGCGGGCGACTACTCCATCGACGTTGCGAAGGCCGAACACTTCTTTATGGAGTTCAACGCAAAGCTCAAAGCGAGCTATCCCACGGCGTTCGTCGTTGCGGAAAACTTCGTCGGCGACCCCGCGAAGATCGCAAAACTCTACCGCGGCGTGGACTCCCAGTTCAACTTCAACTGGTACTATGACACGACGGGGTGTCTGGGCACGATCGGCAATCCCGTACCTTCCTTCTCGGGAGAAGCGGGACAGGATGCAAACAGGCTTCGCTATCAATACGCGAGCAAATCGATGGCGCAATATGAAGCGGCGCAGTTCGACTTCTCGATGTTCCGCACCGACTACATCGACAGCGTGTTCACGTCTAACCACGACGTCCAGCGTGCCCGCGAGAGAATGCTCGCCATCTGGGACATTTCGAGAGCAGACTGGGGCGCGACCCATTGCACGACGGACGAACAGTTTGAACTTTCGGGCGAACTTGCCAAGCTCTACGGCGCGATGTGCCTCTCCGTTCCCGGTATCACCTGGATCTACGGCGGCGACGAGATCGGCATGTTCGGTTCTAAAACGCTCAACGCCGAGGGCGAGGGCGCAGGTCATGAAGACCGTTGGCTTCGCCAGCCCATGAAGTGGGCAAAAGACGGCGAAAAGGGCGATCAAAACGGCACTTGCGAGTACGAGATCGGCTTCAACAACTTCGTCATGAAGTGGGACGCCAACAACGAAAAGCTCGACGGCGTGAAGGAACAGCAGAAGGACGAGAACTCCATCTATGCGGTCTACAAGAAGATGATCGAGCTCCGTCATACCTATAAGACGCTCGCGCGCGGCACCGTGAAGAACATGTCTACGCAGTACAACCAGGGCACAGGCTGTGGCGTCATCTGCTACGACATTTCGGATGCCGAGCACACCTTCCGTATTTACGTAAACGCTTCACCCGCCGAGCAGACCATCGACACCAGTAAGCACAATCTTCCCTCGGGCGCACAGCTCATCTATTCCACGCAGAAGGCAGAAGGAAACTTCGCGGGCATCGGGACAGATGGTAAAACGATCGGCGCGTTCACGTTTGCGCTTTATCAGGTGAAATAAGGAGGAAATTATGAAAAAATCAATGAAAATTCTCTCGATCGCCCTCTCTCTGACACTTGCGGCGGGCATGACGACAGGCATCGCGCTCACGGCATCCGCCGCAGGCGGAAAGAAGAGCGACGTACCCGCGCCCATTGCGGAGACCAAGGCTGCGGGTCAGGTCTATCTCGTCCCCGGGGAGGGAAACACCCTCGAAGGCACAAAGCTCTCCGAGAGCGAACTTTCCGCCCTTCATCTCGAAGGCGACGTCTACAAGGCGGGCGCTGTGGGAACGCAGCTTCCCACGCCCACGACGACCAAGAAGGATAAGAGCAACAACCCCTTCACGTTCAACGGTTGGTGGACGGTCGTTGACGCGACGGTCACCTACTTCACCACCGTTCCCGAAGTGGAAGAAACTACATACCTCTACGCCGATTTCCGCGCAGCGCTTTCCCAACA
Organism: uncultured Clostridia bacterium; assembly: GCA_947629575.1. GTDB lineage: Bacteria > Bacillota > Clostridia > Christensenellales > Borkfalkiaceae > Gallimonas. The sequence goes on along the minus strand of CANREF010000021.1, from coordinate 8,876 downwards.
TCAAGATCCCGTTGCGCCGAGTGCGGGAAGCGGACAGGTGAGCTACGCCAACTACATGAAGGTCACCCGCGCCGAGACGGACACCGTGGAGTACATCCCGCTCTACGTTTCGGGCAGCGACGTTCCCAACGCAGTGCATGGCGGCTACTCGGGTCCCGTGCAGTGGTATAACGAATGGTTTACCCTCGCCCCCGGCGACCTCATCAGCTTCTACATTTCGGGCGTATACGGCGGGCAGCCTATCGCCGCACCCCGCGTTGCGGGCGGCATGAACCAGTGTCAGCTCACGATGGAATCGAGCGGGCAATACGGCAAGACCGCGCAGTATCTTCAGCCCGTCAACGGCGATTACGGCAGCACGACTTTCTTCGACGCTTACGCGAAGAACGAGGCTCCCGTGATGGCTTATACGGGACCGTATGCAAAGCGCGAACACGCATTCCGCTGCTACATCAAATTCTATAATGAGGGCGGCACGATGACCCTCTATATGGAAAATATGGACGCCAAACTCGGCATTGGAGAAATGATATGAGAAATTTCAGAAAAGGATTATTGGCGGTCCTTACGGCGGGCTGTCTCGCCGCGACCGCGTTCGGCATTGCCGCTTGCGGCAGTGAAACAGAACAAACGGGAAGCGAAACGCCCGAAACGCCCGCAGAGGCGACCGTCTACACCGTCAGATTCGAGACGAACGGCGGCACTCTCCTTCCCGAGCAGGGCGCAAACCCCGGCGACAAGGCGGTAAAGCCCGGCGATCCCAAGAAGGCGGGCTACACCTTCGGCGGTTGGTACACGAACGCCTCCTGCACCACGGAGTATAACTTTGAAAACGGCGTGAATGCAGACACCACGATCTACGCCAAGTGGAACGCGGCGCCCACCACGGACGCGGGCTACTTCCGCCTCACGCAGGAAGAAGGCGGTTGGTCGGTCGCGGCAAAACCCGGCACCAACCTTCCCGTAGACGTCGTCATTCCCGAAAAAATCGACGACAAGACGATCACGTCCGTCTCGGTCAGCGGCTTTGAGGACGTGGGGAACATCCAGAGCGTCACCCTGCCCGACAGCATCACGTCGATCGGTCAGCGCGCCTTCCGAAACTGCACCGACCTCGAAGTCGTCCTCGGAGGCAGCAACGTTGCGATGATCGACTCCGACGCCTTCGACAACACGGTGTGGGACAACAACCTTCCCGCGGGCGAAGTGTACCTCGGCAAGACCTTCTATAAGTATGCAAGTTCCATCTTTGTGGAGACCGCGATCGACGTCAAAGAGGGGACGGTCGGCATCGCTTCGGGCGCCTTCCTCAACCAGCCCAACCTCGTGGGAATCACCTTCCCCGAAGGGCTCAAGTACATCGGCTCCTACGCCTTCGGCGCGGACAGCGAGGCAAACGCTAACGGTCTTTCCGAAGTCGTCCTTCCCGACAGCGTCGTGGAAGTGGGCGACGCGGCATTCCGCTACTCCCCTATCGAAACGCTTATCATCGGCAAGGGCGTTACCTACATCGGCGCGAAGGCATTCGTCGGCGGGAACATTACATATCTCGAATATAACGCTCCCGACGCAGTCATCGCAAACGCGACGTTCGACGGCATGGAAGCTCCCGCGACGGTCAAGGTCTCTTCCGAAGTGAAGGCGTTCCCTGTGAACCTCTTCAAGGGTTGGACTGGTCTTACTTCCGTCGATCTCGGCACGGGCATCACGGTGCTTCCCGCAAACGCATTCGACGGGCTTGAAAATCTCGTAGAGGTCAAATTCGGCGCACTCACCCGCATCGGCAACAACGCCTTCCGCGGCATTGCAGTCCCCGAACTCACCGTTCCCGAAACGGTCACCCGCATCGGCGCGAGCGCGTTCGCAAACAACGCCGCCCTCAAAAAGGTGACATACAACGCCGTCGACGCGACCGCGCCCGACAGCTACTTTGCGGCATTCAAGGGCTGCGATCATTTGGCGGATGTCGTCATCGGCGACACCGTAAAGGTCATTCCCGACCAATTCCTCTACTGCCAGGATTCCGTCACCCGTCTGACGCTCGGCAGCAAGCTCGAGAAGATCGGGCATCAGTCCTTCTACGGCACGGGGCTCGAGGGCAAGCTCGTCCTTCCTTCTTCCCTCAAAGAACTCGGCGACAGCTCCTTCGCCTCTGCGGACGACAGCGCGGCGGAGGTCTTCGGCTCCATGAACGAGATGCGCATCACCAAGGTGACCATCCCTTCAACGCTCGAGCGCCTCGGCTCTAACGCCTTCGGCAACAACACCCATCTCACCACGCTCGATTGGTACGCCACGCATGTGGAAAACTTCGCGTATTCCGATCGTGCCAATGTCTCGGGCACCTTCTACTCTGCCTTCAACGGCTGCAAGGAGCTCAAGTATGTCACGCTCGGTTCGGGCATGTATAATACCGTTTCGGAGCTTCCCGCGCAGTTCCTGCAGGGTTGCTCGGCGGTCGAATCCATCGACCTCAACAGCGTGACGAGCATCGGCGCGAACGCCTTCGACGGTTGCACCAAGCTCGAGGACGTCGGCACCAACAATTTGAGCCAGCTCACCGTTCTCGGTGCAGACGGCTTGAAGGGCACGGCATGGTATAACGAGCTCACGCAGGTAGAGGGCGATATCTACATCGGTAAGATTTTGGTCGGCTACAGCGGCACCATGCCCGCGGACTACAACCTCAACATCAAGTACGGCACGACGACGATCGCCGATGGGGCGTTCCAAAGGAAGAGCAATTTGACCAAGATCACCTTCCCTGCGAGCGTCACCACGATCGGTGCAGATGCCTTCTACTACTGCAGCGGGCTCACCGAACTCAACCTTGTAAGTTCCTATATCACCACGATCGGCAATGAAGCCTTTGCTTACTGCTCCAACCTCGCCGAGATCAAGTGGGGCACGCGCCTCGAGACCATCGGTAACAATGCATTCCAGAAGTGCCCGCTCACCAACATGCTCGAGAACTTCCAGATCCCGAAGTCCGTCAAGAGCATCGGCAACAACGCCTTCCGCGACGCCAAGATCACGGGCAAGCTCTCCGTGGAAGAAGGCAGCACGCTCGAAAAGATGCCCAACTATGGCTTCTATAGCGCAACGCCCACCGAGATCGACCTTCCCGAGAGCGTAAAGGTGCTCGATAGCCTGTGGTGCGGCAGCAACTCCAACAGCTGGAAAGGCTCGGGCGATGCGGGAGCAGACAGCTTTGCTACAACGAACGGCTTGTTCAAAGTAGAGACGATCAGCATTCCCGGCGTCACCACCCTCGGCGGTTTTGCGCTCGCATGCCTGCCCGAAGAGACGCAGTCGCAGATCGATCTCTCCAAGATCACTTCCTTTGGCACGAGCTCGCTCTTCAACTGGCGCGCAGAGACGGTCACCTTTGCCGAAGGCACCACGTTCACGGGCGGCGAAGTATTCAGCAAAGACCACAACAACAAGAGCTACAAGCTCGGAAACAGATTTGTTAAGCACATCGTGTTTGAGGGTCCCATCGAGGAGATTCCCGAGCTAACGTTCTTCCGTATGACCGCTCTCGAGGACGTCACCTTTGCAGATGCCGCCGCGCTCAAGACCGTCGGCAACAACGCCTTCCAAGATGCGGGCTCCAAGGATAACGGCCTCAAGATCGATATCTCGCACGTCACCTACTTCGGCGAGTATGCCTTCAACGGCAGCTATATCCTTCCTCCCGAAGGCGGCAACCTCGTATTCGACGACGACCTCTCCTATATCGGACCGTACGCCTTCGATACTTGCCTCAAACTTTCGGGCGAACTTGTCCTCGGGCAGAAACTTCAAAGCCTGCCCCGCAACTCCTTCTGCAACCCTTGCTTTGAAAAAGTGACGATCAAGGGCAACATCAAGTCGATCGGTCAGGTCTCCTTCGCCACGAACGCCGAGATCAACCGCAAGACCAATTTGAGGGAAGTTGTCATCGAGGACGGCGTCGAGATCTTCGACGGACACGTGTTCTCCACCGTCGCAGGCTCCGAGATCACCCTTCCCGCAAGCATGACGGCGCTCGACGACCTCACCACTTTCGCGGTCGTCCACCTCAACGGCTACCTTGAACCGAGCGACCTCTCGGATAGCACCTTCTCCAAGTCCGCCGCGCTCCATATCGACAACGCGGAGACGCTTGAAAAATACGAGAACGGCGCAATTTGGGAGAGCTACAAGAGTCAGTTCGTCGGTCCCGACGGCGTCAAGTACGGTTGGTATCTCAACGGCGAGGGCAAGCTCCTTCAGTACAAGGGCAGCAAGACGGAGATCAAGATCCCCAAGGAAGCGACGAGCTTCTCCATCGGGCAGATCCTCACCACGCAGGCGGACTATCAGGCGGAAAAGACCTTCACCCTCGAGCCGGGCAACACAAACTATAAGCTCGACGAGGCAAAGAAGATGCTCACCTCTGCCGACGGCAAGACGCTGTACTATTACTACGGAAGCGACGAGACCTTCAATGACGGCACGATCGAGACCGTAATGCCCTATGCCTTTGCGTACAGCACCACGCTCAAGACGCTCACCCTTCCCAAGGCAACGAGTCTCGGCGCGAACATGGTGCTCGGAACTTCGATCACGAGTATCACGGTAGACGCCGTCTCCGAAGTCGGCGCTTCCGCCTTCAAGGGCCTCACCACGCTTGAGACCTTCAGTGCGGCAAAGGCGACCAAGGTCGGCGACAATGCCTTCGACGGCTGCACCGCACTTGCCACCGTCACCCTCACGGGAGTGACAGAGGTCGGCGCTTCCGCCTTCAACAAGACCCTGATCACGAAGGACAGCCTTGCGCTCGACAAACTCACGTCGATCGGCAACTCCGCCTTCGCGAGCTGCAAGGGCATTGAGGGCGAAGTGGATATTTCCAAGGCGACAACGGTCGGAACGGGCGTATTCTCGTCCTGCTCTAACATCACCACGGTGAAGCTCAACAGCGCGATCACGGCAATCCCGAACAACATGTTCAGCTACTGCACCGCCCTCACGAGCGTTACGGGCAGCACGATCACCGCCATCGGACAGAGCGCCTTCTCGTCTTGCACGAATATCGCCATCGACCTCTCCAAAGTGACGACGATCGGGCAGCAGGCGTTCAGAAGCGCAGGAATTACCGAGGTCAACCTCGAGAGCATTGTGACGATCGACAGCTATGCGTTCGACAGTTGCAACAAGCTCATGACGATCAAGATCGGCGATGCTTGCACTTCGATCGGCGGCAATGCGTTCACGCAATCCTCTGCACCGAAGTACACGCTGACGATCACGGCGCCCGTACCGCCTACGCTCGGCAATAACGCCCTTCACAAGATGTTCTCGTTCAGCGGCAAGATCTGCGTTCCCGAAAACCTTGTAGATACCTACAAGAAGGCGTGGAGCGGCGAAGCGAACTACATTTACGCGATCGAAGCCGAGTAACCTGAATATTTCCTCCTTACTTTCCCCCCTCTCCCGCACTTTTGCGGGAGAGGTTGGGGAAGTAACCTTATGAAAAGGAGAATCGACATGAAAAAATTCGCAAAACTCACAACACTTGCCCTGTGCGCGTGCCTCTCTGTGAGCGCTCTCGCAGGGTGCGGAAAAGAGGACGGAGGCGTAGTCGTCGTGTGGGGCGGCGCGGAAGACCAGACCCTTCTCAAACAAATCGTGGAAGAGTTCAAGGCCGCAAACCCCGACGTCACCGAAAATATCCGCGTGGAAGTGCAGGACGCATGGGACGCGCAGTCCGTCGTCACAAAAGACCCCGAAGTCGCGGCAGACGTCATTTTGATCCCCCACGATCAGGTGGGTATCATGGCGCAGTCGGGCTTGCTCTCGGAGATCCGTGACGGCACGTCGGCGACGTTCGCTACAGACATCAGAAACAACAACGACCCCGCCACGGTACAGCAGGCGACCTACAACGGAAAACTGTACGGTTTCCCGCTCACCATGGACACTTACATCGAGTACTACACCACGGGAATTTTCCCCGAGAGCCTTGAAAATACCCTCTTGGGCAGCGTCGATCAAATGCTCGCCGCAAATATGCCCAACATCGGGACGAGTTCGGAAAAGGCTGCGGCGTTCGGCTTCAACATCGGGGACGGGTTCTACTTCAATATGGGCTTCTTTGCCGTGGGCTGTACCCTCTTCGGCGAGGACGGCACCGATGTGAATGCCTGCAACTGGAACAACGCGGACGGGCTCAAATTCATGCAGTACGCGGCGAAGAATTTCCGCCAGAGCGGGAAGAAGTTCAAATCGGACGACGCGAAGAACCTCGCTACCGCCGTTCTGAATAACCGCCTCGGCGCGTGCATCTCGGGCGGCTGGGAGATGCAGGATACCTTCAAAAAGGCGACCAACATCAAATACCGCACCCTTCCCTCCATTACGATAGACGGAAAGGAACTGCCCCTCATCGCGTTCTCGAACAGCAAACAATACGTCATAAACAACATGTCCGAGCACAAGGCAACGGCTTCCCGTCTTGCGGCGTTCATCACGAGCGAACAGAACCAACTCCGCTATGCTTCGGAGCGCGGCTACTACCCCTCGAACAAGAACGCCCAGCAGAATGCGGCGGTGAAGGACGATCCGTTCTTCAAGGTCATCCGCGAACAGCTCGATATGTCCGTGCCCGTGCCGATCATTCCCGAGATCTCCCGCTATTGGGAGGCGGCGAAGGCGGTGGGCTCGTCCATCTATAACGGCTCACTCGCGGGCGACGACGCCTCCTTGCAGGAATCTTTGAACAACTTCATCGCCAACCTGCAAAGCACGCTGTAAAAAAGCCCAACTTGCTTCCCCTTGTAGGGGAAGTACCCGCACAGCGGGGGATAGGGTTTCTGAACCCTCTGCTTTGCTCGACAGCTCTCCCATAAGGAGCGCCGAGGGCAACGAACTTTATTTATCCCCTTTTCGCCGCAAAGCGAAACTTTCCCCTCCTTATTGCCGCTCTCGCTTTGAGAGCGGCATATAAGAGAGATGTCCTATGGAAGAGAAAATGGAAGACAACAAAGTAACGATCAAAGAGGTCGCGGAGAAGGCGGGGGTGTCGGTGACGACGGTCTCCTTCATTTTGAACGGCATTGTCGATAAGTGCAGCGAACAGACGCGGCGGAAAGTTCTGCATACGATCAACCTGCTGAACTATCGCCCGTCGGGGCTGGCACAATCGTTTGCAAGGGGGAAGAGCTACAACATCATCCTTCTTGCGGACAAACACGAAACGGTCCTGCAGCAGGCGGAGAGTTTTCAGCTCGTTCGCTTGCTCGGCAAAGCCCTCGAAAAGAGCAAATTGAATTTGGTGATCCGCACCTATTTGGAGGCGATCCGCATCGATTCGGCGGACGCCATCATCTGCGCCGGGATAGAAGAGGAAACTTTCCGCAAGATCGCGGCGGAAAACTACGTCCCCCTTCTCGCCCTTGATTCCCGTATCCACGACGAACTGTTCTTTCAGGTATTGCAGGATTTTGAAAAGGTAATGGCGGCAGGACGGAAGGAATTCGGCGAAGATTTTTCGGTCGTGCTCGTCGATATGTACAGCGGTTCAGAGAAGGAAGAGATCTTAAAAGTCTGTAAAAATGTGACCTTCCTCTCCGAACACGGCCTTGGGAACGTTCCCAAGGGCAACATCGTCACAGTAAACGAGAGCCTCATGAATCTGCCCGAACTTTCAGACCGAAAAAAACTGCTCGTGCCCGCAAACACGGAGGAGCGGATAGAAGCCATTCTTGATTGCTACAGAAAGGCGATCAACCGCGAATCGGTGACGACCCACGTCGTGCGGGTATGAAGAGGAGAGAAGATATGAATGAATATGCAATTGAGCACAGAGCGGACAGTGAATATTGCTATGCCTTGGACGGGAACACCCTTCGGCTGGTATTGAAAGTAGCGCGGGGTGAGAAGTTCAAGGAGGTCTCGGTGCTGTGGAACAATAAATACGATTTTACGAAGCGCAGGAATTTCGCACGGATGCGGAAGCTGTGCAGTGACAGGCTCTATGACTATTACGTCTGCGACTTGCAGTGCGCGGACGTGCGCTTTGCGTACATCTTCCTGCTCACCCTTCCAAACGATGAGGAGTACTACTTCTCCGAGGAAGGCGTCACGAGCGAGTACGATTTCAAACACGGCTATTATACCTTCTTTCAATATCCCTTCATCAATGAGGCGGACGTCGTAACGCCCGTTCCTTGGGCGAAGGACGCGGTCGTCTACCAAATTTTCATAGACCGCTTTTGTAAGGGAGACAGGGAGAAGGACGATACATATATCACGCAAGCGTGGGAGCAAGTTCCCAAGGCGAAGGACTTTGCGGGCGGGGATCTCAAGGGGATCATCGGGAAGCTCGATACGATACGGGGAATGGGCTTTAACGCATTATACTTAACGCCCGTATTCAGGTCGCCGAGCAACCACAAATATAACATCACGGACTATCTCACGGTAGACCCCATGTTCGGCGGGAACGGGGATCTTTCAGGTCTCATTTCCTCCGCCCATGCGAAGGGGATGCACATCATATTGGACGCGGTATTCAACCACTGTGACGAGAGCAACCCGCTCTTTGCGGACGTGAAGGAAAAGGGTAAATCTTCGAAGTATTACGATTGGTTCATCGTACACGGGGAAAAACCTCTTCTTGGCGCCCCCTCGAGGGGGAGCTGTCACGAAGTGACTGAGGGGGTGTCATCCCCCTTCTGTCCCCTTGCGGGGACACCCACCCCTCAAGGGGTGGGCAAGGCGGGCACGTCCCATGACCTCTGCAACTATGAGATCTTTGCAGACTGTACCTATATGCCCAAATGGAATACTTCAAACCCCAAAGTGAGGGACTATCTCATCGGCATAGCGCTCACCTATCTTTCGTGGGG
>CANREF010000020.1 GCA_947629575.1 uncultured Clostridia bacterium | reverse complement strand
AATGTCCGTTATGCCCATGGGCAGGCTCATCCTCCTTATGGGGCTTCCCATGATCGTCTCCATGGTCCTGCAAGCGGTGTATAACATCGTGGACACGGCGTTCGTCATCAACATGGGGGAAGAGGGCGCGCTCGGCAATTTGGCGCTTACCTATGCCTTTCCCATCCAGCTTCTCATCATCGCCGTCGGCGTGGGAACGGGCGTCGGACTGAATGCGCTGCTCTCCAAGTCCCTCGGCGAAAATAACCGAAAAAAGGCGAACAAAACGGTGGGGAACGGCATCTTTTTGGGACTTGTCATCTATCTTGTCTTCCTGCTCTTCGGGCTGTTCGGCGCAAAGCCCTTCATCGCGATGCAGGCAAGGGGGAACGAACGGGTCGCCGAAATGGGCGCGGAGTATCTCACCATCTGCTGCTGCTTTTCCTTCGGCGCGATCGGCTTCACCGTCTATGAGCGCTTCCTGCAGAGCACGGGGAAGACGATGTTTTCGACGATCGCCCAGATTTCGGGCGCTGCCGCCAATATCGTGCTCGACTACGTGTTCATCTACCCTCTCCGCATGGGGATCGCGGGCGCTGCTTGGGCGACGGTCATCGGACAGATCCTCTCCCTTCTCGTCGCCATGCTCTTTCACTATTGCAGGAACAAAGAACTCGGCGGCGGGCTCAAAGATCTCCTGCCTGACGGCAAACTCATCGGGGAGATCTACCACATCGGGCTCTCGGCGGCGCTCATGCAGGGAATGCTGTCCGTCATGATGCTCGGCGTCAACCTCATTCTCGGGACGGCAAAAGACGCCGCACTCCTTCAGGGAAGTTTCGGCGTCTACTATAAGATCATGCAATTCGCGCTGTTTGCCTGTTTCGGGCTCTCCAATACCATTATCTCCGTGCTCTCCTACAACTACGGAATGGGGGATGGGGAGCGTTCCAAGGCGTGTATCAAGTGGGGGATCGTCATCACCCTCATCGTCTCGGCGGTCATCACTTCCCTCTTCGAGGGGTTGGCAAACCCCCTCGCCGAGCTGTTCGGCATGGCGAGCGGGGAGAGCGGCGAAGCGCTCATCCGCGCCGTCGCGATCGCCGTGCGGATCGCAAGTATCGGATATGTCTTTATGGGACTGAGCGTCGCCGTGCAGGGCGTATTGCAGGCGCTCGGCTACGCCCTCTTTCCGCTGCTCATCTCCTGTCTGAGGCTCGCCGCGTTCGTCTTTCCCGCCGTTTGGCTGTTCACGCTCGCAGAGAACGCCGTCTCTCTCGTATGGTGGGCGTTCCCCATTGCGGAGATCCTCACGGCGGCAGTCTCCGCGGTCCTGCTTATAAGCGTTGTGCGCAGGAAGCTGTCCGCCCGCACCTCCGCCCCGCTCCCGCTCGCGGCTCATGTCATTTCGAGCGAAACGAAGTGAAGTCGAGAAATCTCTGCCTTAGTCTTTTGTCACTTCCGCCCCGCTCCCGCTCGCGGCATGAAAAACTGCATACGTATATGAAAAACCGCGGCGGGGTGCGAAATTTCGCACCCCGCCGCGGCTGTTTGATGGTTCTCTTCCAAGCGGAGCAAAAAGTCTGTTCACATTGAGATATTGAGCGAGCAAATCATTCTAATTTACTTGACAAAAAATTTTCTCATTATTATAATATAATATGACAAATTAAAATCTCATCAGTCAAAGCGAAAAGGAGAAAAGATGAAAAAGAAATTGTTTGTCTTGGCGGCTCTTCTCTGCTGTATGCTGGCGGGCGTATTGCTTGTAGCGTGCGGTGGCGATCCCGCCTGCTCTCATCCCAACGCCACTTCCACGGTAACGGTTGCGGCGACCTGTGAAAAGGGCGGAGAAGAAAGTTACACTTGCCCGGACTGCAACAAAACATGGACGAAGAAAACCGATCCGCTCGGCCACGATTTCGTGGAGAGCGCGGAAAGTTCGGTGGCCGCGACTTGCACTTCCGCCGGGAAGAAGGTGGAGATCTGCTCCCGTTGCAATGCTACGCGCGTCGAGCCCGTCGCTCAATTGAAACACGAGTATGTGACGGACGAGGGGACATCGCAGCAGGCGAGCTGTACTACGGTCGGGATCTCTGTTTCGGTCTGCAAACTCTGCGGCGACCGCAAGGAGGAATACACGCCCGCTACCGGTCACAAATGGGAAGGAACTGATTGCACGGGTAAGAAGTGCACCGTTTGCGAGGAGACGCTTCCCGCAGTCAGAGCGCATGATTACAGGCAAAAGAGCCACACTGCGGCGACCTGCACGACGGACGGCGAGACCGTGATGGAGTGCGCCCTCTGCCACGACGGCTACACGGTTACGGAGACCGCCAAAGGGCACAATTGGCAGGTGGAGAGCGAGAGCGGAGAATATGAACTCAAAGACAAAGCTACTTGTACATATCTCTCTTCGCACACCCTCAAATGCACCAAATGTCAAGAGACAAAGACGGAAGAATATGAGGTCGCAGAGCGCCACAACTATGTGACCAAGATCACGAAACAGGCGACCTGCTCCCAAGAGGGCACGAAAGCCACCGTCTGCACCGTCTGTGAAAAGGTCAAAGAAGGTTCGCAGGAAACGTTCTCCGATGAGGACGCCCATCAGTGGAATGCGGGCGAAAAGCAAGGCGCCGTTACGACCTATACCTGCCTGCTGAACAAAGACCACACCAAGACCTCTATTGAGGCGGGCGAGGGCGTCAAGGACGTGCAGGTAACCAAAGAGAGCCTGACGGGCGCCGATGAAGTCGTCGTCAAGGGTGCGTCGATCGCCATGGACGATACGGCGAAACAGAGCCTGCCCGCAGGCAAAGATCTCACCCTCGGCGTGGACATCGCGGACACCGCGGAAGAGATCGATCCTTCCCTCAAAGATCAACTTGCCAACGACGTCTATAATATCACCCTTTCGGACGGCAGCGATAACATCACCCAATTCAACGGCGGCAAGGTGAAAGTGCGTATCCCTTATGACCTGCAAGAGGGGGAGGACGTGAACGCCATCGTCATCTGGTACGTTGAGGGAACTGAGCTCGTGAAGATCGAGGCGACCTATTCGGACGGCTACGTCACCTTCGAGACGGAGCACTTCTCCTACTACACCGTGGGAAAATACACCCCCGAAGAGATGTGCGAAAAATTCGGGCACTACGAAGTCACCCGCACCAAGGAAGCGACCTGCACCGAGAGCGGCTATGAGATCACCGTCTGCACCCGCTGCGGCAAGAGCATCAAGACGGAGTACACCGCTGCCACGGGGCATGCATGGGAAACGGACGAACAGCAAAGCAAGCCCGAGAGCTGTACGGAAGCGGGGCTCAAAGTAGAGAAATGCTCCAAGTGCGCGGCAGAGATCCGTACCGTGCTTCCTGCAACGGGGCACGCATGGGAAGCGGGCGAAAAGAAAGAGGCGACCTGTAAAGCTGCGGGCTCAGAGAGCTATTCCTGCTCCAAGTGCAGCATCTCCTATACGATCACAGTTCCCCAGCGGGCGCATGAATTTACGACGAATAAGAAAGAGGCGACCTGCACAGAAGACGGCTACACGACCTATACTTGTAAGCACTGCGATTACAGCTATCAAGGCAATAAGATCTCTGCATTCGGGCACAGATGGAATCTCGACGCGCCCACCTGCGGTCAGGGGCAAGTGTGCACCGTCTGCGGCGCGAACGGACTTCCCGCGACCCAAAAGCATGTCTATAAAGAAGGCATTTGCACCGTCTGCGGCGAAGGCTGCGATCATAACTGGCAAAAGAAAGAGGATGTAGCCTCCACCTGTCTTGAATCGGGCTACACGCTCTACGAATGCTCCAAATGCAATTCCCAGAAGAAAGAGGATTTCAAGCCGCTCGGCAGCCATAAGTTCACCGCGGAGGGCGTTTGCTCCGTCTGCGGCACGCGCGACGAATCCGCCACCGGGTTTTACGACGCGTTCATGAAGAGCTTGAATACCAAGAAACTTACGTTGACCGTCGGGGCAGGAAGCCACTATACCGTCATCTCCAACGGGCGTGAAGAGACATATTCCCTCAGGAATTTGACGGCATACCTCAACATTACCGAGGACGGCGAGTACCTCTATTCCATAGAGCTCACTGCGGAGCGGTCGTATAAACGAGACGAAGAAACGCCCGAACAGCCGGAAGTTTACGAACTCTACGCTCTCTTCGACGGCGAGTGCCAGTATGCGAGGATGCGCGAAGACAACGGCGAATACGAGTACTCCAAACAATATATTACGGAGATCCCCGAGCCTTACGCCACGATCTTTGCGATCTTGCGGGACGAGGCGGTTATGGATTACCTTTCCACGTTGAAGAGCACGAACAACCAAACGCTGTTCGAATTCGTCAACAAAGTGATGGACGGCTTGTTCGCCCGCACACAGACTGCCGAAGGGTACAGCCTTACGTTGCGCGCCGACACGATGCGCACGCTCAACGACGACCTCATGACCCTCTCTGTGCAGAAGTTCATCGATAAGTATCTCGGCGAGGCGAGTTTCTACCGTCTCAGCGAGCTCGTAAAAAATCTCGTCGTCACGTTGAAGGCGTCCGAGGCGATCGATGAGGTATTCGCGATGGCGGCGGATTACCATATCGACCGCGACGCCCTCATCGGTCTTATCGAGAGCATGGCGATGAAATTCACGGGAGAACCTCTCGGCATCGAGCAGATGCTCGGCGACGAAATGCTCATAGAGCACTCGTTCGCAGAGATCATGGAGATGCAGAACCATATGGAAGAAGGGGAGATCGCGAAGCGCATCGACGACATATTCTCGATGCTCTTCCGGGACGAGGTGACTGTCTATTCTCTGCTTGAGCAATCTATGCGCGCGGATGTCGAACTGATCCATTCGATCGTCGAGAACGTGTTCAAAGACGGCGTCACGCAGATCACTTTCCAAACGGACGCAGCGGGCAACGTTCAGTCTCTCGATCTTGCGCTCCGCAACTTTGAATTTGAAATTGCCGGCGGTCAACTTCTGATCGACGGAAGCGCAACGCTCCAATGGAACGAGGCGAAGGACATCGTTTACGACCACGAGTTCGACGTTTTGAACTCCCTGCAAGAAGAAGTGCGTAAACTTTGCGCTGCGAACAACGGATCTTACACCTATACGATGACGGAAACCAACGGAGGCAGATCGAGCACGGTTTATGTCTATTGCTGGCAGTTGCAGAATGGCGTGCTCTCTTTGGATGTGACAGAAACGCATACCGACGTCTATAATTCTTCCACCGCACCCGGAATGGGCAGAGTGGAGAGCGGATTTGAATACGTCTACACCGAACACTTCCCGGATATGGCAAATGTCAGCATAAGTTACAATGCCGACTGCGGGGATTGGGTCCGCTATTATCTCAGCACCTCAGACGGCAAATGTACCCATCGCTCGTACTCGTTCAATCGGACGTACGGTGAGGACGGACAAATGCTCGACGAACATATCGAGGACGAATACGGCGATGAATCGGACTATGCTTCCGACAACGTATATTTGAATACCAAGACGAAGGACTTCTCGTACAAGTCGCAACATAAGCAGGTCGTCGATGAGGAGCGCACTACGACCGAGGACGATGTCTCTTGCGGTGAATTCTATTACACCTATTATGTCTGCGAAAATTGCAAAAAGGATATGTATCACTATTCCAGCATGAAATCGCATCGGTTTGAAACGAGCGTAGAACTTGCGCCCGGCTCGACTACCTGCGAGGACGGCGTGATCCTCCGCCGTGAATGCACGCTGTGTGGAGAGAGCGAGGAAGAGACCATTTACGAGCATTACAGAGCATATACGACCGAGACCTTCAAAATGCCTCACGGCGACTTGGAGCTCAGAGTGTATGCCTGCGCCTGCGGGCAGTCGGGTACAGACGTCTACATCGAAAGTCAAGACGGTTGCATTTTCGATTTCAGCTATGATAGCTATCTCGATAACGGACATATGCTGAGTACATACCGTTGCGCTTATGATAATTGCACCGCGTTTTACACGATCGAGACGTGGAATGAGTATGAGGATTGCGTCTATACCCAATACCGCTTCTACAAGTTCTATTACAGAGAAGGGCAACAGCTCGGCAAGACGGAAGGCTATTTCTACACCGACGCGTGGGTCAATCACGAGCGCGGCGAATCTCACACCGAGCGCACGCAGTTCACCATCGAGCAGAACGGATATAGCGGATATCGCGATGAAACGACTTATAGCGGGTGCAAACATACCGGTCCTTACACCATAATATATGAATATCATTACGATAAGCTCGGCAGAAAGATCTATGAATTCAATTCCACTACGCAGAAAGAATACTCCTACACGAATTGGACCAAGTGGGAGTTTGTATCGGAGACGAGCTGCGAATGTACGGTGGAAACTTATTATCGATACGGGGACGGTGAGGCAAATACCAATACCTATCAAGATATATGCCATGCGTTACAGAGCGATTACATCGAAGCAAGTTGCACGATGCCCGAGATGCAGTACTCGGTATGCAGCGTCTGCGGTTATACCGAGTGCTACATGATACGCTCCCCTCATGGGCATGAATTCAACGATGGCAGATGTATTTACTGCGGATTGGAGGCGAAACAGGAGAGCAGCGGCACGATCGTTTTGGAAGATCTCACCAACTATTGGACCGATATGCCCTATACGGTGGGAGTCTGGAACCGTGCGGCGGTCTCCAACATCACGTTGCAGCTCTATCTCGTCTATCTCGGAGACGACGGCGTTGAAGAGATCGTGCCGTACTCGGGCGACTATCAAAGAGCGGAGATCCCCGGGAAAGAGTACATCGATTGCTATATCATCACGGTCGACAGAAACGCTGTGCGCGCCGCGATCGACCCCGAAAAACAGTTTGTCGGTCTGCGCTTGACGTTTATCCCCGTGGAGAGCGGCGATCCGCAGGTGACTTCCATCACTTTGGTAGACGAGGCTTATGGCTACGGGTTGGTTTTTGCTCCCGCGTACGAGCTGTATTCCAATGAGCCCGAATGGAAGAGAAACCTGATCTGACGGCGACCCGTCCGATCTTCTTAAAAACAGTGAAAAGAGGTGGCGTGTTATAACACGCCACCTCTTTTCGCGCAAGTGACCTTGAGCGACAAAACGAATGGGTGGCGTTGCATTATATAAGCCGCGGCGGGGTGCGAAATTTCGCACCCCGCCGCGGTCGCATTTTATAAAGAATCGTCTACTTAAATTTGGGAAGGTTTCCCCACAAAAGAATGAACCTCACCAAAAAACAAATGCCGAAAACCCCCGCCATTATCCTATAGCTCCATTGCGCTGCTATCGAGGCGGGAATCACGCTCCACCAAATTCCCGAGGCGATCCATAGGCACAGAGATATATTGACAAGAAAGGTAAATATGACAACAGAAGGTTTTATCGCTCCGTTCAACCCGACAAGAAATAATTTTTTGATCCAACATTTGGAGAAAAAAGGATACTTTTCTCTATGCTTTGGTGGTACTTGACTGTAAATATATAGAAAATAGATACCAACAAACATAAGCCATACGACGAAAATAAACAAGCTGACCAACAAAATATCCAACCAATCCATACTCGCTCCTTGTTCAAGTGGGGCTTTCCACAGAACTCCTCTTGTTCAAAAGTCCCAATCGGGAATAAACGACTTTTCCGCGCTTTCCTTTTCCTGCGTGTAGAGGGGCGCAAAGCCGAGCGAGAGCGCGTAGTCCGCAACGCGCCGATATTCCCGCGCCGTGATCTTGCGGTTGAGCTCGGGGAAGCCCGCGATGTCGCCCATGGGGGTGTACTGCCGCATGAGGGAGAGCGGCGCGCCCGCGGGCAGGATCTCTTTCAAAACATCGAGCACGCGCAGGGAATCGGACGAACACATCGGCATCACAAGATGCCGCGCCAAAATCCCCGAGAGCAGCCTTTCCCCGTCCCATTTTATCGGCTTTTTCGCCATAAAGGAGAGGGCGGCACAGGCGACTTCGGGATAGTCCCGCCTTCCCGTGTACCGCTCCGCAAGCTCTGGGGAGAAGAACTTGAAGTCGGGCAGATAGACGTCAACGTAGGGGTCGATCTCTTCGAGGGCGGCGGGAAGGGCATACCCGCCCGAATTGTACACCACGGGGATATTCGGTTTGTAGATCGCGAGCGCTTCCCCGATGAGAGGGGACACATGGTCGGGCGTGACGAGGTCGAGGTTCTCCGCGCCCATATCTTCCAATTTTTTGAAGACGTCGGCGAGCTCGCGCGGGGAGACGGCTCTCCCCCGTTCGGCGCGGGAGACTTCGTAGTTCTGGCAGAAAACGCAGCGCAGATTGCACCCGCCGAAGAACACCGTACCGCTCTTTCCCGAGGGCGAGAGGCAGGGCTCTTCATAGGGGTGAAGATAGTATTTCGCGACGGTGAGCCCCATAACGCCGCACCGCCCCGTGCGGACAGTTCTGTCCACCCCGCAGCCTACGGGACAAAGATGACATTGCATAGAAAAATTATAACAAGGAACGGGGAAAAAGTCAACGAAAAGCCGCGGCGGCGTGCGAAACTTCGCACCCCGCCGCGGCTCGTTCTGTCATTTTTTCAGCTCTTCCATGCCCACGAGTTCATCAAGGCTCACGTTGAAAAACAGTGCGATCGAGACCAGCGAGGCAAGGCTGGGTTCCCGCAGCCCGTTTTCCCACAGACTGATAATGCCGTTGCTCACCCCGATTTTTTTAGCAAGCTCCACCTGCCCGATGCCCCGCTCTTGCCGCAAAAACTTCAAATTATTTTTGAACTCTGTTCCCATGCCGTATATAATTTTCTCACAAAAGTAAGAATTTACACTTGACTTCTTACAATAGTAAGAATATAATGGAGATACCGAGGAGGTTTCTTATGAAAAAATTTTTGTTTGCGGTATTGATGTTGGCGTCTGTGCTTTGCCTCGTGTTCGGGGCGGCGGCATGCGGCGAAACGGGCGGCGAGACGGCGGGAAGCGGCTCGCAGACCGAACAGCAACAGCCGGGCAATCAAGGCGGCGAACAGCAACCCGACGAGGGCGGACAAGGCAGCGAACAGCAACCCGACGAGGGCGGACAGAGCGGCGAACAGAAACCCGACGAGGGCAATCAAGGCAGCGAACAGAAACCCGACGAGGGCAATCAAGGCAGCGAACAGAAACCCGACGAAAGCGGACAGGGCAGCACACAAAAACCCGACGAAGGCGGACAGAGCGGCACGCAAAAACCCGACGAGGGGCAGGGCGGCGGGCAAGGCGATACGCCCGCGGCCCACGTCCATTCTTACGGGGAGTGGGATACCGTCGTTCCCGCAACACATCTGCAAGCGGGAACGCGGCGGAAGTATTGCTCGTGCGGAGAGTATATCGAAGAGCCGATCGCCAAGACGACCGCGCACGAATACGGGGAGTGGCGCACGACGGAAGAGGCGACCTGCACGAATGCGGGCAAGAAGCAGCGCGAATGTCCCTGTGGCGACGTGCAGTATGAGTCCGTCCCTCAAAAGGACCATAGCTTTGTAGACTGCGTCTGTTCAGTCTGCGGCACGGTGGAATCGGGCGCGGTAGAGGTCAAGGTCTATATCGATAATCAATATCAAAGCAGCCTCTATGCGGGTGCTTCGACCGGCTACAAAATTCAGCTCCCGGATTATTGGGAAAACCACCGGTATTTTGACGGGTGGTATGCCAACACGGAATATATGGAACCGCTCACAGGCGATGAAACGTATCAAACAAGTTCGGTAATTTATGCGCGGTGGATCCCGTTCCTGAATTATAAGGCGTCGGTCAACGCGGGAGAAGCAAAAATCGAAAAATGCTATACTACCACGGCGACGGCCGTTGCCGTTCCCAATGGATATTTGGACTATCCGATCACGAGCATTGCAGCCGACGCCTTTAAGGGGATGACGACGATCCGTTGGCTCATTATTTGTTCCCCGATGCGGACGATCGGAAGTTCGGCATTCGAGGGTTGTAATTCTATGAAAAAAGTCGTTTTGCCTTCGTCCTTGACTTCGATCGGTGAGCGGGCGTTCTATGGTTGCAGTTCTGTTGAAAAACTTGAAATACCCGACAGCGTGACCTCGATTGGAAATTTTGCGTTCTGTGGTTGCAGCGGGTTGCAGAGTGTAGAAATTCCCGACGGCGTGACTTCGATTAGTGGCGCGTTCTCGGGTTGCAGCGGGTTGACGGAAATCATCATTCCCGACGGCGTGACTTCGATTGGAGATTGGACGTTCTGCGATTGCAGCAGGCTGACGGAAATCATCATTCCCGACCGTGTGACCTCGATTGGATCTTATGCGTTCCATGGTTGCAGCGGGTTGACGGAAATCATCATTCCCGACGGCGTGACCTCGATCGGAGATTCTGCGTTCTATGATTGCAGCGGGTTGACGGAAATCATCATTCCCGACGGCGTGACCTCGATCGGAGATTTTGCGTTCGAGGGTTGCAGCGGGTTGACAAGTGTTAAGATTCCAGACCGTGTGACCTCGATTGGAAGGATGGCGTTCTGCTATTGCAGCAGGCTGACGAAAATTCAATATAGCGGAACGACCAATGCTTGGAAAAAGATTAAAAAAGATAACAGTGGGTATGGATGGGATTACAAAACGGGTGCTTATATCGTTTATTGCACGAACGGAACAATTGACAGCCGCGGCAACGTGACCTATTATAACAACACGCAAAGCGTTTCCGCATACGCCGCCGTCACCCCGCGCAAGCGCGAAGTTTAATACTCAATTCAGCAAAATCGGCTCAGCCGAAATTATAAACAAAAAGGAGAATGATTATGAAAAGAGCTACTTTTGGAGAAATCAAAGATAATTACAAAGTGTTTATGGAAGGATGGAAAAACGAACATCATCGTTTCCGTTCGTATGACCCATGCAAAGAATATTTTGACAAATTCTATGGCAAAACATTGACGACTGAAGAAAAAGAGGAGTTTTCTTTGCGTCTCTTTGCCTATCTTGCAAGTTGGGGAATGTTTCGCGGCAACGATTGGTTTATTTGGAAAAGTTCGCGCGTCTTTTTGCAAGTAACGGATGTACTGTTTGATGTCAAGTACAAACAGCTTAAAGACATAGACCCGTATTCCGAAAACTTTGATGTTGGGAAATACTGCAATCTTACTATTGAGTTGCAAACGGCAGTGTACAATATTCTAAAAGCGACTTTGGAGCAAGACGATAAATTATATCCGCCTAAGTCTGAAAAAGAGAATAAAGTTTCACCGCTCATGGTCTGCAAAATTCTGATGGGTACATACGGCTGCGTAATTGCTTACGATAGCTATGACATGAAAGGCTTGCGCGCGTTAGGTGTGAAAGCCCCTCAAAATCAAGACATGAGAACTCTTCTGGAAAATACTTGCAATATCTTTACGCAGAACAAAAATGTGTTCACAGACATCATGCAAGACATGAAGCAATATGATGTCAATTATACTGCTTTCAAAGTTCTTGATATGATTTTGTGGATTTACGGAGAGAAAAATTAAAAAGGTCTTTCCGCCGCGGGCGGGGCGCATTTGCGCCTCGCCCGCGGCTCTCTTGCTCACCCCCTTAGTCCCCCTCCTAAGGAGGGGGTCTCTCTTGCCCCCTCCTTAGGAGGGGGGGTAGGGGGGTGGTGTCCTTAGCTTCCGATTTTTCACCACCTCAGTCACTTCGTGCCAGCTCCTCCTAAGGAGGAGCCGAGGATAAGGTGAGATTTCTCCACTTCGCTTTCGGCTTCGGTCGAAATGACAGAATAAAGGACACCACACCCGTCCCCTGCGGGAGCACCCTCGCCATGGGAGGGTTTAGCCCACCCCCTACCCCCTCCGGTGGAGGGGGTAGGGGGTGGGCAGTTCAAAAAAGATCGACCCTGTTTTCGGTTGACATTTCCGCGCAGGCTTTCTATAATAAAAGAGAATCAAAGCGAGGAAATACCATGAGAAGATTTTTCACGAGCGAGAGCGTCACGGAAGGGCATCCCGACAAGGTGTGCGACTGCATTTCCGATTCCATTTTGGACGAGCTCCTGCGCCAAGACCCGTTCACCCGCGCGGCGGTGGAGTGCTGCGCCGCCTATAACACCCTCTTCATCACGGGGGAAGTCACCACCCGCGCCAATGTCAATTATGAACAGATCGCGCGCAGGGTCATTCAACAAATCGGATACTATGCGGGGGACTTTGCCTATGACAAGTGCGAAGTCATCGCGCTCGTTCATGCGCAGTCGCCCGACATCGCGCTCGGCGTCGATCGTTCGCTCGAAAACAAGGCGGGCGGGGACGCGTGCGACCTCATCGGCGCGGGCGATCAGGGCATGATGTTCGGCTATGCCTGCCGTGAGACCGAGGAGCTCATGCCCCTTCCCATCGTCTTGGCGCACAAGCTCGCGTTCCGTTTGGCGCAGCTTCGCAAGGAAAAGATCGTTGATTATCTTCGCCCCGACGGAAAGACGCAGGTCACCGTGGAATACGAGGGCAAGACCCCCGTGCGCGTGGATACGGTCGTCATTTCCGCCCAGCACAATACTCACGTCTCGCACGAACAGATCGAGCGCGACATGAAGGAACTCGTCGCAAAGGCAGTCATTCCCGCTCAGCTTCTCGATGAAAATACCAAGTACTTCATCAATCCCACGGGGCGGTTCGAGATCGGCGGTCCGGAGGGGGATTCGGGACTGACGGGCAGGAAGATCATCGTAGATACTTACGGCGGCAGGTGTCCGCACGGCGGCGGGGCGTTCTCGGGAAAAGACCCCACCAAGGTGGACAGAAGCGCCACATACATGGCGCGTTACATCTGCAAAAACATGGTGGCGGCGGGGCTTGCGGACGAAATGGAACTGCAAGTTGCCTATGCGATCGGCGTTGCGCGCCCCGTGTCCGTATTCGTGGACACTTTCGGCACGGGGAAGTTTTCGGACGACAAAATGGCGGAGATCGTCAAGAAAGAATTCGATCTTCGCCCTGCGGCGATCATACAGAAGTTGGGTCTGCGCGCACCCATTTATGCGCAGACTTCCTCTTACGGACATTTCGGGCGCGACGCCTACCCGTGGGAGCTTGTGGACCGCTCGGACTTGAAAAAATATTTGTAAATAATTTGGGAAAGGAATTCAGGCGCGCCGCTTCGCGGCGCGCCTTGTCATATTTATGACGCCCACCCCCTTAATCCCCCTCCTGAGGAGGGGGTAGTGGGTCGCTATTCCCTCCTCCTGAGGAGAAGCCGAGAGAGAAAAGAAGCCGCGGCGCGCTTTCAAACGAAAGCGCGCCGCGGCGGTTTGTTTTGTACTCTTAAATTTTATCGGTCACGACCTTTCCGCGAGGCTTCTTTTCCGCCTCTGCCGCCGCGAGATTCCCGCGCCTGTCCTTCCCGAAGAAGAAGAGCGCCACCGTCCCCGGACCTACATGAGAGCCCGTGCACAGGTCATAGTACTCGATGATGATATCCCCGACGCCCATTTCGCGCAGAAGGCCGGCGAGATAATTCGCGTCTTCTTCGCAGTCCCCATGACAGATGGCGACGGTTTGGGCCTGCGCGTCGATCGCGCGTTCCTTGAACGCTTGGGCGAGCGCCATGAGCGCCTTTTTCCTGCCGCGCTCCTTGCCGTAGAACACGATCTTTGCGTTTTGACCGCCGTCCGCCCGCAGAACGGGCTTGATATTGAGGATCGTGCCCGCGATCGCGAGCGTCGCCGAAATGCGCCCCGTGCGCTTGAGATATTTCAGATCGCCGACGGTGAG
This sequence comes from uncultured Clostridia bacterium, assembly GCA_947629575.1. Classification (GTDB taxonomy): domain Bacteria; phylum Bacillota; class Clostridia; order Christensenellales; family Borkfalkiaceae; genus Gallimonas. The sequence continues at coordinate 18,791 of CANREF010000020.1, read as the reverse complement.
ATAGGAATTGAGCCTGTAAGCGTTTTTTTCCACCCAGCGCGCACATGCCTCCGCGCTCTCGCCGAGATCGCGAAGGTCTGCCGCCTTGAGCGCGAGAAGTCCCTCGCCCATGGAGGCGTTCGCGCTGTCGAGGACGTACACTTTCCGCCCGGGGAATTCCGCCTCGAGCGCCTTTCCCGCCTCTTGCGCCTGCTTATTCGTCGCGCTGATGCCCGAGGAGATCGTGAACAGCAGCACATCTCTTCCCTCTTCGAGAGAGGGGAGAAGGACGTCGTGGAAGGTCTGCGCGTTCAGAAGGGAAGTCTTCACCTCCGCGCCTGCGCGCATGTCCGCATAAAACTGTTTTGCCGTCTCCTCAAAGGGAACGCCCTCTTCACAGCAGATCCGCTCCTCGCCGTTCACCGTCATATGATAGGAGATCATGCCGATGTCGCGGCTCTTGAGAAGTTCCTGCGGGATGTTCGCACCGGAGTCAACAAAAATATCGAATGCCTTTTTCATACTATTAGCATATCGCAAAATCGGGAAAACTACAACCCACTTTTCGCAAAAAACGCTCTCTGCTTTTCCAAGCGAGGTCTATCTCCACATTTTGGCACTCTACCGATGAAAATATCAACTCTACCGAGAGTAGAGTTCCAAAATCCTTGACAATATTTCCCCGATTTTGTATAATAACCTGCGAAAGAACAGTTTATAGGTTCGAGGCGGATATGTTCATTGAAAACCGAAGGTTCGGGGAGGAGCGCGCCCTGTACGGGCTCAAAGACGCGCGCTTGAAAAATTGTGTGTTCGAGGGGGAAGAGGACGGAGAATCGGCGCTCAAGGAATGCCGCAACATCACAGTTGAAGACTGTGTGTTCCGTCTTCGCTATCCGCTCTGGCACTGCGAGGGGCTGCTTTTCCGCAACGGGAAGGCGGAGAGCGGCGCCCGCGCTCCCATGTGGTATGTCCAAAGGGGGGTCATCGAAAAGAGCAAATTCGATTGCGCCAAGCTCCTTCGCGAGTGCGGCGAGGTGGCGGTAAGAGGCTGCCGCATCCTCTCGCCCGAGGCGGGCTGGTATTGCCGCGGCATGTCCTTTGAAGATTGTGAGATCGTTTCGGAATATTTCCTGCTCGGAAGCAGGGAACTTTCCCTGAAACGCTGCACCTTCGAGGGGCACTATTCCTTTCAATATACCCAAGACCTCACCATGGAAGGGTGCGAACTTGCAACGAAGGATATGCTCTGGCACGCAAAGCATGTGCGCGTCAAAAATTGCGTCGTGCGCGGAGAATATCTTGCATGGTATTCGGAGGACGTCCTCTTTGAAAATTGCGAAATATACGGGACGCAGCCCTTTTGCTACTGCAAGGGGTTGAAACTCGTCGGCTGTACCCTTCACGGCTGCGACCGCGCGTTTGAATATTCCGAGGTAGACGCCCGTTTGAACGGGAGCGTGGACTCGGTCAAGAATCCGCGGGCGGGCGTCATCGTGGCGGATTCGGTGGGGGAGATCATAAGGGAAGCGCCCGCCTATCCCTGCAACTGCGAGATCGTTCTGCGAAAATAGCCGTGGCTGCTTCCGGGGCGAAGGGGGCTGAGCGGCCTTTCTTCGCTTAAGCCGCTCTCCCGCTGCATAAAATTATCGGAAAGTTTGGGCGACCGCTTGGAAAAGGGCGGTCGCCGTGCTATAATGGAATCACTATGAAACGTCTCATTGATTGCGCGATGAAGCGCGAAAAGAGCGATCTTGTCATCAAAAACATCAAGATCTACAACGTCTTTACGGGCGAACTCGAGGAGGGCGAACTTGCGATCGCGGAGGGCAGGATCGCCGCCGTCGGCAAGGGCTATTCGGGGAAAGAGGAATACGACGGGAAGGGGAAGATCGCCCTGCCCGCCTTCATGGACGCCCACATCCACATCGAGAGCTCCATGCTCTCTCCCGAGGCGTGGGCGGCGCTCGCCGTTCCCCGCGGAACGGGGCTCATCGTCGCCGATCCCCATGAGATCGTCAATGTCTGCGGCATCGCGGGCGCGGAGTATATCAAGGAAGGGTTTGCGCGGCTCTCCTGCGGGGGGGTGAATCCTCTCGAAGTCTGTCTGCAGCTTCCCTCCTGCGTGCCCGCCACCCCCTTTGAGACGAGCGGCGCGGTGATCGACGGCAGGGAGACCGAACACGAGATCTCCCGCCCCCTCTTTTACGGGCTCGGGGAGATGATGAATTTCCCCGCCGTGCTCGCGGGAGAGGAAGATGTGCTCAGAAAGCTCGAAGCGGCAAACGCGAACGGAAAGCCCGTGGACGGGCACGCTCCCGCCGTCTCGGGGGAAGCGCTCTGCGCCTATCGCTGCGGGGGCATCCTCACCGATCACGAATCCCTCACTGCCGCGGAATGCCGCGAAAAGGTCGCGCGGGGGATGTACGTGCAGATCCGTTGCGGTTCTTCCGTCAATAATATTTCGGACGCCAAGGACGCGATCGACGGCTACAACTACCGCCGTTTCCTGCTCTGCTCGGACGACAAGAACGCCGCAGATCTCTCGGAAAGAGGGCATGTGGACGACGCTCTTCGCCGTCTTGTCGCGGCGGGGCTGGACGCAAAGTACGCCATTGCGCTCGCAACGATCAACGTGGCGGAGTGTTACGGTCTCAAAGATATGGGTGCGCTCGCTCCCCGCTATTTTGCCGACATCGCGCTCGTGGACGATCTGCGGGAATTCAACGTCTCAGCCGTCTTCCACAGGGGAATTTTGGTGGCGGAGGGGGGAAAGCCGCTCTTCAAAGAGGGAGAGAGATATCTTCCCGCGGAGGTGCGCGGAACGGTGAAGATCGGTACGATCACGCCCGAAAGCTTCCGCATCGTGAGCCGCGGCGGGAAGTTCCGCGCCATGGAAGTATTGCCGCACGCACTGTATACGAGCGAACGCTTTGTCTCCCTTCCAAAGGGAGAGGTGAACGTAAAGGGGACGGACCTTTGCAAACTCGCCGTCGTGGAACGGCATTTTGCGACGGGCAATCTCGGCTTGGGACTTGTGAAGGGCTTCGGATTGCACGGCGGGGCGATCGGCATCTCGGTCGCCCACGACAGCCACAATCTCGTCGTCATGGGCGATGACGACGGAGCGATGGCGAGGGTCGTTTCCCTCCTCGGGAAGGCGGGCGGCGGCATGGCGGTCGTGCGTGGCGGGGAGGAGGATGTGTTCGCCCTCGACATTGCGGGGCTCATGAGTTCCGCACCCGCAGAGGAAGTCGTAAAGCGCACCGCCGAGCTGCAGGAAAAGGGGAGAGCGATGGGGGTGAAGGAGTGCTATGAGCCCTTCATGACGATGATCTTCCTGTCCCTCGCCGTCATTCCGAAGCTCAAACTGCTGGATAGAGGACTGTTCGATCTCGAGAAATGGAGTTTTGTTCCGCTCGAAGAGCCCGAAACAGTTGACTTGCCGTAACTATTTGCGTATAATAGAAGAGGTTTGGGTAAGGAAGCGGATAGGGAAAAGACACCCCCTCAGTCACTCGCAAGCTCGTGACAGCTCCCCCTCAAGGGGGCGCCAAGCCGATACCTTGCCCACCCCTTGAGGGGTGGGTGGATTGTTGCGACAGCAGCAAGACGGAAGGGGTGTCAATCCCCCCAAAAAAATTCAAAAAGGAGAAAAAGCAATGAAAGGACGAAGTAGTCAGTATCATCCATGCCGTTGTCAATTTGCCGACGGGTCGTCCTGCTTTGCCCTTTTCGTATAATGCAGGCTCGGCTCCGTCCGTTTTTCCGTAAAATAATCTCGGAGGCAGAGCCATGACCGAAGAATTCAGAACGCTTATCCAACAAAAAAACTATGAAGAAGCTGCCGCTGCGGTGAAGAGACCGGAAGAGGCGGCTTCTGTTTTGTCCGAACTTCCGCAGGAGGATATCATTCCCTTCTGCCGCGCCCTCGAGAGCGACTTCCTTGCCGACGTTTTGGTGCTGCTGGACGCGCCTTTGCAGGAAAAGGTCCTCACCGGGCTTCATGACGATGAGTTGCAGGAAGTCATGGAAGACGTCTCGGTGGACGACACGGTGGACATCATCGAGGATATGCCCGAGGAAGTCGCCCGCCGTATCGCCGAAGAGGAGGAGATCTTCGCGCTGCTCGAGGAGAAGAAGTTTTCCGTCTTGAAACCGCTCTTGTCCTCGATGAACGAGATCGACCTTGCCGAAGTGTTCGACAGCGCCAAGGAGGAAGATCTTCCCGTGCTCTTCCGCATTTTGCCGAAGGACCTTGCGGCGGAGATGTTCGTCGAGATCGACCGCGACACGCAGGAAAAGCTGCTCAAAAAGCTCACCGACAAAGAGATCAAGGAAGTCATGGATGAGCTCTTCCTCGATGATACCGTCGATCTGGTGGAGGAGATGCCCGCGAACGTCGTGAAGCGCCTCCTTGCCCAGAGCGACAGCGAGACGCGCGCCTATATCAACGAGCTTCTGAAATACCCCAAAGACAGCGCGGGCAGCATCATGACCATCGAGTTCGTCCGCTTCCTGCCCAATATGACGGTGGAAGAGGCGTTCTCCCGCATCCGCGCGCAGGCGATCGACAAGGAGACGATCTATACCTGTTACGTCACCAACGAAAAGAGCGAACTCATCGGGCTCGTCACGGCAAAGGACCTCATGCTCGCCGATCCCAAGGCGCTCATCTCGGAGATCATGGAGGACAACGTGATCTATGCCGAGACGCTCGACGACCGCGAGGAAGTCGCGCGCAAGATCTCCGATTACGGCTTCCTCGCCATTCCCGTCGTGGATAGGGAAAGGCGGTTAGTCGGCATCGTCACCGTCGACGACGCAATGGACGTCATCGAGGAAGAGACGACCGAAGACATCGAGCGAATGGTCGGTATCGTGCCCGACAACAAGCCCTACCTCAAGACGAGCGTCTTTTCCATTTGGAAAAACCGCGCTCCGTGGCTTCTCATCCTGCTCGTCTCGGCGACGTTCACGGGGCTCATCATCAATACCTTTGAAGCCAAGCTCAACGCGATCTCCACGGTACTCTTCGCCTGCGTGCCCATGCTCATGGATACGGGCGGGAATTCGGGCTCGCAGGTCTCCGTCACGGTCATCCGTTCGCTCGCGCTCGGCGAGCTCTCCACAAAGGATACATGGCGGGTGATGTGGAAGGAACTGCGCGTGTCCGTGCTGCTCGCCGCTACGCTCGCCGTCGCTTGTTTTGCAAAGTTGCAGCTCATCGACAGATTGCTCTTCCGCTTCGACGGATACACCGTCATTCTGAGCGCGGTGGTATCGCTCGCCCTCTTCTGCACGGTGGTGATCGCAAAACTCGTGGGCTGTCTTCTTCCCCTCGGCGTGAAGAAGGTCGGGCTCGACCCCGCCGCCGTCGCCTCGCCCTTCATTACGACCATTGTCGACGCCGTATCGCTCATCATCTTCTGCGGATTGGCAATTGCGATATTGGGGTAGTAGTTTCGCGGAAAATCTTTTGCTTTGCAAAATCTTTTCCGCGAGGAAATGGGCGTGAGTGCCTTAACTTTCTCATCCTCTCATTCGTTTCATCGGACAATAAGCCGCAAGTGTGCGGCAACTTGTGTGCGCTTATGGAAAAGTGTGATTTTCCAACGCGCCATGTTTTAGAACCCCCACCCCCTTAGTCCCCCTCCTGAGGAGGGGGTAGGCATCCTAATTCCAAGGAGGCAAATATGCAACTCGTTGCCGCAACCGGGAATAAAAACAAACTGCGGGAATTCCGAGAGATCTTTCCCGAACATGAGATCTTCTCCGCCGCAGAGGCGGGCTTTTCGGGCGAAGTGGAAGAGACGGGCGAAACGTTCGCAGAAAACGCCCTCTTAAAAGCGCGCGCCGTGTGCAAGGCGACGGGAAGAGCCGCCCTTGCCGACGATTCGGGACTGTGCGTGGAAGCCCTTCACGGCGCTCCCGGCGTTTACAGCGCCCGCTATTCGGGCGGCGGAGACGCCCAAAACCGCAAGCTCCTTCTCAAAAATCTCGAGGGGAAGGAGGACCGCCGCGCCCATTTCGTCTGCTGTATTGCCCTCGTCTTTCCCGACGGGCGGGAACTCACCGCCGAGGGAAGAACGGAGGGGCAGATCCTGCACGAAGAGCGGGGCGCAAACGGCTTCGGATACGACAGTCTGTTCCTCTCAAACGATCTCGGCGTGACTTTCGCGGAGGCTTCCGAAGAGGAAAAGAACGCCGTTTCCCACCGCGGAAGGGCATTGAAGAAATTGAGAGAACTGTTATGAGAACGTTCGCGCTTTCAGCGTGAACTTTCGACCCTAATCCCGAAAGAGGGGAGCGTGACCGCAACGGAGGAAGAATGAATATTCATGAGACGCTCGCTTACGGAAAGCGCGGCGGGTTTGTATTTCTAAGATACGTTTCCATTATTTTCTTCTTTATTTCGCAAGTCGCGACCTATCTCGTGATCTTGAACGCACTCACGCAGGCGGCGAACGCTTTGGGCGCGCTGCAATCGCGCGATATCATCGGCGTCATCACCGCCCTCGTTTCCTTCAAGATCGCAGGCCCGCTCGGTACGGTCGTACAGATCATGCGGAACATGGGCAGTCTCGTCATCCCGCTCTACTTCGTCGCGACGATCTCCTTCGTGCTCAACCTCAACCGCGGCGGGATCGGCAAGATCACCCGCCGCACCGCCTTGATCGCGACCCTGCTCTTCTTCGCAGAACTTGCCATATATGCGATCATTCTCGGCGGCGTCGCATTGCTGGTGGATTCCCTCTTCCTCGTAGTCGTAGAGCAATATTCGGATATCGTTGGCATCGCCGATAAGGTGATCGCGATGTTCCATACGGGAACGGGGCTCATTCCGTTTGAAAACGCAAGCGAGGCGATCGCATACGCCCAAGAGCTCGTCACCGAGCGGGTCACGCTCGTCATGTTCAACAACTTGCCCTCGTTCAACATCTTCCTCGACCAACTGCTCTGCCTCTTGATGTGCATCTTCTTTTGCTTCCATCCCAAGTGGGCGAACACAAAGGCGAAGAGAATTTTGTTCCGTACGTTGGGCGTCCTTCCCATTTCATACATCATAGCGGCATTTATTCTGAATGGACTGATGCGCTCGGGCGTCATTGCCCCGAACCTCATGCTGATGGGGCTGTTCCCCGCAAAACACCTGCCGCACTTTTTGTTTATCGGCTGTATCCTGTTTTGCCACCGCTTCCAAGACGTGAGGGGGGCGAAGATGGGGATCGGGTTTGATTTCGTGCCCTCTTCCCGCAAGATATATCGCTCCACGCCGCCCGCGTTCGAGACGGCGGCAGCGGCGAAGAGAAGATCTCTTCAAACGGCGGTCTTTTTGAGCGTCTGCCTCTTCCTCTTGAGCGCGGCCGATTTCGTGCTCGGCTTTTTGCCGTTCGCCGCAAAATGGGGATTGGGCAAATCCTATTACGCCGTCTTCTGCATCCCGTTTTTCTTCTTCTTTGACGGAAGGAAACCCGTCGCCAAGAAGGATTATACGGTCTTTTCCTTGGTCTATCTTGCCGTGATCGTCGTCGTGGTAGTGATCTACCTGTTCTTTTGAATCCAAGGGAGATATGTTATGAAAACTTTTGTGGTATTGTCCGACAGCCACGGCCGTAACCGCCGCCGTCTGCAGGAGATGGGACAGCTCTTTTCGGAGAACGACTTTATCGTGCATCTCGGCGACGGCTCTGCCGATATGCGCGAAATTTTCGATACGTACCCCGAAAAAACGTACATCTGCCGCGGGAATTGCGACTTCTCCTATGGCGCGGAGGAGTTCACGCTCGAGGCGGAGGGCTTGAAGATTTTCTGCTGTCACGGGCACAGATACGGGGTGAAGAGCGGGCTCTTACGCCTTGCCGCCCGCGCAAAGGAGCTCGGCTGCGACGTCGCCCTCTACGGACACACCCACCGCGCAGACACTGAAACGGTAGACGGCGTTCTCTGTATCAACCCGGGCGCGTTCGGGAGCTATTCCGACCCGAGCTATTGCTATCTCGTCCTGCACAAGGGGAAGGCGACGCCGACGACCGTCCGCCTGTAAAAATTCATTTTCGAAAGTAAAAGCGGCGGCGCGGATAAAATCCGCGCCGCCGCTTTTACTTTGCAAATATCAGTTATGTTTTTTCTTTTTCGCGTTTACCGCGCTTCTTACGATCTCGAAGATATTGATCCCGATCCCCGTAAGGATGTAGACATAGTAGGTGCAGAACCGCCATACGAGGACGACCCACCCGAGCACCGAGCCGATCCCCGCGACGGTGACGAACACGAGGGAGCTCGCCGCTTCCAGCGCGCCCGTGTTCCCCGGGGTGGGGATGAGGAGCGCCGTGTAGCGGGAGATTATCACGAGACAGGCGATCTGCATCGCAAGTTCCACTCCCGTCTGCCATGTGAGGGGAATGTTCGCAATGGAAATGACCACAAAGAAGGGAAGGGTCACAAAGAGCAGACATTCGAGGATGCAGAGGAAGAGCAGGGGGATGAATTTATAGAATTCGTGCAGGAACTGTTTGAGCGCCGCGCTGTAATCGCTCATCTCCCGCACGAACTTGATCTCGGTGCGGTAAGGTCTCTTCACGATGTGCAGTTTGTGCAATAGCTTTACGAGGAGAAGGATGAACCGCTTGCACGGCCGCGGGAAGACGGAGAAAAGGATGATCGCCGTGGGAAGGGACAGGTTGATGACGAGGGAGATCCATGAGATGATGAGTACCGTCTTGGTCACGGTGCTTCCCGGGACATAGCGGGGGGTGAGCGCAAGCAAAATGACGGAGAGGGCGGTGAGGAAGAAGATGCTCACGATGTAGCGGGCGATCGGAATGACGTCCGCCGCGCCGCTCGGGATGCCCTTTTTGTGCAGATAATATATCTGGAAGGGCTGACCGCCCGTCGAGAGGGGGGTGATCCCGTCGTAATACTTCCCGAGGAACATGGTCTTCAGGGAAATGCGGAAGTGGAACTTGCCCGTGTAGATCTTGAGCATATAGGCGTATTTCCCGCTCTCCACGAGGATGTAGAACGCGATGACGGCGACGAGCAGGGCAAAACGGCGATAGTTGACGGTCCTGAGAAGTTCGGGCAGGGTAAGCTGGGGGGTGTCTTCCCCCGAGACATAGCGCCCGAGCGTAAAGAGCATCGCAATGGAGAGAGCGACGAGTATGAGAAGCAGGCAGGTCTTTATCCACCAGCCGCGCATGCTCTTCTTTTCCGTTGTCACCGCTCCGTCCTTCTGCGGCAGCCCGTTTTGTTCCATAACACAATATTCTACCACATTCTCCGCCGAATGGCAAGAGAAGTGATAGGCTCATCCCGTTTGCTCGTTTTTTTCATTTTCGCCCCCGTTTTTTGTGCGGGGCTTTCGGTGAAGGTCATAAAAACGCCTCGCGATCGCCGCACCGATGATGATCGCATAGCCGATCCAACTCCACACGTCGGGCGTTTGCGCGAGGAAGAAAAAGCCGAGGAGCGCCGCAATGGGCACTTGCGCGTAGTCGAATACGGCGATCTCCTTGGCGGGAGCGAAGCGGTAGGCGGCGGTGATGAAGAACTGTCCCACCGTTGCCGAGACGCCCGCGAGCACGAGCCAGAGGAGCTGCATCCCGCTCATCGGCTCGTAGCCTATGAGGAAGAAGGGAAGGGCGACGACGGTGGAAAAAGCGGAGAAAAAGAACACGGTCATGAGCCCGCGTTCCCCCTTTACGCCGAGGATGCGGACGCAGGTATAGGCGAACCCCGCACAAGCGCCGCTCATAAATCCCGCGCAGGCGGGCAGGATCTCCAAGGAAAAGCTCGGGCGCACCACGAACAGCGCGCCGCCGAAGGCGATCACGACGAAGAGCACTTCCATCCGCGCAGGCTTTTCCTTGAGGAGCAGGGCGGAAAAGAGAATGGCAAAGAAGGGGGAGAGCTTGTTGAGGATGGAGGCGTCGGAGATGCTGATCTTGTCGATGGCATAGAAGTTGAGCACGACCCCCAAAAAGCCGAGAAGGGAGCGCAGAAAGAGCCACGGAAGACATTGCTTGCTGTGGATGCGGAATTTCTGCTTGTCAAAGAGGAGAATGAAGAAGACGATGACCGCCGCAAACAAGTTGCGGAAGAACACCTTCTGCATGGTGGGCAAGTCCCCCGCAAGGCTCACGAAGAGATCCATGAACGCGAATCCCGCCGCCGCGCCGAGGATAAACAGGATGCCCAATCCCTTTCTTTTTGTTCTGTCCATACTGTTATTTTATGAAAAAAACAAAATTTCGGAGCTAAAAAGTCTCGATCGCTTCGTCCGCTTCCGCGCGGAGGGCGGGGAAGTCCGCTTCCGAGCCCGCGTCGAGCACGGCGACCGTGAAGAATCCCGCGCTCTTTGCGCTCCTGATCCCGGGAAGGATGTCCTCGAACACCGCACAGCATCGGGGCGGAACGCCGAGTTTTTCCGCCGCGAGCAAATAGACGTCGGGGAATTCCTTGCCCCGCACCTTCGAAGTGAGCGCATAGGCGGAAAACAGCCCGTCCAGTCCGAAGCGTTCGAGGGTGGGCAGGAAGAGTTCGGGAGAAGAGGAGGTGGCGACGCCGAGCGCGATCCCGCGGGAATGCAGACTGCGCACATATTCCGCTGCGCCCGCCTTCATGCCGATGCGGAGGGCATATTCCTCCTTGATCATATCCTGCCACTCCCGCATGAGTTCTTCATGGGAATCCGGAAGACCGAACCGCTGTTTGGTGTAGACGGCTGCGCCGTGCAGATCCAGCGTCTTGATGCCGTCGTAATAGTCGGGCGGAAGGGGAATGCCGCGCTTTGCAAAGAACCGCCTGTCAACGTCCGCCCATGCATTCAGAGAATCGAGGAGAGTGCCGTCCAAATCGAAGATCGCCCCCCTGATATGATCGGGTAGTTTCATGCCATTCATTATAGAGGAAAAACGAGGGAATGTCAATCCGAATCCTTTACAAACGGCGGCGGAAGTGGTAAAATGAGGGTATGAAAAAGGTGATCGAGGTGGAAGGCATGTGCTGCAAGCGCTGTGCCGAGCGCGCCGAAAAGAAATTATTGCTGCTCGGCGGCGTTTCGGGCGCGAAGGCGAATTTCAAAAAGGGCGTCATCTTCGTCGAGAGCGATCTGCCCGACGAGGAACTTTCGGCTTGCGTGGCGGACGCGGGGTTTGCGGTGAAAGAGATCCGCGCGCGGAAAGGAATTTTCGGCTGAGGGAAAAGAGGTGAAAAACACTTGCCTTTCCCGGGAGAAATTGCTATAATAGAGAAAATTTCATATGAAAAGCGTTTGAGAAAGGACAAGTCCGTCTCGGGAAAGCCGTTTACAGAGACTCCCGCAAGGTGAGAGGGGAGAGCGGTGCGGGGCGGGTATCCCCTTTCGAGCTTGCGGGGAGAACTCACAGTAACTCCGCACGGGGTCGCGATCCGTCATCTTTGCGGCAAATGAAAGTTTGTTTTGGTGGTTGATATGCCTTTGCGTATTCCAAAACGCAGAGGCTTATTTTTATTCCGTAAGGAGGCTCTATGTATAAAAAAGTAGATACGTCACTCGATTTTGTGGCACGCGAACAGGAGATCGCCAAGTTCTGGAAAGAGAACCGCATCTTTGAAAAGTCCATTGAAAAGAACGAAGGGGGCGCGGAATTTTCCTTCTTCGACGGTCCGCCCACCGCGAACGGCAAGCCCCACATCGGGCACGTCCTCACCCGTGTGATGAAGGACATCATGCCCCGCTACCGCACCATGAAGGGGCAGCACGTCCTCAGAAAGGCGGGCTGGGATACGCACGGGCTTCCCGTCGAGCTCGAGGTGGAGAAGTCCCTCGGCATGGACGGCAAGCAAGACATCGAAAAATACGGCATCGAGCCCTTTATCAAAAAGTGCAAGGAATCGGTCTGGAAATATCAGAGCGAGTGGGAGAAGATGTCTGACGCCGTGGGCTATTGGGTGGATATGGAACACCCTTACGTCACCTATCACGACAGCTATGTCGAATCGGTGTGGTGGGCGATCAAGGAGATGCACAAGAAGGGGCTCTTATACAAGGGGCATAAGATCGTTCCCTATTGCCCCCGTTGCGGCACGGCGCTCTCCTCCCACGAAGTGGCGCAGGGCTATAAGGACGTGAAGGAAACTTCCCTCGTCGCCCGCTTCAAGGTGAAGGGGAGGGAGAACACCTATATCCTCGCATGGACGACCACTCCGTGGACGCTTCCCTCCAATGTGGCGCTCTGCATGAATCCCGACGAGGACTATGAGGAGATCGAGACGGGCGACGGCACGCACTACATTTTAGCGGCGGCGCTCGTGCCAAAATTCTTTGATACGTATACAAAAATTTCGTCCAAAAAGGGAAAGGAATACGAATACACCGAGTATGAGCCGCTCTTTCCTTACGCCCTCGGTTCGTTTAAGGAAAAGGCGTTTTATGTCACCTGCGACGGGTACGTCACCCTCACGGACGGCACGGGCGTCGTGCATATCGCGCCCGCGTTCGGCGAAGACGACTATAAGGTCGGCAAGAAATACGGCTTGCCCGTCGTTCAGCTCGTGAACGAGCGGGGGTGCTTCGACGGGCGCTGTCCCGAAGTGGACGGCCTGTTCGCCAAAAAGGCGGATAAGCCCTTGATGGATATTTTAGAGAAGAAGGGGCTCTTGTTCCAAAAGATTCCCTTCGAGCACAGCTATCCCCACTGCTGGCGGTGCGATACCCCCCTTCTGTACTATGCCCGCTCGAGCTGGTTCATCGAGGTCACCAAGGTCAAAGAACAGCTCATCAAAAACAACCGTTCGGTAAACTGGATTCCCGAGACGATCAAAGAGGGGAGAATGGGGAACTTCCTCGAGAACGTCATCGACTGGGGGCTCTCCCGCGACCGCTATTGGGGAACGCCTCTTCCCGCATGGGTGTGTGAAGACTGCGGCGAGATCGAGGTCATCGGTTCGCACAAGGAACTCACCGAGAAGACGGGCGCGCCGCTCGATATCGAACTGCACCGCCCCTATGTGGACGGCCTCGTGTGCACCTGCAAAAAGTGCGGCGGGAAGATGAAGCGCACCCCCGAAGTGATCGACTGCTGGTTCGATTCGGGCTCTATGCCCTTCGCTCAATATCACTATCCGTTTGAGAACAAGGACCTGTTCGAGGAGACCTTCCCCGCCGATTTCATCTCCGAGGCGGTAGATCAGACCCGCGGTTGGTTCTATGTTTTGCTCGTGATCTCCACCATCCTGTTCGACCGTGCGCCCTTCAAAAACTGTATCGTCTTGGGGCATGTCAACGACAAAAACGGCGTCAAGATGAGCAAGCACAAGGGGAATGTCGTCGATCCGTGGACGGTCCTTTCCAAGCAGGGTGCGGACGCCGTTCGGTGGTATTTCTACACGAACAGCGCTCCGTGGATCCCCTCGCGCTTCGGTCCTGAGGCGGTCTCGGAGGTACAGCGTAAATTTCAGGGCACGCTCTGGAATACCTATGCGTTCTTCGCCCTCTATGCCGAGATCGACAAGTACGACCCGAGCAAATTCGATCTCAAAAAATGCAAGCTCTCCCTCATGGACAAGTGGGCGCTGAGCAAGCTCAATACTTTAATAAAGAATACGGACAGACAGCTCGCCGAATACAATATCACGGACAGCGCGCGGGCGATACAGGACTATGTGGACGAGCTCTCCAACTGGTATGTGAGAAGGGGGCGCGACCGCTATTGGGGGTCTGAGATGACGGAGGACAAGGCGGCTGCCTATACGACGCTCTACACCGTCCTCGTCACCCTTTCAAAGTTGCTCGCACCCTATACTCCCTTCATGGCGGAGATGATGTATCAGAACCTCGTGCCCGCCTTCTTTGCGGATGCGCCCGTTTCGGTGCACCTGTGCGATTTCCCCGTCTGCGATGAGAGTTACATCTCTCCCGCCCTCGAGGAGGGGATGGAAGAGGTCCTCGATATCGTGGAACTCGGCAGGAGCGCGCGCGCAAGCGGCGGCGTCAAGAACCGCCAGCCGCTCTCGGGAATGATCATAGCGAGCGACAGATCGCTCGACCTCGGGGAAGAACTCGAGGCAGTTGTACTCGATGAATTGAATGTGAAGTCTCTGCGCTATTCCACAAGCGCGGAATCGCTCGTAAGGTATACCCTCAAGCCTCAACTTCGCACCTTAGGCCCTAAATACGGGAAGAAACTGAAGCTCATTTCCGAATTTTTGAGCAACTGCAACGGGAGCGAGGTCGTCTCCAAAGTGCGCGAAGAGGGGAGCTACACCGTCGATCTGGACGGCGAAGTGACCCTGCTCGAGGAGGACTTGCAGATCTTCACCGAATCTGCGGAAGGGTATGTCTCCGCTGCGGGCGGCGGCATTACCGTGGCGCTCAATACCGCGCTCACCGAGGAGCTTCTTATAGAAGGCGCTCAGCGCGAGCTCGTTTCCCGCATCCAGACGATGAGAAAGGAAGCGGGCTTCGAAGTGACCGACCGCATCGAGGTGTATTACGAGGCGGAGGGACGGGCGCTCGCCGTTCTGGAGAGCGGAACTTTTGCAAAGGACGTGCTCGCAGAAAAGGTCGCGCCCGCCGCAGAGAAGGAGGGTTACACCAAGGAACTCGATATCAACGGCGACAAGGCGACGGTCACGATCGTGAAAATTTGATTTTGTTTTATGCGGTAGAGATTTGAGGGCTCGCCATGCGTCATGCTGCCCCGCGCGCAGTTCTGATTCTCTAAGCGCGGCACGAGGAGCGGTAGCGACGAAGTAGCGTAGTCGAATGGATGACATTGCGTCATGCTGAGCCGTAATGTGGTTACGCAGTTCGACAATGCTCTCCCCGAAGCATCTAAAATCCCCGCGAGATTCTTCGGGGACAACTTCTGCGGACTGCGTAATAACAATTCACCTCAGAATGACGCGGGGGGCGGAAAGGCGGCGCGGGCAAACTTGCCCGCGCCGAAAAAATACGAGAATCTCATAGTTATTAACAAATTTCTTTTGAATCTGTTATACTTGTGTTCCCGACGGTAATGTTTGCGACAGCATTTTCACCCACCCTTTTGCCCCCTCCTGAGGGGTGGAGCGGCGTCATTCTCCTCAACAGCCCTGCGGGCTGTGAGGGACGCCGCGACAGGAGCGCTGTAAAAGCGCGACGGGGTTTTGGCGGTCCCTGCCGCCAAAACGGGTAGGGGGGTGGTGTCCTTCTCCCTTGGCTGCCCCTTGAGGGGGAGCTGGCGTCCCGCGCGCAGTTCAGATTCTCTAAGCGCGGCACGAGCACGAAGTGCGAAGTAGGCGTTAGCCGCGACTGAGGGGGTGTCTGCTCGACTGCGTTACACCCCTCCCGTCACGCGCTTCGCGCGTGACACCCACCCCTCAAGGGGTGGGCAAGGGGGCGGGGCGGAATGACGCGGAGGGAGTCAATCCCCCCCACCACCGCCTACGGCAGAGCCTCCCCCTAGAGGGGGTAGGCCTTTGCCCCCTCCTCAGGAGGGGGGTAGGGGGGTGGTGTCCTTATAAAAAGAGACCTGTCCTTGCGGGCAGGTCTCTTTCTTACAAAGGAAGGTCAAACTCTCTTGTCCTCATGATAGGAGGTGTGCAGGATCTCGTGCGCCTTGTGGCTGTTCGGCGCGCCGAAGTAATCGTTGTACAAAAGATCCATCACGGGGCTGTCGGAAGAGCGGCGGAGCTTATTGTCCTTGTCGCTCGAATACAGAGCCGCGGCACGGAGGGAACGAAGTTCCACGGTATTGCGGATACTGTCGGGAAGGGTGGGCTGACCGCCGCCGTTCACGCAGCCGCCGGGGCAAGCCATGATCTCGATGAAATCATACTTTCTCGTGCCGTCCTTGAGCCCTTTGATGATCTCTTCCGCGTTCGCAAGCCCGCTCGCCACGGCGACGCGGACGGTATGACCCGCCACGTTGTACACGGCTTCCTTGATGGGGGAAGTGCCGCGCACTTCGGGGAAGTCCACCACTTCGAACTTGCCGTCGAGCATCTTTGCCGCCACGCGGAGCGCCGCTTCCATCACGCCGCCCGTTGCGCCGAAGATCGTGCCGCCGCCCGAGCAGGTCGCAAACGGAGCGTCGAATTCCTCTTCGGGAAGCTCGGCGAGCTTGATGCCCGCCGTCTTGAGCATACGCGCAAGTTCGCGGGTGGTGATCGCCGCGTCCACTTCGCCCTTCATCTCGGGGCGGTGGCATTCGTATTTCTTCGCCGTGCAAGGAATGACGGAGACCACGAAGAGATCCTTAGGGTCGATACCGTTCTTCTCGCACCAATAGCTCTTTAAGAGCCCGCCGAACATCTCCTGCGGGGATTTGCAGGTGGAAAGGTGGGGGATCATGTCGGGATGTTTCTGTTCCACGAACTTCACCCATGCGGGGCAGCAGCTCGTGAACATGGGCATGGGCTTGCCCGTCTGGATGCGGTTCAGAAGTTCGCTCGCCTCTTCCATAATGGTGAGGTCGGCGGTGACGTCCATATTGAACACATAGTCGGGCGCGAGCCTTCTGATCGCGGCGACCATCTTGCCCTCCACATTGGTTCCCACGGGAAGGTCGAACGCCTCGCCGAGGGTGGCGCGGACGGAGGGAGCGGTGAAGAACACCACTTTCTTATTGGGATCGGCGAGCGCCGCCCAAACTTCGTCCACGGTGGTGCGCTCCTTCAGAGCGCCGACGGGACATGCGACGATGCACTGTCCGCAGCCCACGCACACCGATTCCATGAGGGACATCTCGAACGCGCTGCCCACGTGCACGGCATAGCCTCTGCCGATCGGACCGATCGCTCCGACCGCCTGCTTCTTGCAAGCCGCCACGCAGCGGTTACAGTTGATACATTTATCCCTGTCGCGCACCACATAGGGAGCGGAGACATCGAGGGGAGTGTCGAGCGTTTCGCCCTCGAAGTAGTGGGGATCGCACCCGTACTCGGTGGAGAGACGCTGCAGTTCGCAGTTGCCCGCTCTCTCGCAGGCGAGGCACTCTTTCTTATGCTTGGAAAGCATGAGCTCGAGGGTCATCTTCCTGCTCTTTCTGCACTTTTCGGTATTCGTCTTGACTTCCATTCCCTCGGAAACGGGATAGACGCAGGCGGCAACGAGACCGCGCGCGCCCGTCGCTTCCACGAGGCACATACGGCAAGAACCGACGCAGCTCACGTCCTTGAGGTAGCAGAGAGTGGGGATCTCGATATGAGCCGCTCTTGCCGCTTCCAGAACGGTAGAGCCCTCGGGAACGGTCACGGGGATATTATTGATCTTCAGATTTACCATGTTAGCCATTGTTTTCACCTCACTTTCTCTCTACTGCCTTGAATTTGCAGTTGCTCTGGCACACGCCGCACTTGATACACTTTGCGGGATCGATCGCCATGGAAGGGAGCTTGTGCCCGGGGGCGGTATAATCTGTCTTGGAGATCGCCGAAACGGGGCAGTTCCTTGCGCAGAGACCGCAGCCGATACACTTCTCCTTATCGATGGTGAAGGACAGGAGCGCCTTGCACACGCCCGCCGTGCAGTGGTGGTTTTTGATATGATCCTCATATTCATTGCGGAAGTGGTGCAACGTGGAGAGGATGGGGTTGGGCGCGGATTGTCCGAGCGCGCAGAGGGAGGAGGACTTCATGTGCTCGGCAAGTTCTTCGATCTTGACGAGATCCTCTTCCGTGCCCTTGCCCTCGGTGATCTTGGTGAGGAGCTGCAAGAGGCGCTTTGTGCCGATACGGCAGGGCGTACACTTGCCGCAGCTCTCATCCGCGGTGAATTCGAGGTAGAACTTACTGATATCGACCATGCAGGAGTCCTCGTCGAGGACGATGAGGCCGCCCGAGCCCATCATCGAGCCGATCGCCACGAGGTTGTCGAAGTCGATGGGGGTGTCGATGAGGTCTGCGGGGATGCAGCCGCCGGAGGGACCGCCCGTCTGCGCCGCTTTGAACGCCTTGCCGTTCGGGATACCGCCGCCGATCTCATAGATGATATCGCGAAGCGTCGTGCCCATGGGGACTTCCACAAGTCCGACGTTGTTGATCTTGCCGCCGAGCGCGAACACCTTGGTGCCCTTGCTCCTCTCCGTGCCGATGGAGGAATACCACTTCGCCCCCTTCATGATGATGGGGTTGATGTTCGCCCACGTCTCGACATTGTTGAGAATGGTGGGTTTTTCGAACAGACCCTTTACAGCGGGGAAGGGAGGACGGGGACGGGGTTCGCCGCGATGACCTTCGATAGAGGTCATGAGCGCCGTCTCCTCGCCGCAGACGAACGCGCCCGCGCCGAGCCTGATTTCAATGTCGAAGTCAAAGCCGAGCCCCAAAATGTTCTTGCCGAGAAGTCCGTACTTGCGCGCCTGTTCAATGGCGATCTTGAGGCGCTGGACGGCGATGGGATACTCCGCGCGGACGTAGATATAGCCCTGATGCGCGCCGATCGCATAGCCCGCGATCGTCATGGCCTCGAGCACGCAGTGAGGATCGCCTTCGAGAACGGAGCGGTCCATGAACGCGCCGGGGTCTCCCTCGTCGGCGTTGCAGCATACATATTTGATGTCGCCCGCGGACGCCTTCGCAAAGCTCCACTTCCTGCCGGTGGGGAAGCCCGCGCCGCCTCTTCCGCGGAGGCCCGAGTCGAGCACTTCCTTGATGACGTCGTCGGGGGTCATGGTGGTGAGCACCTTTTCGATGGCGGCGTAGTCGCCCGCGGCGATCGCCTCCTCGATGTCCTCGGCCGCGATCACGCCGCAGTTGCGGAGCGCGATGCGCATTTGCTTCTTATAGAAGGGGGTCTCCGCAAAGGGAGTGATGGAGCCGTCGGTATGTACGGTGTCCCGGAAGAG
>CANREF010000019.1 GCA_947629575.1 uncultured Clostridia bacterium | reverse complement strand
TCCTTATCGCCGAACTTCTTGCCGGTGATGTGCTCCATCTTGTCGATGTATTCCATGATCTCGGCTTGGATCTCGGGATTGATCTGTCTGCCGTCTTCATAGTACTGCGTGCAGGCCTCGGTGGAAATGGTGAAGCCCTGAGGGACGGGAAGACCGATATTGGTCATCTCCGCGAGGTTCGCGCCCTTGCCGCCGAGAAGTTCACGCATGTTTGCGTTACCTTCGGTAAAAAGATAACAATACTTTTTTGCCATATAAAAAATTCCTCCTAAATTTTGCGAACTTAACCAATAGCCATTGTACATCATTTGCGGGAAAATTTCAAGCCTTTGACGGCAATTTTTTCCCGAAAAGGCACATTTTTACAAAAAAATCGGAAAAATCCGCCTTGCAGGCGTTTACTGTGACACATGGGGAAACTTGATCGCGCATAAAAGCTGTGCCCTCCCACATCGGGAAGGCACTTGATCGTTTCCGTTCGCATTATTCGTCGTACGGCCCTTTATGACTTAATTTTCGGACAAGACTTCATAAAGTGCGGTCCTCTCTTCCGTAAATCGGGCAAAGCAAAAGAAGAGTAAGCGAGAGCAAAAGCATGGGAAGATAGGAATCCTTGATCATCCCAAGCCAAACTGTAAACGTATGCAACTCGACCGAACCCGTTACCGAGACAAAAATACATCTGAATATGAGCCCGAGCGCCATGATCACCAAAAGAACGATCATGGTTTTGCGTTGTACGAGGTCGAGGCTCAAACCTTCGCTATACACGTGCAACAGGCGCAAAAAGAAGATGTCGAGGATAAAAAGCAGAATGGGCACTGCTAAAGAAGAATAAAGCGAATAGATTGCGATGCGGACGATCCCCCCCGAAGTGTTCAAATTGCCATTCAACAGCACACTGAAGCCCTCGATAAAAGTTTTGACGCACGGCGCAGTCAATAGAAAAGCCAAGAGACAGACCGACGCGTGCAAAAAAACCGCTTTGATCGCGTCCAGTATGAAACCGGCGACTTTATCTTTTCTCGCGATACTCCCCCCGATCGCGCGCATGACCGCTACGACGCCAAAGGCGATGAACAGGGCGATCGTCCCCCTTGTATATACCAACTCCGTCGTCGCTGCGCCCATGACAAGAAATATGCAAAGCATCTCAAAGATGCAAAGACATTCGCAAACGGATCTGCGGAAATAATTTTCAACGGGAAATCTTTTTTCTGTGCCTCGCGCTGTCATGACCCCGATCTGACGCCGCGAAAGCAATCGCACCATTGAAGCGATGACAAAATAAAGGCACTTGCACATCACAAGAAGCAGCGCATAATACAGCACTCCGAGCACCATGCCGAAAATGCTGCGATACCAGATAGCGCTGTTCATATTAAATACTTTCAAAATCAGCTCTGCGGCCGAAACGATCGTCATGTCACGGCCAAAAACGGAAAACGACCCGCTCATATACATCACCATTGCTACGATCGATACAACGAGTGCGACCCCGCTTCCGATTGCACAATAGATCTGCAAAAAAGTAATTTTTTCCGCCGGCCTTGTTTGTTCTTCCTCTGTTTTGATCTCGTTGCCCATAATTTATCTCATCAGCGATTCCGCTTCCTCCGGACTGATCGCGCCCCGCGGCGTGTTTATGACAGTGTTATCAATATATTTGAAATTCAGCTCATCGCACTCCACATAAAAAACATTCGCTCTGTTTCGCATTTCGACGCCTTTATAGGGATTCGTATCTTCTGAGTAATTTTTTGCCTCGTTTTTGAGCGTGAGCGTGATGCGCGGCGCGCTTCTGTCATAAAAATCTACACTGAATCCTCCTTCGTAGGGCGCTTCAAAAAAGTCGTTTTCGACCCCCTGTTTTTTCAGCAAAGTTGTGCAAAAATCCCCAAACAGCTCCTCTTTCATGCGATAATTGCTACCCGTTTGCAAAAATCCGTCATCGAGCTGATTTTCGATCGTATTCCCGAAATGAGCCAATACGTCGAAGTTGTTTCCGTTCAACTCTTTCATGAGCGAATCGATCCTCATCCCCTCCGCCGCCAACGAAGAAAAATCGATCCACTTCCCGAGAATGGCGTCGAAATTTCCCCCGCCTTTCCGATCCTCGATCATTTCAAAGCGTTCAAAGCGTATCATGACCCCTGTTTTTCCGACATAGATCAATATCCGCGCCGAAATATTCATTCTGGAAGTCTGCGAATTTACAGTTGTCGACGCAGAGAGCACAACATCGCTGTCATATAACACGGCGTCGGGCGTAATGTATACCTTCAACGCGCGTTCGAAGTTCAGCCCCATTTGCCTCGATGTCGATGAGGAAGATATCATATCTTTATATGGGGAATCGGGAGAAACGGACACGGAATTTGTTATTTCCATGTCCAAATTGGCAGAAGATATCTCTTCTACCGTGACGCTCGTATGTACCTTTTTGCGCGTTTCCCGATCCTGCCCTTCTTGCTCCTCTCCAAGCAGAGACAGAGAATTCGCGCTTCCCGTATAACGGCTTTCGTCAAAACTAGTCAGCTCCGAAGAAAAGTCCTGCAATAGTATCGACAGATCTTCCATCGTCGTAAGTTCGGCATTTTTTCCGCTCCCCATTCCCGCGGGAGCGTCGTTCCAAGGGAAAAGAACAAAAGTTGCCGCCAACAATATGAAACTCAGAGACAGACAAACGATCCGTTTGATTTCTTTGCCGCTCATAGACTCCTCCTTTTTCTCCTATTATATACGAGGATTTCTCGTAAGTCAAGTATTTTTACGAATAATCCTCGTAAAATAAGGACATGCAGATCATAGCGGAACGGATCAAAGAAGTGCGAACGGAGAATAAACTGTCTCAGGTTGAGTTTGGAAAACTTTTGGCAGTTTCACAAGATACAGTATCGCTTTGGGAGAACGGTAAGAGCTTTCCGAGCCTCGAATACGTCATTGTGATTTGCAAGAACTTTCACATCTCTTCCGATTATCTACTCGGACTTTCCGAATATTGATCAAAATACGGCGGGCAGAAAATTCTGCCCGCCGTGGGTTTTTTATGATCGGGATACTCTCCCCTTTTAAGCTCCTCTGACAGGGCCTGTGGAACCTCTCACGAGGAGTTGCATGGGCAGGATGTATTCGCCCGCCTTATGCGCGGAAATACTGTCGTATAAGATATGGAAGATCTTCATGCCGTATTCCCGCCCGTTCTGGTCGAGGGTGGTGAGCGGCGGATCGCAAAGACGGCTGAGCTGGATATTATCGATCCCGCAGACCGAATAATCTTCGGGGACCCGTTTCCCCGCCTTCTTGATCGCCTTGATCGCGCCGATCGCCATGAGGTCGTTGGTCGCGATGACCGCCGTCACCTCGGGGTGTTCTTCCATCATCCTCTGCATGAGCGTCCCGCCGAATTCTTCGGAAGTGAAGTAGGGAGAACTGCCGTAGACGATCGCGGGATCCTTTTCCCCGATCACCTCCTCCATCGCGCGGTGGAAGCCGGGGAGACGCTTATCGTAGAGATAGCCCTCGTCGAATGCGCTCAAAAAGCCGATCTTGCTGTGCCCGAGCTCTTTGAGGTAGCGCACCGCCTGAACGAGACCGTCACTGTGATCGTACATGACGTAGGAGACGTCGGGCAGGAAACTGTTCCGCGCGAATTCGGCGAGGACGCGGATATCCGCGTCCCGCAGTTTGCAGAGCGATTCATCGGGAAGGGAATCGGGCGCGATAGAGACAAAAATACCGTCTACCCGCCGAGAGATCAAACTGTCTATATAGCGCTCGGTATCGCCGAATGCGTCAAAGACGATCACGACGTAATCGTATTTGAGGGCTTCCGATTGCAATCCTTTGATCACTTCGAGCTGATATGTATTGGCGATATCCGTCGTGAGAAGCCCCAGCGTGTAAGACTTGCTCCCCGCAAGAGCTCTGGCATGGAAATCGGGGCAGTAATTCAACTGCCGCGCGGCTTCCAAGACCCGCTTTTCCACTTCGGGAGAGAGACGTTTTGTCCCGTTCAGGACATACGAGACCGTGGCGGAAGAGACCCCTGCGGCCTGCGCAACGTCCTCCCGTTTTACCTTTCTTTTGCGACTTTCGGACTTGATAGGCATACAAATTTTTCCTTATAAAGACTATAATCCATTTTTGCGAAAAAAACAATGATTTTCACTTTGTTAAGATAATTCCAACCCCAAAGTTTCCATAATGAACGAGGAGAGTGCGTTCCCGTTCTGTTTATGGTCCCTCTCGTTCGGATGTCCGCCCTCCGTCCTCAGGCGGGGAAGGCGAAAATGCCAGATTTTTTCCATGCCCTCCAAGGAGAGCTGTTCTACCGCCCGCTCCGTAAGTTCGGAGAGCGTTCCGAGAAGAGCGCCCTCACAGCAGAAGATCGCGCTTTCGGGATTCTTTTCCCTGATGTGCCGCACGAAGGAGAGATAGCTCTTATAGATCAGCTCTTCGGGCGCGTTGATGAGGCGGTCGTTCGTGCCGAGATCGAGCACAATGACGTCCGGTTGGTAGCGGGAAAAATCCCAAGGAGTGTCGTCGATTTGGCTATACGTATCGTAAAATTGAGGTATGGAGGGGAATCCCTTATACCCGCTGAGAAGCCCGCCCGAACGGGTGATCGCATACACCTGCGCCCGCAGATCGTTCGCCGCGATATAGCCGTAGCTCGCAAGCGAATTTTCACTTGAGGAGAGCAGGCTGTCCGCCGCCGACGCGCCGCGCATGCTCTCGCTCCCGCTCATGATAGAATCCCCGAGGATCTCGAATTTGAGGGAAGGTTTGGGGGGCGGGGGAAGAAAACTTCCGTCCGTTTCCAATCGCAGAAGAGCGGCAGTCCCGTACTTGGGTTCGGTGCATTTGAGGACCTTCACCCTGTGTTCCCCCATCTCCAATCCCTCGGCAAGCGGGTAACGCACCGCCTCGCTTTTCGGCAAAAGTTCCAGCTTTACGGCGCGTTTATAGTTGCGTTCTCCCTCGAAAAACACATACGCATAGGCGTTTCCCTCCGCCTCGTTCGGCGCGGAGGACGGCTGTGAGACGATCTCCGCATAGAGCGCCGTTCCCGTAAAAGAGACTTCGAAGCCCGCTGCGGAATTGGAGAAGTCGGTCTTTTCGCCGTCCGCGCGGACCCGCCCGTACCAATTTACGAGATCTTCGTGCAGATCGTCCGAAAACCCGAGCGATCGCACCTGCGGAGCGGCGGGCGTCTCCTCTTCCTTGGGAGGATCCAAGGGAGCGGAAGCCCCGCTGCAGCCGCCGCAGACCGCGAAACAGAGCTGTAACGAGAGAGCAAGACAAAGTTTTTGTGTGCGCATCTTTTCCTCCTTATGCGATCAGGCCGCGAAGGAACTCCGCGAGTTCCCCGCCCAACCGTTCCGCTTCGCTGTAAGCGGGATGCCCCTTCTTCGTGGGTACGGAGAAGGTATGGCAGTAGACGTTCCCATCCGAGGAGAAGCTCTCCGCGATCTCGCTAAACAGGGCGTTATAGGCGGTGACGGGATATTTCGCATAGGTGAAAGATCCGCAGCAGAGGACGATCTTCGCCTCGGGTACGGTGGCGCGCAAGCTGCGGATGAAGGCGGAATAATTCTCCTTGATCTGCGTTTCGAAGTCCGCGAACCGATAGATGTAGTTGCTGATGATGTCGTTCGTGCCGAGTTCGATGAGGATGACGTCGGGGACGTAGGCGGAAGGGTCCCACACGTCCTTGGCGTTGGCGATCGGGGAATATCCCGAGGCGATGCGGGGAATGACGATCGCGCCCTCGTTGTTGTAGGGATCTCCGTCGGCGTCCGTGCCGTTGTAGTAATTCCCCACGCAAGAGCCGCTCACGCAGAAGGCGTTATACTGCGCGCCGAGCGCGCGGGCGCAGCAGGCGGCGTAAGAGTACAGACCGTTCTCCTGCTCGCTGCGGTCGGTCTCCGTCTCTCCGGGAAGGCGGTTGCTTCCCCTTCCCGCGACAATGGAATCGCCGTACGCCTCGATCTTCAACGTCTTTTTGGCGGGAGGCTGGGTGAAATACCCGTCCGTCGAGAGAGAACCGACTTCAAAACTCACGCAGAGCGCTTCTGTCGCCTTGTAGACCGCCACCGTATGCGCCCCCTCTTCCAGCCCCTCGGCGAGGGTAAACTTCGCCATGGAAGAACGCGGGGGAAGCATGGTAAAGCCGCCGAGGTAGTCATCCGATCCGTCGATCTGAATGCACAGATAGCAGTTTCCCTCCAAAAAGCCCTCTTCCTGCGTCACCTTCTGGCTGATATAGGTCATGGAAAGTTCAGTCCCGTGAAAGGAAACTTCAAAGCCCGAAGCGGTATTGTTGCAGGCGACCGACTTTGCGCGTTTTTGCAGAAGATCTCTGCCGAACCAATTCACATAGTCCTCGCGCATCGTCTCGCCGAAGACAAGCTCCTTCACTCCCGTGTCGGTCTGTTCTCCGCCCTGCTCTCCGTTTCCGCCCTGTTCGCCTTCTCCGCCCTGCGTCTGTTCGCCCTGACCCTCCCCGCCTGTATCCGCGGGGGGAACGTCTGTTTCGCCGCAGGCGGTAAACGCCGCCGCCATAAGAATGCCAAGCAAGATCGCTAAAAATTTCTTCATTGTTTTTTCTCCTTTTTCCGCAGGAAGAGGATCGCCGCAAGGGGAAGAAGCCAAGCCTCTCCCATCGCCCCGCAGCCGCCCTGTTCCGGCTCATTTTGTTCGGGTTCGTCTTGTTTCGCATCGTCTGTCGACGGGTCGTCCCCGACGGGATCTTTGGGGGGATCGTCGGGCACATCGGGAACATCGGGTTCGTCGGGCTCGTCGGGCTTA
Organism: uncultured Clostridia bacterium; assembly: GCA_947629575.1. GTDB lineage: Bacteria > Bacillota > Clostridia > Christensenellales > Borkfalkiaceae > Gallimonas. Next base: position 27,826 of record CANREF010000019.1, on the reverse strand, counting down.
TCGGGCTCGTCGGGCTTCGGCTCTGTCCAGAGGGAAGAGCGCCCGAAGGTGAGCGTTCCCGCTTCGGCGACGGCGAAGTTATCGAGAAGGGCGTCCGCGCCGTATTCGCCGACGCGCAAATACCCTCCGCCGAGGTCTTTGAGCCCGCTCTGTTCGAGGAGCTGCTCTCCGTTGAGGAACACGCGCAGCGTCCCCTCCTTCATGGAAAGCCCGAATTGCACCCATTCCCCTGCGGGAAGGTCGGCGGGGGCGGAGGAGAGTTTACGGGAAGTCCCGTTCTCCCGCGAAAGCAGGGAGACGGTCTTCCGCACGCCGTCGAAGATCACGCTGTAATAGGCGCTGTTCCCGCCGTAGCGGACGTAGTGAAGTCCCTCTCTGCGGGAAAGGGATTCCGCTTTGAGGTCGAAGTCGGTATAGACCGATTTGAAGCGGAGATCGCCGCCGATCTGCCCTTCCGCAAGGGCGAGGGAAGTGTTCTCCCCTTCGGTGAGAAGACGGAAGTCGAACTTTTCGAACAATTCTTCCTCCCTTCCCCCCTCGAAGTCTTGGGTGAAGAAGGCTTTCCGCTCCCCTTCGGTCCCCGAGAGAAGGAAGGAGGAGAGGGTGACCCGACCCGTTTCGGAAGTGCCCTCCGCGCCGATGTCGTACACCCCTTCGTAGTAGACGGTGAAGGTGAGTTTCCCCTCGGAGGCGGGGACGGAAGCGATCTCCTCTCCCGAATACGCCTCGCGGGCAAACAGCTTCGCTGTGCCCCCCGCTTCCTCCTTCACGTCCGCGGAGAAGGTGTATTCCCCGGGAAGAAGGTACAGCCCCTGAAAGAGGGAGGGCGTTCCGTAAGTCTTTGCAAGGGCGGGGTCGAGATCGAGGACGGCTTCCGCTCCCTCCGCAAAGACGTTCTTTTCATATTCTCCGCCGTACTCCCAATAGCCGAGCCCGCGATAGAAGGAAGTATCGTAAAATTCCCCTTCCACGTTGACCCCTCCGCAGTCGGCGATCCAGCCCGTCTTGCCCGCAAGGGCGGTGATGTTGGCGATAGCCCCGCGGTAGGAATTGTTTCGGATACGGAAGTTGAGGACGGGGACGGAAAGTCCGCCATAGCCGTAGGTATTGCGGCTGTTGCAGAGGTTCATGCAGGAAGAATTCATCGACTTCATCGCTTCCGTGGTGTACGTTCCGAGGATATTGTCGTAGCAATCGAAGCCGTTCATCGCCTGCCAAGTCCAATCGGAAGCGTCCACCCCCCACGTGATGAGAACGATGATATTCCCGGGCGTGACCGCACTGTGGCGAAGGGTGACGTTACGGACGCGGTTATCGCCGCCGTCGGGGTGGTTGGTCCACCACGTCTGCCCGCGTTGGTCTCCGATGGAGTGAGCAAGGAGCACGATCGCGTCGTCGTCGGTATAGAGGAAACAGCGGTCGACGATCACGTTTTTAGAACCCAGCCCGATGCTGAATCCGTCGCCCGAGAGACAGGCGTCCTCGGTGAGGGTGATATTGCCGAGATAGACGTTCGTACAGCCGTAGACAACGCAGTGGTAACAGCTCGTTCTCAAGACGGTGATGTCCGTCACTTCCACATTCGTGCAGTCGTAAAATCCGAGCGGCACGAGGTGGATGAGGGAAGCGCAGTATTCGCTGTAAGCGGGAGAATACCCGTTGAGGCGGTGCTGGTTTCCCGTGTCGGCGAGGCGGACAGTCCCCCCGCCCGTCAGTTTGATATTCTTCGCTCCGCCGCCGTAGACGAGCGGATAGTTCTTGGCAAGTCCGTTGTGTCCCCATTCTATCCCGGGAACGTCGTGTCCGACGGTGGGAGAATAAGGATAATCTTCGGGCCGCAGCGACTGCCAGAGGGTAGCCCCCTTCTCGACGCGAAGTTCCACATTGTCTTTGAGGCGAATGGTGGAAACGCGGTATCTGCGCCCGTAGTCCCCCTCTTCCCCGGGAACGACGACAACTCCGCCGCCCTGTCCGCTCACCTCGTCTATGGCGCGTTGGATGGCGGGGGTATCGTTGGTGAACGCGTCCCCCTTCGCCCCGTAGTCGAGGACGGAGACGGTGCGTTCGGGCAGGGTAAAGGCATAGGGATTTTCTGTCATGTCCCGCCAATTTTCGATGTCGAACATGGGAGCGACTTTGATCTTCCCCACGGCGGCAAGGAATTTGGAGGAGAGAAGTGTGATCTCCCCGTCGAAATAGGGGATCTCGAAGGAGAAGCTGTTCCCCTCCGCCCGAACCGTTTCGAGGGCGGAAGCAAAGGAGAGATCTTGGTTGATATTCTCGATCCCCGTGCGGTAGAGGGTGACGTCTTTTCCCGCAAATTCTTCGTTGAGCTCCCCTTTCACGAAGACCGAACTGCCGTCCGTCGTGCAGGAGAGGATCTTCCCCGCATAGTCGCCGACAAATTCGTGTTCAAAGGAGATATAGTCGATCGAGACAGAGCCAAAGTCCGCCTGCGGGGAGAGCCGAAGCCCCGTGAGCTGGCCCGTTGCGAGAGGATTCCGCGAGAGGTCTACAAAGTAAGTGTGGAATTCCCCGTCCGTTTCAAGGGGGAAGGAGACGCTCTTCTCCTCGTCAAACTCCCGCTTGGAGCGGGTGATGAAGGAGAGCGTACAGCTCGTGGCGGGGGAATTATTCTTCATGTGCAGAAGCACGGTGTTTCGCATGGTGAGGTACTTCACAAACCACTGCGAGCCCGTGGAATATTGCGAAGTGGAAACTTCGGCATAGGAAGAAGCCCCGCCGATCGTAAAGGTCAGACAGCCGCCGTCCATCTCCACGGAAGAACCACGCGAAGGGGTGAAAGTGGAAAGAAACTGTGCGGTGTCGGGGTCGTTTGCGGCGGCGTTCGCCGCGGCGGCAGGTTTGAGAAGGAAGAGCCCTGAAAGGAGCGCGGAGAGCGCAAATAGGAGCAACGCCGCGCGCAAAAGAAAGGATCGTGTTTTCATAAAATACCTCTTCTTTGATAAAGAGCGCGCCGCACGCTTTCAGCGTGGGCGCGCAACCAATCGGTTTCCCCCTGCCTCCTCCCGCGCATTGCGGGAGAAGGGGGGAATAATATCCGTACAGCCATGGGGGAGGATGGGGCTGTTTCGGATGAGTAAATAGGTTTGTTGTTGGATTTCCCGCGCCCCTTGGGGGGAACGGGCTGCTCTTGGCTGCCCCGCGCCCATGCGTCATGTTGCCCCGCACCTATGCGTCATGCTGAGCCGATGAGCGGTTACGCAGTCCGTTTGCGCTCTCCCCGAAGCATCTATTGTCCCCGCGAGATTCTTCGAGGACAGCTCTCGGTTTTCATGTAACATTGCCGGCTCAGAATGACGCGGGGGGGACAGAATGACGCGGGGCATTTTGTTCGGAATGACGCGAACGCCGAGAGGGCGTGGGGTCAGTTGTTCGCTACATAGGAAGCGGACTTGCCTTCTTCGCCAATGACCCACTTGCCGATCGCAGAGCCCGCTTCGTTCGTAACGACAAGGCTGCCGCCATCGCGTTCGCCGCTGATCTTGCGGATCTCGATCCCTTCGATCGTCCCGCCCGTGATCTGCGCGCCGTCGAGCAAATAGATCACTTGCTTCGTTTCGGGATCGGCTTCGAAGTTCTCTTCGAGGGTGGAAATGATCTTGGTAATATCGATGTCGCATGCAACGAAGATCTCGGTCTTGTTGGGTTCATAGTTTTCATCGCAAATAGCATTTGACAGCTCTTCGGCCGTGCCGACGATCGCGCCTGCTCCGCAGTGAAGGTCAAGTTTCTTGATATTCTTCACGGCATGTGCCTTGAGATCGGTGCCATGATACGTCGTAAGATGATGGTCGCCCGAAACAAGAGTGCCGGGGATAGAGAGACCTACATCGTTCGAGGCATTGGCAGTGATGAGCGTAACATTGGTCATCGTACAGCTGATTTCAATAATGGAGAGCGTTCCGCCCACCGCGATGTCACCGTCTGAACCATGGCAAGCATAGCCGATATAGCCGCCCACAAACTTCGTACCGATGACTGTGCAATCGGAAGCCGAGCAGTTGGTGAACATATACATAGCCGCGTCGTGTTCGTCTTCGATCCATGCACCGGAACGTCCCACAAAGAGACCGTCCTTATATGCGTTGCCGTCGCCGACAATGGAATTGATGACATGCACATTATCGAAGATGATGGATTGAGGAGTTCCGAAATAGGTTTGTCCAGCCCCCATCCAGTGGTAGCTGGGACTGACATAACCGAGTACAACGGCCATGTTCTGCTTGGACGTACTTGTGCTGACAATGCGCGCGCCGTCAAACGTAACGTTGCGAATGGCAAGGTCGTCCTTCATGACACAACCGAAGAAACCGGCGCTGTTATTACCGAGACCAGCTGTTGTTTCATTTTGCGCCTCCACATAGAGGTTGGAAATGGTGTGCCCGAGCCCGTTGAAGGTGAGCCCGCAGAAGCTCCACTGAGAGGAATTGATGGGCGTCCAGGGATAGCCGTCGAGATCCACATCCGTTTCGAGGTAGAGCGTCCAGGCGCGTTCGGGATGATAATAATTCATCGGGTCGTCGTTCTGAGCCGCACGGGTACTCTCATCAAGCACGCTGTATCTGGAAAGATTCTTGTCTGTACCGTCGGCATTGCAGGTCACCTTGTTCGCCCAGAAGGCAAGCGCGTCCGCCGAGGTGATGTGCCACGAATGGGTGGCTTCGTCTTCGAGGAAGCCTTCGGGTTCGCTGTCGGGATAATCGCCGCTCCAAACGCTGGGCTTGGCTTCTTCCGCGGCGAAGGTCGCCGTGAGAACGACGCTCCTATCGGCCGTGAAGGTGTATTCGGACTGCGTGCTTGCTTCCGTTTCACCGTTCATCCATTTTTCGAACGTCCCCTTGTCGGAATCGGGAACGACAGTCACGGAAGTCCCCTTGTCGTAGATGTTTTGGTTGGTGTTCTCCCCTTTGATCGTGCCGTTGACGACGGTGACGGCGACCTTTTCCTTCACTTCGGGGGTGACTACCGCCGCATAGTGAGCGGTAATGGTGATGTCGGAAGTGACTTTGTCGATCTTATACTCGGTCGCAGTCCCCACTTTTTCGGTCGCGTCGCCGATCGTCCAGCCTTCAAATGCGCCGCGCGTATCCGATTCGGGATAAGCGACGACGGTGACGGAAGAATTCTCCTCGACCGTCTGATGATTCCAGACCGTTCCCTTGATAGTGCCGTCTACGACCGTGACATCGTAGGTAGTTACTTTCTGTTCGGGCGGCAATTTCTCGGTGCTGCCCGTTCCGCCGTCTCCGACGTTGTTGTTCTCAGCGGGCGTGTTGTCGCATGCGGTAAAGCTGAATGCCAGAGCAAACGCAAGCGGTAATGCCAATAACAGTTTCTTCTTCATTTTTTCCTACTCCTTATAAATATTGTTTATTAAATTTTCCCGAATGCCTCTTTCCGTCGGTCACTGCACTGCGGCGGGCTTTATCTCCACCTTTCCATTGCGGAGAGGCAGGGTCACGGTGACAAGCCCGTCTTGGGTGCGGTAGTCCTCTGTACGAACGCCGTCGAGATAAATTTCAAAATCGAACGAAGGTTTGGGGAAGGTGAACGAGACGGACTTGCCGCTCAAGCCGCTTCCCGCGCGGAATTCCTCCAATCCGCTGATACAGGCAAAGTATTGCCCCACCGTCACGTCCAGCCAGTGTCCCGCGAAGGTCACGTTTTCGAGACGGAAATAGTCGTATTCCTTCGGAAGCGCGGGGGAGACGCATAAAGTTCCGTCCGCCGTGGCGCGAAGAGAGAAGATCGCTTCGGGAACGGCGCGAAGGAGGAGCGCGGCTTCCAAAAATTCATAGTCGAGCCCGACCGTGCCGCCCGTTCCGCCCCCTTGCAGGCCTATCCCGCTGCCGCTGTAGTATGTGCGGTAAAAGTTCATTCCCTGTCCGCCCGCCGAAAGTACTTTCAGATACCAATCGCGGAAGGCGTTGAGACGGAGGGAGAGCGCGTCCTTCCCCACCGCCGCCTGCGCCACGAGGTCGTAATAGGCGAGGTGGAGGGCAGTCCCGCCGTTCTGCACGTTCCCGTCGAAGAGGGCGCTGTACCCGAAGAAGAAATCGCTCCCGATCTCCCCCGTATTGAAGCGGGGCGCGAATTCGTAGCGGTAGATGTCCTCTCCGCGGCTGTCGTCCCCCGCCACCGTGCGGGTCCCGTTGATCCAGCTCATGACGGAAGCAGTCTGCTCCTCTGTCGCGATCCCGCTCTCGATCACCTGTTCGTTGAACATGAGATAGCCGTGGTCCTGCGGACGGCCCGTTCCGTCGTCGTAGATCCCGACGTGGAATCTGCCCGTCTTTTCGTTCCAGAATTCCCTTTGGATGCGTTCCTTGCAGCGCTCTTTGAGGGCAAGAAGGCTCTCCACCGTCTCGGCGTATTCCACCGTGCCGTCCATGGCGGCGTTTTTCGTGCGTTCCGCCGAAGCGGTAAGCCCGTGTGCCTTCGCCATTTCCTCGAGGTAGAGCATCGCTTCGATCGCGTTGTAATAGGAGATATTGCAGTAGAGGTTGACTTTGGGGAAGGCGAGCACGTCCCAATAGCCGTCGCCGATGCCCGTTCCGTCCGCCTTGTAGCCGTCGTTATAGTGACCCGCAAGGTAGGCGGTCGAGATGAGCCCTTCCCTTCCCTCCAATGCGTCAAGGAGGAAATTCATCGCGCGGCGGGCATAGGGAAGAACTGTTTGCAGGGTATCCTCCTCCTGCGAGAAGGAGAGAAGTTCCTGCGCGGCGATGAGATAGTTGCAGTTATTGAGGGGCTGGCGGTCGTCGTATTCGGTGGCGATATAGTCGAAGGAGAGCGTTCCGCTCAAGGGCTTCCCCGCCGCCCCTTTCAATACGAATTTGACCCCCGTGATCGACCGCGCGCCGTAGCCGCCCGCGGTGAACCCCCAATCTTCGAGAAGATACATGGGGAAGAAATATCCCGATTCGCGCACCCCGCCCCCACCGATCGAAAAGCCGCGGGTGCAGAATTCCGAGAAGGAGACCTTGTGTTCTTCCGACCACTCGGGCGAATCGCTCGTGCGGTAGTAGAGGTACAGATCTTCCACGTCCCCCGCCGAAGGCGTCCACGAAAACGCCGTGCGGAGGAAGGGCGTCGCCGCCGTCATGCAGGAAAATTCGGGAGAAGTCAAGACGATCTCCTCCGCCCCTTCCGCCGAGATGTTGAGATGAGAGGAGGAGACGGAGGGCGTTCCGCCCGAGACCGTCCAGCCCTCTTCGCCTTCGTCGAACAGCCAGCCCTTCCCGCCCGTGCGGTAGTCGGGAAATTCCCAGCCCATAGACCAATCGGCGATGTCGCCGCCTTCGTCCCGCCAGATGTAGCCCTGTCCGTCCTGCACGGGGGAAAGCAGCCACGCCTTCACCAAGTCTTTGGTGGCGTATCCCCTCGACATAGTGCCGTTTTCGGCGGAAGCGTCCCACCACGAACCCGTCATCGCTTCCCATTCCTTCCACGCAGTCCCTCCCGCGCCGACGGGATGGGTGTGGATGCGGTTTTCTGTATCCCGCATGTGCCGCTCGCGGAAATCGTTCAGCACGGTGTTGAGAGAACTGTCCGAGCTGTAAAAGCCGATGTTCCGATCGGTAGAAGTATGGACGGGCGTATAGTCGTAGGCGACGTATTCCTCTTTGGGGGAAAGATCGGGAGGGTCTTGCTTTCCGCTCTCTGAAGGAGTACAGGCGACGCACAGGGCGGCCGCCGTGAAAAGGGAGAGCGGCGCAGAGATGATTTTTCCGATTCGATGTTTCATGTTTACCTCAATCCTTCATTCCCGTGACTGCAACGCCGTCGATGAGATACTTCTGGAAGCAGAAGAAGATGACTGCGCAGGGCAGGGTCATGATGACGCCCGCCGCCATCGCCTCGTTCGCGAGGGTCTGGGAACTGTTGGTGTAATCGTAGTACACGCCGAGCGCGAGCGTGATGTGCTTAGAACCGACGCTCAGATAGGTGAACGGGGTCATGAAGTCGTTCCATGCGCCGAGGAAGGACTGCACCGCCACATAGAGCAGAATGGGCAGACAGAGCGGGAGCATGAGACGGAAATAGATCACGAAAGAATTCGCCCCGTCGAGCTGCGCCGCCTTGATCATGTCGTTGGGAATTCCTCGCATGAACTGCCGCATGAGGAAGATGTTCGTCGCGCCCCCTCCGAAGAGGGAAGGGACCCACATCGGAAAGAGGGTGTCCAGCCAGCCGAACCGCGCATACAGGGTGTAGAGCGGGACCAAGCTGATGACCGCGGGGATCATCATCGTTGCAAGGACGATCCCGAACACGACTTCCTTCCCCGCAAATTCCATTTTCGCAAACCCATAGGCGCAGAGGGAACTCACGAGCGGAATTCCCACCGTCGTGATCGCCGCCACAATGAGGGTATTCCCGAGATAGGAAAGATACTTCGAGCCACCCGACAGGATCTTCGTATAAGTCCCGAAGTTGATGACGCCCGAGGAGGTAAAGAGCACTTGGCGGTAAATGTCCTTGTCGGGAAGGATGCTCAGACAGATCATCACGAAGAAGGGGAACAGAAAGACCGCCGCGAGCGCGATGAGAAACAGATAATCCACCGCCAAGCGCACGATTTTGACCGTCGCGGCGCGCTTTTTGGTGCGAGCGGCCGCTTCCGCTCCTTCTTGGGAAGGGAGAACGGGGATGTTTTCTTCCTGCATATCAACCCTCCTCCGTGTAATACACCCACTTGCTCGTCTTCATCACGACCGCGGTGAGCGCGCCGATGATGGCGAACAGAATGAAACTCAGTGCGCAGGCATAGCCGAAGTGCGTAACGCGGTTATCGTAGATATTGAACACGTAGAACAGTAAACTGTCTTCCAACCCCGAGCCCTTCGACCCCGTGAGGGTGAGCACCTGCGAATAGGTCTGCATGACGCCGATGATGCTCATGATGACGTTGTAGAGGATCATGGGCGTGCAGATGGGAACGGTGATACTGACAAGCTGGCGGAACTTCCCCGCACCGTCGAGCGTGGCGCTCTCATACAAAGACTTGGGAACGTTTTTCAGCTGCGCGAGCCACAGGATCATGTTCCCGCCCAACGTAAAGAGACTGATGAACTCAAAGGACACCATGCTCGTTTGGGGCAGTTCGAACCAACTCCAATTGATCCCGATGTTCTGAAGCGCCTTGGTGATCACGCCGTAATAGGGATCGGTGATACGGTTCCACAGCATGCCCGTACACACTGCGGGAAGCAGAACGGGCAGATAGTAGAGCACCCTGAAAAAGCGCATTCCCTTGACTTGCTTGTTGAGAAACACGGCAAGCAGGAAGGAGAGGACGAGACTGATCGGGATATAGGTCGCGGCATAGAGGAAGGTCACGCCGAGCGAAGTGAAGAACTTCCTGCTGTAATAGGCGTCCGAAAAACTCTTGAAGTAGTTCCCCAGCCCGACGAAGTGGTCGAATCCTTCCCCGATCGGTTTGAGCGGCGTCTCGAAAAAGCTGCACACAAACGCATAGATCACGGGGAACGCCGTAAAGATCAGTACTCCGAGAATGACGGGCAATACATAGAGGTATCCCTCGATGTTGCGCCTTAGCTTCTTCTTTGTACTTGAAGTCATCTTCACCCCCTTTCCGATCACTTCATGAGTGCGGAATATGCCTGTCTGAGAGTCTCCACAGCGTCCGCATAACTCTTCGTGCGGACGTCCTTCCAGAAGTCGTCCACCCGCAAAATGAAGTCATCCTGCTTGGAGACGGGAAGGCTGTTCTGATAGTTGAGGAAAATGCTCTGCGCACCGTTGTCGAGATCGACGAACGCCGCCGCGTCGACCGTTGCGCCGTAATAATCGTACTCTCTCCACGAACCGCTGTCGCGCAGGGAGGTGAGGGCGGGAACGATGTTCCCGAGGTTGCTCACGACTTCGTACCCCTCTTCGGACATGCACCATTTGAGGAATTTCCAAGCCCATTCGAGTTTCTTCTCATCCGTGCAAACTTTGGAAATGCCGTAGCCGCTGCACCCCGCGCCGACGTAACCCGCCGAGCCGTCGGGCTGGACGTAGTTGGGGAAGGAACGGGCTTCCAGCTCCCATTCGCCGTTGCTCGCCGCCGCCATGTAGGCGGGAAGCTGAGGACGGACGTCCACCACCATGGGAACGCTGCCTATCACCGAGCCCGGGTAGGCCTTGAAGGCAGTCCCTTCGCCGGGAATGGCAAGCCCCACCACGTTGTCGGTATCCGAACGGGTCGTGTTGTAAAATTTCTGATAGAAATCGACGCAGGCTGCGGTCTCTTCGCTGTCGATGGCGAGAGATCCGTCGTCGTTGAGATATTTCCCGCCGAAGTTGCGGAGCATCGTGGTATACACCGGTCTCCACTGCTTCCACTCGATCGCCTTCTTTGCGCCTTTGTCCATAAGGCGGTTGCAGATGTCGATGAACTCCGTCCACGTCCAATTATTGGAGGGAAGATCGACCCCCGCCTCCGCGAACGCCGTCTTATTGATGTAGATCACGAGACGGTTATAGTCGCGCGGGACGAACCAGATCCCCTTGTCCGTATTGTCGAAGTGGGTACTGTCGATGAGGGAATCGTAGAAGCCCGAGAAAAATTCCGCGCTTCCGGGGAATTTCTCTTCATCGGAGAGGTCCTGGAAGTAGTGATAATAGCCCGAATAGGGGGAATGCTGGTCTCCCGCCGTCCACATGATGTCGGGCATGTTCCCCGCGCTCTCCCAAAGGGTCGTATCGGGCATTCCCTGCATTTGGTGGGTGAGCTTGATGTTGACCTCGGGATGATCCTTATTGAAGCGGTTGATCCAACGGTTGATGAGGGTGCGCTCGTCCGAATAGGAGAGCGTCCCCACGGTGAGTTCGACCTCCGCCCCCTCGTTGACTACGGGAGGTTCTTCCGGCTCGGGCGTGTTGTTCTCGTTCCCGCCTCCCGTGTCGATCGAGCAGGCGCAGGAAAGGGCGAGCGTTGCCGCCATGATAGAGGACATAAGTAAAACGCAAAACTTTTTCATGAAATTTCTCCTATTTTTCGATGATCTGGATCCTGCCGTTACGGAAGGGCGCGGTGATGACGACGCTGCCGTTCTGCACGGTATAGTCCGTACCCTCCTGGAGGGTAATGTTGTGCTGACGTACTTCAAAAGCTCCCGCGGGCGCTTTCAGGGTGACGCGGACTTTCTTGCCCGTAAGATCCCCCTGCACGCTGTTGATCTGCACCCAGTTCGTACCGATGGACAGATCGTAAGTAAGATCTGCGAACGCGAGATTCTCCATCTTCCAATAGGAGAGTCCCGAAGGAAGGGCGGGGGTGATATTGAGGGTGCGGTATTCGGTGGAGGAGAGCCCGAAGAACAGGGTGGGGACGGCGGCGGGAAGAAGGGCCGCTTCGATGAATTCGCTGTCCATACCGATCGCGCCCGCGCCGTTCTTGCCCTGCAGCTTGATGTTCTTGTAGCGGTAGTATTCCTCGTAGAAGTCCTCTCCTACGCCGCCCGCTTCCACGACTTCCTCATACCAGCCGCGAATGGTGAGAAGTTTTTGATACGCCGCCTCCGCGCCGTTTGTATCCCCTTCGGCAACGAGGTCGTAGAAGGCGCAATGGAGCGCCGTTCCGCCGTTCTGGACCTGCTTGTTCCAGCCGTATGTCCCCGACTTGATGCCGTCGAAGCGGAACCAATACTGGTAGCGGTTTTCCTTGGTCGTCCAGCGGGGGGCGAAGGTGAAGTAGTAGATCTGGGTGGGAGCTTTGCCGGAATTGTCGGCGGTGTCCCCCTCTACCCTACGTTCCCCGTTGATCCATTGGGCAATGGAGACCGCCTGTTCGGGAGTGGCGAGCCCGAGCTGCACCGCTTCCTGGTTATAGGTCGTAAAGCCGTAGTCCACCTTGGTATCCAACTCTCCCGCCAAAACGCCGGGATCGTCTTCGGAGAGATAGCCGAGGAGGAACCGCCCCGTCTCGTCGTTCCAGAAATATTGCCTGAATTGGGGCACGAAGGCGTCGATCTTCGCCTGCAGCGACTGTTCGGTCTCCAAATAGGAAACTTCCTGTTTCATGTCCGCGGTGCGGACTTTGACCTCCGCCCCGCTCTCCTGCATTCCCGAAGCGTCCATCATCTTTTCGAGATAGAGCATACCTTGGAGCGCCTTGTAGTAATAGAGGTTGCAGTAGAGGTTGATACAGGGATTGTTGACGCTGTCCCAATAGCCGTCGCCGATGCCGTGTCCCACGGCGTGGTAGTCGGTCACCTTGCCGCCGTTGTACTGTCCGTCCGAATTGAAATAGTCGTAGTTGGAAGAGCCGTCGTGTCCGACCAAGCGTTCGGTCGTGATGAGGGCGTCCGTCCCCTCTCCCTCCGCTCCGCAGTAGGTGGTGAGGAATTGGAACGCCTTGCGGAGTTTATCGATGTTCTTTTGCAGCCATTCGTCGTCCTGCGTGTATTGGTAGTAGTAGGCGGCGGCAGCCAAAAAGACGCTGTTGTTATTGATCTGCCGTCCGTCGAAGGCGAGGGTCACCTCTTCGAGACGGACTTCCGCGTTGATCCCGTTCTTGAACACGAGCTCGATCTTCATGTCCGTAATGGCGTCTTCGAGGTCGTCCGAATCCCCCCAGTTGGGGTGGGCGTACATCGGGAACACGATGTGGGTGGTGGAAGCGAAACTCTCGCGGTAGTTGGTGGAGAATTCACGGTAAGAGACGCGGTGATCGTTGTCCCAAGTTTGGTTCTTTTCTCCGCTTCCCCCCTTCCACCATACGATGACGTCCTCCACCTGATCGGTAAGTCCCAACGAATCGTAATCGGTGATGCTGAAATCGAGTTCGAGGAAGGGTGAACAGAAGGGAGTTCCCATGAAGGCCTTCACGGGCACTCCGCTCTCGTTCTTGTGCGAGGCGGGCGTCTCGTAGGTGTAGGTGATCTGCCGTATATCATTGCCGGAGATCGTCATGTAGTCGTAATATTCGGTCGTATTTTTCCCGAGCGTTCCCTTGATCCCCTGATCCGATTCCCCCTTCCAAAGGGAAGTGAGCAGATTGTTGCCGTTTTCGACGTTGCCGTCGTCGAGGTTGTTGAGTCCGTCGAAATAGTTGGTGTTGAGGAATTCCTTGCGCCCGTCCTTGTAATAGTAGGAGTGCGCCCAGCTGGGGAACTGCCAGCTCTGCCCCCAGTTTACAGTCGTCGTCCCCGAATCCACCCAAATGTAGCCGAAGGCGTCCTGATAGATGTTCGAGAACCAGTTTTTAACGGTGTCCTTGGGGCTGTATCCGATCCCCGCGGTGTTCATCCATGCAACGGACATCGTTTCCCATTCCTTCCACACGCTGTTGCCGTTGCCGATCTTGAGAGCGCCGATCGCCTCGTCGTCATAGCGGAGATGACGGCGCATATAATCGTTGAGGAAGTTGTCGAGCGCGGGATCGGAGCTGTAAAACTGCATCAGCCCGTCGTTGTTTTGCTTGGTATAGGTATATCCGTTTTCGAGATCGGGGACTACGACGTCGGTATTTCCGCCGCCTCCGCCGCCATTGCCACCGTTTCCGCCTCCGCCGTTTTCCGTCTCCTCATTGCCGCATGCGGCAAAGAAAGTTCCCCCGAAGAGGAGCGCCAGCGCAACGGAGCCGAGTTTCAAAAATTTCTTATTCATCCGAGGTCTCCTTTATTTTTGATTTTTCGCAAGCTGTGCAAGCTCGGCGTCGGTGTAGCCCTGTTGATTGGAGAGGGTCTCGTCCTCCCGATATTCCGCCTGAGCGGAATCGGCGAGCCGCCAATATTTCCGCTCGGGATTGTAGAGGAAGGTGAAATCCTGTTTGACCATCTTCCCGTTGGGAAGGAGCATTCCCTTCGCCACCTTGATCGCCATCACTTGGTTGAAGTCGGGGCGCAGGTTTTCGTTGAAGGTCTTGGGATAGCCCTCCACCTTCTCGCCCGCCGCGTCGAGAACGGTCCCGAGGTCGGCGTCCGCACGTGCGTCCCCCTTCAGAATGAACTGGATCCAGTTCTCGTCGAAGTGGATCTGCACGGAGAGGGGCTGGGTGGAGCCGTTGCGGGTCTGAGGCTGTCCGTTTACGTCGAGATAGGGAACTCCTTCCTGCGCGACCGATTCCTGAAGCTGGCGCATGTCGAAGAGCTCGATGTCCCCCACCGTTCCCTTGGGGGTCATGTCGATGTTCCCCGTGTTGGCGGGATAGGCCTTCAGTCCGTTGTAATCCTCGCAGCCGAAGAGCAGAGTGTGGGCGATGGAGAAGTCCCACTGCGGGTCGTACACCTGATAGTTGTAGAGCAGGTTTAGCTCGGAATTACTGAAATCGGGGTGCTGCTTGTTGTTCTCCCCGTATGCCGAGATCAGCCACGAACGCGTCCATTGCAGATCGTGATACTTCTTGGGGGTCACGGCGTCCGAGAAATAGATGTAGATGCAGCTGTTCAGCGATTCGACGGTGGGAACGGAGATCGAAGTTACGGTGACCTCCTCATAGTCGTCCATGTTGTCGCTGCGGTAGATGCGGTTTCCCGCGCCCGATCCGTAGAAATCGTAGATGTAACGGACGGTAGTAACGCATTCCGTCTCCGAAATAAATCCGCCGAGAACGTTCATACGGACCGTTCCGTCCCCCAATTCGCCCTTGGGAACGGAAGCGACGATCTCTTTCGCGTTCTCCGTGTAGGCAAGGGCAGAACCCGAGATGTCGGAAAGGCTCTTCCCGTTGAACTTGAAGTAGGCTTTCGCGTCGAGATCCCCCGCCTTCTCGGAAACTTCCTTATCAAAGAGACAGGAAAAGCGCGCGTTCTCCCCTTCCTCCGTCATCGTAACGGATTGCAGAAAGATCGCGCGGGGACGCTCCTCTTCTGCGGAAGGAGCGGGGTCGGCTGCGCCTGCGGAGAGCGGAAGGGCAAAGGAAATTCCGCACACGCACAGCGCTGCCAAGACAATGCAAGCGAGCTTTTTGAACATATCATCCTCCTATTATGTTTTGTTTGTCTGTGTTTGAAAAACACAGACAAGAACAGCCGCGGCTGTTCTTTGCCGGCGTCGACCCGCCCTCTCCCAACGAGCTGTTTTAACGGGCTCACGTCGGTGGTTATTCGTATAACCATTCAAATTATATCACAGAATTCACATCGTGTCAATAGGAAATGTGAAAAAAAATACCATTTTCAAATAATTTTTCTAAGCGGCGATTTTATCAAAGATTTTTATTGAAAAATGAGAACGAACGGATCTCACTTTTTCCCCTCTTTTTCACAAAAAATGACGAAAAAACCTCCCGCGCAGCCCGCACGCGGAAGGAAAATTTGTTCTGCAATTTCATTCGGACTTGCCGCAAAATCGGCAAGAGCAGTCTCCTTGCCCCCTCTTTAATCCAATTCCACGCGGCAGAGGACGGCGCTGTTTTCGTCGGGCAGAAGGACGGAGATCCCCCCTTCCGTCCTCTTGACGGACGCGCCGAGGTTGGGATACAGCTCTTCCGCCGCACGCACCCCCTTACAGGGAACGAAGATCTCCGCCTCCCCCTTTCTTCTCCAAACGCCCAAAAGAAGGGTGTTCCCCCTGCGCAGTCCCTGAGCGGCGGGACAGTCTTCGCCGAGAAGTTTTGCAAACCCGAGGGGGAACACGGGGATCCCCTCCTGAACGAAGGAACGCCATTCCTTGTAGAGGGCGACCCCGCGGCGGATGAGGGAGAGGTTGGTCTCGTCGGCGCGGTCGATCTTCCCCGAGAGAAGGGGAACGCCGAAGAAACCCGTCACGAGGTTGAAGGCGGTCTCCGCGCCGTTCGCGCGCTCGGCAATATAGTCCGCCGTGAGATAGCTCTCCCCGTTCATTTCCCAAAAGATACGGGGATAGGGATATACCCAAATCGAAAGCTGTTCGGGCAGAAGGGAAAGAAGAGTTCCGTTCACGATGCTCGGCAGTTTTTCATATTCCTCGCAGTCGGAAATGCTCTGCGAATTGAAATTCCGCATCGTCTGCGCGTCCGCCCGCATCGCGCCCGAGCTGCAATTCTCGAGAATGAGATCGGGGAAGGTCTCCCCGAGCGTCCGGTAGAACTCCCCTACGCAGCGGCAGTGCTGTTCCAACCCCGCATAGGGAGAGGCGTTCTTCCAATCGCATCCGCAGCCCGGATGCCCGTTATAGTCGTTCTTGATATAGCGGATCCCGAGATCGTAGAGCGCCCGCACCCGCCCGAGCAGATATTCGCGGACTTCCTTCACGCCGAAATTGAAGTAATACCTTCCGCTGCGGAAGATCCGTTCCCCCTCGTTGGTGAGAAACCATTCTTTGGGGAAAGACGCCGCGCGGGAGAGGTCGCTGCACGCTTCCAGCTCCGTCCACAGCCCCGCTACCATGCCGCGGGAATTGATCTCTTCGATCATGCAGGCAAAACTTCTGCCGCCGAACAGGCGTTCGGCGGGGATCCAATCCCCCAACCCCGTAGAGCCGTGCGCGTCCCTTTCGCGATACCAGCCGTCGTCGAAGCAATACCCCTCCGCGCCCACACTCTCCGCCGAGGCGAGCAGAGACAGACATTCTTCCTCTCCCAACTTGCACCAGAGGCAGTTCATGTAATCGTTGAACATCACGGGGGGCGCGGGACGGGATCTCATCCGCTTGCGGCGGAAACGCGTCAGTCTCCCGACGGCGGTCTCAAGGTCGGGAGCGCACGTCAAGAGGGTCTCGCAGCAGGAATAGCTCTCCCCGCGGGAGAGATAGAGGCGAAACCCCTGCAGTTCGTTGTCCCCCGCGCCGAAGGAGAGATTGAAACAGCTCCCGGGAATATTTTCGGCGTCGCTCAAACCGAGCTCCATCGAATAAGGTCCGTCGGGCAAATGCTGGAACGCCCAGACCGTCCCCTTCGCCTTTTCCCGCACGAAGAGCAGAGGCGCGCACTTCCGCGTGGTTTGGGAAGTGGGCGACCCGAAGCGGACAATGTTTCCCGTCTCGTGGCCCGTGGCGCGGTAAAGCCCGAGCGATTGGGGACTTTCCCAAAAAAACTGCCCCTCGCTCGCCCACTCTCCCCGCACAACGCCGATCTCCGCGTCAGCGCGGTAATCGCCCTTGATCGCCGCCGTACAAACGCCGCCGATGCGGTTGAAGAGCTTCTTGACGCAAAGTTTCTTCGCGCCGGCGTTGACGATCTTCGTGCTCCAAATGCAAACGCCATCCTCAAACCTGCGGGAATGAAGGATTTCCGCCCCTCCGTCCGAGGAGCGGAACACGCTCGCCCGTTCCTCTCCGCACGTCCGCTCTTCCGCAAAGAAGAAGTCGCGGGTCTCCCCGTGACGCTCCCGCCCCGCTTCATCCGTGAACGAATATTCGGCGAGAAAAGGAGGCTCTGCAAAGTATTCCGGGTGTGCGATCTCCCGCGCTTCAAGGTCGATCAAATAGGGCTTATTGTCCCATTCCGACACTATAAATTCCATTTTTGCATGCTTCATTGTGAAGTTCTCCCGATTTTTTCCCAATTCTATCATGCTTTTTCGTGATTGTCAACATTTTTTCATCATGATTTCGAGACCGACGGGCAGGCTCAACGGGCTATCGAAGTTGCCCTTATAATATAGAAAAGAAAGCTCTTTTCTTACGGAAATTATTATGATCTTTATCAAAAAAAGAGTTCTCGAAAAAAATTGCTCGGCAAGATTTTTCGGAAAGAGAGCGGCAGGCGATAAAAGGAAAGCGACCGCCGAAATGCGATCGCTTTCAAAAGTCGCTTGCCGCGACATGGTGAGCGGTATTCAGTCTAAATCGAATAGCCCGTTTTATTCCCAATGCGACTGCAAAAACAGCAACAACCGCTCATTCAGAATTTGAATGTATTCTTACGTGACTTCCCATTCCTGCGGATTTTGGGGATGTTCAAGCTATCAAGCGGCAAGGGCGTTGGCGTTGATGGAGTCGATGACCGCTTTGATCCCAAACCAAACGGAGGCATCTCGAAAAAGATCGATGATGCTACCCCTGTCCGAGAATGGAGCACTTTGCAAGACGGAAAGATCTTTCATGACGCCGTTGTGGACAATATACTCAATGATTTGGTTGACGAAATAGATCTGCCTGCTGTCATAGCGGGTCTCGTTCAAATATTCGGCGAATGCCTTTTTTGCCGTCGCCATGTCGAGCCCTACGATCTCCCGAACAAATTCGCCCAACGGTTTTTCTCCGTAGATCGCTTCATACTCCGCTTTACTGCCCAAATCGTTCCATAGGATCTTTTCGAGCGATTGAATATCGGATTGGGTAAGCGGCACATTGGTTTTTAATTTGGCAATCGTCGGATCGTCTTCATGACGGCGAACATATTGCTCTGCTTTAATTTTATAATTTTTCAGAGTGTCGTCATTAAATTCAGGCTCTTTCCAATCGAGAGAGAGGATCGCGTCCTTAAAATCGGTCGTGTAGAGCAGTTTGGATTTAGGTAAATACTTCATCAAATCGCGCAGATTTTCGCGGATGTTCTCAAATTCGTTGACGCCTGCCATTTCAAGATAGTTTCCCTGCCGGATCTCTTGCAACAGCTTCGCCTGCATCATGATTTCGGGGATATTCGCCATACCTGAGAGAAGATTGACCCGTTTCATCAAGTCGTTCCGCGCACGGGAATAGGATTTTCCGATGAGATAGGCAAGCTCAATTCCGTACATCAAGGCGTCAAAGCGAATTGCGCCGACCTCGTCCTTATCGGGCAGAATGAGAGGAGAGACGTGTTCGGCGATGAGAAGGGTGTCCTCGTATTGGAGAGTGTAATTTTCTTCAAGACAATACTTCTCTACATAGCGAAGGTGCAACTTTACGTCGAAGCGGTTTTTATCGAGTTCTTGCACCTTTTCCAGCATTTCCGCCACCAACCGCTTTCGGAAAGCGATGAGCTCATCCGTTTGATATTCCAAATCTTGTAGCTTAAAGATGATCTGCGCTTTCAGATTGAAGATCGCGCTTTGCAGAGCAACAGTCTCGTGCCCTTCTTTTCCCTTCCCCATGCCGAAGAACTCGCACACGCCGCAAAAATCAAAGACGTAAAAGCAAGTTTTATCCTTTCCGTCGAGGAGTTCGGGGCAGAGCCGCGTGCCGCGCCCGATCATCTGCCAGAATTTCGCTTTGCTCAATACGGGTTTGAAAATGACGAGATTCAAAATTTCGGGAATATCGATGCCCGTATCGAGCATATCCACAGAGATCGCGATCTGCGGCAACTTGTCCGCCGTAGAAAAGACGTCGATCGCATTTTGGGCGTAGTTGATATAATTGTCGATGACCGCGGCGTAGCCAACATATTCGGGATATTCCGAATTGAAGAGCCTGAGGATCGTTTCGGCGTGCTGGTGGTTCTTGGCGAAGATAATCGTCTTGCCGATCTTCTGACCGTAGTCGATCTTCTGTCCGTAAGTCATGAGGGTGCGAAGAACTTGGCGGATGGTGTCCTCATTGAAGATATAATCATTGAGCGCACTCGGCACGATCTTTGCGGGAAGTTCGCCGTTTTCATCGGTAAAGGTACTCTCGTAGGCCTCTTTCTCCTCCTCCGAAAGATCGTCGTAAACGATGCCCTCTTGCATGAATTTGAGTTTTGTGTCGATGATTTGATAGTTGACGAGATAGCCGTCGGTCACGGCTTGCGGCAGGTCGTAGCCGTAGGTGGGCATGTTCTCTTCGAGCTCGAAGAGGGAATAGGTGTCCCTGCCGACCTCGTTTTTGGGGGTCGCGGTGAGCCCGACGAGGGGCGCATCGAAATACTCAAAGATCGCGTGGTATTTGTTGTAAACAGAGCGGTGTGCCTCGTCGAGCACGATGAGGTCGAAATGCCCGCAGGAAAAGATGCGCCCGTCCTCGTTCTTCGCTTCATCGATGGCGTTCATCATCGTCTGATAGGTGGAAAAAATGCCGCTTGCGTTGTAATCGGGGGTCGTTTCGCAGAGATTTGACACATAGAAATCTTCGAGCAGGTTTACAAACGTGCGCTTTGCCTGCGTCACGAGCGCCGTTCTATCCGCAAGGAAGAGTACATTTTTGATCCAACCGTGTTCCAACAAAACTTTGACGAGCCCCACGACCGTGCGCGTCTTGCCCGAACCCGTCGCCATGACGAGCAGCGCCTTGCGGCGGTTGCGCTCGAAGACTTCACAGACCGATTTGATCGCCGCTTCCTGATAGTACCTTCCCGCGATGCGCTTATCAACGGTAATGTATTTGAGGCTCGTCTTTGCGCGGCGCAGGTTGAAGAGTTTTTCAAGGTCGCGCTTGGAGTAAATTCCGCTCACGGCGCGCTCGGGGTAATAGCGGTCATCCCAAATCCTCGTTTCAAACCCGTTGGTAAGGAAAATGATCGGACGTTTATGAAATTTCTTCTCCAAAAGGTCGGCATAGAGCTGCGCCTGCCGCCGCCCGACCGAGAGGTCGACGCATGTTCTTTTTGCCTCCACCACAGCGAGCGGAACGCCGTCGTCGCCGAAGAGAACATAGTCCGCAAAGCCGAACTCGGAGGCGTTCGGCATTCCCGAAAGAGGATATTCGTTGATCCAATTCTTGCCGAGTTCCCAACCCGCGTCCATGAGCATGACGTCGATGTATTTGGTGCGCGTTTCGTACTCCGAGGGCTCTTTGGGCGGCGGGGAGTAGGTCTTTTCCCGCTCTTCGCGCTTTGCGGAAAGCGCTTCTCTGAGCGCGGCGTTTTCTTTCAGAAGCGCCTCAATGTCGATCTCGGGCTCGGGGGCAGGGGCGGGTTCGCTCTGCATATCGGGCAGAGTGCGGTCATACTCTTTTTCCTCGTACTCATCGGCATAGAGATAGGCAACGCAGTCGAGGAAATAGAAGAGATTTTCAAGGCACAGCCGCACCTGATCGGGAGTGACCGACCTGCCCTTGTGTGCGACGTTGTTGCCCAAACGACGGATATAGTCGAGGCGGCGGATGTTGTCTTGTTTTACGATCCCGCGGAAGGCCTCGCCGCTTGTGAGCACGGCAAAGGAATCGTCGTAAGGGGGCATTTCGAGTTCCAAGTCGGCAGAATACATCCATTTTACGGCGAACTCCGCCGCACGGCGACAGTTGAGCGCCGAGGCCTCCGCGTCGATATGGAATATTTTCTCCGCATTGATCGCCACATCCGCAAACGACGCGAATTTTTCTTCATTTTTCAGAAAGTCAAAGTTTGTCATAGTTGTTTATGCACTTTTTTCTATTTCAATTTTATCGTCGTTAACCATTGTAAAGTCGAATAGACTTTTGTTTGTCACAATGTGTATTCTATTGATTAGTGCATCTTTAATTTGCTCGTTATAACCGGAGTATGATAAGAATAGATTTTGGATTTTTTCTTCGTGAGCCAATTCGACACCGCCCAAATTTATATTAAAGTCAGCGCATCTTGTGTAAATAATCAAGTGTCCTGATGTATTGTTTAACCACCTAGCTATATTTTTCCACCATTTTTTATCTGTCTTTCCCAATGACATACCGAAAATAATCAGTATATTGCTTCCTTCTATTATCTCTTGTACCTTTTCGTTGACTAAGTTTTTAAGCCCATTATTTGTTTCCGGTTTAATAAATTCCCGAACGAATTGCCTTGTTTTCAGAAGTTCCTTATTGGCGACCTGCGATTCATCGTTTACTCCCATCAATACAGGACGGCTTAGATCGCCATGTACGTGAATCAAATTGCTTAATAACTCTGCATGTTTGGAGCCTGCGTGATCGTGATAGGCAAATTGCGCCCCCGTTTTTCTGGCATATTGATAGCAACGGTCAAAAGCACGGGTATAATTAAAGTTTATAAAATTATATTTGAATGATTCTGCTATATGACTATTTAATATGCGGTTGATTTCTATAGTTTCGGCGGGCCTTAAATGAGTTGGATATGAGACAAGAGCGTCGCAAAAACTCTTTTTAATGTTATCATTTGGTTGAATTAACATTTTCTCTTGTGCTCGTAGATAATCGCAAAGCTCAAGACAAAAATCGCGATGGCAAACTTCAAATTCCTCGAGATCGGAAAATTCCTTTGTGTATTCTCCAAAGCCAATTTCTGCATCAGACCAAAGCTCTTGATTTTCAGTGATACTATCCTTAAATTTTTGAATAAGGGGGATGTCCGATTTTATTGCCCGATAATACTCTAAAAATTCACTATATTTCGTGTGTAACCCCACGCTAATATCAAATCCATTGCCAATCAAATAAGTAATGTCCATAATTTTTCTCCTTTATCCGAAGTATTTTTGCAGAAGGGACTGCTTTAAGAGTTCGAGTTTTTCAAGGCTCTGTTTGATTTTGGTTTTTATTTTTTCGGTTCGCTTATGGTAATTGGAGTACTTGCTTTGTTGTTCCAAAGAGGGAACAGGTATTTTAATATGTTTTATCTCTGAAAGATTGAGCGTTTTTTGTGCGATTCCTTTTACAGCTTTTTCTATTTGTTCTTGTCCTATCGGGGAAAGCAATGCTCCATGCAAAAAACGGCTATCGATCAAATGAGCATTTGGTTTCAAATAAGCAATATGCCTTTGAAAACAAAATTCCCGCTTTTGTTCTACAACCGCAGGGTGTCCGTAAGATCCTACGGTTGTGAGTAATATGTCCCCGACTTCTATCGGAGTCCGTTTGATTAACTCGTTATACGTTTCACGGCTTATAAATTTTTGTGTTTCATAATCTATTTCATTATCTGCTAGGTTTGATACGAATAAGAAGGGGATGCCTGATTCACTAAATTGGGGTGGTTGGTGCGTCCCATCGGTTATGGTTTTACATACATTTTCTAAAGAATTGTATTTCGTCGCGGGGATATTTCCAAATAGCTCGTAAAACTTTGCTTTGACGAGCGCATCCAATTTTTCGAGTTGCTGTTTGCGTTTTGTCATTAGGGTAGAAATCTGTTCTATTCTGGATATGATTCTCTGCTGCTCGTTCAAGTGTGGGACATTTATTAGCAAATCCGTCAGATTGTTTAATTTTATGTATTTAATTACTCCGCCTATCGATTGGCTCCGCAATATTGAAATATATAATTGCAAAAAATAGTACAAGTATTTCGTCAACAATTTTTCTTTATCTTTGACTTCAATTATATAAGTCCTTTGATAAGCATCAAATTTACCATCGTAATATTTGACATTGAGATCGCCATTGCCTGCAACCAAAACACATTCACAGTCATACGAATAGCTCGCAATTTTCAGTGGCTTAATCGCACAAGTGAAGAATGGGTAAGCGCCATCTGGAGTTGAAGCATTTGCATCCAGCTTTCCTGTTTTGATTGTTGTCAAATCGCCCAACTTTATAAAATTTGTCACAGCAGTTCCTCCAATTCGGCGAGGCCTGCCGTGATTTCAAGTTCCAACTCGTTGAGATCGGTCAGAATTTCCTGCGTGGAGGGGTACTCCTCCCGCACATACTCCGTCTGCTTGTATTTATTGATCGAGAGGTCGTAATCGTTGACGACAATCTCCTCCTTGGGCACTAAAAAGGATTGCTCGGTGCGCGCGCGGCTCTCTTCCGCCGCGAGGTCATGGAAGCGCGCCACAATGTCGGGAATGTCATTCTCGGGAACAGGGGTGCGCTTGTCGTCGAGGGAGAAGCCGTCCGCCCTCATCTCGTAGAACCAAACCTTATCGGTGTCGCTGTGCCCCGTCTTGGTAAAGAGCAGCACCGCCGTCGAGACGCCCGCATAGGGCTTGAATACGCCGCTCGGCATGGAAATGACCGCTTGCAGACGGTTATTTTCGATAAGTTCCTTCCGTATCGCCTTGTGCGCCGTAGACGAGCCGAATAGCACGCCTTCGGGAACGATGCAGGCGCATCTTCCGCCCCGTTCCAACATGCGCAAAAAGAGGGCGAGGAACAAGAGCTCGGTTTTTTTCGTCTTGCAGACCCGGATGAGGTCGGTGGAGACGATGTCGTAATCGAGGCTTCCCTTAAAGGGCGGATTTGCCATGATGAGCTTGAAGCGGTTCTTATCCGCATTCTGGTCAGATAGGCTGTCGCGGTATTCGATAAAGGGATTTTCGATGCCGTGCGTCATCATGTTCATCGCGCCGATGCGGAGCATGGTGCGGTCCATGTCGTAGCCGAAGAACATCTCTTTGAGAAAGTGCTCGCGGTTCGCCTTGTCAAAATAGATCTCTTCCTTATAATGCTCCCGAAGATAATCGCAGCACGCGACGAGGAAGCCCGAAGTGCCGCAGGCAGGGTCACAGATCGTGTCCTCGGGAGTGGGGTTTACAAGCTGCACCATCATCTTGATAATGTGTCGGGGAGTGCGGAACTGTCCGTTTAAGCCTGACTGTGCAATCTTGGAGAGAAGATATTCGTATACGTCGCCCTTGATGTCTGCATTCTTCTCCTCGTCCATGAGTTCGTAAATTTTATCGAGCGCGGCGACGATCTTCTCAAAGACGAGCGGCGTCGGAATTTTGAAGATCGCGTCGCCCATATATTTGCTGTATGCGCTCTCCTTGTCGGCATGGAGTTCCTTGATGAAGGGAAAGACCTGCTCCTGCACGACGGTATATTTCACCCCTGCGGGCAGATCGTGAAAAACGGACCATTTCAGCTGTTTGCCATCCACCGTCTTTTCGCCGATCTTTACTTCGTCTTGGAAGACACTCTCGTAGGGAATGCCGAGCATCGTCGCCTCTTTTGCGCGGCGATTGTCGGCGTCGTCAAGGTCGTGGATGAACATGAGGTAGGTGATTTGTTCAATGACGTCCAATGGATTGACGAGCCCGCCCGCGGCGAAGATATCCCAAAGTCCGTCGATTTTCAGTTTGATTTCTCCCGTAAGCATAATTTACTCCTTTTCGTGATTCCAAATATATTTTGTATATCTCCCGCCGCCGATCTTCATGACGACGCCCTCTTGTACAAGACTTATAAGCGCCCTTTGAATGGTGATCTCTGCAATGTCAGGGTTTTGCTTTGCAATCTCCCGCTTTGTCATGGGCGAAAGACTTGCTTTGAGAATTTCCCGCACCCGTTCGGGCTTTGAGGGATTTTGCCCAATAAACCTGTCTGCCCGCTCCGAAAATTCCCGATATGCCGCCAAGATCACACCAAGCATATAGCGGACGAAAGGCAAGTCGTCGTTTTCGCCCTCGTGCCACTTGTAGGAACTCTGCATGAGTGCCTCATAGTAACTCTCTTTGGTGCGCTCGATCAGTCTCTCGATGCTGATGTACTTGCCCACTTGGTAGTCCGCACGATAGAGGAGAAGCAAGGTGAAGAGGCGGCTCATTCTGCCATTCCCATCGCTGAACGGGTGTACACACAGAAAGTCCAAGATCCACAGAGGAATCACAAGCAGGGGATCGAGTTTCTCCCCGTCGACAGCTTCTTGATATGCGGCGCAGATCTTTTCGATGGCATCGGGCGTTTCCCACGCGGGAACGGGCACAAAGCGGACTTTGCGGTTTCCCTTTTCGTCGGTTTCAGAAATGACATTATCGGCGATCTTGAACTTTCCGCCGTAATCTTTCCCGCTATATTCATAGAGCATTTTATGAAGTTGCAGAATATAGGAAGGCTTGAGCGGAAGATACAGATAGTTCTCATGGATGACTTTCAAGACATCTCTGTAACCTGCAAGCTCGCGCTCACTGCGATTTTTCGGCTGCGTTTTATCCAAAACGATTTGTTTCAACCGATTGTCGGTAGTGAAAATCCCCTCGATTTTATTCGAAGCGGCGGTACTTTCAATTTTAGCGATCTCCAACAAGTGAAAAAGCGCATCGGGCTTTGCCGCAAGAAATGAATTTTGCGCTCCCTTTAATTCATGAATTTGTGAGAGCAGCTCAACGATTTCCGGAACAAGCAATTTGGCTTGTCTGGATTTATAATCTATTTGCCTCATCGGAGTCCTTAATTATATCTTTTTTGTATTTTGATATAATTATAACCTATATGCGATGCATTGTCAAGAGTTTCTGTAATCTTTTTATTGAAAACTTTACAAGAAAAAATATTCCGAACGCTTTGCCGACGATCTCTTTATGAAGTAAAAATGACGGTAGAAGTAGAACGCCACACATTCGGCGGCGGAGCGGAGAAACAGACGTATGCAATCGTCCTTTGGATATAAAATAGCCGAAAAAGTGCAAAAAAAGACCCCAATAGAACCTTTTTGCGGGTTCTACTGGGTCTCACTTGGTGAGGTGGACGTTAATTATCCGAACACCGTTTTTCCCGTAAAAGACGGCTTTGGCTTCGTGATTCGGCTGAAAAACCTATAAAAAACGGCTGCTTTTCCGCAAGAAGTGAGAAAAATATCCTCGGGAGTCACTTCATTTCTCGCGGATTTTATCGCCGAATATCCGCAGAAAAACCCGAAAATATACGCCGAAATAAATAAACGGCGGGCAGAAAAATCTCTGCCCGCCGTGCCGCTTTTTATGATCGGGATACGAAGCGACGAACCCAACCGCCATCCTCGGCGGCTACATCCCTATGGTTTTCAATGGGATATTTTATCGTTTTCTTTTTTATTTAGTTGTTGTTTCCGCCGTTCGGCTTGCCACTCTTCAAACTCTCTTCTTCCTTCTTCCGTTTCAAATAATTGTTGAATCGAGGGCAATATCGCGCGCGCCAGCGTTTCGATCTCATAGTCGGGGATCCCCGTCCTATTTTTGCGCCTACGTCCCATCCTGTGTCAGTCGATATGATTTACCTCCTTGTAAGATTTATTCAGTTGTCATTTCCCGTCCTTGCCGCTGTGATTGATTCTGATAGGCGTGTAGTACGCGGCGGGGTTGAGCTTTCGTCTGGACTTGGAGAGGAGGTCTTTATACTCGCTCGGATACGCCGTTTCCATGTCCCTGACCGCGCTCGCCGCGTCCTCGTTCCTGTGCGCCCGCCGTTCCGCATCCTGCCAATCTTGAAAGAGATTTCCGACCTCTCTTTGAAGTCGCTTCTGTTCTACGCGGTAGGCGGCGTTCTCCGCTCGCAATCGGGTGATCTCCTGTTCGCTCTCCTTGCGCCTCTTCGGAAGCGGCTGTTCCTTTGCTTCCTCTACGGCGGTGTGAAAAGTTTCAAGTTGGGAAATCGAACTTTCGAGCTTTTCCTTCTGCGCGGACATCTGTTCAATGAGCCTCTCGTCATAGCGGCGCGCCTTTTCCATTTCTTTCATCTGCGCTTCCTTCTGCTCGAACTCCGCGTCCTGTTTCCGTTTCCGCTCGTCGCTCTTGGCGGCTTCCGCCTGCGCCTTCTCCAAAATCTTCTTGGCTTTGTATTCCGCCGTGTCGAGGTGAACGGCTTGGCTCCCCGGTTTTCCTCTCATCAAGCCCCACGGTTCACCGACTTCTTTCCAAAACTCCGTTTGCAAGTCGCGCAGTTGAGGGGGACCGAACAGCTCTTTGGCGCAGAGCTTCCCGCCGAAGATCGGAACAAGATTGAGGTGCATGTGCGGATTAGTTTCGTCCATGTGAACGACCGCCGAGATAATGTTTTCCCGCCCGTATTTCTCAATGAAAAATTGTGCCGCGTCATGGAAGAACGCTTCCCGCGCGCCCTCGTTCAACTTCGAGAAAAATGTACGATCCGAACCGATGATGAAGGAACACATCAGAACGGCGTCCTTCCTCGGTTTCCTCGGAAGATGAAGCTCTTCGATCCTCTTGTGGATATAGTCGAGATACCCGCCTTGGGGGTGAACTTCATGGTAATTTTTCTTTGTGCGTTTAAGGTCGATCTGCGGATTTTTCGGCTTATAGATTTCGTCCCGCTCGTTCTCCAACTCGATGGGGGTTATGTTGTCCCTATCCTTCGTGTTGTACTTTTCCATCGTGCAAATTAAATACGATATTTTCTTTCTCCTTTGGCTTTCCCAGCCTTCTCTTTT
>CANREF010000018.1 GCA_947629575.1 uncultured Clostridia bacterium | reverse complement strand
GTGTACGACAAACTTCCCGAGGACTTGAAGGAGAAAACGGGGTATCAAACGTTTGTCAAACTCGTCTACAATAAGAATATCAAAGAAGTGTTGAATGCCTATAATAAGGTCAAGACCGATCTCGAAGCGCTCTACGAAGAAGACAGCGTTTCCTTTGAAGAAGACCTTCTCCCCATTCTGAAAGATCTTGCAGGAGCTTACGCTTGGGGCTTCGGCTACGATTATTGGCAAACCAATACGATCAGAAAAGTACAGCCTTGGGGGACGTGGGTAACCGCCTTAAAACCGACGGATCTGAGTGAGGAGGAGCAGGCGAAAGTCACCGAACTCAACGAGCTCAACCGTTCGTTCATGAAGGGCGCTATCGCAACGGAGATCCTCAATCATTACAACGATCTCACCAAAGCCGAGGTCCGCGCTCTGTATGGGCAGATCAAAAATTGCAGGATCGTTGTCGATGGGAAGGATACGTGGAATTTTGAAACGCTCGAGAATAAGGAAAAAGTGCTCGAAAAGATCCACGCGCTCCGCTTCCTGACCTGTAAAGTGCTCCCGGGTGGTTTCAATAATAGTTGGGGAGAAGAGGAGACCGTGTACAAGAATTTCGTGCAGCTCGATCTCACCAAGTATGAAGAGGCATTTGTAGAGTATCTGGAAAGTACGTCCAACGACTGATCGAAACAACAGACAAAAAAGGACCTCTCGAGGTCCTTTTTGCATACTTCGCCGCCCCCCTCCCCCGCGTCATTGGTAGGGGGTGGTGTCCTTTGTTACCCGCGTCATTCTGAGCGGAATTGCAATTACGCAGTCCAATGACAGTTGTCCCCGAAGAATCTCGCGGGGCGGGTCATGAGATTTCTCCACGCGCTTCGCTTGGTCGAAATGACAAAACCCCTTGCCCACCCCTTGAGGGGTGGGTGCCGAGGCACGAGGCGGAAGGGGTGTCATTCCAAGTCTCATATATCTAAAAAAAGATTGACTGCCTTTTGCGTTCGTGCTATAATAGGCGCGAAATCAAGACGAGGTAACTTTTATGAACGAACGGTTCGAGCTGAACAAAAATCTCGCACAGATGCTCAAGGGCGGAGTCATCATGGACGTCACCACCCCCGAACAGGCAAAGATCGCGGAAGAGGCGGGCGCATGTGCCGTCATGGCGCTCGAGCGCATCCCCGCGGACATCCGCGCGGCGGGCGGCGTCTCCCGCATGTCCGACCCCAAGATGATCAAGGGGATACAGAATGCCGTCTCCATTCCCGTCATGGCGAAGTGCCGCATCGGCCACATCGCCGAAGCCCAAATTTTACAGGCGATCGAGATCGACTACATCGACGAGAGCGAAGTCCTCTCTCCCGCCGACGACAGATACCATATCGACAAAACGCAGTTCCGCGTTCCCTTCGTGTGCGGGGCGCGCGATTTGGGGGAAGCGCTGCGCCGCATTTCGGAGGGCGCTTCCATGATCCGCACGAAGGGCGAACCGGGCACGGGCGACGTCGTGCAGGCGGTCCGCCACATGCGCATGATGATGAGCGAGATAAGAAAAGTCGCCGCAATGCGCGAAGACGAGCTCTTCGAAGAGGCGAAGGAGCTCTCCGTGCCCTATGAGCTTGTAAAGTATGTGCACGAGAACGGAAAACTTCCCGTCGTCAACTTTGCGGCGGGCGGCGTGGCGACGCCCGCGGACGCGGCGCTCATGATGCAGCTCGGCGCGGAGGGGGTGTTCGTGGGAAGCGGCATCTTCAAATCGGGCAACCCCGCAAAGCGCGCCCGCGCCATCGTGCAGGCGGTCACAAATTACAACGACCCCAACATCCTTGCCGAACTCTCCGAAGATTTAGGCGAGGCGATGGTGGGGATCAACGAACAGGAGATCGCTCTCCTCATGGCGGAGCGCGGAAAATGATCGGCGTCTTTGCCCTTCAGGGGGCTTTTCTCGAACACGAGCAGATGCTCTCAAAGCTCGGCGCGTCCTATAAAGAAATTCGGCGAAAGGAGCACTTCACCGACGGGCTGGACGGGCTCATCCTTCCCGGCGGGGAATCCACCGTGCAGGGAAAACTTTTGCGCGAAGAGGGACTCTTAGGTCCTGTGAAAGAGGCGATCGAAGGGGGGCTTCCCGTCTTCGGCACTTGCGCGGGGCTCATTTTGCTCGCCAAGCGCCTTTCAAACGACGAAAATGTATGGCTGGGCACGCTCGACGTCACTGTCAGGCGCAACGCCTACGGCCGCCAGCTCGGCTCTTTCCGCGCCGACATTCCCTTTGAGGGGGTGGGGGAATTCCCCGCCGTCTTCATCCGCGCCCCCTATGTGGAGCGTGCGGGAGAGGGAGTGCGTATCCTCTCTTCCCATGCGGGAAAGACCGTTGCGGTGCGGCAGGGGAATATGCTTGCCACCGCCTTTCATCCCGAACTCACGGAGGATGTGCGAATTCATGAGTACTTCCTTCGCGAACTCTGTCATATCGGCTGAAAATGAACGTCGTCAATTATGACAATCTCATGCGCGCGGAAATGGAGAAGGGGACGGGAAAACGGCTGCTGCTCCACAGTTGCTGTGCGCCCTGTTCGAGCTATTGCCTCGAACAGGTTTCCCGTGTCTTCAAGACCACCGTCTTTTACTATAACCCCAACCTCGACTGCGCCGAAGAGTATCTCAAGCGCAAGGAGGAACAGATCCGCCTTCTGAGGGAGACGGGGCAGGCGGACTTGCTCGACTGCGACTATTCGCCCGAAGATTTCCAAGCGATCGCCCTCGGCTATGAGAACGAGCCCGAGGGAGGGGCGCGCTGCGCGCGGTGCTTCCGTCTGCGTCTTGAGCGCACGGCGGCGGAGGCAAAGGCGCGCGGCTTCGACTATTTCGGCACGACGCTCACCCTTTCCCCCCTCAAAAACGCCGCCCTCATCAACGGGATCGGCATTGCGCTCGGGGAGGAATACGGCGTTGGCTACCTTCCGAGCGACTTCAAAAAACGGGGCGGGTATCTTCGTTCGATCGAACTGAGCAGACAATACGCGCTTTACCGTCAGAATTATTGCGGCTGCGTCTTCTCCAAGAGGGATGAGGGCCGCCGTTAGTTTGGATTTTCGGCGAATTTTTTCAAAATATTATATCAAAATAAAGAAATTCAAAAATTGTAAAAATTTTTTTTCGTAAGTAAAACGGTTTGCCATTTGCAATTTTTTTCGGAGATTTGCTAAAATAAGGAAAAAGCATAGAGGCAAAACAAATGCAATACGGGGAATGGCTGAATATTTGGCTGGAGGACTATGTACGTCCCGTGGAAAAGCAACGGACGTATGAGAGCTATCACGAGGTGATCCGCTTGCGGCTCATGCCCAATTTCGGCGGCTGTGAGATCAACGATTTGGACGTGGGGGAGATCCAGCACTACATCACGGGGCTCTTGGAGAGCGGGAATCTGCGGACGGGCAAGCCCCTTTCGGCGAACAGCATCCGCCTCATTTTCAGTGTGTTTCGGAATTCTCTGCGGCGGGCATACAATCTCGGCTACGTCGAGCGCTACATCGGCGACAAGTTGGAACTTCCCAAGAATGCGGCTACGGAAGTCATCTGCTTTACGGAAGAGGAGCAGAGGCGGATCGAGAAGGAGATCTCGGAGATGCTCGGCAGAAGAGCCGACCGCCACAAGCTCAACGGCATCGTCATCTGCCTCTACACGGGTCTGCGGATCGGCGAGCTGTTGGCGCTGGAGTGGGAGGACATCGATTTTGAAAACGGGCTCATGACCATCTCCAAGACCTGTCATGACGGGAAGGACGAGAAGGGGAATTACATCAAGGTAATCGAATCCCCCAAGACCTATTCCTCCCGCCGCGTGATCCCCCTTCCCGACGGGCTGCTCGCCCTGCTCGGGGAGATGAAGGAGGAGAGCAAGAGCAATTACGTCATCTCCGATTCCAAGGGAAACACCGTGCGGGTGCGCTCTTTCCAGCGGAGCTACGAACTCTTATTGAAGCGGTTGGGAATTCCGCACAAGAAATTCCACGCCCTCCGCCACACCTTTGCAACGCGGGCGAAGGAAAAATCGATGGACGACAAAACGCTCTCCGAGGTGCTCGGGCACAAGTCGCCCGTCATCACGCTCAAACTCTATGTCCATTCCCTCATGGACCACAAGCGCAAGATGATGAATCTCGTGAGCGGAACGGGAAAGGATGATTGAATCCGCCGAAGACAGGCGCGTTGAAATGAAAGAAAATCAAGGAGGGGAGATATGAACCAAATTCTGAAGGACAATATCGGGCGCAAGATCGGGGAGATCAAAGACGAGGGCTCGCGGCAGGTGATCTACGACAGTATCGGCCGCCGTTTGGGGTATTTCGACGGTCGGTACACCTACGATAGCATCGGCCGCAGAGTGGGCGAGGGAAACCTTCTCGCCATGCTTCTGCGTTAGGCGGACAAGGCCTACCCCCGTCGGGGGGGACACCCCCCCGCCCTCGCGTCATTCTGCCCTTGTTCCTTGCCCACCCCTTGAGGGGTGGGTGGCACGAGCGAAGCGAGTGACGGAAGGGGTGTAACGTTCTCGAACAGACACCACCCCCGTCACGCTTCGCTCATCCCGCCCCCTCCAAGGAGGGGGGTAGGGGGGTGGTGTCCCATGTATCTTCCGAGCCGCCCGAGTTCTTTCATGTCGAAGGGCGGAACGAGCGCAAATTTCATAGAACGTATCCAAAAAATAAGACAGGCGGGAGCATTTGCTCCCGCCTGTCGCTTAAACTTTGCCTTATTTATTGTGATCCGTGAATTGCGAGTTGTAGAGATCTTCGGGGTCGATGCGGAACTGCGGAGTACCGTCTTTGTCGAAGGTGATCTTCATCACATGCGCGTGGCGGTTGAAGTCGAGCAGGGAATCTCCCGTGATGTCCTTATAGTCGCGGAAGTGCAGGATGCAGAGCGGCTCGCCGTTGTCCCCTTCCACAAAGCAGTTGTGTCCCGGTCCATAGATCTTGAGCGATTCATCCGTTTGGAACACGGGTTCGGGATATTTCGTCCAATTCTCTATCACCATGGGGTCGTCGCAGGCGTCGATCTCCAGAAGCCCCATGCAATATTCAAACCCCGTGGCGGCGGCGGAGAAGCTCACAAAGATCTTCCCCGCGTGTTTCAAAACGGCAGGGCCTTCGTTCACCCGTTCGCGCACCATTTCCCAACTGTATTCGGGCTGGGTGAGGAGAATGGGCTCTGTCGCGAGGGTGAAGGGGTCGGCAAGTTCGGCGAGATAGAGGTTGGAAGCGGAGGGCTTCTGCGCCCAGATCGCATACCATTTGCCGTTATTTTCAAAAACGGTCATATCGAGGGACATTCCGCTGCTGAAAGAGAAGCTGTCGCCCACGGCTTTTTTCATCACGCCCATGTATTCCCACTCATCGTGCATGGGGTCGTCTCCCGTGCAGCGGAGGGCGCAGCATCTGATGTCCCAAAGACCTGTCTGACTGTACGCAAAATAGATGACCCACTGCCCCATGACGTAGTGAAGTTCGGGCGCCCATACATACTTCTGCCCGAAACTTGCGTCCATGTGCCAGATCTCCTTGGGAACGGCCGCGGCGATCCCGTTTACCGAATCGGCAGTGGTGAGTTCGATGCGGTCATACTCGGGATAAGAGCCCGTAAAGTAATACCTGCCCTCGTGTTTATAGAGATAGGGATCGGCGCGCAAGGTCACCAAGGGGGAGATGTAATCGTCGTTCACGCTCGGGGAGGAGCTCGTCTCCGCGCCTTCCGCGGCGGGCGCAGCCGCCTGAGGAGCGGCGCTTTCAAAGACCGTCTTTTTCTCGGGAAGGACGGAAGACCCGACCGTATCGGTCAATACCGTTTGCGCGTCGTGCGTATCGGGGAGCGCCACCGTGCCGTTTCCGCCCGCCGCGCAGCCCACCATGAGCACACAGAGGGCGGAGGCGCACACAAGCCCTAAAATTCGTTTCATTGCTTCCTCCTTATTTTCGAACCAAAAGGTTATTTGGAATTATGGTATCATCCGCTTCCAAAAAAATCAATACGCTGCGCAAAAAACAGTAAGAAATGACATATAAAGAAATTGAATTAGGACAATATTATTGTTTTTTGATTTTATATTGACACATACATCATTTTATGGTATTCTCACGAAAATCCAAAACAGGGGGGAATTATGGTAAAGATCAAAGGACATGCGAGGCTGTTTGCGATCCTGCTCTTTTTGAGCTTTGCGGTTGCGGCAATATTTTCCATGTCGCCCGCAAGAACGGGATCGGCAGAAGCCGCGGCAAGCGAAACGCTCGGGGCGATGCTCTCCCGCAACGATAAACTTGTCGTAAAATACAGCCTTGACGAAACGGCAACGGCCGCAGGTCAGAAGCTGGCGGCGTACACATGGGATGCGGAGACGCAGACCTATGTCGTCGCGCCCGAATTCGACGCCACCATCCAAAACGGCGTGAACGGCGGGGCTATCGGCGAAGTGCGCACGGCGGACGGCGTTGAGGGCAGCTCCGCTCTCTCCTTCACGGGAAAGGCGCACGCTCGGGCGAAGTTCCATCTTCCGCAGGACGCGGACGGCATGACCGTCTCCATTTGGGTGAAGAACATCACTACCTATTGGGGCAGCCTTGTGGAATTTTGGGACGGCGCGCACGGCGGCAGGCTCGGCAAGGGGACGATGCAGGGCAACGGCGGCAGAAGGAACGAAGCCGACCCGTGGGATCAGAACTGCGCCGCTCATGCGGGCGACGTGCACGCAAGCGTGGAAGGCGGCGGCTGGGATTCCTTTGTCGTCACCCATAACAATACGAACGGCGACAACGGCGGCGATGCGGTCGACAACATGAAGGCGGATACGTGGTATCAGGTCACCTATGTCATCACCTCGACCGAGATGAAAGCGTACCGCGACGGCGTTTTGAAACAGCATTTCACGAGCGGGCAGACGTCCCATATCCTCGGCGACATCATGACCGCCGCCAAGAATCAGACAGACGGCATGTTCGGCATCCGTCTCGCGCACGATTCGACCGAAGACCGTCCCGACATTCTCGACGATCTCCGCATTTACAGCGGCGCGATGTCGCAGGAAGAGGTCACGGGGCTCTATGAGGAATACAGGGGCGTCAAGGCGGCGAACGGCAAGACCGTCCGTCTCGACGGAACGCAGACGTCGTTCACTCTGGACAACGGCGGCAACTTCCGCTTTACGAGCAGCGAGGCGGGCTTCCCCAAGATCCTCATCGGCGGCGTGGAAGCGGGCGCGGTGACCGAGCAGGGCGGCACGTATTCGGCAACGGGCGACGGATTTTCGTATACGTATACGATTTCGGGAAACGTTGCGACCGTTGTTTTCACCGAGACGGCGACGCAGGCGCAGCGCGTGTTCACCGTGACGAAGGTCTCGCAAAGTGCCGACCGTATCACCCTTTCCTCGCTGAAGATCAAAATCGACGGCAAGGCGGAGGACGTCGAGGGCTTCGACCCCGAAAAGACGCGCTACACCGTCACCCTTTCGCCGGATACCGCTTCGGTCTCCTTTGAGGTCACCGTTTCGGGCGGCGGAACTTCCAATGTGGAAACGGTCAACGAAAATATCAACTGTAACGGCGAAAACGTCATCACGACTTCGGCGGGCACAGCGGGCGGAGAGTCCGTCTCCTACACCGTCATCTTGAAACGGGAACGCGCGGACGCCGCCCTTCCCACCGTGAACGGTGTCAAGCTCGACTATAGCTCGCAGCTCGTCTATACCGACGAGCCGCCCGCAGATTTAGAGCAGTCCTGCGTGACGCCCGAATATCCCAACGGTGTGACGATCGAGGGCTTTTCCTACGACAAAGCGACGCACGTTGTCACATTTACGCTCCAAGACAAACTTTTGAAGGAAAGCACGGAATACACTCTTTCTTACAAGAGTAAGAACGAGGGGCACATCGCGCACTGGTCGTTCGAGGAGAGCGTCGGCGGCGAAAACAAAGTCTTTGCGGGTTCGAGCTGGGACGCGCAGACGGGCGCGTTGAAGGAAAATGAAGCGCTCAACATGACGGTGCGTTCCACGAGTTGGAACACGGCGGTCACGGATACGCGCACGCCGACCGCGGCGAGAAAGGTGAGCGGCGTCATAGGCGAGGGGATCGAGCTCGGCTCATGGGGCTACACCACGGCGAACATCCCCGCAGTGGGCGGCACGACGGGCTTCACGTTCTCCACTTGGATGAAGCTCGAGGGGATCGTCTGGGAGGCAGTCTTTTCGGTAAACGGCAGCGAGCACGGGACCATTCTCGAAAAGGGGAACATGCAGAAGCATGACATCGCAAACGGTCAGCCGATCGGCGGCTGGGAACACCTTTCGAACAGTGTGGGCGAATGGAAAGACCCCGCCCTCAGCAGCGACGACGCGAAGAAAGATTATTTCAATACTCCTTCCGCGGGCGCGCAATACGTGTTCTTTACCGTAACCGTGACCTATCAAAACGGCGTGAGCGAGATCAAATTTTATAAAGACGGCGAACTTGCGGTCACCTTCAACGGACAGGACGGCAGCGCCGCAAAGGCGCAGGTGCTCATCGAGGCGATCAACGGGGGCGCGAGCGTCGGGCTTCACCGCCACCATATGGACGGCGAGAATTCCTCCCGTTTCGACGAGACCAACATCTACGCCTATGCGCAGACGGCGGAAGAGATCAAAGCGTCGTATGAAACGATCGCCGAGCTCCTCGCAGCCGCGCCCGAATATTACGAAGCGGAGGGGCTCGCCTATCCCGATCTCCTGCTCGGCGGTGCAACGGAAGTGAAGGATAGTCAGGGCGTCAAGACGGGCGTCACGCAAAGCGGGATCAGCTATTCCTATACCCCTCTTACAGGCCCTGCGACGGCGGAGCTCGACGAACAGGGCGTTAAAGTCACGCTGAGCAAGAACGATCTGTCCCGCACGGCGACGGTCAAGTTCAACCGCGACCTCGGCTTAAAGGCGGAAAAGCTCGGCTACAAACTTGGCGAGAATGGCGAAAATGTGAATATCCCCGTTCCCGAAGACCCCACGGAGGACATCCTCGTAAAAGTTCCCGCGGGGGCGGATCTTTCCGAGATCAAGGCGGGCGAGAACGTTGTACAAATGCTCGAAGGCGACCAAAACGCAGAGCATTACAAGGCGGATTTCAGTTACAGCGAGAGCTCGCACATCGCAACGGTCAGGTGCTATCATATCGATTTCCCCACCAAGACCGTCTACTATAACATCGTATTTGCCCAAAAGAACACCGCTACGTTCATCTCCATGCAGGTGAGCGGCGGGAAGGAAGCGCTCACCCTCACCCCCGAGAACTTTGCGGGCGGCTCGGTGAACGTTCCCGTGGAGAGTTTGACGAGCTTCGAGCTTCATATAACGCTCACCCTTGCGGAGGGAGCGACGGCAAACGTCAAGCAAACTTACACGCAAAGCGACCTTGCGGACGGGAAGCTCTCCATCGCCGTCACGAACGAAAACGGCGATACGGTCACCTATTCTCTCGTCCCCGTGGCGATTTCCTCCGACGTGACCCTCTCCGCTCTCACCTTGGAGGGCTACACCCTCTCTCCCGCTTTCTCGCCCGAAAAGACGGAGTACACCCTCACCGTGGATAAGGGGGAGGGCGTGAAGGTGCTCGCGGCGCTCACCGCGACCCCTTCCAATAGCAAAGCGACGGTGAAGAAGAGCTACGATCTCGCCTCAGGCGTCATCACCCTCACCGTGACCGCAGAGGACGGCACTGTGGGCTTCTATACGATCACGATCACCGAGCAGGACACGGATGCGACGCTCAGATCGCTCGAAGCGGGCGGCGTTTCCGTGGAGGGCTTCGCTCCCGAAACGCTCGAATATACCGTAAAATACAAGGGCGAACTTCCCGCAGTGACCGCGGCGGCTGCGTCCGAGAGCGCTGTCGTCTCGGTGGGGGCGGCGCAAGACGGCGTCGTGAAGATCACCGTAACTGCGGAAAACGGTGCGCAAAAGGTCTACACCGTCACCCTCGTGAAGATGAGCTCGGACGCTTCCATCGTCAAAGTGACGGTGGGCGGCGCGGAAGTGACCTTTACGGGAACGAACGGAACTTGCACCCTTCCCGCGGGAACAAGGCTCGAGACGTCTCCCATCGTCATAGAGGTGGCGGAGGGGGTGAGCGTCTCCCACCGCATCGAAGGGGGGAATAAGCTCTATATCACCGTCACGGCGGAGGACGGCACGGCTGTGGAATATACCGTGAGCGTGACCTTCTCCTCCGGCTCTTCCCTCGAGGGAGGAACGACGGAGGACAACTCTCCCGCAGTGAGCGGCTGCGGCGGCGTGGTGAGCGGAACGGCGCTCCTTGCCGCCGTGCTCCTCGGCGCGGGGCTCATGATCGGCAAAAAGCGCAAGACGCATTGAAAAGAGAGGTAACGGCATGAACAAATCGGGAAAATTCAAATTATGTCTGCTCGCGTGCCTTGCTCTGTCGGCGGCAGCGATGGCAGTCGGCTGTGGGGAAGCCCACACGCATATCTATTCGGACGCTTGGGCATTCGATGCGGAAGCGCATTGGCATCCTTCCGCCTGCTCGCATGATACGAAGACGAACAAGAGCGCACATTCCTTTACGGACACGGTGATCCCGCCGAGTGCGACCTCGGAGGGCTACACCCTGCACACCTGCGCTTGCGGCTATTCCTATACGTCCGATCAAAAGGACGCGCTTCCCGCGGAGACGGAGTACCGCTACAATGAAGAAGGTCATTGGAAGCCTGTCTTGAGCGAGGACGGTACGCCCGATGTACAGCCGCACGAATGCCGCGAGGAGACGGTGAATGCCACCTGCTTCTCGGCAGGCTACACAAAGCACATCTGCGAATGCGGCTATTGGTACGCGACCGACCCCACCGCCCTTCTTCCGCACACGGTGGAGGAAGAGGTGTGGGAGCACAGCGAGACTGCGCATTGGCATCCCTGCCTCGTCTGCGGCGCGCAGGTCGGGACTGCGGCGCACGGGTTTGACGAAGAGGTGACCTCGCCCACCTGCACCGAGGCGGGGTATACAAAATTCACCTGCATAGACTGCGGCTATTCCTACGAGGGAAGACAGACGCCCGCGGGACATACCTTCTCCGACACGCTCACGGGCGATGAGTTCGAGCACTGGCGCGGGGCGACATGTGACCACGCGCAGGAGAGGACGGACGTTGCCGAGCACGTTCTCATCGGCAGGAGCAACGTCTGTTCGGTCTGCGGGCAGGAAGTCTCGCCCCGCCTTGCCTACGCGGCGAGCGCGGACGGGCAGTATTACATCGTAACGGGCATCGGCTGTATTCGGGGAACGGAGGTCGAAATTCCCGCTACGTACCGCGAAAAACCCGTCAAAGAGATCGCCGCAAGGGCATTTGCGGGCGAGGAAGTGACTTCGGTCACGGTCGAGGGGAACAACCTCGAAAAGGTCGGCGTGCGGGCGTTTGCGAACACGCAGATCGCGGAGGCAGACCTCGGCACGGTGTCGGAGATCGGGCAGGGCGCGTTCTACGGCTGTACGCTCTTGCAGACCGCCTCGCTCGGTACGGTGACGGCGATCCCCGCCTATCTCTTCGAGGGCTGCTCCTCTTTGAAAACCGTAAACGGCAGTGTAAAATGGCAGACGGTCGGCGCGCAGGCATTCTCGGG
This sequence comes from uncultured Clostridia bacterium, assembly GCA_947629575.1. Lineage (GTDB taxonomy): Bacteria > Bacillota > Clostridia > Christensenellales > Borkfalkiaceae > Gallimonas. The sequence goes on along the minus strand of CANREF010000018.1, from coordinate 24,714 downwards.
CTGCACCGAACTTACGGGGGCGGATCTTTCAACAGTCACAGAGGTCGGCTTTGCCGCATTCTCGGGCTGCGCCGCCTTTGCGCCCGCGTCGCTCGGCGCGCTCACAAGTGCGGAAGAATATGCCTTCTCGGGCTGCGGCGTCACTGCCGTCACCCTTCCCGCGGGCTTGAAACAAGTTCCCGCCTATCTCTTCGAGGGGTGCGAAAAACTCAATACGGTCATTGCTTTCTCGGCAGAGATCGGCGCGTCGGCGTTCGCAAACTGCACCGCGCTCGGCTCGGTCACCTTAAGCGGCACGGTGACGGTCGGCGAAAGCGCCTTTGCAGGCTGCAGCGCCCTCGGCGCCCTCACCCTTCCCGAGAGCGTCATCCGCGTCGGCGTCGGCGCGTTTGAGGGGACAGGGCTCATCTCTTCGGAGGGCGGCGTCAACTATGCCGCGAACGTCCTCATCGGGGCGGACAGCGGAACGCAGATGGTGAACGTCAAGGCGGGCACGGTCGGCATTGCGGACGAGGCGTTCAAGGACGTCTCCGAAAAGGGCAACACATCCCTCACTTCCGTGACGCTTGAAGAAAGCGTGCGCTTTATCGGCGTCAGCGCGTTCCGCGGCTGCAAGGGGCTCTCCGCGATCGAATTCAAGAACGTCAAGGTCATCGGCGCGAACGCCTTCCGCGCGAGCGGGCTCGTCTCGGTGACAGTTCCCGCCACGGTGGATACGGTCGGCGACAACGCGTTCTATGACTGTGAAGATCTCACCACGGTCGACGTAAACGCTAAAGAGATCGGCAAGTTCGCCTTCTCCTATACGGGCGTCGGAAGAGACCTCAGCCACCCTGTAAAACAGAGACCGTCCTATGCGAAACTTGCGCAGGTGACGCTCGGGCAGAACGTGAAAACGATCGGGAGCAACGCGTTCCAATACGCACCCATTACGCAAATTACGCTCCCCGCGGGGCTCACCGAGATCGGCGGATATGCCTTCGCGCAGACCGATCTTGCTTCGGTCACGATCCCGTCGAGCGTCACGCGCATCGGCGAATATGCGTTCTACGGCAGCAAACTCACGTCCGCCGTGTTCCAGAACAAACAGAATTGGAAGGCGGGCAAGAACAGTTTGACGCTCGGAAGCGATACATCGTGTGCGGCATATCTCACCGAGGATTATGTCGATTATGAATGGGTAAGGGGGTAATGGCGGTATGAAAGTGAAATCAAACGCAATACGGGTACTCATTTTGCTTGCACTCTCCCTGCTGAGCTGCTTGTTCCTCTTCGGCTGCGGCGGCGAAACGCCGCCCGTTCCCGAGGTAAAGGATGTGGCGATCACGGCGGAGGAGGGCTCTTACGGAAAGGCGGGGGCGAAACACCTCCTCACCTACACCGCGCCCGAGGGAAGCGAAGTCACAACTTCCGTACAGCTCGGCGAAAATGCCGCAACGGCGAGCGATTATTCCTATCGCGACGGCGGCTATTACTTCTACACCGCGGGCGAATACACAGTCACGGTCTATGCCGCAAAGGACGGCATGGTGGGCTCTGCTTCCGCAATGCTCACCGTCGTGAGCGGCGACCCTTACGTCGGCGACGTACAGATCGTCGCGGCGGCGGGGGAGACCTACGGAAGGGTGGGCGCTCTCCATCTTCTGCAATATTCCGCGGCTTCGGGCAGCACGGTCGAGGTCACCGTCCGAAAGGGCGAAGAGACGGCGACCGACGTCCGTTTCGACGGGGAGTTGAATACCCTCGTCTTCGGTTCGGCGGGACAGTATACGGTCACCGTGACGGCGACGCTCGGAAGTTCGAGCGCGCAAGGCGAGGCTCAGATCGAGATCATTGCCGTCGAGCCCCCCGAAGTCGGTCTTACCCTCGATCAAAATACCGTTGCGGAGGACGGGACGGTCACGCTCACCCGCTCCGCCGTCTATGAGGGAACGGACCGCACCCTCACCGAGGAGACCTCCGTGCGCTACCGCAAGGGCAAGACGGGTCCCTTCCGCGAATCGGACGAATACACCTTGAAAGGGGATATGTTTATCCCTCATCTTGCGGGACAGTGGCGGATCGAATACACCGTCGTGAGCAAGGGGGGCGCAACCGCCACCGCAAGCGCGGAACTCACCTGCACGCCCGCGGCAATCACCCTTGCCGCCCAAACTCAAGCGCGGCTCAGGATCGCCACGAACAATCCCACGGAAGTCGGCTATCTCGTGACGGGCGCGGCGGATAAGTACGAAGTCACCTTCGATACGCACGGGAATGCGGACGTCACCGCCGAGGCGGGGGACGGATATTCCGTCCGCGTCACTTCCTCAAAGGTGGACTACTTCACCGTGACGGTCGTCTATACCCACAGGGCGGACAGCTCGGTGAAAAAGACGGTCGATCTCGGGTTCTATTCGGTGGAGAGTCTGTACTATGCTCCCGTCTGGGGCGAAGACCCGTTCGACGGAATGCCCGAAGAAGTGCTCACGAACATGGGACATTTGCTCTATTTGAATGCGACAGGCTGCGGGGGTAGAAAACTCGCCGCGAGCAATGCGGTCTATGAGGTCGTGGAAAAGAACGTCACCGCAAGCGCCGGCAACAATGAGGCGGGAGTTCGCCTTGCGTCGAACAATGAGGGCTATCCCTATCTGTTCATGGACAATCTCGACGACGGCGTAGCGCAGGGGAATTTCACCCTCAAGGCAACGCTCACCGACCCGTTCACGGGCTATTCCGCAGTCGCCTTAAAGAAGTTCATCGTCACGCCGACGGGGAACGACAACGGCAGCGCGGCGAGCACGATCGAGAACTATGTGAGAAAGTATCCCGATTTCTATCGGCTGAACGGTTTCACCTTCTCCTCCATTTTGGGGCACGATATCCGTCTGAACATGATCCTCACCAAGACGGGCACGATCGTCGACCGCGTGGATGCGGGAATGACCCTCAACAACGGGAATCAGATCGCGATCGCCAAATTGGAGAGCGGAGCGGATAATTGCCGTCTCGAATTCAAATTCACGCTGGTCGCCTCCGCGCAGGGCGCGGCGGAGCTCGGGATCGGTCTGCGCACCGTGACCCACAACGGCTGGGCGGGCAGTTTCGATCTGACCCTCAAGGGGGGCAAGCTCGGGATGAAGAACAGCATCGGCGGAGCGAAGTACAGCCACATCCTCGCAGGGGAGAGGACGCTCAAGGACGGGGAAGCCGTCTATGTGCGCATCGACCGCAGAACGAGCGGCGGCGTCGCCGAATACACCGTCTATATGAAAGCAGAGGGCGGGCAGTATCAGGCGTGCTATTGCTTCGGGTTCGACGTTTCGTCGAGCACGGGGAATGCTGGCGCTCCCGTGGCGGAGTTCCAGTTCGATCATCACAGCGCGGGTTGCTTTGCGATCGAAGATCTTACGGTAACACGTCTTGCCTGAATAGTTTCGCATATTTCTTTGCTCACTTCCACCCCCTCACCGCTTTTGCGGTGAGGGGGTGTCGTTTCGAAAAGAAATGTGCGAGGAAACCCTCCTCTCTGCCTTAACCTATTTGTCCTCTCGTTCGTTTCATCGGACAACAAGGCAAAAGTAATTGCCAAATTGGGTCGCCCACGGCGGAAGTGAATTCCGCCTAAGGCAAGTAATTTGGAAATGGTTTCGCACATTTCTTTGCTTGTTCTCTCAGCGCGCCGCGAAAGCGGCGCGCTTCGTTCACTGCGAAAAGAAATGTGCGAGGGGTTAAGTTGTCTGCTTCGTATTTGCAATCTATCCGCCCGATAACTGCTTCGTAAAAACGAAAAGCGCGAAGTGTCGCGCAAATTGTGTGCGCCGCCGCAGGGAAACCCTGCTCCGCGCAGATTTGGGGAAGCAAAGGGGGATTCCTATCACGTCATGTTGAGCGTAGTCGCCCCGCCCGCATTCTTTTATGTCCAAGGGCGGCACGAGCGCGAAGCGCGAAGTAAACATGGACGTGATGTCACCCATTCGACTGCGCGTTGCTCCGCTTAGGGTGACGTATTAGACGCCCCACCCCCGTCACTCGCTTCGCTCGTGCCACCCCCTCCAACTGTTGGAGGGCGGGGAGCTTCGTCATTCACATTTTTCTTGTTTTCAAAAATAATGTTAAATTTGTTATATTTGTTACAAATTATCTAAAAAAAAGAAAAATTCGACATATTTTCCACAAAAATCTTCCCAAAAAGGGCATAAATATGGATTATATTACTGTCTTTCAAAATCGGTATTGACTTCCCGATGTGACCTCTATATTATGTAACACACAGAAAAAAGCACTCGATATGTGCTGATCACTTATTGAATAACCGTTCTCATTGGCATATATCAAAAGGGGGAATCATGTATTCGCCGAAGGTTGAGAAGACGGTAGAACTCACAAAGGAAGGAGTCAGGCTGGGCGGCAGATATGAAGTGCTGCTGTGCGGCTCGCTTTTCTATTTTCGTCTGCCGCGCGCGGTATGGAAGGACCGCATCGAAAAACTGAAACGCGCAGGATATAACTGCGTGGACGTCTATTTTCCTTGGAATTATCACGAGAAAGAGGACGGCTCTTTCGATTTCACGGGGGAACGCGATGTACGCTGTTTTCTGGAAGAACTGCGTGCGGCGGGGCTGTATGTCATCGCCCGTCCCGGTCCCTACATCTGCTCGGAGTGGAACGGCGGCGCGATCCCCGCGCGCATCCTCGATTCGGGAATGCCCATCCGTTGCGCAAACGAGGGCTATCTTGCCGAAGTGGAGAAATGGTATAACGCCATTCTTTCCGAGATCGCGCCCTTCACCTATGGGAAGGGCGGCAACGTCATTCTGCTGCAGCTTGAGAACGAGCTCGACTTTTTCGACTGTCCCGATCCCGAAGCGTACATCTCCCGCCTCTTGGGCTTTGCTCGCCGCACGGTCGGCGACATCCCCTGTTTCTGCTGTGCGGGGCAATACGATGTAAAGGGCGCGGGCGGCTTTACCGCGGGCGTCGAGGCGACGATGAACTGTTATCCCGACAGTCTCGATCCCACCTTCGACCGCGAGCTTAGCGGCTATGCGCAGCGCTTTATGCAGCGGGGAAAGCCTCTGCTCGTCTCCGAGACCAACCGCGACCATTTTCTTTTGCGGCGGGAACTTTCGTGCGGCGCAAAGCTGCTCGGCGCTTACAATCAGGTTGCGGGGATCAATTTCGATTACAATCAAGCGATCAACAATTGGGGCATCCCCTCGGTTTTGCCCGATTCCATGATGGCAACGCTCTACGATTTCGAGTCGATGATCGACCCCGTGGGCGGCTATCATGAGGAAGCGGAAGAGGCGGTGCTCTTTTCGGCATTTATGAAAACGATGGGGGAATCGCTCGCCCGCGCCCTGCCCGAAAGAGAGGGGCTCGTGCCCGACAGCAGCGATTTCGTCACGACGGAGAACGGACTGCGCGTCCTCGCCCTTTTCGGCGGCGGGAAAGCGGTCTGCGTGCCCGATTATTCGGGCAGCGGCAAGATCTCGCTCACCTGCGGCGCTCATACCTTGACGGGCAGTGTAAAACAGGCGCGCGCGCCCTTCTTCCTCTTTGATTATCCTCTCGCAGGATACGGCATTTCCGCCGTGCTCACAAGGGCGAACTGCGAACCCATCCGCATTTGCGCGGACGAACTTGTGTTCTATACCGAGGGCGAACCCCTTGTCGGGCTCGACTTCGGCGGCGGCGAAGAAGTCTTTACGGCAGACGGTGAGACGAAAGGGCTTCGCGTCCGCTTTGTCGGGCGGGAAGAGGCGCTTCAGATCGCCGCAGGCGGCAAGCCGCCCGTGATCGCGATGTACGAGGAACAGCCTTTGAGCGCCTTCTGTCGCGCCCAATTGCCCGTGCGCAGGGAGATCCCCGCAGCCGCTCCCGATTTCGGAGCGTTGGGGCTCAAAGAGGGCGCGGCGGAATATACCCTCTGCGTCCCGCAAGGCAAGCCGCTCTTCATCGAAAACCCCTGCGACCTTCTCCGCGTCGATGCGGACGGAAAGCGCGGGAATACGGTCTACACCGCGGGGCGGGACGTCATAGTGCCCCCCGCAAAAGACGGGAAATATACCGTCTGTATCGAGAAATGGGGGCATTCCAATTTCGACGATCCCCAATCTCCCGCCCTTCGCACGTCGGGCAAGAAGGGAGCGCGCTCCTTCGGCGTTGTGGAGAGGGAAGAGAAGATCGGCAGGTGCGACTTCCGCCTCTTGGAGGAATTCGGACAAGCGGAAGTTCCCCTCGGCGGCGATTTCCCGATAAGGATCGCCGTGGAGAAATGGAACACGACGAGAAAGCCCGCCCTCTGCTCCTACACCTTCCCCGCGAAGAGAACGGCAGACCGTCTCCTATTGAAGACGTCGGAAGACGCGGATACCGCCGTATATGTGGACGGAAAACTGTGCGGTTACAGCGATTTCGGAACTTTCGATCTGACGGGATATTTCGGACGGGATGAGGAGCGCGCGGTGACGGTGTGTTACCGCAAGCGGGTGTGGACGCAGAATGTCGGGTCTGTCCGTCTTCTGCACATCGGCGCATTGCAGCCCCAAACGGTTCGCGTGCTGTCCGCGCGCGAGATGTGCGCAATGGGCGGCGGGAACGAACGGGTCTCCCTTCCGCTGTCCGTGGAGACGGAGTGCGCTCTTTCGATGAGAGTGCCCGCAAAAGAGGAGTGCGTCGTGCACTTCAGCGGGAAGAACGTCAAGCTCACCTGCGTGAGCGGGGGAAGGGTCGTTGCGCGGCTGTTTGCAGGTTGGGAAGGCGCGCCCGACTTTCAGGGCGGCTCTCCCGAAGATCTCTACTTCTGCCCCGCATGGGGAGAAGAGGTGCGGCTCTTTGCGGAGGCAGTCGGCGAAGACGCCTGTCTCGAAGGGGCAAAAATTTACAAAACTCGGTAAAATCGGGGACACCCCGAAAAAATATTTGAGGAGGAATGTTATGAAAAAAGTAGCAACAGTAGCAGTTGCGGCGGTCCTCGCCGCGACAGCAGCAGGCACGTTGGCAGGGTGCGGAAGCAGCGAAAACGAGATCCGTATTCATCTGCTCGCGAACACGAGAGAGTCTGAGTTCTATCAGCAATATTTCGAGGAATTGGAACAGAAGCTGCAGGATGAGGGTCTCGACTATACGATCTCTTTCACCTATGGGCAGGAAGAATCGTATTACAACACCTTGCAGGCAGACCTTCAGGGCGGGGAACTTCCCGACATCTTCTATGTCCGCCCCAACGAGATCCTCGAATACAAGGACCTCATCACTCCCCTTCAGGACTATGCGGACGGCACGGGCAAACAGTACGCCAATCTCGACAACATCTACGATATGGCGCTCGATATGTACCGCTACAATCCCTCGACGGGCGAACTGGGCAATCACAACGATCCCCTCTATGCCTTCCCGAAGGACCTTTCCGTGCAGCAGCTCGGCTACAACAGAAGGGAGCTCGAGCCCTATACGCAGCGCATTCAGGCGTTGAAAAATTCCAAGGGCGAGAGCATGAAGATGCCTTGGAACATGGACTTCACCAAGGAGAACTACACTTGGGAAGACTATAAGCTCATCTGCAAGACGATCGCGGACAACTGCGAGAGCGGCCATTATGCGTGCGATATTCCCTCTGTGGAAGTACTCGCACATTCCTTCGGCGGCGAACTCATCGACTTCACGGGCGGCAGACAGAACGCGAAGATCAACAGCCTCACCGAGGGCGCGGTGCAGAAGGCGATCAAGTATCAGGCAGAGCTCGTGGACTGCGGCGCGGCGAATTACGTCGGCGCGACCTATCAGAACATGACCGCGGGCAGAGTTTGCTTCTACGGCATCATCGGTTCGTGGGAGATCTCCGAGTATAACACCTACCTCGGCGAAGGGAACTGGGAAGTCATGCCTTGGCCCACCGAAGACGGCGAAACCGATTGGCAGGGCGTCATCACTTCCGCAGGCTATGTCGTCTCCAAGGAATGCGCAGAGTCCGCAAAGGGCGACGTCGCAAAGCGCATCGCGATCTCCTTCATGTCCGATGAAATGCAGGAACGCCTCGTCAAGACCGAGCAGATCTCCCTTCCTCTCCGTAAGAGCGTTGCGGAAGATTATCGCAAGCGCGATGAGGAAAACGACGAACTCTATTCGCTCGCTTCCCGCGGTGTGTTCCTCGACGTCATCAGCGGCGAGCACGGCTTCATCCCCGCCAAGTATCAGGCATACGACAGCACGTGGATGACGACGCTCAACAAAGTGCTCGATGAAATGTGGACGGCGGGCAAGGGCAAGGCTCTCACCGTATTCGGCACAGCGGATTGGGCAGGCACGCAGACGGAGATGCAGACCCGTTACGACAAAACCAAGAACAGATAATAAGGAGCGATCATGGAAGAATTGAGAAATACTTATTCGGAAGCCGAGACCGCGGAATTGTTCGCCACGGGTGATTCCGAAGTAGTTCTCGAGGCGCCGCAACAGCCCAAGCGCAAAAAGCGCGGGCTCAAGCACGTCGAGAACCTGATCGGGTGGGTGTATATCTCCCCCATGATCATCGGAATTCTCGTGTTCACCGCCATTCCGCTCATCATGTCCATCATGGCGATGTTCTATGATTGGATCCCCACCAAGATGCTTTGGGATTCCAAATTCGTCGGAATGCAGAATTTCAAAGATATCTTCGGTGGATTGGAGGCAGAATATTATTGGGAAGCGATCGGCAACACCTTCATCTTTGTCATACAGCTCCCCATAGGTCTCATCCTCGGTATGTTTTTGGCGCTCGCCATGAACCGCGATATGCGCGGCGTGCAGGCATTCCGCGTCATCTACTACCTCCCCGGCGTCATGAGCGTCGTTGCAGTATCCATTATTTGGCAGAAGCTGTTCGACAGCTCCGAAACGGGCACGATCAACACCTTCCTCATGAAGATGGGCGCTTCGCACATCGAGTTCATGAACAATAAGGGGTGGATCACCTTCGTTGTCACCCTGCTCCTCGTCTGGAAGGGGGTCGGCTACACCACGTTGATGTTCATCGCAGGGCTGCAGTCCGTCTCTACCGACCAGCTCGAAGCGGCAAGGATCGACGGCGCAAACGCATGGGTCATCCTCATCAAGATCACCATGCCCGCCCTCTATCCCATCATCTTCTATCTGTTCGTCACCGGTCTCATGGGGGCGTTGCAGATGTTCAACGAGCCGTACATCTTGCTCGGAAACAGAGCGTGGTTCATGGAGACAGCGGTCGGATTTGTCTACCGTCAATTCAATGATGGCTTCCTCGGCTTGGCGTCGGTAGGCGCGTGGGTGCTCGCGATCTTCATCTTCATCGTCACGGCGATCCAGATGTATGTCGACAAAAAGAAACAGGAGGCGGAATAAGATGGATGAGATCTTGAAAGAAGAAGAAAACGTTGAAGACGTATCCTTCGTTGAAGAAGAAACTCCCGCCCAGCCCGCACCCGTTTCCAAGAAGAAGGGGGTCAACCACAAACTTGTCACGGACATCATCGTCACCGTCGCGCTTGCGCTCGGCTCTGTGGTCATGCTCCTGCCCTTCATTTGGATGGTGCTCGCGACCTTTAAGCCCTACGATCAGATCAATACCACCTTCTTCCCCAGAACGTGGACGGGCGAAGGTTATAAGGAAATGTGGGAAACGTGCAATGTCATCACCCGCAACACGGGCGGCATCATGCGCGGCTTTTTGAACAGCCTCATCACGACGGTGCCTGTCGTCATCATACAGATCATCGTCTCCGCCTTTGCGGCATATGCCTTTGCGAAGCTCGAATTCGTCGGCAAGAACGTCATATTCCTCGTCATGCTCGGCACGATGATGATCCCGTTCTCCGTCATCATGCTTCCGCAGGCATGGTTGTTCGGAAGGCTGCAGCTCACCAAGGGACCGCTCGCGGTCATCATCCCGAAGTTCTTCGGTTCGATCACGACGGTATTCTTCCTGCGGCAGTTCTTCTACAGCATCCCCGATTCCATTTCCGAGGCGGCGCGTCTCGACGGTGCGGGCTACACGAGGACCTTCCTCTCCGTGCTTCTGCCCCTCGTCATGCCGGCGCTCGCCACGCAGGGCATCCTGTCCTTCATCGGTAACTGGAACGACTATCTCGGACCGTTGCTCTTCATCCGTAACCAAGAGTGGTTCACCCTTCCGCTCCTCGTTGACAAGCTCAACTCGGACGGCGGTTCTTTGGAATTTGTGCCCCGCGTTTTGGCGGCGTCCTTGGTTTCCCTCATCCCGATCATCATCGTGTTCGCGGTGTTCCAGAAGAAGATCATCGGATCTATCGTATTCTCCGCAGTGAAAGGCTGAGAAACAAAAAAAGTCAGGAGGAAAATTCATGAAAAAATCGGTTAAATGGCTCAGACCTGCCGCGCTTGCGGCGTGCACGCTCATGGCGGCGGCTACCGTCACGGGCGGGATCGCCGCAATGCCGCACGAGCGGGTCTCGGCTGCCAGTTCTTACACCGTGGACCTGAGCAAAGTCTATCAGGATTTCGACGGTTGGGGGCTCTCCCTTTCGTGGTGGGCGACCGAGATCGGCGATTGGACGCGCAAGGGCTCTTCGGGCATGGAAAAGCGCGAAGAGATCGCCGAGGCGCTCTACGGAAAGACGGGGCTCGATCTCAACATTGCACGTTATAACATCGGCGGCGGGGACGACCCCACCCATACCCATATGTCGGACGACCGCAATACCCCCGGTTGGCGGCTCGCGCACAGCGAGGAATTCGAAGACGCGGAGGGCGGCACATATTCTGCGACCGTCGTCGACGAGGACTATGTGTTCGGCAGCATGGACGATCCCTCGAGCTGGCTCGGCTGGGAGGAAACTCCCGACTGGAAACAGCTCTGGGTGCTCGATTGGATACAGAACAACCCCGCCCGCGCGGAGGACTACATTTCGGAGTTCTATTCCAACTCGCCTCCCTATTGGATGACCATTACGGGCTGTTCCTCGGGCGGCGTCGAGAAGGGGCAGAACCTCGACTTTGAGTACAACCAGGCGTTTGTGGAATACTTCCTCGACGTGTACGAATACCTCACGGCGCAGGGCTTCCGTCTCGACAATCTCCAGCCGTTCAACGAATCTGTCGACCCCGACCATAGAGAAAGATCCTATTGGGGGGAGAACGGCGACCAGGAGGGCTGCTACTTCAACGCCGAACAGAAGGTGCTCATTTTGGACCTTCTCCGCAAAGAACTCGAAGCGCGCGGGCTCGACGTTCCCTATAACTGGGGCGACGAGACGAACACCAACGGTGCGAATCAGGAGTACGATTCTGCCGTCGCCTACAACAGAAACGGCGTGAACGGTAGGGACATCGTCACGGGCGCAGACCGCTTCACCTACCACATCTATTGGCGCAACACGGATGGAATGCAGAAATTCTACCGCAGGGCGAAGTCGGCGGGCAAGGAACTGTACATGTCCGAAGTCAGCTATCAGGGCAGTGCGGAGGAATACGATCCCAACGATCTTTCCGCGGGCTTTGAATACACGGGCGGCATCGTAGATACGATCAAGAACGGCGGCGTGGACGCGTACGTGTTCTGGCAGGGCATGGAGGACATGGTCGGCCAGATCAAGGGCGGCACCAACTGGGGCCTCATTCAGGGCGTGTACTACACGCAGGAAGAGGCGGAAGCCATGGGTACGGACCTTGCCTCGATGGGTCTCACCTATCAGGACTATGTGCTCTCCAAGTCTTACTACATGAGCGGGCAGTTCACGAAGTACATCCGTCCCGGCTATCGCATCGTAGACGTCACGGACAGCAACGCGCTCGCCGCAGTCTCTCCCGACGGAGAGACCCTCGTCATCGTCAAGAACAACAACGGCGGGGCGGATACGGTCAACTACAACCTCACGGGCTTCAAGGCGTCCTCTGTGGAGCGTATCTTCACCGATAAGACCCACAGCTGGGAGCACTCCTATCTCTCTACCGACGGAAAGAGCGTTTCCGACAGCGTTCCCGCAAGCTCCGTGGTGACCTACGTCATCAAGGGCGAGCGCACGACGGGCGACGGCTATTTCGTGGACGACAGCGCGTTCCAGAACATCGGCGATATGCAGACCGCGCAGGATGAACTGCTCGATAAAGGCGATGTGGAACAGTTCTATTCCAACTTCGATCAGGGCGGCGGAAACAGCGGACACTACGGCGATACGACCTATGCGCAGGCAGGGGCGAACAAGTATGCCGTGCTCCGCTTCTACGGCACGGGCTTTGCGCTCACCGCTCCCCAAAAGAACGACGCGGGGCAGTTTGATTTCTATATCGACACCCTGCCCGCAAGCTCCGATCCCGCAGCTTCCGTCGATCTGTACAGAAGCGAGCAACTCAACGGCGCGATCGTCTACCGCAACAACAGCCTCGAAGAGGACTGGCACACGGTGTGGCTCATCCCCGCACAGGGCAGCCACGGCTCGTGGGTCAACCTCGACGGCGTTCACATCTACACCTCTCACGATACGGAGAGCGAGGGCAACACCCCCGTCATCACCTCCGCGAGCGGCGTGAACGGCAAGGTCAGCATCAACTACACGGCAGAGGGCTTTGAAGACTACACCCTCACCGCCGAAGTGCTCGAACAGGGCGCAGCTGCATGGAGAGATACCGAAATGCCGCTCGCAAACGGCACGGGCACGTTCGACGTCACGGGCAGGAGCGTCCGCGTCCGCATCAAGGCGGAAAAGGACGGTCAAAGCGTCTATTCCCCCGTGCGCGTCGTGGAAGTCCTTCAGATCGCCTCCAAAGAGGGCGTGCTCTACTATGTGGACTGCGGCACGGCAGATCCCGGCGTTATGACGGCGGGCGCAGTGCTCGGCGAATTGCAGTCCTCCTTCGACAGGGCATACGGCACAGACCCGATCACGGGCCACAAGTGGGGCTACAAGGGCACGCTCAAAGGGGAAGGCTATTATGCCGACGCCGAGGCGATGACCTCGGTTGCCGCAGGGGAGAAGTTTGAAGAGGGCTATATCGAATATACCTTCGAGATCCCCAAGGCAGGGACTTACTGCTTCACGCTCGGCTTCTTCGGAGGCGAAGACGGTTGGGGCAAGAGGAACGTCTCCGTGACCGTCGGCAGCGAAAAGCCTGTAGTCGTTGCGCTCTCGGAAAACAGCTATAATTATCACACCGTGGATATCACCACCGCTCAGGACGGCGAGAACATCACCGTGAAGGTGGAGAAGGCGGCGGGCGAGAGCCAATCTGTGCTCCTTTCCAACATCATCATCGCGCAGACGGACGCCGATCCCCTTCCTCTCTACACCGATATTCCCTCCAACCTGAACACGTTGACGAGCTTCCAAAGCAAATTCGTCAACATCGGTGAAGATATGTACTCCGAAGCGGAAAAAGTGGAATTCACCCTCACCCTCTCCAACGGTGAGGAGGAAACTTACACGGGTACGAGTGAAGGCGTTGCGATGGTGTTCAACGCGGGCACTATGGCTGCGGGCAGCGCGGCTTCCGCCGTTTACACGATCGGGCAGTACGGCATTGAGGCAAGACAGCCCTTCCGCTGGGCGCAGGACGGCGCGGAGATCCTTTACTATAACATCGATATCGGTTTCGTCGATGTGGGGCAGACGCCTCCCGACGACGCGACCCTTCTCGGCGCTTATCAGACCTCCACGCGCGACAGGATCTACGGCAAAGACAGCGGCTCGGGCACGAGCTGGGGCTATGTCGGAAACAACTTCAACAACGGCGTGAACTGGAAAGACAACCAAATGAACAAGTGGTCCATCCGCGAGGGCATGGACGGCGATGACAAGACGCTCACCTATAAGATGACGGGCTTCCGGCCGAATGAACCGCTCAAACTCGAGACGGGTGGCCATTGCAGCAACTGGTCGACGCGTGAGTATGAAGTCGACGTCAACGGCACTAAGGTCGGCAGCGTGATGCTTTTCTCGAATGCAGACCCTTATGCGCAGCCGTTCACGGGTGCGAATGTCAAAGCAGACGAGAATGGCGAAGTGACGATCACCTATAAGCGCATGGAACCTTTGAACCAAGGCGTTCAGGTCTCCCACATCAAGATCTGGTCGATCGGCAAACAGCTCGAAGCGGAGCCCACCCTCACCTTGGATAAGGCGGAGGCGAAGCGCGAGGATACGGTCACCGTTTCGGGCATCAGCGAGGGCGCGGAAGTCTACATGTACGACGAAAACCGTCACCTTGTCGGCAACTTCTCCTCTACGGAGGCGGTAGAAGGCAGCAAAGAGATCGTTCTTTCCGAACTTCCCGAGGGCTTGGAAGAACTCCACCTCGTACAGGGAAGCGCGCAAAAGAGCATGTCGGCCGAGGCGGTCGTCACGATCGCGAAGGACGACCTCGCCTCGATCGAGATCGAGATCGGTTCAGACCCCGTGAAATTCGGCGAATATGCCGTGGTGCTCATCAAGCCCGTCGTCACGAAGGGAGTTACGGCGCTCACGCTCACGACCCCCGACGGCGCGGAGATCGACCTCACGGGCAGCTTCTACTTCCGCACGCGGCAGAACGGCACTTACACCGTCACCCTGCTCTCGGGCGGCGTGGAGACGACGGAAAAATTCACCGTGGATACGATCGATGAAGTCGACTTCGGCGCGAACTACGGCAGCGGCTGGACGAAAGATCATGTAAATCTTTCCTTCAAGCCTGTGGCAAAGGTCAACGAGCTCGTGAGCTTTGCGGTGGACGGACAACAGGTCACGCTCACGGAAGAGGGCACTTACCTTCTCGAAGTGAGCAAGAACGGCACGCATACCGCCACCATCACGACGAGCGCGGGCTTCACCTATACGGAGACGTACACGATCGACAACATCGACGCGTCCGCTCCTCAGCTCGACCTCAGCCTCGGCTTCACCCTCGGCGAAGGCCTTACCTTGAACTTTGCGGCAACGACCCAATCGGGCGGCGCACTGCACGTCTCTCTTGACGGACAGGAGATCGATACGATCGCGCTTACAAGCGGCGTCGTCTCCCTCGAAGAAGACGGAAATTACCAACTTTGGTTCGTGAACGGCGCGGGCGCAGAGACCCAAAAGGTCACCTATCATGTCGCTCACGGCACGGATAAGGCGCAGCTCGCCACCGTCTCCGTCGGTTCTGACGGCGCTCTCACCGTAACGGGAGCGGAGCACAAGCTCTATCGCGCAGGCGAAGAGACCGCTCTTGAAAAGGCGGAAAAGGCAGGCAGGTACTATCTCGAACTCACCAAGGACGGCGAAAAGGAGATCGTTGTATTCTCCGTTCTCGGCGCCGCGAACGAAACGCAGGGTGAAAGCGAAGGCGGCTGCGGCAGTGTGATCGCAGTAAATTACGGCGTTATCGTGCTGCTTGCGGCGGCATGCGCCGTCTGCCTCACCCTCATTGTGAAAGGGAGGAAAAAATCATGAGAAGTAAAACAAAGAACATGACGATCTGCCTTCTTGCGGGCGCTTCCGCGCTCCTTTTGGGCGGCGCACTTGCTCTGAACGCCGCAGAGCCCGCCAAGGTGCGGGCGGCGGAGGGCGTCCTCGCCTTTGTAGACGTGGGTGCAAGCGCAACGGCCGCCGAGGCGGACAGCGCGCTCTCCCTCACTGCGGAAAATATCGAAGCCACGGCGGCGGGCACTGTCACCGCGGGCGACACTCTCTTTGCAGGCTATGCCGTGGGGGCTACTTACACGGTCACCGCAAATGGAGACTGTCAGGTCGCCGTCGCGCTCGACGTCACCGCCGGCGACACTCTCACCGTGAACGGGGAAAGCGTCTCTCTCGACGGCAAGTCGGGCAGAACGGTCGTCTCCACGTCGGTTTCGGCGAGCGGCACTTTCGACGTTGCAGCTTCGGGAAAGCTCTGCGGCATTCTCGTTGCCGAAGCGGGCAGCAAGGTCCCCATGGCGGTGGATTACACCGAGGGGCAGGTGATAAACTACGGCAAACTCCTTGCCGATGAGATCGATTATACCGCAACGGTACACTATTCCGACGGCACGTCTGAAGAAGCCGCTATCGAGTATGGCGACATCACGGCTGCGACGGGCGTCAATGTGAACTTCACCACGGTGGACGTCACGGGCTCCGTCACGGTAGGGGAGAGCGTCGTTCCCGTCTCCCGCTATCTTACCACCATGCCCGAGGACCTCGTGTACTTCATCAACTGCGGTTCGAGCACCGAGCCCGATTCCCACTTCCCCGACGATCCTCTCACCGTGGATGCGGACTACGATCACAACCAAACGATCTTCGATTACTACGGCGAGGACCTTCTCAACTACGGCACGCCCGATCAAACGACGACGCAGGGGAGCAACACATGGGGCATCTACACCGAGCACGCGCACAACGCGCCCGCCGATGCGACCTTCCCCTACAACTCCTTTGTCTGGACGGGCGGCGACACCATGAAGAACACCACGACGATGGGTTATTTGCTCACCGATCTCGATTCGAGCAAGGAATACCGCGTCTGGATCGGTACGCTCTCCCATTGGCACGGCAGAACGGTCAACATCACGTTCAACGGCGAAGTCGTGGGCGCGAACACTCTCACCATTCCCGCGACCAAGAGCTGCACCGTGTTTGAAAACGTCAAGCCCGACGCAAGCGGCAAGATCGATATCTTCATGAAGGGCGCAGGGACGAACGAGCCGACGATCAACTTCATCGCAGTGCAGGAAATGAGCGTTGCGATCCCCGAAAAACCCGCGAGCGTTCAGGGCGATCCCATCATCGAAGTCGGTCAGACCACGGTCACCGTCACGGGGGTCACCGAGGGCGCGAAGATCCAGCTCTACAACGTCGCAAAGCCCTACCAGCTCCTCTATGAGGAAGCGGTCGATACGGCAAAACTCAACGGCGAGAGCTACACCATCGACTTCGGCGAACCTCTTACCGTAGCGCAGTTCTGCGTCGTCCAGCTCACGGGCGGCGGCGCGAGCGATACTCCTCTGCTCGTCACCATTACCGACATCACCAAGCTGGAAGCGGCGCTCTCGCCCGACCCTTCGCAGGGCGGCTATGCTCTCGCCTCCACAACGGTCACCGTCACGATCAACGCGGGCAGCGGCGTCACGCAGTGGCTCTGGAAGCAGGGCGAATACGGCGAGGAGCACGTCTTTGAGCTCGACCGTCCCGCCGTTTACGTGGGCAGCTTTGTCGCCGAAGAGAACGATACCTATTACGTCATCGCAACTTCGGGGCTCGGCGTCACCCGTGAACTGCAGGTCGATGTGAACAACATCGATACCGCCCGTCCCGTGATCTCCCTCGTTCCTTCCGTTGAAGGCTTCGGCGAAGGCGGCTATCACGCCACCCTCCGTGTGACGAGCGTAGCTCCCGTCGTCGAATACAAGCTCTTTAAGGACGGCGAGCAGCAGGGCGAGACGCAGACGTCCGCTCCCGCAACGGTGAATTTCCCCTCCGCGGGCGAATATGTCGTCTATATCAAGACGGCTGCGGGGCTCTCCTCTACGTCTACCGTCTTGGTGAGCGCACAGCCCTACACGACCCGTGTAGAAAAGAGCTATACGAGCGGCACTTGCAAGTACACCTTCACAGGCACGGACGATTACACGGTCTCCTCCGTATCCGTCTATAAGATCGACGGCGCGAGGGCGGAACGTCAGACGATCGATTCGGGCAACGTGTTCAACGCATACAACGCAGGCCAATACGTCGTCACCGTCACTACGGGCAACGGGGCTGTGGAGATGTTCACGCTCAACGTTACGCAGGAAGACGTGAGGGGCACGGCGGAAGAAGGCTGCGGCTCTTCGGTCAGCGGCATTGCGTTCGCGGCGCTCGCGCTCGGCGCTTGTCTTGTCTTCACCAAGAAGAAAAAATCTTAAGGCTTAGCGGCGGTATGGGCGCTCTGCCCATACCGCAGCCCCTCGGGGCGTGAAGAAGGAGGATCTTTGATCATGTTTGAAGTAAGCATGGGTGGGGGACCTTTTTCGGATGAGACGATCACGCTCAAGATCCAACGGGTGGGTCAAGAGCACTGCGACCCGAAGAAAAAGCCCGAGCGGCGGCGGTGGGATACGTACAGTTCCCTCCACTTTGTGCTCTACGGGCGCGGGATGCTCCTTGCGAACGGCGAGAAGGTCTCGCTCGGCAAGGGAGACGTGTTCCTGCTCTTCAAGGATGAGGAGTACGAATATTTTCCCGATCCCATCGATCCGTGGTCGTACATTTGGGTGGACTTCCACTCAAACAACGCAAAGGATCTTGTGGCGGCGTGCGGGCTCACTCCCAAAAAGCCCTATACCCACCTCACCAATCTTTCGGGGGAAATGGGACTTTTGAAATCCCTCTATGAATCCTTCGACGCAAGCGAGGTCCAGCAGATGGAGTGCATGTCCTATTTCCTGCACCTATTGAGCGATCTCATGAAGAATGCCGACCGCAAGAAAGCCGCAGGGGAATATTCCTCGGTGAAGCAGCGGCATATCCGAAATATCATCACCTACATCAACAATAATTTCCGTCTGCCCCTTTCGGTGCAGGACATCGCAAGCCAGAACCATATCTCGGTCAGCCGTATGATGGTGCTGTTTGCGGAGCTGGTGGGCATTTCCCCCACGGCATATCTCAACAAATACCGCGTCTCCACGGCGTGCGAGCTTTTGAAGAACTCGACCGCGACGATCGGGGAGATCGCCAATGCGGTGGGCGTTGAGGATCAACTCTATTTTTCGCGCATGTTCAAGAAGTGGAAGGGCGTAAGTCCCCGCGAATACAGAACGCGCGCCGCGAGGGAAGACCCCTTCGCGTGGCTCAAAGAAAAAAATATCGATTTTCGGTAAACACATCCAAACCGAAAAAAGGAGGAATTTGTGAGCATGTTAAAGAAATTGATCGGAGTATCGTTGAGCGCCGTTCTTGCGGCGTCCATGGTCTCCGGCGCAGTATTCGCAAACGCGATCGGCACGGACGGGCAGAGCGAAGAGCCCATTGCCCCCGCCGCCGAGACGCAGGACGAGATGTCTGCCTATCTCTTCGTCCACTTTGTCGGGAACGAGAGCAATGCGGATCAGGAGCAGATCTATTTCTCCCTTTCCAAGGACGGCACGAACTGGGTGACGCTCAACGACAAACAGCCCGTCATGAAGAGCAACGTCGGCGAACAGGGCGTCCGCGACCCCAACATCATCCGCAAGCCCGACGGCAGCGGGTATTATGTGATCGCGACCGACCTTTCTATCTTCAACATCCACGGAGATTGGGGCGGATCGCAGACGAACGGCAGCCGCAACATCGTCGTTTGGGAATCTGAGGACCTCGTAACTTGGAGCGATCCTTGGCTCGCGGAGATCGCGCGCGACAACGCGACCTGCACATGGGCTCCCGAAGTCATCTGGGACGCCGAGCGCGAAGCCTATATGGTTTATTGGGCGTCCAAGACGAAGGAAGACTGGTATCACCGCGTCTATCGCTGCTATACGGAGGACTTCCATGAATTCACCGCTCCCGAGGTCTACATCGAGGCGGAGGAAAGCCGTATCGACACGACGTTCATCAAAGAGGGGGACACCTATTACCGCTTCACCAAGGACGAACACAACACCTACGTCTACATGGAGAAGAGCAACTCTCTGAGCGGCGACTTCACCGCGGTGAGTACGTACCGCCTCAACGGGCAGTCCCACAAGGAATACGGCGGCTACGAAGGCCCCACTATCTTCAAGCTCAACGGCGGAGACGGCTGGTGTCTGCTTCTCGATAACTACGGCAACAGCGCGGGTTACAAACCCTTTGTCACCGACGATATTTCCAAGGGTGACTTTTATTCCGCGAAGCAGGGCTTCAACTTCAACGGGGTGACGTTCCGTCACGGTACGGTCATGCCGATCACGACGAGCGAGTTCAACGCGCTCATGGATAAGTGGGGGCAGGGTGTGACCTTCCCCGCAGAGCAGAAGCCCGAGGCGAACAAGCCTCAGCCCGATCCCACGACGGGCGAAGTGATCTACGCGCTCGACTTCGAGGAGAACCTCACGCCCACAACGGGCACGCAAACTCCCACGTCCCACGGCGAGATCGAGTACGTCGACGGCTACAAGGGCGGCAAAGCGATCAAGTTCGATAAGAGCAAAAAAAGCTATTTACAGATCGACGGCTCTATGCTTGCGGGGAAAAATACGCTCACTATCTCGTTCGCGGCGAAGATCTCGGGCGAGAATACGGAGCAGGACGGCGGCGCTTCGTGGCTGTACTTCATAGCTCCCAATGCCGACAGAACCGTATACGGGCAGGAAAAGTATCTCGGCGCAACGTGGCGTACCGACAATCGCGTCAAGACAGAGCGCTATAACGGCTCACGTCTCGAAGCGGAGCAGATCGAATATACGCACTCCGTCGCAAACGACACATGGGCGTATATCACCGTCGTATACGCGGGCCACGAGACCCGTCTCTATATCAACGGCGAACTGAAAGCCACCAAGAACGCAACGGTGAACATTTCCGACCTTCTCGGAGCAACGCCCGTGATGTATCTCGGCTATGCAACGTGGGAGAGCGGCGAATACGCTTATGCCACCTTGGACTGCTTCAAGATCTATAATTACCCGCTCTCGAATGGTGAAGTCGCCGAGCTTTACAACACCGAAAAGCCCGAGTGAGCGAATAAAGGATAAGGAGAAAAAGCTGTGAAAAAGACGAAGAAATTTTTAGCTCTTATTTTTGCCGCTGTCGCCTCCGCGAGCCTTTGCTTCGCGGCTTGCGATTCGGGCGAAGAGGAGCAGGGAAATCAAACTCCCAACACGCATACCCACACCTTCGATGAAAACACGTGGGTGAATACCGATCCCGAATATCATTGGCATCCCGCCACCTGCGACCATACAAGCGAGCAGGGGAGCAGGGAACGCCACACCTTCACCGAAACAGTCCTCACCGCCGGCTGTACGGAGGCGGGCGTCGTGCACCGTCACTGCGACGTGTGCGGCTACGATGCGGACGTGGAAGTGGAAGCGCTCGGGCATCAGCTCGTCATGGTGGAAGCTCTTGCGCCCACCTGCGAAGTGGACGGACATACCCAATACTTTGCCTGCACCCGCTGTGACTACACCGAGGGCTACCAGATCATCCGCCACACGGGCGAGCACCGTTACAGTTCGGAATGGAGTCACGACGCTCTCAGCCACTGGCACGCCAACCTCTGCGGCTGCGGCAGGCTGGGCGACAAGGCGGAGCACACCTACGGCGAAGACGGCACATGCACCGAATGCGGCTATGAGCCGGTCTCGGATGAAGCGCTCGAAGCGATCTACACCTTCGAGGAGAGCGGGAACGAATACACCGTCACAGGTCTTCAAGAGGGCGTAACGGATACCGAGCTTGACCTTCCCGCCAAGTATAACGGCAAGAAGGTCACGGGCGTCGCTCCCTACGCCTTTGAGGGGAATACTTCGATCACCAAGGTCGTCATCGGCGAATGGTACACCTCTCTCGGCGAACAGATCTTCGAGGGCTGCACCGCCCTTGAAAGCGTCACCCTCGCCATGAGTGAGATCTACATCGGCGACAACATGTTCCACGGCTGCACGTCCCTTTCAGAGCTCGTGCTCGGCGGCGAGATCACATGGGTCGGCCGTCAGGCATTCGGCCGCTGCGCTTCTCTGAAAGAGATCACGCTCACCGACGCCTGCACCTTCATCGGGCAGAACGCCTTCCGCGGCAGCGGGCTCACCTCCGTGACCGTTCCCGACGCCGTGACGACGATCGGCACTTACGCGTTTGCGGAGTGCGATTCCCTCGAAACGGCAACGATCGGCGTGGGCGTGCCCTACTTCTTCGGCGGCTGGTTTATGGACTGCCCCGCCCTCAGAGAACTCACCGTTCCCTTCGTCGGCTCTAATGTGAGCGCGGACGATGCGGTCACCACGGCGTTCGGCTATTTCTTCGGCATGGAAGCACCCGCCGCTGCGGATAGCTTTGCGGCAGTGGAGCAAGCGGGCGTCACCTACTACATTCCCAAGACCCTTGAAAGCGTCACCGTCACGGGCGGCACGATCGACGCAGGCGCGTTCGACGGCTGCTCCATGCTCAAGACGATCGTCGCGAGCGAGAATACCGACGTCCGCACCAAGACCTTCAACGGCTGCACGGCAGAGCTTACATGGCTCGGACATGAGACCGAAACGTCCGAGCTCGAAGTCACCCTCACCCTCGGCAGGAGCAACGCCTACACCGAGCGTGCAGTGCGCGTGGATCTCTCGGTCACCGCGGGAGCGGAAGTCACCCTCACCGTGAAGAAGGGCGAGCAGGAAGCCGAAGAGGAGACCGATTACACCTACGACGAGGCGGCGGGAACGATCGTGTTCCACACGGCGGGCGAATACACCGTCACGGCGACTGCGACCCTCGGCGAAGAGACCATGGAGAGCAGCGCTACGATCACGATCGTCGCAACTCCTCCCACCCTCACCGCGAGCGTGAGCAAGACGAACTGCAATACGGACGAAGAGCTCACCCTCTCCTATGAGAGCAACGGCACAGTCACCGTCGCCTTCAAGAAAGGGGATGAGGACGCCGAAAAGGACGCCGACTACACCTACGACGCAGAGACGAAGAAGCTCACCTTCCTCACGGCGGGCGAATACACCGTCGTATTCACGGCAGAGCGCGACGGATTGAGTTCCACCCGTTCGATCGCCGTCACCGTCGAATGGCGCGCTCCCACCCTCTCCGATGTGACGGTAGAGCCGAACACCGTGCTCATGGGCGATACCGCTACCCTCACATTCACGGAAGAGACGGGCTCTGAGGTCTCCTATGAAGTGAAGAAGGACGGCAAGGCCGCCGAAGAAACGACCGACTACACGCGGAATGACAAGACGTTCACCTTTAAGACGGCGGGAAAATTCACGATTACCGTCAAGGCGACCCTTCATGAAAAGACCACCTCGAAGAGCGTAGACGTCAACGTCCTCGACCCGAGCACTCTCTCCGTCGTCATTTCGGCAGACAAGACGCAGGCAAAGGAAGGCGACGAAATCACCCTCACCGCGACCGCGCAACCCGTTCAGGGCGATTCCGTCAAGACCGAGACCTACGAGGTTCAGAAGCAGAATGGCAGCTCCTTCGAGAACGCCAACGAAGAGTACTACACGTGGACGGACGAGGCAAAGCACACGAAGATCCGCTTCAACGTAGAGG
This sequence comes from uncultured Clostridia bacterium, assembly GCA_947629575.1. Classification (GTDB taxonomy): domain Bacteria; phylum Bacillota; class Clostridia; order Christensenellales; family Borkfalkiaceae; genus Gallimonas. The sequence goes on along the minus strand of CANREF010000018.1, from coordinate 1,576 downwards.
GCACTTATAAGATCATCTACACGGTCACTACGGAGAAAGAGACGAGCGGTCATCAGGCAGAAGTTACCATCACTGTCACGGGCAGCGTGCTCGAATTGGCGCTCGAAAAGGACGGCGCATGGATCCTCGCCAAGACGAACGAGCAAAAGACCATCAACTACACCGTCACGGGCGACACCGCGGCGTACAATGTAGCCTACAAGGCCAACTTCGAGGATGCGGAGATCAACGCGGCTTCCGAGGGCACGGGCGTCACCGTCAAGTATGCAACGAGCGAGACGGTCACCTTCACCGTCACCTACACCCACAAGACGCTCGAAGAGAAAGTCTACACGTTGGAAATTCCCGTCAGCTTTGTGGACGATGTGGAGAACGCTCCCCGCTTCGGCGCAGACCCCTTCGGCGGCACATACGGTAGACTTCTTACCGGTACGGGCTTGCAGCTCTATTACGACGCCAAGGATAAGAGCGGCACAGCCGTGACCGTTGCCGATGTCTCCTTCGAAGTGGTTTCCAAGCAGCTCGTCAATCTCAACGATAGAGGACACGAGGGCGAGGCGGTAAATGTAAAACACATCGCGGAAATCGAGACGAATGAATACTACGTCATCGTAGAGGACTATCAGGACGGCGGAAACGATGCAACGGGCAAGGTAACTTTGAAGCTCACCGTCACGAAGGACGGCGCAACCGCTTCCTCCACCAAGGAATTCGAAGTGTTTGCCCTTGCGAACCCGACGACGGAAGTCAAGGGCATGAACGATTACGTAGACGCCGTAACGGGCGGCAAGCGCGGCGACATGAATCTGGATGTCATCGAGGAGGTCGGCAACCGCGAAAATCTCTGCGTCACCAAGGACGGCATTATCCAACATATGTTAGGTGCCGATTGGGATCCCGCTCATAAGATGTTCTCTATCGTTACGGACGGTGTCGACAACTTCCAAGTTGATCTCGATTATAAGATCATCAAGCGCACGGGTGATAATACAAAGGCTTCCTTTGCGGTCAAAATGTGCACGGGGAACGGAAGTGTCGAATGCGGCAATCAGATGTCTGTCTACATCGAGAATCAAGACACAGAAGTTTCCTGCGGATATTGGGGGCCGGGATCGGATTGGAGCGGACGTACGCTTCCCAAGTATGCGGACGTTGAAAACAAGATCATCCACATTCGCTTGATGCATACGCTCAGCGAAGGAAGAGTGACTTGGCTGTGGCAGTGGTCGCTCGACGGTAGCGATTTCGCTCAGCACACGTGGTATACTTTCACGATCGATAGCTCTACGACAGACGGGGACATCGGCTCTCCTGTCAAGGCGATGCGGTTTGAGCAAGAGCGAGGCACGTTCTATATCGGGAACGTACATCTTACGAACCTCGACGCCGAGTAAGCAAGCGACAAACGACGCTTCAACGTCACAAGAAAAAACCGCGCTCCGCGCGGTTTTTTCTTGTTCTTAGGGCCTACCCCTTAGAGGGGGAGGCCGTCACCTCGCCCCCTCCTTAGGAGGGGGGCAGGGGGGTGGTGCACATTCCGCCGCTACGTCCCGCCCATGCGTCATGCCACTCTATA
>CANREF010000017.1 GCA_947629575.1 uncultured Clostridia bacterium | reverse complement strand
AACCATGTCAGCTTTGCTTGCAGTTACATTTTCGGGACTGAAGGGGTCGGCGCTCGCGGTCGCCATTGTCAATGCGGTGGTGCTTGCGGCAGTCCTCGTCTGCTTGCTTCTTGTACACGGTTTGAAAAAGCAAGAAACGCAGCCCGAAAAAAAGACGCGCTCATTCTTCGACGCGCCCGCCGATTCCAACGGAACGTCGGACAAAACAAAGTAATGATTCACCAAAAAGCGGTGTGCAGTTCTCTGCACACCGCTTTTTGGTTTTCGCGTCATGTAAAGGTTTCCTCGGCTGCCCCTTGAGGGGTGGGCAAGTGGGTGGGCGAAGCCGCGCTATTTGTCATGTCGAGCGTAGTCGAGACATCTCTAAACTGTCATGTCGAGCGTAGTCGAGACATCTCTACCTCATTAAAGTGAGATTTCTCGACTTCGCGCTCCGCGCTCCGCTCGAAATGACAATTCGGAAGCCCCCACCACCCGCTACCGCGGCTATCTCCGTCAATTATCCACCCAACTTTTGAATGCCTTGAACGCCGAGGGGAGGGCGTAACCTTTGCGCATCTCTTCGGGCGTGACCCACGTAAACTGCGGGAAAAATTCCTTCGCCTCGATCAAATATCCCGTCATGTGCCACTCAATGTGCGTAAAGATGTGCTTCGCATTCTTTTCGGAAAGGACCTTTCCGTATTCGGCGCTCTCGTCTTTGCTCCCGTTGGGGAACTCCCACAGACCCGCGAGCAGCCCCTTCCCCTCCCGCTTGCGAAGGGCGAAACGTCCTTCTTTTTTGAGGACGTACACAAAAATTTGCTCCGTTTTGCGTGCTTTCTTCTCCGCGCGGACGGGAAATTCCTCTTCCCGACCCATGCGGTGCGCGGCGCACAGCTCCCGCCACGGGCAAATAAGGCACATGGGCTCGCCGTTCGGCACGCAGACGGTCGCCCCAAGCTCCATGAGCGACTGGCAAAACTCGCCCGCTTGCGGCGGATATACTTCGCGCAAGAGCTCGGAAAACGCAGAACGGGTAGACATTTCGTCGATATTCCTTTCGTCGGCGGTGAGACGCGTCAGAATGCGCAGCACGTTGCCGTCCACGGCGGGGCAGGGCAGGTCGTAGGCGATAGAGCAGATCGCGCCCGCGGTGTAGTCCCCCACCCCGGGCAGAGCGCGCACCCCCGCAAAATCGGCGGGAAACCCCCTCTCCGCGATGATCTTTGCCGCCCTGTGCAGATTTCGCGCGCGGGAATAGTAGCCGAGGCCCTCCCACGCTTTCAGAACTTCCTCTTCGGAGGCGCGGGCAAGGGCTTCCGCCGTGGGGAACTTTTCGAGGAAAGCGGCATAATACCCCTTTACCGCCTCCACGCGGGTCTGCTGCAGCATGATCTCCGAGACCCAAATTTTGTATGGGTCGCGCGTCCCCCGCCAAGGCAGCTCTCGCTTATATGCGCCGTACCACTCCAAAAGCAGCGGCACGGCGTTTTTTAATACCCGTATTGCGTTTTGCATGATGATTTTTGAGTAGAGCTCCTCCTGAGGAGAGTGTACCGCATTAAGGCTCCTCCTTAGGAGGAGCTGTCACCGAAGGTGACTGAGGTGGTGAATAATTCAGAAGCAAAGGACACCACCCCCCTACCCCCCTCCTGAGGAGGGGGCAAACATCGAATGGGTGACCCCTTGGCTGCCCCTTGAGGGGGAGCTGTCGAGCGGAGCGAGACTGAGGGGGTGTCTGTTCGATTTGTTACACCCCTTCCGTCACGCGCTTCGCGCGTGACACCCCTCTCCGCGGATAGAACTCCGCGTCGGTCACCGTTCGCGCTGTATAATGCGCTCACTTATGTCGCATTGCGCCAACGGTTATCAACCGTTGGCAGAAAGCAATGCTCCCCCTCAAGGGGTGGGCAAGTGGGTGGTGTTCTCGGCTATTCACCGCCCAAAAGCGCCTTCCCCCTTAAAACAATCCCGAGATGACGCCATTGTCGTCTACATCGATCTTCTCCGCGGCGGGAACTTTGGGAAGTCCCGGCATCGTCAGAATGTTCCCCGTGAGCGCGACGACAAACCCCGCGCCCGCAGAAATCTTTACCTGCCGCACCGTCACCGTGAAATCGCGCGGCGCGCCGAGCTTGGTCTGATCGTCCGAAAACGAGTACTGCGTCTTCGCCATGCAGACGGGCGTTTTGCCGAACCCGAGCGCTTCGAGCCGCCCGATCTCCTCTTCCGCCTCGGACGTATAGGCGACCTCTCTGCCGCCGTAGATCTTCGTGACGATCGCCTTGATCTTTTCCTTGATGGGAAGGGTCTCATCGTAGCAGAACTTGAAATCGCTCTTCTCTTTGCACAGCCGCACGACCTCGCGGGCAAGCTCTTCGCCCCCCTTTCCCCCTTCCGCCCAGACGGTGGAAAGGCAGACGTTCACGCCGAGCTCACGGCAACGCTCGATGACGAGGGCGATCTCGGCGTCCGTATCGGTGGGGAAGCGGTTGACCGCGACGACGGCGGGCAGACCGTACACGTTTTTGATATTTGAAACATGGCGCAGAAGGTTGGGAAGTCCCTCTTGAAGCGCAGAAAGGTTTTCCGTGCCCAACTCCGTCTTGGGAAGTCCGCCGTGCATTTTGAGGGCGCGCACGGTGGCGACGACGACGACCGCGCTCGGCTTCAGTCCTGCAAAGCGGCACTTGATATCGAGGAACTTCTCCGCGCCGAGATCTGCGCCGAAGCCCGCTTCCGTCACGACGTAATCGCCGAGCTTCAATGCCGTCTTCGTTGCCACGATAGAATTGCACCCGTGCGCGATATTCGCAAAAGGACCGCCGTGCACGAAGGCGGGCGTTCCCTCGAGGGTCTGCACCAAATTGGGCTTCAAGGCGTCCTTGAGAAGGGCGCACATCGCCCCTGCCGCCTTGAGGTCTCCCGCCGTGACGGGTCTCCCTTCCCGCGTATATCCCACAATGATACGGGCAAGGCGGGCTTTGAGGTCGGAGAGGGAAGTCGCAAGACACAATACCGCCATGACTTCGGAGGCGACCGTGATGTCGTAGCCGTCCTTCCGCGGCACGCCGTTCTTGCCGCCGCCCAGCCCGTCCTCAATGAAGCGGAGCTGGCGGTCGTTCATATCCACACAGCGGCGCAGGGTGATGCGCTCGGGGTCGATGCCGAGCTCGTTCCCTTGGAAAATATGATTGTCGAGCATGGCGCAGAGGAGATTGTTCGCCGCACCGATCGCATGGAAGTCCCCCGTGAAGTGGAGATTGATGTCTTCCATTGGAATGACCTGCGCATAGCCGCCGCCCGCAGCTCCCCCCTTCACGCCGAACACAGGGCCGAGGGAAGGTTCGCGCAGAGCGACGACGACCTTTTTGCCGATGCGGGAAAGCCCGTCTGCAAGTCCTATGGTCGTGGTCGTCTTGCCCTCGCCCGCGGGGGTGGGGGTAATGGCGGTGACGAGGATGAGCTTGCCTTCCTTGGTTTTGCGGTCCATGATGTCGAGCCCGACCTTCGCCTTATTTTTGCCGTAGTACTCGATCTCGTCCTCCGAAAGTCCGACTTTCGCGGCGATGTCGCGGATATGGAGCGGTTTTGCTTCCTGAGCGATCTCGATGTCTGTTTTCATGTATATTCTCCTTTTTTGGTTTTCACTTCAATGGCACGAGGGGGAGGACACCACCTCAGTCTCGCTCCGCTCGACAGCTCCTCCTAAGGAGGAGCCATATGCCCCCTCCTTAGGAGGGGGGGCAGGGGGGTGGTGGATACCTGCCCCCTCTTAGGGGGCGGGTGGCATGGCGTTAGCCATGACAGGTGGGGGGTGCTTTCCAAAATTACTGCGCGGAGCAGGGTTTCCCTGCGGCAGCGCACACAATTTGCCGCACTCTTACGGCTTTCCGTTTTTACGAAGCAGTTATCGGGCGGGCAGATTGCTTTTACGGAGCAAACCACTTAACCCCTCGCACATTTCTTTTCGAACGACACCCCGCAGTTTGCTCATAGGACGAGATCCCTCGACTTCGCTTCGCTACGCTCGGGATGACGTGTCGGGTGGGCAAGGGGGGGGAAGTGAGCAAAGAAATGTGCGAAACCATTTCCAATCACTTGCCTTAGGCGGAATTCACTTCCGCCGTGGGCGACCCAATTTGGCAATTACTTTTGCCTTGTTGCCCGATGAAACGAACGAGAGGACAAGAAGGTTAAAACGTATTGCACTTCTCCTCGCGGAAAAGATTTTGCGCAAGCAAAAGATTTTCCGCGAAACTCACTTAAAATATCTCACCGCGCTCTCAAAGAGCTTCATGTCGTAATTGCCCGGGACGTTCTTGTAGAGCCCCGCGCCCTTGCGCTCGGCGTGCCCCATCTTGCCGAATACCCTGCCGTCGGGGGAAAGGATGCCCTCTATCGCCATCGCGCTTCCGTTGGGGTTGAAGCGCACATCCATTGTGGGCTCTCCCTTCAGATCGACGTACTGCGTCATGATCTGCCCTTTTGCGGCAAGTTCCTTGATGGGATGCTCGCTCGCGACGAACTTCCCTTCGCCATGGGAAATGGGGACGGAATATACCTCCCCCACCCTCACGCACGAAAGCCAAGGGGAATCGACCGACGCGACCCGCACGTTCACGATGCGGGACTGGTGCCGCCCGATCGTGTTATAGGTGAGCGTGGGACAGCTCTCATCGGTATCCATGATCTTTCCGTAGGGCACGAGCCCGAGTTTGATGAGCGCCTGAAATCCGTTGCAGATGCCCCCCATGAGCCCCGAACGGACATTCAGAAGGGTATCGATCTCCGCCTTGACTTCCTCATTGCGGAAGAACGCCGTGATGAATTTACCCGAGCCGTCGGGCTCGTCTCCGCCCGAAAATCCCCCGGGAAGGAAGACGATCTCGGTAAAACGGCACAGCCGCGCGAACTCTTCCACCGAACGGGCGACCTCATCGGGCGAGCCGTTGCGAATGACGAAGATCTTCGCCTCCGCGCCCGCGTCCTCGAACGCCTTAGCCGTATCGTACTCGCAGTTCGTTCCCGGGAACACGGGAATGAGCACCCGCGGGCGGGTATAGCGCACATCGGGAACGAGCACGCTCCTGCGTCCAAAGCTCACCTTTTCGATCTTTTGCGCGGGCATGGGGATATTGCATGGATACACCCGCTCCAGCCTCTCTTCGTAATCCGTTTGCAATTCTTCCATGAAGAGCCGCTCGCCGAGGTAATTCAGCCCGAAAAGCTCCTGCGTTTCGCCGAGCGCGATCCCGACTTCTTCCTCGGATGAAAGCTCGAGCACAAACGCGCCGTAACAGTAGCCGAATATCTCCTCTATGTCGCAATTTTTATCATACGTAAAGCCGATTTTGTTACCGAGGCAGGCTTTGAATATCCCCTCCGCGATACCGCCGAAGGCGGGCGTGAAGGCCGAAAGCACCTTCCCCTCCCGCATGTATTTTGTGACCCGTTTGAAGTTTTCGAGCAAAGAGGCGGGAACGGGCAGTCCGTTTTCGTCGTATTCGGGCTTTAAGAGCACGACCCTGTGCCCCGCGCCCTTGAATTCGGGGGAGACCGTCTCCCCCGCCCTTCCCGTCGTCACCGCAAAGGAGACGAGGGTAGGCGGAACATCGATGTGTTCAAACGTCCCCGACATGGAATCTTTCCCGCCGATCGCGGCAACGCCGAGATCGAGTTGCGCCTTGAACGCGCCGAGGAGCGCCGCAAGGGGCTGACCCCAACGCTTGGGATCTTTCCCGAGCCGCGGGAAATATTCCTGAAAGCTCAGATAGACGTCCTCGAAGGATGCTCCCGTTGCGACGAGCTTACAGACGCTCTCCACAACTGCGAGATAAGCGCCGTGATAGGGACTCTTTTCGGCAATGTAGGGATTCCCGCCCCACGCCATATAGGAGACGGTATCCGTGTGTCCCTTCTCCACGGGGATGAGATGCACCATCGCCTGCGGCGGAGTAAGTTGATATTTCCCGCCGAAGGGCATGAGCACGGTGCCCGCGCCGATGGTCGAATCGAACCGCTCGGCAAGCCCCCGTTTGCTGCAAACGTTGAGGTCGGAGACAAGTTTTTTCATGCCCCGTGTGAAGTTTTCGGGCAATTCGCGGCGATAGTCGCCCCCTCTCACCGCAGCCGCACGGGTGTGTTTTTCCGCCCCGTTGGAATTTAGGAATTCCCGCGAAAGATCGACGATCTTTTCCCCCCGCCATGTCATGACGAGCCTTTTCTCTTCCGTCACGGTGGCGACGGCGGTCGCCTCGAGATTCTCCTCCGCCGCAAACGCGATGAAGCGCTCGGCGCTGCCCGCGTCCACGACGACTGCCATGCGCTCCTGTGATTCGGAGATCGCCAGCTCCGTGCCGTCCAATCCCTCGTATTTTTTGGGAACAAGATCGAGGTCGATCTTCAAACCGTCCGCAAGTTCGCCGATCGCGACCGAAACGCCGCCCGCGCCGAAGTCGTTGCACCGCTTTACAAGGAGCATCGCCTCACGGTTGCGGAAGAGACGCTGGAGCTTGCGCTCCTCGGGCGCATTCCCCTTCTGCACTTCCGCGCCGCATTTGGTGAGAGAATCGAGAGTATGGGACTTGCTGGACCCCGTTGCCCCGCCGCAGCCGTCTCTTCCCGTTCTGCCGCCGAGAAGGATCACCCTGTCTCCGGGAACGGGAACTTCCCGCCGCACATTTTTTGCGGGAGCAGCTCCGATGACCGCGCCGATCTCCAACCGTTTTGCGAGATATCCCTCGTGATAGATCTCATCCACCTGTCCCGTCGCGAGCCCGATCTGGTTTCCGTAGGAGGAATAGCCCGCCGCCGCCGTCGTCACGAGCTTGCGCTGGGGAAGTTTTCCCCGCAGCGTCTCTGAGACAGGTTTTGTCGGGTCTCCCGCGCCCGTCACGCGCATCGCGGCATAGACATAGCTCCTGCCCGAGAGCGGGTCTCTGATCGCCCCGCCGATGCAGGTCGCAGCCCCGCCGAAGGGCTCGATTTCGGTGGGATGGTTGTGCGTCTCGTTCTTGAAGAGAAGAAGCCAATCTTCATCCCTGCCGTTGACATTCACCTTGATCTTGACGGTGCAGGCGTTGATCTCTTCGCTCTCGTCGAGCTTTTCGAGCATCCCCCTCTTTTTGAGGACCTTTGCGGCGAGAGTGCCGACGTCCATGAGGCTGATGGGTTTGGTGCGGCCGACTTCCCGCCGCGCGGCAAGATATTCCTCATACGTCCGCTGCAAAAGCGGATCTTCAAACGTAACGCCGTCGATCTCCGTGAGGAAGGTGGTATGACGGCAATGATCGGACCAATAGGTGTCGATCATGCGGATCTCGGTGAGGGTGGGATCTCGCCCCTCCGCTTTGAAATAATCGCGGCAAAAGGCGATGTCGTCTTCGTCCATGGCGAGGGAGTATTCCTTTACGAATGCGGAGAGCCCCGCCCCGTCGAGTTCCCGAAAACCGTGCACCGTCTCCACCTGTGCGGGAGCGGGGTGGGAAAGCTCGAGCGTCGAGGGCATTTCAAAGCCCGTTTCGCGGCTCTCGACAGGGTTTATGACATAATTTTTGATGACGTTGAGGTCTTTTTCGGTCACATCGCCATAGACGGCATACACCTTTGCCGTACGCACGAGGGGGCGTTTCCCCTTGGAAATGAGCTGGATGCACTGCGCCGCACTGTCTGCCCGCTGATCGAATTGCCCGGGCAGATATTCCACGCAAAACACCTTCGCCCCCTCCAAAGAGATCTCCCGCGCGGCGACGTCCATCTGCGGTTCGGAAAACACGGTGCGCACCGCCGTCTCGAAGAGGGCGGCGTCGATGTTCTCCGCGTCGTAGCGGTTGATGACGCGCACCCGTTCCGCTGCGATCCCCAAAAAATCTCTGATGTCGGAAAGGAGAGAACGCGCCTCGTTGTCAAACCCTTCCCTTTTCTCCACATAGATCCTGTATACCATTCTGTTCTCCGTTATTCCGAGATGTGTTTGTCAGTCTCGCGCCCCGCCTGCGCCTCGAGCGCGCGCTTTCCGATATCGCGGCGCATATAGGCGTTCTTGAAGGAAATTTTTTCGGCGAGCGCATACGCCTTTTTCACCGCGCCCTTGAGATCGGGAGCGGTCGCCGCCGCGCCGAGCACCCTTCCGCCCGCAGTGAGGAGTTTCCCCTCCGCGCGTTTTGCCCCCGCAACGTAGATCTCCTCCCCTTCCTTCGTCTCGGGAAGAACGATCTCATAGCCCGTTTCGTACTTTTGGGGGTAGCCGTCCGAGGCGAGCACAACGCAGCAAGCAGCTCCTTCCGAAAACTTCACCATGTCCGCGGTGAGAGTGCCGTTTCGGCACGCCTGCATCACGGTGAGAAGATCGCTTTGAAGAAGGGGCAATACGACCTGCGTCTCGGGATCGCCGAACCGGCAGTTGTATTCGATGACCTTAGGCCCTTTTGGCGTGAGCATGAGCCCGAAGTAGAGACATCCTTTGAAAACTCTCCCCTCTTTTCTCATTGCCTCGATCGTGGGCAGAAAGATCGTTTTCATGCACACGTCTGCGATTTCGGAGGTGTAATAGGGGTTGGGAGCGATCGTCCCCATGCCGCCCGTATTGAGGCCTTCGTCGCCGTCGCGGGCGCGCTTGTGATCCATGGAAGAGACCATGGGGACAACGATATTCCCGTCCGTGAAGGAGAGAACGGAGACCTCGGGACCCGTTAAATATTCCTCGATGAGAACGTGGCTGCCGCTCTCGCCGAAGATCTTCTTCACCATCATATCGTCTATGACGCGCTCGGCGTCTTCGTAGGAGGAGACGATGACCGCTCCCTTGCCGAGGGCGAGCCCGTCCGCCTTGATGACGGTGGGATAATCGCAGCTTTCAAGATAGGCAAGCGCGCTTTGCGGGGAGGTAAAGGTATGCGCCGCGGCGGTCGGGATCTTGTACTTTTCCATGAGCTGTTTGGAAAAGACCTTGCTCCCCTCAATGACTGCGGCGTTTTTGCGAGGACCGAAACAGGGAACGCCGATCTCCTCGAGCAGATCCACCAGTCCCAAACAGAGGGGGTCGTCGGGCGTAACGACGGCAAAATCGGGTCTGCGCTCCTTCGCAAAGGCGAGGATACCGTCAAGGTCCGTCGCCTTTATGGGGAAGCACTCCGCGTCCGCTTCGATGCCGCCGTTCCCGGGCAGACACCAGATTTTATCGACCGTTTGATTCTTTTTTAAGGCTTTGATGACGGCGTGTTCTCTTCCTCCCCCGCCGACGACGAGAATATTCATGTTTGCTCCTTTTAATTCGCAAATTTTGTCGTACCGACAAAATTTCGTGAGGGGTTAAGTTGTTTGCTTCTTAGTCACTATCTGCCCACCCGATAACTGCTTCGTAAAAACGGAAAGCGCGAAGTATCGCGCAAATGTTGTCCCGCAGCGCAAAAGCGTGGTTTTGCTCGCGGAAGGAATTTGAACTCGCCCCACCCCCGTCACTCGCTTCGCTCGTGCCACCCCCTCCCACGGAGAGGGCATTTATGCCGAAAGCTGTAGCGCGAATTCACTTCGCGCGTACGCTTCCCCCAATTCCTGCGCGGAGCAGGGTTTCCCTGCGGCAGCGCCCACAATTTGCCGCACTCTTACGGCTTAGTGTCAAAGCCAAGCGATTTTGAGAGCGAACTCGGTTGATGCAGGAGGAAGGTTTCCTCGCACAATTCTTTTCGAGGCGACACCCCTTCCGTCACGCGCATCGCGCGTGACACCCACCCCTCAAGGGGTGGGCAAGGGGGGGAGCGGAGCAAAGAATTGGGCGAAACCCTTTTAGTGGTGAAACAGTCTCATGCCGGTGAAGCACATCACCATGCGGTGTCTGTCGGCGGCTTCGATCACGAGGTCGTCGCGCACCGAGCCACCCGGCTCGGCGACGTAACTCACGCCGCTTTGGAATGCCCGCTCGATGTTATCCGAGAAGGGAAAGAAGGCGTCGCTGCCCAAAGAAACGCCCGTCACCGTTTTGAGGTATTCCTCCTTTTCCTCCCGCGTGAAGGGGGCGGGACGGACGGAAAAGTTCTGCCGCCACACGTCCTCCCCCGTCACCTCCTCGGGATGATCGGAGAGATACAAGTCGATAATGTTGTTCTTTTCGGGTCTGCCGACGCCCTCCGCAAATTGCAGGGAAAGCACTTTCTCATGCATACGCAGATGCCAAAGATCTGCCTTCTGCGCCGCCAAGCGGGTGCAATGGATGCGGGATTGCTGCCCCGCGCCCACGCCGATCGCCTGCCCGTCCGTTGCAAAGCACACCGAATTGGATTGCGTATACTTAAGAGTGATGAGGGAAATGATGAGATCGGTCGTCTTCTCCTCGGGCAGATCTTTATTTTCGGTGACGATATTGGAAAGGAGGGCGCGATCGATCTTGAAATTGTTCCTGCCCTGCTCGAAAGTGACGCCGAACACTTGCTTACGCTCCGTCTCCGCGGGCACATAATCGGGATCGATCTTGACGATGTTGTAAGTCCCCTTCCGCTTTGTTTTGAGGATCTCGAGCGCTTTGGGGGAATACGCGGGGGCGATGATGCCGTCGGATACTTCGCGGGCAATGATCTTTGCCGTTACCTCGTCGCACTCGCCCGAGAGGGCGATGAAGTCGCCGAAAGAGGACATGCGGTCCGTCCCCCGCGCCCGTGCGTAGGCGCAGGCGAGCGGGGAATCGTCAAGCCCCTCGATGTCGTCCACAAAGCAGGACTTTTTTAAGGACGGGGAGAGTTTTTTGCCGATCGCAGCCGAGGTCGGCGAGACGTGCTTGAAACTCGCCGCCGCCTCCTTCCCCGTGCTCTCCTTGATCTCCTTGACGAGCTGCCACGAATTGAACGCGTCGAGGAAGTTGATATATCCCGGTCTCCCGTTCACGATCTCAACGGGGAGTTCGCTCCCGTCCTCCATGAAGATGCGCGCGGGCTTTTGGTTGGGATTGCATCCGTATTTGAGTGAAAATTCGTTCATATGTCACCTCGCGTATTTGTTGAAGATCAGCTGCTCGCACTTGCCCGTCTTGAGTTCGTATGCGCGGCAGACGAGAGAGATCTTGTTGTCAACGTTGAGATTTTCCCAGATCTCTTCGGCGAAGGCGGAGAGCTCATTGGGGATGCGCACAAGCTCGGGCTCTCCCGAAAAGGCGGGAAGAGGGTTTCCGTCTTTTTGATAGGTGTGTAAAAAATGCCCCGTCCCGCTCACGGGCTCATACTCGAAGAAATAGCGGTTGCAATGTTTTCCCTTACCGTCCCCGCTCTTCAAAACAGACATCTCATAGGAAAAGTCCGCCGCGGTCTTTCCGAAGTGTAGCACCGCGCTGATACGGGGGGTGAAGTTGGGGGCGTCGGGCTCGAAGGTGCGCGTCTTCAGCGCATGGCGGAAACAGTGCCCGCTCTTCAAGGACGCCTCGATGGTGTCCGTCTGATCGCCGTTGGTGACGATGACGTTCCTGCCCACCGCCTTGATGGGAGAATAGATGATGAGGGAGGGATCGGCGACCTTGGCGGGGTCGAAGGGTTCCGTTCTGATCTCCTCGCCGTATGCCGCAAAGACGCGGTTGCGGCTGTTTTCGCTCCTTCCCATGATGAAATACGCGAGCATGGCTTTCTTGCCGTCGCTCGATTTCCCGACGACGATCCCCCGTCCGGGATAGGCGTTGCTTTTGAGGATACGTCCGATGTTTTTACGAATGTACGACATTTATTTTTCTCCCGATAATTTTTTGCAGACTTTCTCGACGGCGGCGGGAAGGATCACCCACTCCGCCTCCCTCATGACCCTTTTCTGAAGGGTCTCAGGCGTATCGTCTTCAAACACTTCCACTGCTCTTTGTGCGATGATGGGACCCGCGTCGCATTCCGCAGTGACATAGTGGACGGTCGCGCCCGTAACTTTTACCCCCGCTTTGAGCACCGCCTCGTGCACATGCAGTCCGAAGAATCCCCTTCCGCCGAAGCTCGGCAAAAGAGCGGGGTGGATATTGATGATGCGCTTTTCGTAAGCGGCGATGAAGACAGGGCTCAGAATGGTCATGAAACCCGCCAGCACGACGAGCCCGATCTCCCCTTCCCGCAGACAGGCGAGGATCTTTTGTTCGCGAACGTCGCGGTCGGGAAACTTCTTGCGGTCAAAAACGGCGGTGGGAATTCCCACACGTTTTGCCCGTTCGAGCGCGAACGCCTCCTCGTGGTCCGAGATGACGAGCACGATCTCTCCATGGGAGATGAGCCCCGCTTCCTGCGCATTGAAAATTGCCTGAAAGTTCGTTCCGCCGCCCGAACAGAGGACGGCCGTCTTTACCTTTTCCATGTCACACTATCTCCACGCCCCCGCCTTTCACGACCTCACCCAAAATATAAGCGTCCTCGCCGTGGTCGCGGAGAACGGCAATCGCCTTTTCCGCATCCTCGCGGGCGACGACAATGCTCATTCCCACCCCCATATTGAAGGTGTTGAACATGTCATGTCCGGAGATGTTCCCCCGCTCTTGGATGAGGGAGAAGATCGCGGGGACGCGAACGTTCTTTCTTTCGATCCGCACGCCCATTCCCTTCGGGAGGGAGCGGGGCATGTTTTCGTAGAAACCGCCGCCCGTGATGTGGGAGATCCCCTTCACTTGCACCTGTTTGAGAAGGGCGAGAACGGGCTTTACGTAGATCTTAGTGGGCGCGAGCAGGACTTCGCCGAGCGCCCTTCCGCCCAATTCCTCCACGGGGACGTTCAGATCGCAGTGCTCGACGTCGAACACCTTCCTCACGAGGGAAAACCCGTTGCTGTGCACCCCGCTCGAGGGGAGCGCGAGCATGAGATCGCCCGCCGCGATGCGGTTTTTGTCGATGAGTTTGCCCCTGTCTGCAACGCCCACCGTGAAGCCCGCAAGATCGTAATCCTCTTCAGGCATCGTCCCGGGGTGCTCGGCGGTCTCCCCGCCGATGAGAGCGCAGCCCGCCTGCACGCAGCCCTCGGCAACGCCGCCCACGATCGCTGCGATCTTCTCGGGCACGTTCTTCCCGCAGGCGATATAGTCGAGGAAAAAGAGCGGCTTTGCTCCGCAGCAAATGACGTCGTTCACACACATCGCCACACAGTCGATGCCGATCGTGTCATGCTTGCCCATGAGAATGGCGAGGCGGAGCTTGGTGCCCACGCCGTCCGTTCCCGAGACGAGCACGGGGTCTTTCATCCCCGACGTATCCAAGGGGAAGAGCCCGCCGAAATCTCCGACGTTTTCGAGCCCTTCGGTGAGCGTGCGGCGGATATGCCCCTTCATGAGCTCCACCGACCGATACCCAGCAGTGATATCCACCCCCGCCTCTTTGTAACTTTCGCTGTAACTGTCTTTTATCATAATGTTTCCTTTTTGTGATGTGTAACAGATGACGCGAGGAAGTGCTCTTTACGTCACCCTGAGCCTGTCGAATGGGTGACATTGCGTCATGCTGAGGTGAGAAGCAATCAGTATGACGCGAGGGAGTACTCTTTACGTCACCCTGAGCCTGTCGAATGGGTGACATTGCGTCATGCTGAGGTGATAAAGTCAATACGCAGTCCGCTTAAGCTCTCCCCGAAGCATCTTGGTACGTTTGGATGTGGAATGCATGCGGGAAACGGCAAGGGCTGGTTGTGCGTCATGCTGAGCCGATAAAGTCAATACGCAGTCCGCTGGCGCTCTCCCCGAAGCATCTTGGTACGTTTGGATGTGGAATGCATGCGGGAAACGGCAAGGGCTGGTTGTGCGTCATGCTGAGGTGACGAGTGGGTACGCAGTCCGACAAAGCTCTCCCCGAAGCATCTAAAAGGATTCTTTCGGTGAAAGATCCTTCCATTCGGGATTCATCGCGTTTGCCTCCCCGCGAGATTCTTCGAGGACGTCTCTCGGTTTTTATGCCACATGTCCGGCTCAGAATGACGCGGGGGGGACTTTTGCTCCCTCAAATCCTTTCCGCGAGCAAAACCACGCTTTTGCGCTGCAGGCAAGATTTCTCCACTCCGTTCGCTACGCTCACTTCGGTCGAAATGACATAGTAATGCCCTTTAGCTTCCCCAAAATCTGCGCGTTGGAAAATCACACTTTTCCATAAGCGCACACAATTTGCCGCACTCTTACGGCTTATTGTCCAAGCCAAGCGCCCGAGAGGAATACTCTGTTGATGCAGGAGGAAGGTTTCCTCACGGCGTTTCTTTTCGACTGACACCCCTTCCGTCGCGCGCTTTGCGCGTGACACCCACCCCTCAAGGGGTGGGCAAGGGGGGAAGGAGCAAAGAAACGCGTGAACCTATTTCCTGTATTTCGGATTTTCGCTGATGGGTCTCTCCCAGCGTTCGAAGCGGCTCTTTGCGCTCTGTTTGGGCTCTTCGGTGGGATAGTTCCCGTCGAAACACGCCGTGCAGAAGCCCGTGCCGTCGCCGCCCGTGAGGTAGGCGACTTTGGAAAGATCGAGATACCCCACGCTGTCCGCGCCGATGATCTTCGCGATCTCGTCCGCCGTATGATGACAGGCAATGAGATTCTCGCGGGAATCGATATCCGTCCCGTAATAACAGGGATTGAGGAACGCGGGGGCAGACGAGAGAACGTGCACTTCCCGCGCGCCTGCATTCCGAAGCATATGCACGATGCGGGCGCATGTCGTCCCGCGAACGATGGAATCATCCACCATGATGACCCGCTTGCCCGCGATCGCCGATTTCAGGACGTTCAGTTTGATGCGCACCCGATCTTCGCGGGCGGCCTGCACGGGAGCGATGAACGTCCTGCCGATGTACTTGTTCTTGATGAAGCCGATCCCGTAAGGAATGCCCGAAGCCTCGGCATACCCGTAGGCGGCGTCCAGTCCCGAATCGGGCACGCCGACCACGATGTCCGCGTCGATCTTGTACTGCCCCGCAAGGAAACGTCCCGCCTGCTTGCGCGCTTCATGGACCGAGCACCCCTCGATGACCGAATCGGGGCGGGCGATGTAGAGATATTCAAACACGCACAGATGTTTTTCCCGTCCGCAGTGGGAACGGTCGAAGAAAATACCGTCCTTGGTAAAGACGAGCATCTCGCCCGGGTCAAGCTCGCGGACGAGGCTCGCGCCCACCGAATCGAGGGCGCAGCTCTCGGAGGCGACGACATACGCCCCGTCTTCCCGCTGTCCGAAACAGAGAGGGTGAAAGCCGAGAGGGTCGCGTGCGGCAATGAGTTTGCTCGGCGACATGACGAGGAAGGAATAGGCGCCTTTGAGCCTGTCCATGGCGGCGAGCACCGCTTCCTCTATGGAATTGCGCTTTACGCGCTCCTTGGTGATGATATAGGAGATGACCTCGCTGTCCGACGTCGAATGGAAGATACTGCCGTCGTTTTCGAGCTCGTCCCGCAGTTCGGAGGCATTGACGAGGTTTCCGTTGTGCGCGAGCGCCATGTTCCCCTTTAAGTGGTTGACGACGATCGGTTGGGCATTTTCCCTGCCGCCGCTGCCCGTCGTGGAGTAGCGCACATGCCCGATCGCCATGTTCCCCTCTCCGAGCTTTTTGAGCACTTCCGCGGAAAAAACATCGTTGACGAGCCCCGCGTCCTTATAGGTCCGGAACACGCCGTCGTCGTTGACGACGATGCCCGCCGATTCCTGTCCGCGGTGCTGAAGCGCAAAGAGAGCGTAATATGCGGTGGACGCAACGTCCTGTTTCTGCGGGGCAAAGATGCCGAACACCCCGCACTCTTCGTGAATTTCAAACATAGATCGCCTCCTGATGATCGCCCCTCTTGCCTTGCCCCCTCTAAGAAGGGGGAAGGTGGTGGTGTTCTTATTGTTCCAAGACGTCTTTCCCTATTCTCCCGTTACCCGTTTGAAGATCTCTCTGTAAGCGTCCTCCACGCCGCCCATGTCGCGGCGGAAGCGGTCCTTGTCGAGCTTTTCGCCCGTCGCCGCGTCCCAGAAACGGCAGGTGTCGGGAGAGATCTCGTCGGCGAGTACGATCGTGCCGTCGGGCAGCCGCCCGAACTCAAGTTTGAAGTCGATGAGCCGCACGCCGAGACGGAGAAAGTACTCTTTGAGGACTTCATTGACCTTGAACGCATAATTTTTGATCGTCTCGATCTCCTCTTTCGTCGCCAATTTCAAGGCGAGCGCGTGATAGGAATTGAGCAGAGGATCGTCGAGCGCGTCGCACTTATAGGAGAATTCGATGGTGGGCTCGTCGAACACGATCCCCTCGGGAACGCCGTAACGCTTGGCAAAAGACCCCGCCGAGACATTGCGGATGATGACTTCGAGGGGAACGATCTTCACTTTTTTTACAAGGGTGTCGCGCTCGTTCAGTTCCTCTACGAAGTGCGTGGGCACGCCCCTCTTTTCGAGAAGCTGCATGAGCATATTGGACATACGGTTATTGACGACCCCCTTCCCCGCGATCGTGCCCTTTTTGAGCCCGTTGAACGCGGTCGCGTCGTCCTTGTAGGAGACGATGCAGAGATCTTCGTCCGCCGTCGCAAACACTTTCTTTGCCTTGCCTTCATAGAGCTGTTCCTTTTTTTCCATACTGTTACTCCTTCTATTTGTATTTATTTCGCACATTTCTTTGCTTGTTCCCTTTGCGCAAGCGCGCGGGAACTGCGAAAAGAAATGTGCGAGGGGTTAAGTTGTTTGCTTCGTAGTTACTATCTGCCCGCCCGATAACTGCTTCGTAAAAACGAAAAGCCGTAAGAGTGCGGCAAATTGTGTGCGCTTATGGAAAAACGTGGTTTTCCAACGCGCAGATTTGGGGAAATTCACCCCCACCTGTCATGGCTACGCCATGCCACCCGCCCCCTAAAAGGGGGCAGGTCGGGCGCGTCGTTTCTCCCCTACGGCATCCCTTGCGGTTATTCGGTGTAGGTTTTCGAGATCTTTTTATCCTTGGCGAGGACCTCTTCCGACGCTTTTTTGCGCGAAGCGAGGAGCTTGTCCCGAAGGGACGTATCCCCCACCGCCAAGATCTCGGCGGCGAGATAGGCGGCGTTCTTTGCGCCGTCTATCGCAACGGTCGCGACGGGGATCCCCGAGGGCATCATCACCGTGGAAAGAAGGGCGTCCAATCCGCCGAGCCCGCCGCTCTTGATGGGAATGCCGATGACGGGCAGAACGGTATTTGCGGCGAACGCACCCGCAAGGTGCGCCGCCATGCCCGCGGCGCAGATAATGACGCCGAACCCGCGCTCCTGAGCGCTCTCCGCAAATTCCTTCGCCTCGGCGGGCGTCCTGTGTGCGGAAAACACGTGCGTTTCGAACGGAATGCCCAATTCCCCGAGCACCCCGAAGACCTTTTCAACGACGGGAAGATCGGAATCGCTCCCCATAATGACGGCAACTTTTTTCATCTTTCACCCCGAAAAATCAAGAGAGCAGTTTTTTCTACGCGAAAAAAACTGCTCTTAGCCTTGAACAAACAAATGGATTTTTCCTCCCCGCTTGCCGCGGGAAGCAACGCTTGCCCGATTCATGATACCATTATAACAAATTTCCCCCTCGCCCGTCAAGCGGATGAAGGGGAAATGTCTCTGCAATTTTTGTGCGGAATTTACGTTGGGTTTCGCACATTTCTTTTTTCACCCGCCCCGCGGTAGCGGGTTGGTGGGAAGTTCCCCCGCGTCATTCTGAGCGGGAATGTTACATGAAAACCGAGAGCTGTCCTCGAAGAATCTCGCGGGGATATTAGATGCTTCGGGGAGAGCATTGTCG
Organism: uncultured Clostridia bacterium; assembly: GCA_947629575.1. GTDB lineage: Bacteria > Bacillota > Clostridia > Christensenellales > Borkfalkiaceae > Gallimonas. Next base: position 18,833 of record CANREF010000017.1, on the reverse strand, counting down.
GACTGCGTAATTGCTCTCCCTGCTCAGCATGACGCTTGGGCACGGGAGAAGCCGACTCCCACTCATCTTTGATTAAATTTTTTCCGCACGAAGTAATCCGTGACCCGTTCGGGCAGCATCTTATTGAGATAGCGCAGGAAGTTGTTCTTCCCTCCCGAGGCGCTGACGGTGGGCGGATTGCGCTTTTCGGCAAGACGGATGATCGTATCCGCGACGAGCGAGGGCGACATCCCACCCTGTTCCATATTCGCAAGCGCGGCGGAAGCCTTCTTTACCGAATGCGAATAGCTCTTGCTCTCCTCTTCGCTGTATACGCGGCGGTTATAGGTAAAATCGGTGGAAGTCCCCCCGGGCAGCAGCGCGCTCACCCGCACCCCCTGGGGACGGAGTTCGAGATCCGCTTCCCGCGCGAGCATCGCAAGCGCCGCCTTGGAGGAGGAATAGAACCCGTCGAAGGGAATGGGAACGTCGCCTCCGAGCGAGCCGACGAGCACGATCCTTCCGCCCCGCTTTTTGAGATAGGGCAATGCGCCTCTGATCGCCTCGATCGCGCCGAAGTAGTTCACCTCGAACAGATAGCGATAGTCCCCGCTCTTGGCAAGTTCCACGGGCGCTGCCATGGAAAATCCCGCCGAATAGACCAAGAGATCGAATCCGCCGAGCTCTTCGCCGATCTCCCCGATCGCCTTCTCGATCTCCCCTTCCTGCGCCGCGTCCGCGGTGAGGGAATGCACCCGTTCCCCCTTGAAGGGGGTGCGGGAAATATTATAGACGCGGTATCCGCGCGCATTGAGTTTGAGCGCGGTCTCTCTGCCGATGCCCGAAGAGGCGCCGACGATGACCGCCGTCTTGCGGGAAACAGGGCGCGTTTTTTCCTCTGCGCGGGTTTGTACAGTCTCGGTTGTTTTCTCTTCCATGTCATAAATTTTGCACAACGTATGCAAAAATTATACTCATCCGAGCGCGACATCGAGGAGCATCATCACGCAGAAGCCGAGGATGACGCCGATACTTGCGAGCGTCTTGTTTTTTTCAAAACACTCGGGAATGAGCTCGGAGCAGACGACGGCGATCATCGCGCCCGCGGAGAAGGCGAGCGCCCACGGCATGAGCCCCACGATGAAGGTGGCGGCGACCGCGCCGAGCACGCAGGCGGGGATCTCCACCGCGCCCGAGCCCTGCGAAAAGAGGAAGCTCTTCCATGGGCGCATCCCCTTTGCCCGCAGGGGAAAGGCGACGCACATCCCCTCGGGGAAATTCTGCACGGCGATCCCGACGCCGAGCAGTACGGCGGAGAGCACGCCCGCCCCCATTCCCGCCGCCTGCGCAAAGGCGACCCCCACCGCCATGCCCTCGGGAATATTGTGAAGGGTGACCGCAAAATACAGAAGGGCGCACTTTTTGTCCCCGAGGCGGCGGAAGAGCCGATCGGAGCGGGAGAGCGCGACGTCGGAAAGGAGGATGAACGCCCCGCCGAGCAGGAAACCGAGGGTCACGGTCACAAACGTCGGGAGCTTCGTTCGGTATTCTATCGCGGGCAGAAGGAGGGAGAAAAAACTCGCGGCGATCATGATCCCCGCGGCAAAGCCGTTGAACAGAGTGAGCGCGTTTTCGTGCACCCGTTTGGAGAAAAAGACGCAGGACGCACCGAGCGCCGTCATGAGATACATGAAAAGGGAGAGCAGGAATGCCTGCAAAACAGGACTGATATCGACGAACCACTGCATTTGTATTACCCCCGTAAGTTTTTCCGCGGTACAGTCACTCCATCCTATGCAGCTTATCCTTGCGGGTGTTCCCTCTCCTCTATGAAAACGGCCACCGACAAACGCCGGTGGCCTGCGATTTAAGATCCGATCATTTTTCGACTTCGAAGCGGTAGGCGGCGGTGAAGGAATAGACCTTCCCGGCTTCGAGAATGGAAGCGCCCTTTTCCGCGTATTCGGGGACATTGACGTTGTTCGGGATCGCCTGCGTCTCGAGGCAGAATCCCGCGTGCGCGCCGTAAACGGCGGTCTTGCCCTTCTGGTCGAGCCCGTTGCCCGCATAGAACTGTACGGCGGGCATATCGGTGAAGCACCGCATGACGATGCCCGTTGCGGGGCTCGTCACTCTGCCGTATTCCGCATATTTCCCGCACCCGTTTTTGAGCAGGTAGCAATGATCGTAGCCGTTCCCCTTCCCAAGGTCTTCATCCTCTTTGGCGATGTCCGCGCCGATCTCCTTGGGGGAACGGAAGTCGAAGGGAGTGCCCTCCACCGAACGGAAACCGCCGTGCGGAATGAGAGTTTCATCGGTGGGAACGATGAAGTCGCTGTCGAGGGTGAGGATATTGCCGAGCGCGCTTCCGCTCCCCTCACCGCTCAGATTGAAGTAGGCATGATTGGTGAGATTGACCGCCGTCTTTTTGTCGGAGACGGCATGGTAATGGATGCGCAATTCGCCGCCGCGGAAGGTATAGGTCACCACGACTTTGAGATTCCCGGGATAGTTCTCCTCGCCGTCCGCGCTCTCGTAGGAGAGAAGAAGTTCATCCTCTACGATCTCGTGCTTCCAGATCTTCTTGTCGAAGCCCTCCTTCCCGCCGTGAAGATGATTTCCGCGGTCGTTGCAATACAGGTCATAGGTCGTGCCGTCTATGGTGAGTTTCCCCTTTTCGATGCGGTTGCCGAACCTGCCGATGAGCGCCCCGAGATAGCCGCCGTTCTCCTCATACCCCTTTACGTCGGGATAGCCGAGCAATACATCCGTGGGAGCGCCCGCTCTGTCGGGAACGACAACGCTCTGCAACGTTCCCCCCAAATTGAGCACCGTTGCCTGACGCTTTCCGTCCTTTAAGGTGAAGGCGAGCACCTCCCGCCCGTCCTTGGTTGTTCCGAATTTTGCGATCGTGATCATGATTTTATTCTCCTTTGATTTCAAATACGGCAAGCGCCCGTTTGGCGCAAACCGGTATAATACACATTTTCCGCGCATAGAGGGAATACAGCGTTTCGATGCGCTTGTCCCGTGTTTCCATAGCTCCTCCCTTCCGATCAACGGAGCTATTATATCACACCCGAAAGAAAAAGTAAATAATTCGGCGCAAATTGAAGCAACCTTAAGGGTATGCAAAGAAAATTTCTTCCCGTCACTCTCGTGCTCGTAGTATTATTGGCAATGCTCGCCGTGTTGGGACTGAAAAACGCCGCGGACGTATCCCCCACGATCGGCATCGCCGAAAGCAAGGAAGTCTATCTCACCTTCGACGACGGCCCGAGCACGGTCGTCACCAATCGCATTCTCGACACTTTGAAAGAGGAAGGGGTGAAGGCGACCTTCTTCATCGTGAGCGACCGCGTGGAGGGCAGAGAAAAAACGCTCAAACGGATCGCCGAAGAGGGGCACACCGTAGGGGTGCACTCCGCCTCGCACGATTACGCAAAGATCTACGCCTCCGAAAAGACTCTGCTCGCGGACGTGGAAAAGTGCGCGGCGGTCATCCGCAAACAGACGGGGATCGTGCCCAAGGTATACCGCTTTCCGGGCGGCGGAGCGCACAAGCAATACACAAAACTTCTCACGGAGCGGGGCTATACCGTCGTTTCTTGGAACGCCGTGTGCGGAGACGAGGAGATCCGCGGCGCCGACTCCCAACGGCTCTATGAGGAGACCGTGAAAACGAGCGGCGGGAAGAAGAGCGTCGTCCTCCTGCTGCACGATTCCGCCAACCATAAACAGACCGCCGAAGCCCTTCCCCGCATCATCGCCTACTATAAGACAAACGGTTACACCTTCAAACAATTCTAAATAGGCCGCAGCCCCCGCCGAAGACGGCGGGGACTGCGGCATTCTGTATTTTACGGCAGCACGACTGCCGCTTTCTTTCCCGAAAAGCGTCCGAGCCCCTTCCCGCAAACCGCCTTATACAGTTCTCCCAAGGGAAGAATGGCGAGCGAACAGCCGAACACCGCGAACCATTGGACGGCACTGAGCGGAACGAGCCCGAATGCCTCCGCAAACAGGGGCACGGCGACGAGCAGAACATTCAGCAAGATCCCCAAAAGGACGGTGAAGATCAGCGCGCGGTCGGAGAAAAACTCCCCGAGCTTGGTCCTGCCGCGCTCCTTCCGCACATTGAATGCGTGGAAGAGCTCGAGCAGGGAGAGGGTGAGGAAGGCGCAGGTGGTGGCGACGGCATTCCCCCAATAGAGGACGGCAAAGAGGAAGATCCCGAGGACGATGAGCGCCTGCAAAACGCCGAACGCGAGCATCGAGATCACCGAGCGCTTCCCGAAGATCTCATCCAACGAAACGGGCGGGCGGTCCATGACCCCCTCCGTGCGCTCCATGCCGAGCGCAAGCACGGGCAGAGAGTCGGTGATGAGGTTGATCCACAAAAGCTGCGTCGAAGTGAGGAATTCAAACTTCCATAGGAAGAGGGTCGCGATGAGCACGGAGAGCACTTCCGCAAAATTCGTGCTCAAAAAGAAGGAGACGGTGCGTTTGATATTGCAAAAGACATTGCGTCCCTCCTCCACCGCGCCCACCATGGTGGAAAAGTCGTCGTCCTCTATGACCATATCGGCGGCGTTCTTGGTGACATCTGTGCCCGAACCCATTGCAACGCCGATGTCCGCCGCGCGCACCGAAGGGGCGTCGTTCACGCCGTCCCCCGTCATCGCCACGACCTCTCCGCGCGCCTGAAGCGCCTTCACGATCTGTTGCTTGTGCCCGGGCGAGACGCGCGCATAGACGGAGATCTCCCCCGCACGGCGGGAGAGCGCCTCCCCCATCTCGTCCAACTCTTCCCCCGTGACGACCTCTTCCCGCCTCTTTGCAATACCGAGTTTTTGGGCGATGGCGAAGGCGGTATCGGCGCTGTCGCCCGTGATCATCACGGTGCGGATGCCCGCCCTGCGGCACGCCGCCACCGCTTCCCGCGCGCCCTCCTTGGGGGGATCGTACATCGCGATAAGTCCCAAAAAGGTGAGTCCTTCCTCGCGGATCTCCCCATTCCCGTCCCCCTCCGCGAAGGCGAGCACCCGCTTTGCCTGTGCGGAAAATTCATGAACGTATGACGAAATTTTTGACACATCCTCCGAAGTGATCGGTCTGTCGCCCTTGGGAGCGGCAATGCGGGAGCAGCGGGAGAGCAGCCCCTCGGCGCCCCCCTTTACGTAAAGTTTCCTCGTCCCGTTCCATTCGGCGGCGACGCTCATGCGCTTGCGCTCGGAGGAGAAGGGAATCCCGCCCAAGCGCCTTCCCTCGGCAAAGAAGCCTACGCGGTCGGCGTATTCGACGAGCGCGATCTCGGTGGGATCGCCGAGGTAGTTTCCCGCGCTCCCCTTCACCGTATGGCACATCCGCACGCAAGTCAAGAGCCGCCGCTGGAGGGGAGTTCCCGTATACTTTTCGTCTGCGGCGAACGCCCCCGTGCGGATTCCGTCCACCGTCATGCGGTTCATCGTCAGAGTGCCCGTCTTGTCCGAACAGATGCAGGTGCAGCTGCCGAGCGTTTCCACCGAGGAGAGCTTGCGCATCACCGTATGCGCGCGGCTCATGCGCTGCACGCCCATGGCGAGGATGACGGTGACGACTGCGCCCATCCCCTCGGGAATGGCCGCAACGGCAACGGCGACCGCCGTCATGAGATTGTCGAGGAAGGAGACGCGGCGGGCGAGCAGTCCGCCCAAGAAGAGGACGGCGGCGACGATCAAAACGGTGACCGTGATGAGTTTTCCGAGCTTTGCGATCATCTTGTCGAGGGGAGACGGCGCGGGAACGGCGGTCTGCAGAAGTCCCGCGATCTGCCCCATTTCGGTCTCCATGCCCGTGGCGGTGACGACGCAGCGCGCCTCGCCGCCCACGCAAAAAGTGCCCATGTGCGCGGTGTTCTCCCGCGCTGCGAGGGCGGAGCGTTTGACGACGCAATCCCTCTTTTGGACGGGCTTGCTCTCCCCCGTCAGCGCCGATTCATCGCAGCGAAACCCCTGCGCAGAGAGGATGCGGCAATCGGCGGGAATGCGGTCTCCCTCGGAAAGTTCGATGACGTCGCCGGGCACGAGCAGGGAGGCGTCGAGCACCGTCACCTTCCCGTCCCGCACCGTCTTGGCGGTCGAAACGGAAAGTTTTTTGAGCTTTTCGATGGCGGAATCGGCACGATATTGCTGGATGAATCCCACCGCGGCGTTGAGCAGTATCACGAAGAGCAGTATCCCCGTGTCGGCGAGCCCCGAGGGCTCCCGCGTGAGGAAGGCGAGCACTCCCGAGAGGACGGCGGCGCCGATGAGGATGAGGGTCATGAGGTCTTTGAACTGCGCAAAAAACAGGCTCAAGGGACCGGGGCGCTTCCCCTCCTTCAGCCTGTTTTCGCCATACGTATCCAATTTTCGGCAGGCTTCCTCCGAGGTGAGCCCCGTTTCACGCGCCTGAAGCGCCTCCAGCAGTTCCGCCCGCCCGAGCTTGTACGATTCTTTCATGCTACAAGTTATGACAGACGAAGGCGGAATATGAGTGTTATTGCTTGAAACGCACCTTGCGCTTGAACACGAGGAAGCAGAAGAAGCCGATCGCCGCCACAACGCAGAGAGCGCCGAAGGCGATGCTCAGGGCGAGGTAGAGCCCAAAGCCGCTGTCCACCGCGATCACATACTGCGTATCGAGGAATTCGTTCCCCTCGAATTCAATGTAGTCCCCGTCCCGCGTAAAGGCGACCTCCTCCAAAGAGCCGTCTCCGCGAACGCGGTAGAGCTTGAGGTCTTCCCGCTCCCTCGCCCTTTCGCCGAGGAGCAGCCGAACGCCTATTTTCCCGAGCTCCGCCTCGTCCTCCCGAAGAAGGGTGAGCGCCTCCGCCTGCAAGATCTCGAAGTCCCCCTCGAGCGCGGGATGGCGCACGTCGTAGATCTCCTTGACGGTAAACTTCCAAAGAGGCGGAACTCCCCCCTTCGCCGTAAAGGAACAGACGATCTCCTGTGCGTCGTTGACGACATCGAACTGCGCACGGTTGACGGTGAGGGTGGCGGTGCGGTCGCCCGAGACTTCGTAATTTTCAACGTCTTCCACGAGGAAGGAGATCTCCACCGTGTAAACGCCCGGGCCGAGTTCGTTCCCCGCAAAGGGCTCTCCGCCGATCGTAGGCACTGCCTCGATCCCCGCGGGAAGGTCGGGAACGAACTGTTCGGGAGAGATCTCCCACTCGCCGCCCCTGTCTGTGACGGTGACGTCGTTCACGGCAAAGTCCGCGGCATTCAGCAGATAGCGGGAGACAGCGACGGAAAAGTTTTTGGAGTGCTGTCCCACCGTGACGGTGAGGGTGGCGTTCCCCTCCTCCCGTTTGGAGAGATTTCCCGAGATGATATACCAGTCGGTGATGAAGGGCTCGGAGGAATTTTTCTCCGCCGTTTTTTGGGGGGAATCGCCGAGCGTGCGGGAATTCCCGTCCTCATACCTTCCCGTTACGGTGATCTGCAGTTCCTCGATGGGAGTATCGAAATAGACTGGCGGATAGGAGGGAACGGCGATCTCTATGGATTCGAGCTTCGGGGCGACGACGTCCACCGTAAAACTCCCCGTGACCGGTTCGCTCATGACGTCCTCCTTCCCGTAGGCGGTGACGGTCACTTCGCACTCGCCCACATGGAAGATGCCCGCGGCGGGGAATTCCACCACGATCTCGCGGCGGTAAGGCGCGCCGTTGCTGTTGGTCCCCTCCACTCTCACGCTGTCTTTGAGGGAGGAGGGGGAAGTGGTGGGAAAGATCTTTTCCGTGCCCTCGTAGGTGACGACGACGGAGGCGAGCGGCGCCACTCTCAGATCGGTGCCGTCCATGACATACTCCCGATCGTCCGAAAAGAATTCCCCCGTAAGCTCCCCTTCCGCGTCGATGAATTTTCCCGAAAGGTTCTCCTCGGGATTGGGCATTTTGATGCCGACGCGTCCCGAAAAGTTTGATACGTGTACACGATTTCCGAGCGAAAGGAAGAGATTGCTCTCAGCGCCCGTCTCGTCGGAATTGCCTGCGATGACGCAATCCCCGCTCAGATAGACAGCGCCGCTTGCGCACACTCCGCCGCCGTGCTCGCTCGCACGGTTTCCCGTGACAGAGCCGCCCAAAAGGCGCAGCGTGCCCTCCGCGCGGATGAGGATGCCGCCGCCCTCGACGGCGTTCCCGCCCGTGATCTTGCCGCCCGTGCCGCTGTCCTGCACGGTGAGAACGCCCGTGCCCGCCACGATGAGCACCGAGCCCGTTTCCCCCTCCTTGAGGGAGAACGTCCGCCCATTCAGATCGAGCGTCTTTTCCTCGGAGACGGTGACGGTCGAAGTCTCGGCGTCCGCCAAAAGGGTGAGCGTAGTGCCCTGCGTCCATGCCGAGAGCGCACTTTCAAGGTCGGATTGGGGAGCTCCGTCCACCGTTGCGACCGCGGAAGATCCCTCCTCGGCATCCCCTTCCTGCTCCGCGAAGGCGGAAACGGAAGGGGGCAGAAGCGCCGCCCCGAGCATGAGCAGACAAACCGCCGCAAAGAGAAAGATATATTTTCGGATATTCGTCATAGACAAACCTCACAAATTTCGCAAGTTTATTGTAGCACAATCCGTTCAAATGTGCAACTGTTTTGTGCGGAAGGTAAAAACGCCCCGCCGCATAAATCCGCAGGGGTTTCCCATACTGAGTTTATGAAAATCTGCGGCTCGCTCAAAAAGGATGTGGAGGCATTCAAAAAGGTACTTCCCGCCGAGGACATCCTCACCTTCGATTTCGTCTCGGAAAAGGGGCTCTCCTTCACGGCGATCTTTGCCGATCCCATCACCGATAAGGAGCTCCTCGGAGAACAGGTGATCCGTCCTCTTTTGCACTATGAGGGGAAGGCGTGCGCACAGGATGTGGGGGAGAAGATCACTTCCCCCGAAAAGCGGACGGAGACCGATCTTACAAAACTCGCCGAGGAAGTGCTCGCGGGCAATCCCGTCCTCTTCTTCGAGGGAATGGACGAAGGCATCATCGTCGGGACAAAAAAGGTATTTGTACGCGCCATAGCAGAGCCGACGACCGACGTCGCTTTGAAAGGCCCTCGCGAGGGCTTCATAGAGGATATCAAGATCAATACCTCTCTCGTCCGCCGCCGCCTCAAATCGCCCGATCTGCGCATCGAATTTCTCAAAGTGGGAAGGCGCTCGCAGACCTATGTCGCCCTCTGCTATCTTGCGGGGATCTCTTTGGAGAACGTCGTCAAGGAGGCGCGGCAGAAGCTCAAGGAGATCGACATCGACATCGTTCCCGACTCCTCCTATCTCACCCACTTCCTCTCCTCCCGCCCCTATTCCCTGCTCAAACAGATCGGCACGACCGAAAAACCCGATATCTTCTGCGCCAAGATCGCGGAGGGACGGGTGGGAATTCTGGTGGACGGCTCTCCGATCGCGCTCACCGCGCCCTATCTCATCGTGGAGGACTTTCAGTCGAGCGAAGATTACTTCGTTCCCTCCTACCGCGCGACCTTTACCCGCCTTCTCCGCCTGCTCGCCCTCATCGTCGCCATCTATCTTCCCGCCTTCTACATCGCGGGACAGCTCTTCAAGCTCCAGCTCTTCCCCGTAAGGCTGCTTTTAACGATCGCGGGAAGCATCCGCGACATCCCCTTCTCCCCCTCCCTCGAGATGCTGCTCGTGCTCTTTGTGCTCGAGGTGCTCAACGAAGCGAGCATCCGTATGCCAAAATATGTGGGCATGGCGCTCTCCGTCGTCGGCGCGCTCGTGCTCGGCGAGACCGCGGTGTCGGCGGGCTTTGTCTCCACGCCCGCGATCATCATCATCGCCTTCTCGGGGATCGGGCTGTATGCCGTTCCCAATCTCCTCGAACAGACGAGCGTACTGCGGCTGGTGATGCTCCTTGCCGCGGGCAGCGTGGGGACATACGGGATCATTCTCGCAACGGGCTTCGTTCTGTTCTATCTCGTGACCGCGGAGAATTTTTCCACTCCCGTGCTCGCCCCCTTCTCCCCCCTCATTCCCAAAGATCTGCGCGACAGCCTTGTCAAATACGACGTCGGCTCTCTGCGTACCCGCCCCGCTTCCATAGGAAGCAAAAACAAACGGAGGCTCAGACATGAATAAGGTGTCGGTTCGTCAACTTTATTTCTTTCTCGCCTGCATCGCGCCCGTGGGAAAGCTCGTGGTGATGCCCGTCCGTCTCTCTGCCAAGGCGGGAAACGATCTGTGGATCCCCACCCTGCTTCTGTACCTGCTGCAAGCGGCGGCGGTGTTCTGCGTTCTCCTGCTCGGCAAGCGCCGCAAGAGTTTGTATGAACTGCTCTGCGAGAGGATCGGGAGCGTCTGTGCAAAGATCGTTCACCTTCTCATCGTCTGTTTTCTCCTCTTCTGCGCGCTCATCCCCCTGCTCGAACAGAAACTCTTCGTGCAGGCGGTGTTCTACGATACTCTCCCCTCTATCGTCGCCTTTGCCCCCTTCTTTCTCTTTTCCGCCTATCTGTGCTCCAAGCCGCTCGGCTCGGAGGGAAGGGCGTTCGATCTGCTCGCCCCCATCTCCGTCGTCGGGCTCGTGGGCGTGCTTCTGCTCTCCGTATCCAACGCGGATTACGGCGCGGTATTGCCCCTCTTTGCCTCGGGCGCAAAGGGGATCTTCGGCGCGGTAGCGGGGGCGTGCAGTTGGTTCTTCGACCCCGTGCTCCTGCTCCTCTTCCTCGGGAAATTCGAATACGGGAAGGGAACGGCGTACAAGGGCGCTCTCTTTTACCTCGCGGGGGGAGCTGCGGTGATCTTCTTTCTCATCACCTTTTACGGCATTTTCGAGGGAACGGCGATCAACCAGCTCTTTGCCTTTACCAAGACGAGCAAATATTATTCCGCCATCACCGTGCTCGGGAGAGTGGACTACCTGTTCATCTTCGCCCTCTCCCTCGTGATGACCTTTTACACCGCTCTGCCCCTGCACTGCGCAGTTGAGAGCTGTCTGCAGGCGTTCGGCAGAAAGAAATATCTCCCGACCATTCTCTCGGTCGGGTTCAATCTGATCTTTCTCATCTTTGACGGCCTCTTGGATTATCATTTCGGGGATGTGCTCGGGGTGGTGGGGAAACTCTTCTGGATCTTCCCCCTCTTCACCCTCTTGCTCCCGCCCCTTCTTCTGCCGTCGCGGAGGTCGCATGAAGGCGCGTAAACTGCTCAGAACGATCCCCATGAAACTGTACGCCCTTCTCCTGATCGTCGTGCTCTTCTCCTTCTTCTCCAACGACTTCGGGCTCGTGGATATTCAGAAGACGGCGATCATCCTCGCGGCGGGGATCGACAAATCGGAGGAGGGCTTCATGCTCACGGCGCAGATCGCCGTTCCGAAGGGCACAGACCGCTCTCAAGGCGGCACGTCGAGCGTGGACGTCACGACCACAGGCGTCACCGTCTCCGACTGTGTCTCGAGCATCTTCGGGGAAACCGGTTGGGTGCCCAAGCTCGTCTTCTGCGACCTCATCGTCCTCGGAGAGGAAGCGGCAAGCGAGGACGTCATCGGCTATCTCAATTATTTCCTGCGCAGCGAATATATGAACGATTCCTGCAAACTCGCCGTCTGCGAGGGAAAGGCGGAGGCCCTCATCGCCTCCAAAAGCGCCCTCGCCGACGTCTCTTCCATCGCCATCCTCAACCTCTTTTCGGACGCGGCGGCAAAATCGGGGAAGGTGCTTGCAAAGACGCTCAAGGACTTCGCCGTGGACTATTACGGCGTTTCGAAGAGCAGCTATCTTCCCTATATCCGCATGATGGAACAGAGGGGCTCTTCCCAGACGGGGAACGGCGGGTCGGGCAGCTCCGACGCGGGCGGCGAAGAGGGAGAGATCCGCCCGGAGGTCGTATACAGCGCGGAGACGACCGCCCTCTTTGCCGACGGTAAGATGGCGGCTGTGCTTCCCCCCGATGAGACGTTCGCCTATTCCCTTCTCAAGGGGAATGTGGAATCGGGCATCTTCACGGCTCAAGACGGAGAAAAGCCCGTCACGCTGAGCGTTCTGAGTAACAGCGGGAGCATCGCCCTCGACATGAAGGGCGCGCCCAAGGTAAAGCTCAAGATCGGCGTGATCGCCCGCCTCTGCTGCCGCGGGACGACCGCCCCCATGGAGGACGTCTCCAACGACAACGTGCCCGAGGCCGTTCTCGAGAACGCGGAGGAACTTCTGAAGGAGAATACCCGCAAGCTCTGGCAGACGGCAAAGGAGAGCGGGTGCGACCTGTTCGAGCTCAAAAAGGCGCTCTACCGCTCCTCTCCCAAGAAGTACGACGAATGGAAGGAGTTCCTCCTCGACAAGGCAGAGCCCGAGATCGTCACCGATGTGCGCTCGAGCAAGTAATCGGAGCGCAAAAATTTTCCATAAAAAATTTTTCCGAAACCTATTGACAAATAAAAAATTCGTGCTATAATGAAATCAGAAAAAGAAAATAGCTACCAAGAAGTGTTATTTTCTTGCAAGGAGACCACTCCGATGGACAGGATAAGTTAGTCGGAAGAACCCCAAGATGAGGGGCAGAAAAGCCTATCGCAGGGAGACCGAATAAGGTCGGCAAGGTCTCGGAATTCATATCGGGAGGTACAACGGTATGAAGATGTATTGGTTGAAACTCAACTAAAAGGAGGACACGCCAATGTACCATTTTTTGAACGGGGCTGAACAATAATTCGACCGTAAGATGTTTCGCGGCAGCAGGCTGAGCCGCATGGGTATACTCCCGGGAAGCGTCGAATGACAATAGACAGCGCCCGAAACAACTGAATCAAAAAATGTCCCTTCGTACGCCGTACGGAGGGATTTTTTTGCGTGCAAAAAACGCGCGGGCCAAGCACGCCTTTGCCCCCTCCTTAGGGGTGGAGCGGCGTCGTTCTCCTCAACAGCCCTGCGGGCTGTGAGGGACGCCGCGACAGGAGCGCTGTAAAAGCGCGACGGGGTTTTGGCGGTCCCTGCCGCCAAAACGGGTATGGGGGTGGTGTCCTTGGCTTCTGATAATTCACCACCTCAGTCACTTCGTGACAGCTCCTCCTAAGGAGGAGCTGAGGTCTCGCTGCCCCGCGCGATATTTCACCCTGCCCCGCGCGCTGTTCTTATTCTCTAAGCGCGGCACGAGGAGCGGTAGCGACGAAGTAGCGTAGTCGAACGGGTGACGTCATGTTTCGGCTGCGCTCAACATGACGTGAGGGTGGGGTCAACATGACGTAAGGGCGAGATCTCATTCCAAAACGTGCCGATTCGGCAATATCGGCGGAATTTTCCCTGCATACGCCCATAAATTTCTTTTATAATGAGGAAAAAACATTTGAGGTGCGTATGAAACTCAAAAAAATTTCCCTTCCGCGTCCCACCCTCAAAGCGGCGGCGAAATATCTCATCACGCTCGTCTGCATGGTATTGATGAACTTTGCCCTGCCGCAGCGCGAGCCCTTCTCCTTTCCCCTCTATTATGCCGCGCTCTGCTGCGGCTTCGATCCGCTCATCTTAAGCGCGGAATTCCTCGTTGCCTCTGCGGTCTCCCTCAGCGTATATGCCTCCCTTTCCGCGGCGATACAGGCGGTCCTTCTGCTCACCGTCTTTACCCTCTACCGCCGCTATAAGCGCACTCTGCGGCTCGAACGCCTCATTTACCTTGCCGTAGCCCAGCTCCCCTTCCTCTTTCTCTTCCCCCACACGGGCTATGCGCTCTTCCCCTTTTCGCCCTTTCTGCAAAAGCTCGTCTTCTCCGTCTTCTTTTTCTTGCTCTCCGCCTTTGCCGAGGGAGGATTGCACTCCCTTCTCCACCGCGTGTTCCGCTGCAGGCTCTCTTCGGGACAGCTCTGCGAACTTCTGCTCCTCTGGTTGGTGCTCGGGCTCGGCGTCCGCAACGCCCTCGGCGAGACCGCCTTTTCCTGTCTCGCCCTCACCGCACTGCTCATCGGCACCGTCCTTCTGAAGAGCCCCATCGCCCTTCCCTTTGCGCTCGTGCTCTCCGTGCCCCTCTGCTTCTCACGCGGGAACATCATCCCCCTCGCCCTCTTCGAGATCTACGCCTCCGCCGCCCTGCTCCTCGCCGCGTACGGGAAATACGCCTCCACGCTCGCCTTTACCCTCTGCTATCTCTTTGCGCAATTTTTTGAAGGGGTCTATTTCGGAAGCGCGGGGCAGATCATCCTCGCTCTCCTTCCCTGCGTGATCGCCGCGGCGGCCGCTTCGATCCTTCCCGAAAAGCTGTACGCCACGGCAAAGAGAAGTCTTCTTTTCTACCGCGAACATGCCCTGCCGCGCGTTGCGGTCAACCGAAACCGCCGCGCCGTGGGGGAAAGACTGTACGAGGTCTCCTCCCTCTTCCGCGAGATCGAGGGCGCGTTCACCGAGGCGATCCCCGAAGAAGATCCCCATGCCCGTCTTGCGGAAAAGCTCAAAGATACCCTCTGCCATGACTGCGCAGGTCGGGCAAAGTGCGAAAAGAACAATGTATACGAAGGGATGAAAAAGCTCGTGTCCGTCGGATACGCCAAAGGGCAGGTCAGTCTCGTCGATCTTCCCGAGAGCATCGGCGCGCACTGCGGGAATGCGGCGGGGCTGCTGTTTGCCTGCAATAAACTTTTGGCGACCTTCCGCACGACGGAGCGCGAACTTCAGACCGCGCGGGAAGGCCGCCGTCTGCTCGCCGAACAGGCGCACGGCGTGAGCGAGATCCTCAAGGATATTGCCCTCGAACAGAGCGAGGAATACTCCTTCTCCGAGGGCGAGACCGCCCTTTCGCGCGCCCTCGCCGAAGCGGGCATCGTGAGTTCGGAAATTTTCGTTTACGGCGAGGGGGAATCGCTCACGGTGAGCATGACGCTCACACCCGGCGTGGACGCCAAAAAAGTGTGCGCCGTGGCGGGAAGGGCTCTGAATGTTCCCCTTTCCCTCTCCGAAAAGATCCCTCTCACCGCAGGCCGCGCCTGTTATATCCTCAAGCGCAGACCCACTTTCGATGCGGCGTTCGGGATCGCGACCTGTCCGAAACAGGGCGAGACCGCCTGCGGAGACGCCTATTCCATCCTGCGGATCGACGAACGGCGCTTCCTCATCGCCCTCTCGGACGGCATGGGGAGCGGCGAAAACGCGCGGGATGTCTCGGACAGAACGCTCTCCCTGCTCGAAAGTTTTTATAAGGCAAAGATGCCCTCCGAGACCGTGCTCTCTACCGTGAACAGGCTCATCGCCTACTCCCCGGAGGAGACGTTCTCCTGCCTCGACCTCGCAGCCGTCAGCCTCGACACGGGAGACGCGGACATTGTGAAGATCGGCTCGCCGATCGGATTCATCCTCTCGGCGGAGGAACTGAGAGTGCTCGAGGGGGAATCGCTCCCCATGGGGATGCTCGAGGCCCTTCATCCCGCGACCATGCGCGCCAAAATGGGAGAAAACGACTTTATGCTCTTCATGAGCGACGGCGTGACTTCCGCCTTCGGCTCTACCTCGGAGCTGTTCTCCTATCTGAGCGCGCTTCGCCCCATCAATCCCCAGTCTCTCGCGGAGGAAGTGCTGAAGACGGCGCTAGAACACTACCACGGCACTGCCGAAGACGACATGACCGTTCTCACCGTAAAACTCATGAAGAGCGCATAAAACGACCGAAAATGCGTTTTTCACGTCATGAAAACGAGCGCCGCCGCGGCTTTGCCGCGGCGGCGCTCGTTTTATCCTTTTAATCTCGTATCAAGTCGGCAAGCGTCACGGAAATTGCATGACGCACTTCGGAAAATGCGACTTCCACCTGCACTCCCACCCTGCCGCCGCTGAAGAGGATCGTCTGCCCTTCGGCGGTCTCGTGAAAGAACGTGGGGAATTCTTTTTTCATGCCGAGCGGCGAACAGCCGCCGTGCACATATCCCGTGAGCGGAAAGAGCTCCTTCTGCGGAAGCATGGCAACCGATTTCTCCCCCGCCGCCTTCGCCGCTTTTTTGAGGTCGAGCTCCGCCTCTACGGGAATGACAAACACATAATACTTCCGCGGCGAACCGACGGTAACGAGCGTCTTGAAGGTCCGCTTCGGGTCTTCGCCGAGCACGCGCGCGACCTCCGTTCCAGAGAGCGCACCGCCCGCGTATTCATGCACCGTATAGGGGATCTTTGCCCGTTCGAGAATGCGCATGGCATTTGTCTTTTCCATAATTATTCTCCTTGGGGAGTAGCTCGCGTGGTGTTCTGCCCCCTCCTTAGGAGGGGGGGAAGGGGGGTGGTGCCGCGCTTTTGAATTTTTTCACCACCTCAGTCACTTCGTGACAGCTCCTCCTGAGGAGGAGCCAAGCACAAAGTCCGTGTCTTGTCTGTTATTCCACTGAAATTTGACAGCTTCTCATCGTTTCGAGAGCGGCGAGGTGCTTTTCGGGCGTCACGCCCGCACAGGCGGAAGCGATCACGCGGATCTCCGCTTCGGGAAGTCCCGCCTTGACAAGAAGGGCATTGCTCACCACGCAAATGTCCGTGCACACGCCGCAAAACGTCACATCGTCATAGCCGCCGTCCCTGATGTATTGCGCGAGAGCGAGGCTGCCGAAGGTGGGCTTTTTGAAAATTTTTGCACCCCGTGTGTACAATTCGGGCAGGATCTCCCAACCCGCCGTGCCCTTGATGCAATGGGGAACGGGCAGAAGTTTCCCCTCCCGCGTTTTAAGGTAGTTTTCGCCGTGGGTATCGGCGGTATACACGACTTCTTCCGCCCCCTCCACGAGCTCTTTGACGCGGGGCACGATCGCCTCGGCCTCCTTTGTCCCAAGCGCACCGCTCACAAAATCGCGCTGCATATCGATGACAACGAGCAATTTTTTCATATACGTCCCCCTATTTCCCGAACTTTTCCTCGTACATGCGGATGCACTTGCGGATGACTTCGACCGCCTCGTCGCGGTGGGCGATCTCCTTGACGGTCGTCTTCTTGTGCTCGAGCGATTTATAGACTTCAAAGAAGTGCATCATCTCATCGAAGATGTGCTTGGGCAGTTCCTTGATGTCGTAATAGTCGTTATAGGCGGGATCTCTGTGCGGGATCGCGATGATCTTTTCGTCGAGAGAACCGCCGTCGATCATCTTGATGACCCCGATGGGATAGCAGTTGACGAGGGTCATGGGATAGATGACCTCGCCCGAGAGCACGAGCACGTCCAAGGGGTCGCCGTCCTCGGCAAGCGTGCGCGGGATAAACCCGTAGTTGGAGGGATAGACGGTGGAAGTGAAGAGAACGCGGTCGAGCTTCAAAAGCCCCGTCTCCTTGTCCAATTCATACTTTGCCTTACAGCCCTTGGGGATCTCAATGAGCGCTTCAAAGGATTTTTCGGTGATGCGTTCTTTGGAAATGTCGTGCCAGATGTTCATGAAATGCCTCCATATTTTCTCTATTTTATCACAGATCGGCTTTCTGAGCAACCGATCCCGCAAATTTCCCGAAAAATTTTTTATTTTGTGGGGAAATATACTTTGACAATTCCCAAAGATTATGGTATGATGATATGCGTACAAGGAAATCCCCTCGCCAATCACTTGCGCGAGCAAAACCACGCTTTTGCGCTGCGCGACCCAATTTGGCGCTTACTTGCGCCTTATTGCCCGATGAAACGAACAAGAGGACAAGTAAGTTAAGACAAACAAGTTAATTTCCTCGCGAAAAAGATTTTGCGATAGCAAAAGATTTTTCGAAAACCATGAAATCACTTGCCTTAGGCGGAATTCACTTCCGCCGTAGGCGACCCAATTTGGCAATTACTTTTGCCTTATTGTCCTTTGAAACGAACGCGAGGAAAAGAAGGTTAAGACAAACAAGTTAATTTCCTCGCGGAAAAGATTTTGTGATAACAAAAGATTTTCCGCGAAAGATATGCAGAAGTACCCAAGTGGCTCAAGGGGCTCCCCTGCTAAGGGAGTAGTATCTGAGAAAGGTAGCGCGGGTTCGAATCCCGCCTTCTGCGCCACGCGAAGCGCCCTTTGGGGCGCTTTTTGCGTGGCGCAGAAGGCGGGCCGCTCGAAAACGCGAGGTCGTCGCGGGGTCGCGCGAGGAGGCGGAAACGAAAATGTTCCTGCTTTCCGCACGGTCCGCCGCCGACGACGCTTTCAAGCGAAGCGCAGAAAATCCCGCCTTCTGCGCGCCCCATTTTTATTGTAAAAAGACAGCGAGGGTTTTTTCCGCCCCCGCTGTTTTTGCTTGACTTTGAATTGTCCCTTGACGAGCCCGACATGTGCTTGTCTTGAACAAGTAAGCCGCTAATCGTCAAAATTATAAGACCCCTTAAAAACTGATTGATGATGAAAGGTAAGATATTCTATCCGCTTATCGTCCATAGGCAATGTCTTTATAAACGTATCGTTTTTCAAGCCAATCTTTTTCCATGTGTCAGGCGAAATGCACTCGGAAAGAATCACGTGCCGTTTTTTTGTAAATGTAATAAATCCTCTATCAAATAGCTTATCATACATCGGTGAAAGCATATACCCATTATAGGGGTCTACTTTTTCTTTGTTATTTGACGCAGCCCATGGCTTAATATGACTTGCAATAAGAAGTCTTTCATCATAAATCATAGTAAACGGGCAAAAATGATATTGTCCTAAAAGCTGTTCGCGATATTTTCCTTGTCCTTCTCGTGCCCTGCTAATCTCATAACGAATTTTATCTTCTTGTTTTGCTTCGGGTGCTTTGGGCATCGTCTCTTGTTTCTGTTTCCCATAGCTAAATACCAAAGGAGGGCTTTGTCTTTCCCAAATTGCATCGAAGTCAACAAATAATTTCCAATAAAAAAGTGGAGCGGCATCAGAGCCTACTTTTTCGACATAAATATAACTTACCAATGGAAGTGCGATTTGTCTAATAATTTGATA
>CANREF010000016.1 GCA_947629575.1 uncultured Clostridia bacterium | reverse complement strand
TAATGAGGTCGAACACGAGGAGCAGCGCAAGCGCAATATAGGAAGCAAGAAATAAAATACGCTTTTTCTTCATACGTCACTCCTCTTCTCCAAGCGTTACCGAGCCGCTGTTGCGTCCGCACAGCATTGTCTTTTCTCAAAGTCCATGATTAGTATACCAAAGTATTTTGCGTTTGTCAACTATTTTTTTACGATAGTATTGTAAAAATTGACTTTTTTGGCAAAATTTTTTTTGGAGGGGCAAAATGCTCAGCGAAAATATCAGAAAATTCAGAAAATTACGACATTTAAGCCAAGTGGAGCTTGCGGAGAGTTTGCACGTCAGTAAACAGTGCGTTTCAAACTGGGAGAATGACAATATCCTGCCCTCGGTGGAGATGCTCATGAAGCTCGCAAAATTTTTCGGGATCTCCACGGACGCGCTCCTCGGCTCGGAGACGCACAATTCCGTCTGTGTGGACGGGTTGACCGTACTGCAGGTGGAGCACGTCAAGGCGCTGGTCGCAGATCTTCGGGAGGCGAACGAGGGCGGCTGAGCTGTTTCGGATTCGGAAAATCCTCTATATTCTATAATAAGGAAAGAGAAAGAAGCAAACCGCGACAGCGAAAAAACAATCATTGACAAACGCGGGGGAATATGGTATAATCCTCGTTGTATGGCTACGAAAGGTAAATTCATTGTATTTGAGGGCTGCGACGGCAGCGGCAAGAGCACGCAGCTGAAACTGCTTGCGAGCTATCTCGAGGGAAGGGGGACGGAAGTGTACCTCACCCGCGAGCCCACCGATTCGCCCTTCGGCTCTCTCATCCATTCCTGTCTCACGGGAAGGATCTCGACGAACGAACACACGATCGCCGCGCTCTTCGCCGCGGACAGGCTCGACCACATCCGCAACGGGCTCAACGGGATCTCCAAAAAGCTCGAGGAGGGCGTCACCGTGCTGTGCGATCGGTTCTACCTCTCCTCCTTTGCCTATAACGGCGGGTTCGTGCCCCTCGAATGGGTGATCTCGCTCAATTCGCCCGCCATGGAAGCGCTCACGCCCGACCTCACGATCTTCATCGACCTTCCTCCCGAAGAGGGGATGAAGCGCGTTTCCCGCCGCGGCGAAAAGGAACGCTACGAAACTCTCGAAAAGCAGAAATTCATCCGCGACAACTATTTTGCCCTGTTCAAGCGGTTCGCGGACCGCGAGAATGTCGCCGTCGTCAGAAGCGAGACGAGCAAGGACGCCACGCAGGCACATATCCGCGAGATCGTTTTCCAAAGGTTGGGACTGTGATATGGAAAAGACGTTGACGGTGGGTGTGATCGTTAAACCGCAGGGCATCCGCGGCGAGGTGAAGGTGAAGCCTTACACCGACGATGCGGAGGTCTTTTTCGGGCTCAAGCGGGTATTCATCGACGGGGAAGAGGTGAAGATCCTCTCCGTGCGCGGGGGAGCGGACGCGGTGTTTTTGGGGCTGAAGGGCGTTCCCGACCGCAATGCCGCCGAACTTCTCCGCGGCAAGGAGCTCGTCATTCCCCGTGAGGAAGCCCCCGCTCCCGCCGAGGGAAGATACTATATCGCCGACCTTCTCGGCTGTACGGTCGTCACCGAGGAGGGGGAAACGCTCGGCGTTCTCTCCGACATCCGCCAGGCGGCGACCGATGTTTACACCCTGAAAAGGGAGGGGAAAGAAGTGCTGTTCCCCGCCGTCAAGGGGGTCATTACCGACATCGATACGGGCGAAAAACGCATAACGGTATGCAAAAAACGCTTTGAAGAGGTCGCCGTTCTATGACGGTAACCATTCTCACCCTTGGCGCCCCCTTGAGGGGGAGCTGTCACGAAGTGACTGAGGTGGTGAAGTTGTCTCGGAACATGAGGACACCACCCCCTTGATCCCCCTCCTCAGGAGGGGGCAGAATACAAACCCCGCAGACACATTACTCATTCATTATGAAAATTACGATATTAACGCTCTTTCCCGAAATGTTCACCCCGCTCTTCGGGAGCATCGTCGGAAGGGGGGTGAAAGAGGGGAAGCTCACCATCGAAACGGTGAACATCCGCGATTACACCGAAAGCAAACAGAAAAAGTGCGACGACTACCCCTTCGGCGGCGGCGCGGGGCTCGTCATGACCGCCCAGCCCATCGGCAGCGCGATCGAGGCGGTCGATCCCGAGCATAAGGCGCTCAGGATCTACCTCTCCCCCAAGGGGAAGGTGTTCAAACAGGAGATGGTCTATTCCCTCGTGGAGAGGGAACACATCGTCCTTCTGTGCGGACACTACGAGGGGATCGATCAACGCGCGATCGATCTGTTCATCGACGAGGAACTCTCCATAGGAGACTACGTTTTGACGGGGGGAGAGCTTCCCGCAATGGTCGTCGCCGATTGCATCGCCCGCTATGTGGACGGCGTTCTCTCGCCCGAGAGCTTGGTGCAGGAGAGCTTTTCGGAGAATTTGCTCGAATACCCGCAGTACACCCGCCCCGTCACTTACCGCGGGCTCACTGTGCCCGAAGTTTTGCGCAGCGGCAACCACGCCGAGATCGATAAGTGGCGCAGACAGCAGTCTATCGAAATCACAAAAAAGAATAGACCGGAACTTATGAAATAGGTTCGCGGAAAATCTTGCTTCGCAATCTTTTCCGCGAGGAAAAGTGCAATACGCCTTAACTTTTTTGTCCTCTCGTTCGTTTCATCGGACACTAAGCCGTAAGAGTGCGGCAAATTGTGTGCGCTGCCGCAGGGAAACCCTGCTCCGCGCAGTAATTGAGAATGGTTTCGCACATTTCTTTGCTCACTTCCACCCGTCCACCGACACGTCATCCCGAGCGTAGCGAAGCGAAGTCGAGGGATCTCGTCCTATGAGCAAACTGCGGGGAGTCGTTCGAAAAGAAATGTGCGAGGGGTTAGTTTGTCTGCTTCGTAGCTCCTATCTGCCCACCCGATAACTGCTCCGTAAAAACGAAAAGCCGTAAGAGTGCGGCAAATTGTGTCCCGCAGCGCAAAATGGCGATTTTGCTCGCGGTCAATTTCAGAACTCGCCCCACCCCCTTAATCCCCCTCCTACGGAGGGGGCAGGTAATGCCCTATTCTTCACAAGGGCGCACGGGTGCGCAAAACAAGGAGACAAAGATTGAAACTCATTCATTGGTTTCCCGGGCATATGGCGAAAGCCATGCGGCTCATGGAAGACAATTTAAGACTTTGCGACGCGGTGGTGTTCGTGCTCGATGCGCGAGCGCCCGCTTCCGCATATAATCCCGCCCTCGAGCGCCTCATAGGACAAAAACCCGTCCTCTTCCTCTTCAATAAATGCGACCTCGCGGACGGGAGATCGGACGAGCTTCTTTCGCTCATGAAAGAAAACGGCAGGAAGGCGATCAAGCTGAACGCGACCGCGCAAAATGTACGTCCCCTGCAGGCGGCAATGGAGGATCTTGTCAAAGAAAAGGCTATACGTCTCAAAGAAAAAGGGTCAAACAAGCCCATTCGCTTTCTCATTGCGGGCGTTCCCAATACGGGAAAGAGCACCGTCATCAACGCGCTGTCGGGGTCTAAAAAGGCGCAGGTGGGGGACAAAGCGGGCGTCACCCGCGGCAAACAGTGGGTGAAGTGCGGCCCGTTTGAACTCATGGACACCCCCGGCACTATGCCGCCCGCCCTTTCCGATCAGACCCTCGCGCGGCGGCTCGCCTATGTCGGTTGCATCAACGACGATATCCTCGAAATGGACGAGATCGCTCTCTGCCTCATCGAAGAATTGAGTGAAAAATATCCCGCTGCGCTGAGAGAGCGGTACGGCATCGAAGGGGGGACGCCCCTCGAAAAGCTCGAACGGGTGTGCAAAACGCGCGGATTTTTACAGCGGGGCGGCGAATATGACTATGAGCGCGGCGAACGGGCGCTCATCGACGATTTCCGCAAGGGCAAGCTCGGCAGGGTCTGTCTCGACAGCCCCGACGATCTGAAAAATACAGGCTTGATTTAAGTATGGTCACCCATTTGACGGGTAGTCCCTCCAATGGGGGAGGGAGTGAAAGACACCACCTCAGTCACCTGCGGTGACAGCTCCTCCTAAGGAGGAGCCATATGCCCCCTCCTAAGGAGGGGGATTAAGGGGGTGGTGCGCACACAATTTGGCAATTACTTTTGCCTTATTGTCCTTTGAAACGAACGAGAGGACAAGTAAGTTAAAACACAAAGGAGAGTTTCCTCACGAAATTTTGTCGGCACGACAAAATTTGCGAATAAAATTACTTGCCTTAGGCGGAATTCATTTCCGCCGTGGGCGACCCAATTTGGCAATTACTTTTGCCTTATTGTCCGATGAAACGAATGAGAGGACAGGAAAGTTAAAACACAAAGGAGAGTTTCTTCACGACGTTTCTTTTCCATGGTGAGATTTCTCGACTCCGCGCTTCGCGCTCCGCTACTTCGCCCTGCGGGCTCGTGCCGCACTTAGAGAATCAGAACTGCGCGCGGGGCGAAATGACAGTTAGAGCAATTTGCGCATAGCATAGGGAAAAGAAACGTGTGAACTATGCCATGGACGACTTAACATACGAAAGAGAATATTTCTCCCGCGGGTACTGTGCCGTCGCGGGGGTGGACGAGGTGGGCAGAGGCCCGCTTGCTGGGCCCGTCGTGTGCGCGGCGGTCATTCTTCCGCTCGGGGAGGAAAAGCGCATCGCGGGCATCGACGACAGCAAGAAGCTCTCCAAAAAGAAGCGGGAAGCGCTTGCGGAGCTCATCAAGGAGACGGCGGTCGCCTATTCCATTGCCGAAGTGGATGAAAAGACCATAGACGAGATCAATATTTTACAGGCGACGCGGCTGGGCATGAAGCGTGCGATCGAGAGACTGAAATGTCCGCCCGACTTCGTGCTCACCGACGGCAATATGACCCTCGATATCCAAACGCCGCAGAAGAGCATCGTAAAGGGGGACGCGCTCGTGTGTTCCATCGGCGCGGCGAGCATCGTCGCCAAGGTGTATCGGGATTCCCTCATGGAGAAGTACGCCGCGGAATTCCCCGAATACGGGTTCGAACACAACGTGGGCTACGGTACGCAGGAGCACATCAACGCGATCAGGGAGCACGGGATATGCAGAATTCACAGAAAGACCTTCATAAAAAACTTTTGGGACGGGAAGGAGAGGACCTGACCTGCAAATATCTCAAAAAGCACGGCTATAAGATCCTCGAGAGGAACTACGTCACCCCCTTCGGAGAGGCGGACATCATCGCGCTCAAAGACGGCGTTTACCATTTTGTGGAAGTCAAGGCGCGGGAGACGAACGAATTCGCCCTTCCCACCGACGCCGTGAACGGGCGCAAACGGGAGCGCTACCGCAAGATCGCGTGGAGCTACTGCAATTTCAAGCGGCAAGAGCTGCCCTGCCGCTTCGACATCGCCTCGATCCTCGCGGGCGAGCTGGAATATTTTGAAAACGCATACATCTGAGAAAAGTCGCCGCCCGCCGTTGACCGCATGTTTTTTCGTTCATATGCGGAAAGGGGCGAAAGGGGATTGATTTTTTGGGGGAACGGTGGTAAAATGGAGCAAGAAGCATATTTCGGAGACATCATATGAAAACCTATCCCAACGTCTACATCTTCGATCATCCGCTCATCAAGCACAAGGTGAGTATCCTGCGCGATAAGAACACGGGCATGAAGGAATTCCGCGAACTCATCGAGGAGATCACCACGATCATGACCTACGAGAGCATGAAGGACGTGGAACTTGTTCCCGTGGAAGTGGAGACCCCCCTCGAGAAGACGGTGCAGTACCGCGTGCCCGAGGAGAGCGTCGCCATAGTCCCCATCCTGCGGGCAGGCTTGGGAATGGTGAACGGCGTCCACCGCGTGTTCCCCACTGCGCGGGTGGGGCATATCGGCATGTACCGCGACGAGGAGACGCTCGAGCCGCGGGAATATTATTGCAAACTTCCCGACGGGATCGAGCAAAAAACGGTCCTGCTTGTAGACCCCATGCTCGCGACGGGCGGTTCGGCGTGCGACGCGCTCGAGGCGCTCAAAAAGCGGGGATGCGGGAATATCAAGTTTATGTGCATCATCGCGGCGCCCGAAGGCATCGAAGCAGTCGCAAAGGCGCACCCGGATGTGTCGGTGTATGTCTCCACGCTGGACAGGTGTCTCAACAGCCACGGCTATATCCTGCCCGGTCTCGGCGACGCGGGAGACAGATTGTACGGCACAAAATAAACGCTCCTGCTCCGAATGGCGTGGAGGACTCTCGCTGCCCCCCTATGGGGGAAGTGGCATGAGCGTAGCGAATGCCGAAAGGGTTTTTACACACTCTCGGAAAACCCCTCAGTCACCTACGGTGACAGCTCCCCTATGAGGGGGCGCCAAGTGCCCCCCCTTGGAAGGGGCGGAATGGCGCGGGGGCGGGGCGGAAGGAACAAGGCCTGCGGACAAGATTTTCGCGAAACCGATAAAAATTCACCGATTTTCTTTCAAAATCGATTGACAAGCCTTTTTATATTTGCTATACTCTATTTACGCACCATGAAACGGGGTGTAATTTTTTTGTATGGAGTTTTCTCACAATGGCCGTTAAATCCACGAGGCTCAAGGTAACCTTCGAGTGCACGGAATGCAAGAACCGCAACTATGACAGCTTCAAGAACAAGCGCAACGATCCCGACCGTCTTGAGCTTAAAAAGTATTGCCCTACTTGCAGAAAGCATACCGTTCACAAGGAATCCAAGTAATTTTCCACGCTCCACGGAGAAATCATCATGGCGAAGAAAGACCTTGAAAAAGAAAATGTAAAACCCGTCGACAAGAAGAAGGTCGACAAAAACAAAAAGCCCAATATTTTTGTTCGCATGGGCAGAAAGATCAAAGAGACGTTCATGGAACTCAAGCGCGTCACATGGCCCACCCTGCCTCAGGCTCTGAAGGCAACGGGCGTCGTCATCGTCATCGTGCTTATTTTCCTCGTGGTCGTCACGGGCGTCAACTACGGCTTCTCTGCACTCTTGCAATTACTCACCGGTTTGGGAGCTTGATTTATGGCGATTAAGGATACCGTCCCCCAATGGTATATTCTGCATACCTATTCGGGGTACGAGGCGATGGTGAAGGAGTCCCTGCTGCGTCTCATCGAGAACAATAACCTGAGCGACAGCATCGTGGACGTCAAAATTCCCACCGAACAGACAATCGAAGAGAAGGCGAACGGGAAGAAGAAGGTCGTCGAGCGCAAGCTGCTGCCCTGCTACGTCTTTATCAAGATGATCTATTCCAACGAGCTTTGGTATCTCATCACCAATACGCGCGGCGTCACGGGGTTCTGCGGTCCGCAGGGCCGTCCCATTCCCATGAAGGAAGAGGAGATCCGCAAGATGCGCCTTGAGGACTTTGTGGTGGATGCGGACTTCAAAGAGGGAGACCGCGTTTCCATCGACAACGGTCCTTTGGAGGGCTTCATCGGGACGATCGCCTCGGTCAACGACGAGCAGCAGCGCGCCAAGGTGGAGATCGTGATGTTCGGCAGAAAGCAGGAAGTCGAGGTCGAGTACATCCAGATGACCAAGATCTCCGAAAACGCCGTCGAGATCCCCAAAGACGAGGAATAATCGGGTAGAGCAAAAAGGCCTACCCCTTTTGGGGGAGGCTCCCGCGGTAGCGGGTGGTGGGGGGTATCCCCACAATATGCGCAAAAAACAATTATCAATTCGGCGATAACGCGGCAACGTGTTTTCGATAGAGTGGGAGACGGTAAATTTTTCAGACCGTCACAAAAACCACAGAAGGAGTTAAAATGGCAAAGAAAATCACCGCAGTCGTGAAGCTTCAGCTTCCCGCAGGTAAAGCCACTCCCGGTCCTCCCGTCGGTTCGACGCTGGGCCCGCACGGGATCAATATTCCCGGCTTTACCAAAGAGTTCAACGCAAAGACGGCGAATCAGGAAGGGCTCATCATTCCCGTCGTCATGACGATCTATGCAGACCGTTCCTTTACGTTCGTGCTCAAGACCCCGCCCGCACCCGTCCTCATCAAGAAGGCGCTCGGGCTCGAGACTGCCTCTTCAACCCCCAACAAGGTAAAGGTCGGCAAGCTCACCAAGGCGCAGGTCGAAGAGATCGCAAAGACGAAAATGCCCGACCTCAACTGCTCCACGCTCGAGAGCGCGATGAGCATGATCAAGGGCACTGCCCGCAGCATGGGCATTACGGTCGAGGAGTAAGGAGGAGATATCATGGGTAAGAAATATGTAGATAGCCTCAAATCTTACGACCGCGCAAAACAGTACACGCCCGAGGAAGCGCTCGGTATCGTCATCGAAAACGCGAAGGCGAAATTCGATGAAACGGTGGAACTGCATGTGAAGCTCGGTATCGACCCGAGACAGGCCGACCAGCAGGTCCGTGGCGTTCTCGTCCTTCCCAACGGAACGGGCAAGACGAAGAAAGTGCTCGTCATCGCCAAGGGCGAGAGAGCGGACGCGGCGCAGGCAGCCGGAGCGGATTTCGTCGGCGCGGAGGAAATGATCCAGAAGATCCAGACCGAGAACTGGTTCGGATTCGACGTCATGATCACCACTCCCGATATGATGGGCGTTGTCGGCCGTATCGGTAGATTGCTCGGTCCTAAGGGCTTGATGCCCAACCCCAAGTCGGGCACGGTCACCATGGACGTTACGAAGGCGGTCGCCGAAGTTAAAGCAGGTAAGGTGGAGTACCGTCTCGATAAGACGGCGATCATCCACTGCCCGATCGGCAAGAAGTCCTTCGGCAAGGAGAAGCTCCTCGAGAACTTCACCGCGCTCATGGACGCCATCATCAAGGCGAAGCCCGCCGCCGCAAAGGGTCAGTACTTGAAGAGCATTGCGCTCACGAGCACGATGGGCCCCGGCGTCAAGGTCAATTACTCCAAAATGTAAGTAAAATCGCTTGACCGAAGGCAAAAAATCTGGTATTATAAAAAGGTAAACATTCCATGCCGCAGACAACGGGTGCCGCAAGGCTCAAATATCCCGTCGAGGTGGGAGGTTTTTTCAGAGGAAAGAACTGCTCCGTACCCGTCTGCGGTACGGAGCTTTGCTTTTCGCAAGGAGCGGAAAGCGCAAAATCGGGCTTTGTGCCTAATGGAGGATTCAGATGTCGGCAAATTTTGAAGCAAAGAAAGTTGTCGTGGAAGAGATCAAAGAGAAGATCGGCGCAAGCAAGTCGGTCGTCCTCGCTCATTACGACAGGTTGACCGTCAAGGAAGTCACCGATCTTCGCAACAAGTTCCGCGAGTCGCACTGTGAGTACAAGGTATATAAGAACACCCTTGTGCGCAAGGCGTTCGACGAGCTGGGCGTGACGCAGTTCGATAACGACCTGAACGGCGCGACGGCGTTCATCTTCTGCCCCGACGAGACGAGCGGTTGCTCCATTCTCGCCAAGGCAGTGAAGGACACCCCCGCCTTGGCGGACAAGATCGTCCCGAAGAGCGCCTATGTGGGCGGTTCTTATGTGGACGCGGAAGGAGTCAAGAAACTCGCGGCGATCCCTTCGAGAGAGGTGCTCATCGCAAAGATGCTCGGCTGCTTGCAGTCGCCCATCGTCAATCTTGCGTTTGTTCTGAAGGCAATCGCAGACCAAAAATCATAATTTATTCGGAGGTAATGAAAAATGGATGTTCAGAAATTTATCGAAGAAGTCAAGGCTATGACCGTTGTCGAGCTCAATGACTTTGTGAAGGCTTTGGAAGAGGAATTCGGCGTGAGCGCGGCGGCGGCAGTGGCTGTCGGCGGCGGCGCGGGCGCAGGTGCGGCGGAAGCTGCTCCTCAGGAAGAGGAAAAGACGGAATTCGACGTCGTCCTCAAGGAATTCGCGGCAGACAAGAAGATCGCGGTCATCAAGGTCGTGCGCGAACTTACCGGTCTCGGCCTTGCGGAAGCGAAGAAGGCAGTCGAGAGCCTCGGCGTTCTCAAAGAGGGCGTGCCGAAGGCGGACGCGGAAGCGGCGGTGGCCAAGCTCAAGGAAGCGGGCGCAGTTGCCGAGCTCAAATAAACCAAACGACAGACAAGGAAAGCCGCTCACCCGAGCGGCTTTTTGTGTGCGCTCTGCCGCCCGATGCGTCACCCTGCCCCGCGCGCTGTTCTTATTCTCTAAGCGCGGCACGAGGAGCGGTAGCGACGAAGTAGCGAAGTCGAATGGGTGACCGTGCGTCATGCTGAGGTGAGGAGCGGTTACGCAGTCCGCGCAAGCTCTCCCCGAAGCATCTATTGTCCCCGCGAGATTCTTCGAGGACAGCTCTCGGTTTTCATGTTACTTGGTCACCTCAGAATGACGCGGGATGGGCAGAATGACGTGGGGAGAAGTGTTCAGAATGACGTGGGGGAATGCGCCATGCCACATTTGTCGGATCGGGCAAGAGAGCCTTCCGCGGGTGCGTTTTGCGATTTTGCACAATTTTCACGCGAAATACGCCAAAAGCACTTGACGGAACGGACATTTGCGGGTAAAATAGAAATACAGGAAGATTTTCCCAAGCGGAAAACCTCGGAGGTAAACATGAAAAAATCTTTCCGTCTTTTGGCGATCGCCGCGACCGCCGCTATCGGGCTCGGCTCCGTTGCGCTCTTCGCGGGCTGCACTACGGACAATCCCGAGATCACCATCACATACGAATTCAACGGCAACGAGTACAAAGTGGAATACAAACTTTCGAGAAAGGGCGCGCCCACCACAGTGCAGCACTTCATCGAACTCGCTGAAACGGGCTACTATAACGGTACTATCATTCACGACTATCAGTCCAACGCCCTCTACGGCGGCGGCTACAGGTGGGACCCCGAGGCGGAGGAAAACCAGCAAGGGCTCGTGGAAAAGGATTACTGGACGGAGCTTCGCAACTACGAGGCGGCGAACGGCTATATCTACACCCAGTCGGTCTATGCCAACGGCGCGGATATGGCAAGCTATCTTTCTTCCCTTCAGACGGGCTATACGGCGGGCGGCACAGCGTACTCCGCTTCGGATACGCAGATCCCGCTTTATACGCTCTACGGCGAATTCTCAAACAACGGCGTCACGGCGAACTCCAAGACGTACACCCACAACCAGCGGGGCATCATCGCCATGTACTATACCGACAACGGCGAAGACGCCACCCGCGTTGCGACGAGACGTTCGGACGGCGGCGAGAACAATAAGAACGACGAAGGCAAGCCCGAGGAGACCCAGCAGGGTTCTTCCTACAAGACGAATTGCGCAACTTCCCTCTTCTACACCTTCACGGCGGCGAGCGGCGGAAGTTCTTTGGACGCGAAGTATGCGGCGTTCGGCGTCACGAAGGACTTCGCCCAAATGCAGGCGCTCCTCGACGCTATCGACGAATACACCGATTCCCTTCCTGCGGAAGAGGGGGAAGAGGCTTCCTTCACGGAAGAGGTGCATATCGGCAATGTCAATCAATACGACCCCATCGACCGTGTGCGCAACAGCGGGATCTCTGCCGACTACAATGTGCCCAAGAGCCCGATCGTCATCAAGTCGGTCACCGTCGATAAATATTGATCATGAAAAGAACATGCCGTTTGGGGCATGTGTCACAGAAAAAAGCAAGGGAGACGTTCGTCTCCCTTAAATTTTTGCCTTCCTTAAAGCGGGAGGATGTTTTTGATCTTATCCTTCTCGAGTTCGATCCGAAAGTAGCGAACGTCGAAGACGCGCGGTTTTCGCTCATACACGAGCCCGACCTTGTTCCGCTCCTCGGTGAGCGCCACGGAGCGGTAATCCCCTAAAAATTCCTTGAGTTTATCCGCCTTTTGGGCGAGCTCTTCACACAAAAAGGGGCGGATGTCCGCACCGATGAGGGCGCTTTCGAAGAGAGCGAGCGCAAAGGTCGCCTCCGTGGGCTCAGCGGGAGTGCGGATAGAACAGGAGACAAGGACGCCGTTTTGCCACTTCATGAGGGCGGTATGTCCCTGACTGTCGTGGAAGGGGACTTCCGCCTCGACGCCGTTCTCAAATGAGAGCACCCGTCCCTCCGAGAAGAGCTCTATCTCTCCCGTCCGCGACAGGAGCGCAAATGCCTCCTCCGCCCGCAGCAGGAATCCGTTTCCGACGGGCAGGATCTCCGCATTTTCGAGCACATCGGGGAGTTCGGTCATATGAAAGCCGGTTTCATTTTCGAGATCGATCTGCAGCTTCCCCTGCGAAAGAAGGGTGAGCAGCGTCCCGCCTAACCGTTTTTGGGAGTGCACCTTGATCGAACGGTCGGCGGGAACAAAATCCGAAATATAAACGGCAACGCTCCGTTCGGTGAAATAGAGGCTCACCTGCGGCGGCGGGGAGCAGAGAAATTCTTCATCAAAGCGAAAAGAGACGGGCAGATATGCCCCCTGCGGCCTGCATTCCAGAAAGAGTTCATCGGCGGGGGAGAGCTCTGCCGAGCGCTCGAAACCGTCTATAAGTCCCAAATAGATCCCGCTCACGGTAAGCCCGCACGGTTTTTCCGATAAAAAATAGACCCGCATAACTCTATTAGATGTATAAAGGGATAAAATTATGTCAACAATCCCTTCGAATCATTTGGAGGTGACCGATATGAACAAGATCAACGGTTATACGGAAGAGGAAGCGACGGGGCTCATCGAATATATCTACTCGGGCAAAAATGCGGGAAAGACGCTCTCCTACCTCTTTGAGACTTACGGGAAGGAGCACAGCCGCGCAAAGGGGAGCGTGCGGAACTATTACTACGCCTTTCTCAAAAAGAGGGACGACGAGCGGGTCGAGCGGATCTTGAAGGGGAAGGACCTCAAGGCGGGCGAAGTGAAACCCTTCACCGAGGAGGAGACGGACGAACTTTTGAAAAAGGTGCTCACCGAAAAGAGCAAGGGTTATTCCGTGCGCCGTGCGATCATGAACGTCTCGGACGGGGATGAACGGCTCATGCTGCGGATGCAGAACAAGTATCGGAATCTGCTCAAAAAGCAGCCCGAGCGGGTCGAAAAAGCGGCGCGGGAGGCGGGGATCCCGGAGGAGAAGAGCTTCTTGCAGCGCAAGTTGGAGAGGGAGATCGACGCGCTCTACTCCCGCCTTGCCATCGATCTTCGCAAGGAAAATGCCGCGCTCAAGGCGGAGTTGGAAAAATTACGCAGGGAAAAGGAAGAATAAACGGGTTATCCTTTCACAAACTGAGAGTAACGGCAAACAGCCGCTACTTTGGAGGATAACATGGAAAAGATGTTTTGTCTCGGGCTCATGCTGGGCGCGGTGGGCGGTGCGCTGCTCATCGCCAACAGCTACAAGATGCGCTCCTTCGTCAAAAAGAGCCAATCTGAGTTCGTGGATAAGGTAAACGAAATGCTCGATGAAAAACTCGGCTGCAAGGAAGAATGTTCCGAAAAGGAAGGCGCCGAGAAGAAAGAAAAGAAGAAGTAAGCGAATGTGCCGCGGCTACAAATGTAGCCGCGGCAGCTTTTTTTATCGCTAATATTTTTTCAAGCCGAGGATCTCATCGGCAGAGAGGTCAAGCTCGCGGCAAAGGCGCATAAAGGTGTCCAGCCGCGGCAATTTTTTTGTCGTAGAATACTGCGTGATCATCTCGGGCGAAACGCCCACCCGCCGCGCGATCTCTACCGTGGTGAGCCCGCTCCGTTTGAGCTCTTCACGCAGCCTGTCCCTCAATAATTCCACATCATCCATATGTAAAATTTATAACCTATGGTTAGTAATTTGCTTGACTTCTAACCGTTAGTTAGTTATAATAGAGAAAAATTTATGTTTGGAGGAAACAACATATGAAGGCAAAAGGCATTGCTGCGGTCGCGCTGGGCGCGGCGCTCGTCTTGAGCGGCTGCGGCGGAGTAAGCGGGAACTGTGTGCATGAGTGGAGCACTTGGACGGAGGTGACTGCGCCCACCTGCACGGCGGAGGGAGTGGAAAAACGGAACTGCCCGAAGTGCGGCAAAGAGGAACGGCAAAAAACTCCCGCGGCGGGGCACAAGTGGGGGACATGGAGGGAAAAGAAAGCTCCTACCTGTACAGAGACAGGCACGCAGGAGCGTGAATGCGGGATCTGCCATGAAAAAGAGACGAAGAGCGTGGATGCGCTCGGACACGCGGAGGGGGTCTGGGCCTCGGACAACGAGGGGCATTGGAAAAAATGTCCCGTCTGCGGTGAGACGCTAACGGAAAAAGAGCCGCATACCGCGGAGAATGGGGAATGTACCGTCTGCGGCGGCGAGGTGCTCGGGCTTGAATATGCGGTCTATGAAAACGAATGCCACGTCATCGGCATCGGTACCGAGAGCGGCGATATCACGATCCCCGCTGTCTATTGCGGTAAGCCCGTCACCGAGATCGCGGAATCGGCGTTCTACTATGAGGACATCACGAGCGTGGTCATTCCCGATTCGGTCGTATACATTCGCAGGACTGCGTTTTATCAGTGTTCGTCGCTTCGCCGCGTGAAACTTGGGAGTTCTGTAAAGGAGATCGGAGAACAGGCTTTTAACTGGGACAGAGCGCTTACCGAGGTCGAACTCGATCCTTCGCTCGAAAAAATAGACAACTGCGCTTTCGGTCATTGCGCCTTTACGGAGATCGAATTGCCCGCTTCCCTGCAGAGCATCGGACAAGAGGTATTTTATAGCACGGGTCTCCGAACTGTGACTGTTCCCGGGAGCGTCAAGGAATTCGGCATCCGCATTTTTTATCAGTGCGGATCGCTGCAAAGCGTTCGGTTCGAAAAAGGGATCAAAGATATCCCCCAAGACGCCTGTTACGGTTGTCTCTTGCTTACTTCCGCCTCTTTGCCCGAAGGTTTGGAAACGATCGGCGGCAACGCGTTCGGGAATTGTCCCGCCCTTTCCCAAGTCTCCATTCCCGCTTCGGTGCGGACGATCGGCGAAGGCGCGTTTGAATACACGGGGATCACGGACGTTACAGTGCCGGATTCCGTAGAAACGTTGGGAAACGCCGTTTTCTATAATTGCAAGTCGCTTACTCGCGCCGTGATCGGAAACGGTGTGATTTCTCTTGGCGAGATGGGGCAAATGAGCGATGTCGGCGTGTTCGAAGGGTGTGTTCTTCTCAGTGACATGACGATCGGAAGCGGTGTAAGGTCGATCGCTCAAAGAGCATTCCAAGGCTGTGAAAAGCTCACAAGCATCAAGTTTCGCGGCTCGGAAGAAACTTGGAAAGAGATCGAAAAGGAGAAGGATTGGAAGCCGAGCAAAAAGGAAATGGTTTGGTGGTCTCCCGTTCTTTCCGCGGTCGTCTGCAACAACGGCACCCTCACGGACGAGGA
Organism: uncultured Clostridia bacterium; assembly: GCA_947629575.1. GTDB lineage: Bacteria > Bacillota > Clostridia > Christensenellales > Borkfalkiaceae > Gallimonas. The sequence goes on along the minus strand of CANREF010000016.1, from coordinate 22,217 downwards.
CATGGGTTAGATGCTTTGCGATTCGCCCCGTTAAAAACGGGGCGTTTTTATTTGAAAAAAGTATGCGACCATTCCGCTTTACTTTTGGGCGGAAATATGATATACTTTTCATATGCAGCCGAGGATCATCGCCTTCGACATCGGGGACAGGCGCGTCGGAGTTGCCGTCTCCGACCCTTTCAACGGATACGCCATGCCGCTCGATACCTACTTCCGCACGGGGAATTTGCAAGAGGACGTCTCCGCGCTCCTGTCTCTTTCCGAGCGGGAAGGGGCGGGCACGATCGTGTGCGGTCTGCCCGTGAATGCGGACGGCACCCGCAGCGTGCAGACGGAAAAGACGGAACGTTTTCTCTCCGCTTTGAGAGCGCGCACCTCTCTTCCCGTGATCGCCGAGGACGAGCGTTATACAACGCGCGAAGCGAGGGAAGATCTGCTCGCCATGGGGATCACCCAAAAGCGGGATAAGCGGAAAAAGAACGTTGATTCTCTCGCGGCGGCATACATTCTCGAAAGCTATCTGCAAAAAATCAAGAAGGGAGATATAGATATGAACATGAAGGAAGATTACAACGACTACGAGGACGACGACAATATCGTGGAACTCGTGGACGAAGAGGGGAACAAGGAGCGGTTCGAACATCTTGCGACCATAGAATACAAGGGCGAATGGTATGCCTGTTTCACCCCCGAGGCGGCGGCAGAAGAGGACGACGGAGAGGATGAGGGCGATGAGGTCGTCATTTTCCACATCGTGGGCGAGGACGACGACGAGCATCTCGAGACCATAGAGGACGAGGCGTTGCTCGACGAAGTTTTTGCCGAATTCTGCAACCAGTTCGAAGACTTCGAGGACGCGGACGAAGCTGCCGCCCTCGAGCCCGACGGGGAATAAAGGGAAGAACAGCCATCAAACTTTCATGGAAACAAGAAACCGTGCAGGGCAGCGTGTGCAACGGTTGGGCGTTGCCCGCGGCGTTTGTCGCGGGTTTTTCAGTGAAAATCGGGTGAAACTCTCTCGAATGGCAAAAATTTTGCAGGCGATTTGTTTGCAATCGAAAAAAAGGTGTGATATAGTAGAGGAAAGAAAGTCCGTAAACCGAAACGAAGGAGGAGATATATGGCTGAGAAAAAAATGACAAAGATCCTGTCTGTCATTCCCATGCGCGCGCAGGTCATCTTTCCGAACACCAATGTCGCGTTCGATGCGGGGCGCGATCTCTCCCTTGCGGCGATCGAACGGGCGGATTACAATGACAAGCTCGTCTTTCTTACCAAGCAGAAAAATCCCCAGAAGGAGATCCCCGACGAGGACGATCTTTACAACGTCGGCACGGTCGCGAACATCTGCCAGTCCACGCGCCTTCCCGGAGATCGCATCCGCGTCTACGTGGAGGGGCTCTACCGTGCCCGCGCGCGGGATTTCCGCGTGGAGAACGGTTACATCTATGCCGTCGTCGATGAGATCAAGAGCATTCACGGCGACGAGACCCTCGAGGAGGCGTACTTCCGCACCGCAAAGGATCTGGTGCGCGACATCGTGGCACAGGGCGGGAAGATCACCAAGGACCTCGAGGCGCGGCTCTCTTCTATCGACGATATGGACGAATTTATCAACGTCTGTACCTATAACATGCGCATCCGCGAAGAGGTAAAACAGCAGCTTCTCGAAGAGGAGAGGCTCGTGTCGCGGCTCAAACTCTTTGAGCGCTGTCTCAACGACGAACTCGAGATCGCACGTCTCGAGCGCAAAATTGCACAGGACGTACGCAAAAATATCGATCAATCGCAGAAGGAATACTTCCTGCGCGAACAGCTCAAAGCCATTCATGCCGAGCTCGGAGACGACATCGAGGAGAACGCCCGTCTCCGCGAAAAACTGCTCGCAAAGCAGTTGCCCCCTGCGGTGGAGGAGAAGGCGCTTCAGGAACTTGCCCGTATGGACAAAATGCCTCCTTCCTCTCCCGAATACACCGTTCTGCGCAACTATGCCGATTGGCTCATCGACCTTCCCTGGCACGAGGAGACGAAGGACACGGAGTCCCTTTCCGAGGTGGAGAAGGTGCTCAATGCCGACCACTACGGGCTGGAGAAGATCAAGGAACGGGTCGTGGAATACCTCGCGGTCCTCAAGCTCACGGGCGAGCTCAAAGCGCCCATTCTCTGTCTTGTCGGCCCTCCAGGAGTGGGCAAGACGAGCATCGCGACTTCCATTGCCCGTTCGCTCGGCAGGAAATTCGTCCGTATGAGCCTCGGCGGATTGAAAGACGAGGCCGAGATCCGCGGCCACAGAAGGACGTACATCGGCGCGATGCCGGGGCGCATCCTCTATGAAATGAAGAACGCGGGCTGCATCAATCCCGTATTCCTTCTCGATGAGGTGGATAAGATCTCGGCGGATCTGCGGGGAGACCCCGCAAGCGCCCTTTTGGAAGTTCTCGACCCCGAGCAGAACAACACTTTCCGCGACAGGTATCTGGAAGTTCCCTACGATCTGTCCAAAGTCATGTTCATCGCGACCGCAAACACCCTCGAGACCATTCCCGGACCTTTGAGAGACAGAATGGAGATCATCGAACTCTCGGGCTATACGCCGCAGGAAAAGACCGAGATCGCCAAGCGCTATCTCGTGCCTAAAAAGCGGAGGGAAAACGGGCTCACCGAGAACAATCTCCGCATCACGGCGGGCGCGATCGAGGATATGATCGAGGGCTATACCATGGAGGCGGGGGTGCGTTCGTTGGAGCGCACGATCGGAACGGTCTGCAGAAAGGCGGCGGTGCGTATCGCCAAGGGCGAGGACGGAGACAATCTCACCGTCACCAAGAACAATCTCGAAAAATTTCTCGGCGCTAAGCGCTTTCTTCGCGATGAAGACATGCGCGAAAAGGATGAGATCGGCACGGCGACGGGGCTCGCATGGACGGCGGTCGGCGGGGCTACGCTCACCATCGAAGTTTCCGCGATGCAGGGCAAAGGGGACATCCTTTTGACCGGAAAATTGGGGGACGTTATGAAAGAATCTGCACGCGCGGCGATCAGTTATATCCGTGCGCACGCAGAAAAATACGGGATCGATGTGAGCGATTTCGAGCACAAGGACATCCATATCCACGTCCCTGAGGGGGCGACGCCCAAGGACGGACCTTCTGCGGGCATCACCATGGCGACGGCGATCCTCTCCGCCTTCACGGGACAGCCCGTGCGCAGGGATATTGCGATGACGGGGGAGATCACCCTTCGCGGGAAAGTGCTCCCTATCGGCGGGCTCAAGGAAAAGGCGCTCGCCGCGAGCCGCATCGGCATCCACGATATCATCATCCCCGAAGAGAACAAAAAAGACATGGAGGACATCCCCGAAAATATCCGCAAGGACCTCAATTTTATCTGCGTGAACAATATCGACGAGGTATTCCGCACGGCGGTAACGGGGCTTTCGTATGCTCATTAAAGAGGCAAAATTTGTGACGAGCGCGGCGCGGGCGGAGCAGTTCCTTACGCCCGAAAAGCCGATGATCGCCGTTTGCGGCAGGTCGAATGCGGGCAAGAGCACCCTCATCAATCTGCTCGCGGGCCGCAAGGGGCTCGCCAAAACAAGCGCCGCGCCCGGCAGGACGCGGCTCGTCAATTATTTCGATTTCGGTCCCTTCCTCCTTGCCGATCTTCCCGGCTACGGCTATGCCGCCGTGAGCAAGGCGGAAAAGCTCAAATGGGCGGGAACGCTCGATAAGTTCTTCGAGCGCAAGGAGGACATCGCGCACGTGTTCGTGCTCTCCGATATCCGCCGCGACCCGTCGGAGGACGACTTGCAGATGATAAGTTTTTTGAACTATCATATCCTGCCCTTTACGGTGATCGCGACGAAGAGCGACAAACTTTCCCGCATGAAAATCAAAGAACGGGTGCGCAAAATCGCAAACGGGTACGGTTTGGGCGAGGGGAACGTGATCGCCGTTTCGGGGCTCAGCGGCGAGGGAAAGGATGAGCTTTTGAAACGGATCGAACAGATTTTGGAAGTCAACGGAGCGACTTGATCGCTCCGTTTTTTTCTGCCGAAGATCAAGCAGTCGGACTTCGTACTTCGGCGCTTCGCTCTGAATGACGCGGGAGAGCGGGGTGAAGAATGACGGGTGCCCCCCTCCTAAGGAGGGGGGGTAGGGGGGTGGTGTCCTTTGATCCTGAATTGTCACCACCTCAGTCACCTTCGGTGACAGCTCCTCCTTAGGAGGAGCCGAGACACTGCCACCGACTGCGGGCTTGCCGCCGAAACTGAAAAACCATCGGCTGTGCCGATGGTTATATTACCGCGCGCTCGGGTCGTCTGCATTGCCGAGCAGATAATCCACCGATACGTCGAAATAGCGGGCGAGCATCAGTATATCGTCTATGCACGGTTCGGTATATCCCGTCTTCCAATTGGAGAGCTTCTGCTTGGGAATGTTCAGATCGGCACAGATGCCGTTCTGCGTTTTCCCGCTCTCCTTGATAAGTTCATTCAGTCTTTCAGAAAACCGATTTTTCATCTCAAAAAATTAGTATCAAAAATTAGGACAAAATACTTGACAGTCCTAAAAATTAGGACTATAATATTGCCAAAAAGAATTTTTTTATTGCAAAGGAGACGGAAAATGAAACGAAAAGGGCTCTTTACGATGTTACTTGCGGGCGCGCTCATATGCGGGATGGGCGTCGGCTGTGTGAACGGCGGGAACAGCGGGAACTTGCAAGGCGGCGGTAACGTACAGGGCGGTAACGAGCAGGGCAGCACCGAACAGCAGACGCCTTCGCATGAGCACATCTTCCAAGATAACGTCTGCACCGTATGCGGCTATTATAAGATCGACGCAGACACCGATTTCGACGCGCTCGTTTCGGATGAGCTCACCGAGGCGGAGTGGAAAGCCGCCTTTTCGGAGGAAGCGCTTGATAATTTCAAAGTGGTCGGTCATGATTCGCAAACGTTTGGAACAATCTCCTATTCGGGACAAGATCTTGACATGATAGAGAGAAGCACGCGGGACGGCGTTTTGAAAACCCGTATCATTTGCTGCTGGAGAGACGGTTACGTTGAAGGTTTTGATTTGGATGAAAGTGGGAATTGGATCAAAGAAACAATGTCTGAAGAGGAATACCGATCGATGGTTTGGTGGTGGACTCCCACTGCGATTGTCGCGCAACTTCGTTCGCTGAAAGACAAGTTTGCACGTGCGGATTATGACAAGACCCTCGGCGCATATGTGTATCTCGAAACGGACGAGACGCACGGAATGTTTGCGAATAGCAGAACGGCGCTCAAATTCAAAAACGGGAAGTTATGTGCTTATGCTCTGGTATCCTCCGATCCTAATGAGCCGATCCCCTTTATAGTAGGGGTCTATGGCTACGGCGAGGTGAAAATAGTCCCTCCCGAAGTGGAATAAAAAATACAATATATTGCCGCTGCGCCGCGAATTGTTCGCGGCGCAGCGGCTTTTCCGAAATTTTCCATATACCCCCGCAAAAGAGCTTGCAAAATTTTTTCGGGTGTGTTATACTTGTTCAGTCTGCAAGGTGCAGACAAAATCCACACCTTCTTCTGCGCCGCTCGCCGTGCCCGCAAAATCCAACTTCTGTGCGGGAAGGAGCGGAACTGCCGCAGGGAGGGGAGGAACAACGGAGGATCGTTTATGGCAGTTATCACCATGAAACAGCTTCTCGAAGCGGGCGTCCATTTCGGACACCAGACGAGAAAGTGGAACCCGAAGATGAAGAAATACATCTTCGCCGCCCGTCACGACATTCACATCATCGACCTCGAAAAGACCGCCAAACTCGTCGAAGAGGCGTATGCTTACGTTGTCGAGATGGTCAAGTCGGGCAAGACCGTGCTCTTCGTGGGCACTAAGCGTCAGGCGCAGGACGCCATCAAGGAAGAGGCGGAGCGCTGCGGGCAGTACTATGTCAATTCCCGTTGGTTAGGCGGTTGCCTCACCAACTTCAAGACCATCCGCGGCCGTATCGATTATCTCGAAAAGCTCGAACGGATGGAAGAGAGCGGTGAGTTCGACCTTCTTCCCAAGAAGGAAGTTCTGGGCCTCAAAAAAGAAATGGCGAAGCTGCAGGAAAACCTCGGCGGCATCAAGAACATGCGTTCCCTTCCCGGGCTCATGTTTGTCGTAGACCCGCATGAAGAGGACATCGCCGTCGCCGAAGCCCGCAAACTGCACATTCCGATCGTCGCGATCACCGATACCAACTGCGATCCCGACCTCATCGATTACGTGATCCCCGGCAACGACGACGCGATCCGCGCCATTAAGCTCATTTCGTCCGTCATCGCGAACGCGGTCATCGAGGCGAACGAGGGCGGCACGTTCGAGGTCGAGGAAGAGCCCGCAGAAGTCCCCGCCGAGACGGCAGAAGTTCCCGCCGAAAAAGCGCCCGAAGAGACCCCCGCTCCCGCAGAGGCAGCGGCTTCCGTAGAAGAGTAAAATTTCAAGGAGAATACAGATATGGCAGAGTTTACCGCAAAGGATGTTATGGCGCTCCGTGAACAGACGGGCGCAGGAATGCTCGATTGCAAGAAGGCGCTCATCGACGCCGACGGCGACAGCAACAAGGCGGCGGAGCTCCTTCGGGAAAGAGGGATCGCGAAAGCCGCAAAGCGCGCCAGCAAGATCGCGGCGGAGGGCATCGTCGCTTCCCGCGTAGAGGGCGGCGTGGGCGCTCTCCTCGAAGTCAACTGCGAGTCCGACTTCGTTGCAAAGGGAGATAAGTTCCATGCGCTTGTGGAAGAAGTCCTCAAAGTGCTCGTCGCCAAGAAGCCCGCGACCGTCGAGGAACTCCTTTCCCTCGATATGGGCGGCAAGAGCGTAGACCAGTTCCTGCAGGAGCAGACGGGCGTCATCGGCGAAAAGATCTCCGTCCGCCGTTTCAAGCTGTATGAGAGCGCAGGTCTCATCGAGACCTATATTCACCTCGGCGGCACTATGGGCGTCATGCTCAACTTCGCCTGCACCGAGACGGAGGAGACGAAAGAGCTCGCTCACAACATCGCCCTTCATGTCGCATTTGCAAAGCCGCAGTATGCCGACGCTTCCGAAGTCTCCGCCGAGACCATCGAGCACGAAAAGGAGATCCTCAAGAAGGAAGTCATGAACGAGGGCAAGCCCGAGGCGATCGCCGAAAAGATCGTGCTCGGCAAGATCAAGAAGTTCTACGAGGAGAATTGCCTTCTCGAGCAGAAGTTCGTCAAGGACGATTCCATCACCGTGAAGGAGCTCATCGCCAATGTCGCAAAGCACACTCCCATTCAGCTCAAGGAGTTCTGCTTCTTCGTCATGGGGCAGGGCATCGAAAAGAAGAGCGAAGATCTTTCCGAAGAAGTCGCCAAGCAGGTCGAAGCGATGAAGAAATGATCCGTTCGCATTGCGAACGTTTGTAAGACAGCCGCCCTTTGGGCGGCTGTCTTGCTATATTGCGGACGCCGCGATCGGCGGGAACGCGGCCGTTGATACGCAAAAAAGCCACCTATTATGGTATTAGGTGGCTTTTTCTATCGGTATGATACTACAAACGCGGAAAATTGTCAATAGGTTTTCGGAAAAAACTTGAAATATTTCCTATTTTTGTTTGTTTTCATCTTTGCTCTTTCCTATTTATAAGAATTTTTTGCACCTAATACCATATTAGGTGAACATAATTTTTTCATTTTTCACAAAATACGCGGAAACAAAAAAGCTGTTCCGCAGATTTTGTGTTTTATTTGGAAGTTAGGTAAACTGGTTTACTAAACGGTTTGCCGAAAAAAATAACAAGGAGGAAGCTATGAAGAAGAGGAGTTTGGGCTGCATTGCGATGTCGCTCATTCTTGCGCTCGGGTGTCTGGCGGGCTGCGGCGAGACCGTAGATCCGAACACGACGCCCGAGCCGGCAGAGCGCGAACCGCTCAATTATACGGTGACGTATGACGTGGGCGCGGAAGCGAAGGCGGCAGGGGTGACGATCACCCCCGAGAAGACGCTCGTTATGAGCGGAGAGACTGCGGTGATCCCGCAGGAGAGCTACTGGGAGGGGCACGAGATCGCGGGCTGGTTCAACGGCGACAGCGAGTGGACGTTCTCGACGGACAGAGTGACCAAAGATCTCACCCTCACCGCAAAGTGGAAGGAGACGGACGCGGGCAATATCGCCGCCAAGTACGAGGAAGAACTCGACTGGGGCGAGGCGCGCCACCTCTATGTCCACTATCTGCGCGCCGCGCACGACGCGAACGAGAACGGTACGGTGAACGCGTCCTATGACGCTGCGACCCATTCCTACGACGAGCCCATCGATTCCGCCGTCTATGGCGATTGGGGGCTCTGGGTGTGGGAATACAACCCCGTGCCGAGCGAGGGGAGGACGTTCTATCCCATGAAGATCGACGAGAGCGGCGCCGTCTACGACATCTATCTCGACGGACAGTGGGACGACGGCGGCTGGGACAGCGCGACGCGCACCCATAAGTCGAGCCATGTCAACTACTCGGGCACGAATTACATCGGCGTGCAGCTGTTCTCCCATGACAGCCGTCTGCACGGGCAGGGCTTCTGGGTGAACGACAGCGGCGATATCACCTTCCAGCTCGAGAAGGCCGTCCGCGACGGAGGGGACTATCACTGGTTCATCCGCCAGAACGAAGGGCAGGCGGGCACGCCCACCTATGAATCCTTCTCCGTGTTCGATCCGTATGCGGGTCTCGAACCGGGGGCGGCGGTCTCCAAACATGACGTCGTTTCCAACAAGGGGAACAGCGATCTCTATCCTCAACAGCCCGTAGCCGAGGGCTGGGAGGAAAACTCGGTCGGCTATCAGATCTTCATGGCGTCGTTTGCGGACAGCGACAACGACGGCATGGGCGATCTTCAGGGGGTGATCTCCAAGCTCGACGAGCTGAAGGCCTTCGGCGTGGACACCCTTTGGCTCACGCCCTTCCAGCAGTCGAACAGCTATCACGGCTACGACATTCAGGACTACTTCACGGTAGATCCCCGCTTCGGCACGCTCGAAGACTACCGCGAGCTTCTCACCGAGGCGCACAAGAGGGGCATGAAGGTTTTGATGGACTTCGTGCTCAACCACACTTCGACCTCCAACCCTTGGTTCGTGAAGAGTTCCAAGCTGCAGAAGGAGACGGTGAAGATGCCCGACGGCAGCCTGAAGGTCATCGACTACCGCAGTTTCTACACATGGCAGAGCGAGGAATACGTGAACTCTCTCACCGACCAAGCCGCCAAGAATCAATGGTATAAGGACAGCAACGGCTACTATTTCTATTCGTCCTTCGGAAGTTCCATGCCCGAGCTCAACTTCGACTATCAGGCGGTCCGCGACGCCATTCTGGATATCGCGCTCTATTGGATGAGCTTCGGTCTCGACGGCTTCCGCCTCGACGCCGCCAAGCACATCTACATGGTGAACGAGAATCCCGACCATTCGAGCCAGATCGTGCGCGACTATTCGGACGGCTCTGTCATCGGCTCTACGGCGGGGGACTATTCCTACGACGTGAAGAAGGACGCGAACTTCTTCACGGAGTTCAACGCAAAACTCAAGGCGAGCTATCCCAACGCCCTGCTCCTTGCGGAGAACTTCAACGGCGACCCCATCCACATCGCTCAGCTCTACGAGGGATTGGACAGCCAGTTCAACTTTAATTTCTATTACGATATGTCGGGCGCGATCGCGACGGTCGCCTTCGACTCCACCAACGGCAAGGACTACAACAACAAGGGGATGCAGAGCTATGTCGCGGCGCAGTTCGACTTCAATCTGTACCGTAACGACTACATCGACGGCATCTTTACTTCCAACCACGACGTCACCCGCGCCCGCAACCGTTTGACGGCGACGCGCAATCTCGCGAAGGCGGACTGGATCGAACAGACGATGACCGACAGCCTCTATGCGACGACGGGCAAACTTGCCAAACTCTGGGCGGGCATCTGCCTCTCCATGCCCGGCATCACGTGGATCTACGCGGGCGACGAGCTCGGCATGACGGGCGAAAAGACGGCGAACGCGCCGGGCGAAGGAAGCGGCCACGAGGATAGATGGCTTCGTCAGCCCTACAAGTGGACGAGTACGGGGAATTCCGCAAATGAGGACGGCACTTACACCTACGGGTGGCAGGACGAGAGCGACCCCACTTGCTACTTCCCGATCGGCTTCAACGGCTATTACAGCGAATGGGATAAGTGGAACAAGCAGATGGACGGCCTCGAACAGCAGAAGGCGGACAAAGATTCCATCTACAACGCCTATAAGAACATCATCGCCGCGCGCAAGCGCGCCGACTCGCCGCTCAGAAACGGCACGGTGACCATTCTCACTTCGACCGATTCCAAAGACAAGGATTACAACCTCATGGTTTGGGAAGTGACCGACGGCGAAAATACGTGGCGCATGTTCCTGAACGCGACCTCGGGCGGCAAGCAAACGGACAAATCGGGCGGCGTCCTCGTGTATGCGACGAACGGCACGGGCTTCTCGGGCTCAAGCGTTCCCGCCTACACGTTCGCGATCTATTCTGTATAAGGAGGAAAGAGCATGAAAAAGTTATTATCCATTGCAATGGCAACGGCGCTTTTTGCGGGCTGCACGGCAGGCATCGCGCTCTCCGTCACGGCGGAGGACGCGCCCGCGGCTACGCCCGCAGCGCAGGTCTATCTCATCCCCGGCTCGTGGTACGATGCGGCGGCGAAGGAGACCAAGTATAACACCGTGGAGGGCGCGACGGCGCTTTCCGCGAAGGAGAAGGGGGAACTTCACCTCGAAGCAGAGCCCAACGTCTACAAGGCGGGGGCGGTGGGAGAGCAGCTTCCCACTCCCGTAACGGAAAAGACGGACAAAGAGGGTGAACCCTTCGTATTTCAGGGGTGGTGGTACATCGTGAACGCCTCCGTCACCTATACGGACGTCGTTCCCGAAACCGAACAGCCGCTCTATCTGTATGCGGATTTCCGCGCGGCGCTCTCGCAGCGGCATGAACCCGCAGCTCCCACCGAACAAGTGGGCGGCGGCGAGAAGAATTTCATGCTCGTCACCCATGAGGACGACACGCAGGAAGTGATCCCGCTCCTCGTTTCGGGCACCGACGCATGGGCGGTGGACGACATGGGCTACGGCACTCCAGTGCAGTTCTTCAACGAGTACTTCACCCTCAGAAAGAACGACCGCATCAAGGTGTATCTCACCAATGTCGACCCCGAAAACGGCGACGCGAAACCCGTCGCCTATCCCAAGCCTCTCGTCGGCCCGACCTACAAGTACTTCCCGAACGCGCTCGAGGCGAGCGGGAGCAACAGGACGTCGAACTATCTCTTTGCGGATAGCTACGGCCTCGACGGCAGCGGCGTCGTGGAGGACGGCGAAGAGTTCGAGATGGCGTATATCCAACAGGTGACCATGACTTTCCGTATCTATATCAAGGTCAACTACGGCTCTTCTTCGACGAAATCGGGTCAGCTCAGCGTGTATATCGAGCGGAAAGCATAAGGAGGAAAGAAAATGAAAGGAAAAAAGAAAGCACTCTTGGCGCTTCTCACGGTATTTTGCATGGGAACGGCGGCCGCGGGCTTTGCCGCCTGCGGCGAGGAGGAGCAGCAGCCTCACAATGAGCATATCGACGCCGACGGGAACGGCTATTGCGATGTGTGCGGCGAACTGCTTCCCATTACGAGCTATGTCGTCTCCTTCGAGACGGACGGCGGGAACGCCCTTCCCAAACAGGCGGTCGAGGAGGGCGGAAAGATCGTAAAGCCCTCCGACCCCGTAAAGGACGGCTATGTGTTCGACGGCTGGTTCGAGGCCGACCTTACCACCCCGTTCGACTTCGACGGGGCGATCACGGCGGACACGACGGTATACGCCCGCTGGAAGGACGCGGACGCGACCGCCGAGACCTTCTTCGCCTTCAAAGACGTGGAGGGCGGCGTGGAGATCTCCGTCAAACCCAACGAGACCCTTCCGCAGGACGTCATCCTTCCCGCGGAACATGAGGGAAAGGCGGTCGTTGCGATCGCGGAAGAGGGCTTTGCCTATCAACCCGCCATCCGCGGCCTGCGCCTTCCCGCAAGCGTGAAGAAGATCGGTGCGCGCGCCTTCCGCAGCTGCGGCGCGCTCGCTACGGTGAGCGGCGGCGACGGCGTGGAGGAGATCGGCTACGGCGCATTCAACGGCACGGCGTGGGATCAGGGCCTCACCGTCGGCGAGGTCTACCTCGGCAAGACCTTCTATAAATACGCGGGCAGCCTGTATGCCGATACGCAGATCGCCGTAAAGGACGGCACTGTCGGCATTGCGGCGGGCGCGTTTGAAGGACTTTCCCGCCTCGTGGGCGTCACCCTTCCCGAAACGGTGACAAACATCGGCGCGTATGCGTTCAACGGCACGGGGCTCTTGTCCGTCACCGTGAACGCGGCAACTCCCGCCCTGCTCGGCGCAAACGCCCTGCAGGACTTCGGGGGCAACGTCTTCGTGCCGCAGGCTTCGGTCGAGACCTATAAGGCGGCGGAGGGCTGGAAGCGTTTTGCGGGCAGCATCTTTGCGATCGGCACGGCGGAGCAGACCTTCGTCGTCACCTTCTCCGCAGAGGGGGCGGAAAACGTTCCCGCGGCGCAGAACGTGAAGGGCTTCGAAAAGGCGGCCGCGCCCGCGCAGAATCCTTCGAAGAGCGGCTTCGACTTCGGCGGTTGGTTCAAAGATGAAGATTGCACCCTGCCCTTCGATTTCGAGAGCCCTATCACCGAAAACACGACCCTGTATGCAAAATTCGGCAAATTCTTCAACGTCACTTTCTCGACGGGCGAGGGCGCTTCCACGGAGGCAAGCCAGCACGTAGAAGAGGGCAAGACGGCGAAGAAGCCCGCTACGAATCCCACCAAAGAGGGGTGCGAGTTCATGGGTTGGTATCGCGATGAAGCGTGCACCAAGGAATTCGACTTTGATGCTCCCATCACCGCCGAGACCACCGTCTATGCGAAGTTCCTTGCAAACGGCGTCAACTACACCGGCACGGGTGACTATGCGGGTTGGGAGATCGAGAACGGCGCTTTGAAGAGCTACACGGGTTCTAAGACGGACATCAAGATCCCCAAGGAACTCACCCGTCTCGACAGCATCACGCAGATCGTCTACAACAGCCTCGGAGGCAGCAGACAGGTGAGCGATCTCAAGGGGATCAAGTCCATCACCGTGGAAGAGGGCAGCACCGCCTTCAAGGTGGTGAACAACACCCTCATGAGCTACGATGAGACGGTCATCTACTACTGCTTCAAGGCGTCGACCCTCAAGTATGAGAAAGCCGTCAAGATCGCGCCCTACGCCTTTGCGGGCATCGCGGCGACGGGCGGCGCACCCTATATGACGCTGTTCGGCTTCTCCGATAACCTCATCGAAGTCGGCGACTACGCCTTCTATCAATTCACCGCCCTCAACGGCGCGTACGACAGCCTCTTCGGCTCGGTGGAGAAGGTCGGCAAATACGCCTTCTTCGATACCGCCTTCGAGACCATCTACTGCAACGCGAAATACGTCGGCGAGAGCGCCTTCGAGGTGAACGGCAATATTGCACAGCAGTATACGATGATCAAGGAGATCCGTCTGCCCAATATCGTCACGATCGCAGACAGAGCGTTCGCCATTCAGGTCATGGGCGTGGCGAGCGCCAAGGGCGGGTGCAAGAAGATCGTCATCGGCGAAAGCTGCGAGACGATCGGCGTGGGCGCCTTCACGTGGAATGTTCAGAAGAGCGACCTCGATATCATCCTTCAGGGCAAAAAACTTCCCGTCATTGCGAACGCTTCGTTCGGGCAGACGGGCAACAACGAGAACCAATATCATACCCATCGCTATGTGTATGTGAGAGAATCCATGCTCAACGCGGCGAAGCACGAGAACGCCTATCTCGGCTACTATCTCGGCTTCTTCACCGAGGACGGTTGGGGGCTCAGAGAGGACGGCTCGTTCGCCTTCTACGAGGGCAATATGGAAAATGTCACCCTTCCCGCAGCGGTGAAGTCTCTCGACACCGTTCTCGACCTCTTTTCGACGACCGCAAATCTCGAAAAATGCACATCGTTCACCGTTGCGCAGGACAACGAGGACTTTAAGATGCAGGACGGCGCACTCGTCTCCACCGACGGGAAGACCCTCTACGGCTATTTCGGCGGCGGCACGGGGAACTTTACCGCCGTCACAGAAGTGAAGCCCTACGCCTTCTATAACAGGCTGAAAGCGGGCGCTTCCGTCACCTTCGGGAAACCCGAAACGGTAGGGGAATACGCCTTCTACGGCTGCGCGGGGCTCACCTCCTTCACGCCCTTTGAAGACCTCGCCGAAGTTGCGGCGCACGCCTTTGAAAAGAGCGGCCTTACTTCGGCGTCCCTCGTCAACCCCGCCCTCACGGCGATCGGCGACGGCGCTTTCGCGGGCTGTGCAAATCTCAAACTCTACATAAAACTTCTCACTCCGCCCACCCTTCCCGCGAAGGCAGTGGAAAGTACCTGCGAACTCTACGTTCCGCAGGAGATCGTGGAGACCTACAAGTCCGCTTGGGCGAGTTACGCAGAGCAGGTCAAAGCGGATACGAACACCCACGTCTACACCGTCGATTTCGCGACGGGCGAGGGCGGCACGGAAATCGATAATCAGCAATATCTCACGGGCGGCAAGGTCGTAAGACCGGAGACCGACCCGACGAGAGAGGGCTACTACTTCGACGGTTGGTACACGAAGGACGGTTCTGCGAGCTCCGATTGGGGCAGCGAATTCGACTTTGCGGGTTTCAGCGTCACCCAAAATACTACCGTCTATGCAAAGTGGACGAAGGGCGTCACCGTCACTTACGACACGGGCGAAAGCGGCGCCGAGGTCGAGAGCGAAATGCTCTATCCCGGCAAGACCGCAACGCAGCCCGAGACGCCCAAGTGGAAGGGACATGTGTTCCGCGGTTGGTATAAGGACGAACAGTGCTCCGAAGGGCAGGAATTCGACTTCACCAAGGATACTGTCACCGAGGATACCACCCTTCACGCCAAGTGGGAGAGCGGCAAGATCGTCACCTTCTCCACGGGCGACGGCGGCTCGGAGGTGGAAGAACAGCCCGTCGCACCGGGCGAAAAAGTGACCCGTCCCGCGGAAGATCCCACCCGTCCCGGCTACAAGTTCGTCGATTGGTACACCAAAGACGGCACGGAGAGCGGCGACTGGGGCGAGAAGTTCAACTTCGAGACCTATGAAATGGGCAATTCCGACCTCACCCTCTACGCCAAGTGGGAAGAGAACTTCTGGGAAGTCGATGAGAACGGCAAGCTCACCCACTACTACGGACCTACCGACACGGTGGCTTTGCCCGATACGGTCAAGTCGATCGATAAGATCCTCGACATCTTCGGCACGGCGGCGAAACTTTCCGCTTGCACCTCCTTCACCCTGACGGGCAACAGCACCTCCTTCAAGATGCAGAGCGGCGCGCTCCTCTCCTACGACGGAACGACCCTCTATGCCTTCTTCGGCGACGAAGGGACGGAGCTCACGTGGGAAAACGTCACGACGATCGGCGAATACGCCTTCTACGGACATCTCAAAGCGGATAAGACCCTCGCCTTCTCGAAGGATCTGAAGACGGTCGGCGCACATGCGTTCGAGGGCACGGCGATCACCAAGTTCACCCCGTTCGAGAACGTCGAAACGATCGGCGCAGACACCTTCAAGAGCACCAAACTTGTGGACATCGTCTGGAACACGACGGGCGCGGTCACGGCTGCGTTCGGTAGCATCACCACTTTGAAGACGGTGAAGTTCATGAAAGCGACCTCGGTCGCGGCGAACGCCTTCACGGGCAGCTCCGCGATCACCACGATCTATCTCGGCGACAAGATGAAGACGATCGGTCAGGCGGCGTTCTACTCGGCGGGCAACGGTAAACACCGCGTCGATGTGTACTCCTATGCGACCACGCCTCCCACTCTCTACAAGACGTCGAGCGTCAAGTCCACAGAGCACCCGTTCGGCGGCGACGGCTCCAAGAGCTATGTCTACTTCCACGTTCCCAATTCCGCGCTTACAACATATAAGCAGAGCACGCGCGTCAACTGGAACTGGTACGCGGCGAGCCACTATTCGGCGATCGAAGTAGCCGTTACCTACCACATGGGCGAGGGCGAAGGCGCACCCGCAGCTCCCACCGCAAAGGTCTATTGGGGCTCAACCTTCAACGAACCCGCTACCCCGAAGTGGAAGGGCAAGATCTTCGCCGGTTGGTACACCGACGCCGCATGCTCCGAAGACAACCAATACACCGCGTTCGGCACGATCATCAAGGAAGAATCCCTCGAGCTCTGGGCGAAGTGGGAAGAGAACGGACTTTGGGTGGAATTCAACGTGGGCGAAGGCGCTTCTGCCGTCGATTGGCAGCCGCTCCGCTCGGGCGAAAAGGCGACCGAGCCCGACGCTCCCACCAAGGCGGGCTATGAGTTCCTCGGTTGGTACACCAAGGATGGCACCGATACCCAAGATTGGGGCGAACAGTTCAATTTCGAGAGCGAGGTCAAAGAGAACACCACCCTCTACGCGAAGTGGGAGAAGGGCGCGCTCGTTACCTTCGATCTCAACGGCGGCACCAAGCCGAGCGGCGTCACATGGCAGGCGACGCAGACCATTAAGAAGGGCGAACACGTCACCGCACCCGCCAAGAATCCGACCCGTTCGGGCTGGGTGTTCGAGGGATGGTGGACGAAGGACGGCGACGAAGACGGCGACTGGGGCAGGGAGTTCAACTTCGAGACCGATACCGTCTCGGACGACATCACCCTCTATGCGAAGTGGAATCCTTGGGTACTCGATGATGAGGGCTATCTGAAGTCCTATGCGGGCGCCAAGACGGGAACGATCGAGATCCCCGCAAATATCAAGATCAAGGACATCACCGCGCTCCTCGGTACTTCTGTTTCGAGCTTCCCCAAGGAAGCTATAACTATCACCGTGGCGGCGGAGAACACCTTCCTCAAGGTGGAAGGAAAGGCGCTCGTCTCCTACGACGGTACGACCCTCTACTACTACTTCGGCACTGAGGAGAGCTTCTCCTCCGAGACCATCACGACCCTTGCACCTTACGCGTTCGCGGTGAACTCCACGTTCACAGCCAAGGATACGCTTACGAGCGTCACGCTCACGAAGGTCACGGCGATTTCCGAGTATTGCTTCTACTATCGCGGCGGGCTCGAAACGCTCTCCTTCGGAACGCTCACCGAGATCGGGGCAAACTCCTTCAGCAACGCGAAAGTCGCTTCCTTCGATCTCTTCAAGGATCTTACGGCGATCCCCGAACGCGCATTCACGGGTGCGATCTTCGTAAATAAGGAGCTCACGGTCAATGCCGCAACGATCGGCGAAATGGCGTTCTACAAGGCGGGCTTCACCAAGCTCACCCTCGGCGAGAATGTGACGGACATCGGCAGCAACGGATTCAACGGGCTTGCGCACGGCGCGATCGTCATCCTCAACTGCACGAACGTTCCCACCATTAACGCGAACTACCCGTTCGGCCATGGCGATACCTCCTCGTTCAACGGTATCTTCGTCGTGCCGCAGGGCAAGATCGATACCTACAAAGAGAGCGGCAACTTCAAGGCGAAGTTCTCGACTGCGAAGTACGTCGAGGCGGGCAGCTACGACGAGGTGGACGGCGGCTGGGCCGTCGATAAGAGCGGCAAGCTCCTCACCTACTACGGGGATCTGGCGACCATCGTCATCCCCAAAGAGGTGAAGAGCATGGACGGCATTCTCGACATCTTCGGCGCGAGCGCCAACATCGCAACGTGCACGAGCCTCACGGTGGCGGAGGAGAGCACGAGCTTTAAGGTGGAAAACGATATGCTTGTGGACTATGCAACGGGCAAGATCGTCTACATGTATCTCGCCAAGACCGCTCCTGCCGACCTTTCGACGTTCACCGAGATCAAGCCTTACGCCTTCTACAACAAGACGGCGATCACTTCGGTCACGCTCACCGCGGTCACGAAGATCGGAAACTACGCCTTCTACGGCTGCTCCGCGCTCAAGACGATCACGATCGGCGAAAACGTCACTGAGATCGGTTCGTATGCGTTCGGCAGCATCGCGACGGGTACGATCTGCACGATCAACGCGACTACGCCTCCCACGCTCGGGACTTACGTGTTCGGCACAACGCCGAGCAAAGTCAATGTAAAAGTGCCTTCTGCAAGCGTCGACGCCTACAAGGCGGCGAGCAGCTGGTCGCTCTACAAGTCGCGCGTTACAGCTATCTCGTAAGCAGTTTTTTCCTCCCTAACCGGTGCCTCCGCCTTTCGGGGCGGAGGCATCTATAAGTTCACAAATTTTGTCATTCCGACAAAATTTCGTGAGGGGTCAGGTGGTTTGCTTCGTAAGAGCTGTCTGCCCGCCCGATAACTGCTTCGTAAAAACAAAAAGCCGTAAGAGTGCGGCAAATTGGGTGCGCTGCCGCAGGGAAACCCTGCTCCGCGCAGTAAATGGAAAGGGTTTCGCACATTTCTTTGCTCACTTCCACCCCCTTGGCTCCCCCTTGAGGGGGAGCTCCGCCAAAGGCGGTGAGGGGGTGTCGTTCGAAAAGAAATGTGCGAGGGGTCAGGCGGTCTGCTCCGTAAAAGCAATCTACCCACCCGATGACTGCTTCGTAAAAACGAAAAGCGCGAAGTGTCGCGCAAATTATGTCCCGCAGCGCAAAATGGCGATTTTGCTCGCGGTCAATTTCAGAATTCGCCCCACCCCCTTAAGTCCCCCTCCCACGGAGGGGGTAAGCGAATCACCACCCCCTCCATTGGAGGGGGGTAGGGGGGGTGGGCGATTCAAAAAACAAAAATAAAAAAGGAGAAGAAATGAAGAAGATCACGAAGATAGCGGCGTTTGCGCTCGGCGCTTGTATGGCGCTCGGAACGCTCTGCGCATGCGGAAAAGAGGACGGAGGCGTAGTCGTCGTGTGGGGCGGCGCGGAAGACCAGACTCTTCTCAAACAAATCGTGGAAGAGTTCAAGGCCGCGAACCCCGACGTCACCGAAAACATCCGCGTGGAAGTGCAGGACGCATGGGACGCACAGTCCGTCGTCACAAAAGACCCCGAAGTCGCGGCAGACGTCATTTTGATTCCCCACGATCAGGTGGGGATCATGGCGCAGTCGGGCTTGCTCTCGGAGATCCGTGACGGCACATCGGCGACGTTCGCTACCGACATCAAAAACAACAACGACCCCGCCACGGTACAGCAGGCAACGTACAACGGAAAACTGTACGGCTTCCCGCTCACCATGGACACCTACATCATGTATTATACGACGGACATTTTCAACGACGAAAAGCAGGATTTGAGCGAATTCCTCGGCAGTGTGGATGCCATGCTCGCCGCCGACATGCCCAATATCCCCGGCAGCAAGGAAACGGCGACGGCGTTCGGATTCCGCATGGAAGACGGCTTCTACTTCAATATGGGCTTCTTCGCCATGGGCTGTACCCTCTTCGGTAAAAACGGCGACGACGTGAACGCCTGCAACTGGAACAATGAAAACGGTTTGAAGTTCATGCGCTATGCCGCACAGAACTTCCGCCAGAGCGGGAAGAAATTCAAATCGGACGATGCGAAGAATCTCGCTACCGCCGTTTTGAATAACCGCCTCGGCGCGTGCATTTCGGGCGGCTGGGAGATGCAGGATACCTTCAAGGGCGCAAAGAATGTGAAATATCGCACCCTTCCCTCTATCAACGTCGAAGGGACCGACTATCCGCTCATCTCCTTCTCGAACAGCAAACAATACGTCATAAACAACATGTCCGAGCACAAGGCAACGGCTTCCCGTCTCGCGGCGTTCATCACGAGCGAGCAGAACCAGCTCCGCTACGCCGAAGAGAGGGGATATTACCCTTCCAACACGAACGCTCAGCAGAATACCGCGGTGATGGACGATCCCTTCTTCAAAGTGATCCGCGAACAGCTCAATATGTCCGTGCCCGTTCCGATCATTCCCGAAATTTCCCGCTATTGGGAAGCGGCGAAATCTCTCGGCGGGTCGGTGTACAACGGCTCTCTTGCGGGCGACGATGAAAGTTTGCAAGCCGCGCTCGACAAGTTCGTAGACGATCTCAAAAGCACCATTTGATGCGATCTCTCTTTCCCGCCCCTTCATGGGGCGGGAAAAAGGGTGAACGGCTGTAATATATGCCCTTCGGGGCAAATGTCCTATGGAAGAGAGTAAAGAAAATAATAAAGTGACAATTAAGGAAGTCGCGGAGAAAGCGGGGGTGTCGGTCACGACGGTCTCCTTCATTTTGAACGGTATTGTCGATAAGTGCAGCGAACAGACGCGGCGAAAGGTCCTTCATACCATCAATATATTGGATTATCGTCCTTCGCGGGTGGCGCAGTGCTTCGCCCGCGGAAAGAGCGACAGCATCATCCTTCTTGCGGACAAGCACAAGACGGTGCTGCAACAGGCGGAGAGCTTCCGCCTCGTCCGTATGCTCGGAAAAGCTCTCGAAAAGAACAAGCTCAACCTCATCATCCGCACCTATCTTGAAGCGATCTATGTCGATTCCGCGGACGCGATCATCTGTGCGGGTACGGAGGAAGAGACCTTCCGCAAAATCGCAGCGGAGAATTTCGTGCCGTTGCTCGCCGTCGATTC
This sequence comes from uncultured Clostridia bacterium, assembly GCA_947629575.1. Classification (GTDB taxonomy): domain Bacteria; phylum Bacillota; class Clostridia; order Christensenellales; family Borkfalkiaceae; genus Gallimonas. Next base: position 1,521 of record CANREF010000016.1, on the reverse strand, counting down.
CCGCATTCACGATGAACTGTTCTTCCAAGTGTTTCAGGACTTTGAGAAGGTCATGAAAGCGGGCGAAGAGCGGTTCGGGAAGAACTTTTCCGTCGTTTTGGTGGATATGTACAGCGAGAGCTGTAAGAGAGAGATCAAAGAGGTGTGCGGCGACGTGACTTTCCTCTCCGAGCATGGGATCGGGAACATTCCGAAGGGGAATATCGTCACGGTCAATGAAAGCCTCATGAGCTTGCCCGAACTTGCGGACAGGGATAAGTTGCTCGTGCCCGCGATCACCGAAAAGCGCATCGACGCTATTTTGGATTGCTATTATAAAGCCGTCAAGAGAGAGACGGTCCAAACGCACGTTGTGCGGATCTGAAAAGGAGTGCGCTCGCCTGCCCATTCCCCGCGGGCTTCCTAAGGGAACGGAAAGGGGGGGTCATATAAAATTATGCCTATGAACGAATATGCAATTGAGCACAGAGCGGACAGTGAGTATTGCTATGCCTTGGACGGGAACACCCTACGGCTGGTATTGAAAGTAGCGCGGGGTGAGAAGTTCAAGGAAGTCTCGGTGCTGTGGAACAATAAATACGATTTTACGAAGCGCAGGAATTTCGCGCGGATGCGGAAGCTGTGCAGTGACAGGCTCTATGACTATTACGTCTGCGACTTAAAATGCGCGGACGTGCGCTTTGCGTACATCTTCCTGCTCACCCTTCCAAACGATGAGGAGTACTACTTCTCCGAGGAAGGCTTAACGAGCGAGTACGATTTCAAACACGGCTATTATACCTTCTTTCAATATCCCTTCATCAATGCGGCGGACGTCGTAACGCCCGTTCCTTGGGCGAAGGACGCGGTCGTCTACCAGATTTTCATAGACCGCTTTTGTAAGGGAGACAGGGAGAAGGATGAAACATATATCACGCAAGCGTGGGAGCAAGTTCCCAAGGCGAAGGACTTTGCGGGCGGGGATCTCAAGGGGATCGTCGGGAAGCTCGATACGATACGGGGAATGGGCTTTAACGTATTATACTTAACGCCCGTATTCAGGTCTCCGAGCAATCACAAGTATAACATCACGGACTATCTCACGGTAGACCCCATGTTCGGCGGGAACGGAGATCTTTTAGGTCTCATCTCCTCCGCCCATGCGAAGGGGATGCACATCATACTGGACGCGGTATTCAACCACTGTGACGAGAGCAACCCGCTCTTTGCGGACGTCAAGGAAAAGGGCCGCGCTTCCGAGTATTACGATTGGTTCATCGTGCACGGGGAAAAACCTCTTCTTGGCGCCCCCTCGAGGGGGAGCTGTCACGAAGTGACTGAGGGGGTGTCATCCGAAGAGCAACACCCCTTCTGTCCCCTTGCGGGGACACCCACCCCTCAAGGGGTGGGCAAGGCGGGTTCTCACGACCTCTGCAACTATGAGATCTTTGCAGACTGTACCTACATGCCCAAATGGAATACTTCAAACCCCAAAGTGAGGGACTATCTCATCGGCATAGCGCTCACCTATCTTTCGTGGGG
>CANREF010000015.1 GCA_947629575.1 uncultured Clostridia bacterium | reverse complement strand
CTAATCAAAAAATAGAGGAGGGAAACAATGAGAGGAAAATTTTTGGCGATCCTCAGCTGCGTTATTCTGCTCGGAAGCGTAGTGGGCTGCGGACAGACGGAACAGCCGCCTGCGCACACGGCGCATGTAGACGCCAATAATGACGGCTACTGCGACGAGTGCAACGAGCCGATGACCCCGCCCGCGCACACCGAGCACGTGGACGCAAACAACGACGGCAAGTGCGACGTCTGCGGAGAGGATATGGGCGGGGAGCCCGCTCCGCCTCCCCACACCGAGCACGTGGACGAGAACAACGACGGCAAATGCGACGTCTGCGGCGAGGACATGGGCGAAGAGCCCGCTCCGCCTTACGACTTTGGCGACCCTTCCACTTGGGCGGGGGAGGCGGGAACGGCAACCGACCTCGGCGACTGCATCGTGGACACCTTCCCCTATGATGAAAAATACGATTGGGGACAGTGCATTCTGTGGGACGAGGACGACGAACTCTACAAGATGTGGTGGTGCCGCGAATCCCCGCACGACTGCATTTGGTACGCCGAGAGCAAGGACTTAAAGCATTGGAATTCCGCCAAGAAAGTGCTCTATGTGGAAGAGGACAGCACATGGGTAAAAATGCACGTTGGGAAACCTTCCGTGTTAAAGCTCGACGGCAAGTACATCATGTTCTTCGAATCGCCCGCCACAATGGGGAACGGCTTAAAGGAATTCAACAACAATGTGCTCCGCGCAGACTCTGACGACGGAATTCATTGGGAGCTCTACAAGGGTGAGACGGACGAACCCTATCCCGTCATCCGTATGACGGACAAACAGATGCAGGACAGCATCGAGGCGAGCCAACAGCCCGGCGGCTCGGGGTACGGATTCTACGGGATCGGCCAGCCCTCGTCCTGTTATGTGAACGGAACTTACTATGTTTACTGTACCTACACGATGATCGAGGGAGATCGCATGTATGTGTTCCGCTCAAAGGACGGCATCCACTTCGACGAAGGGCAGCAAGTGTTCACCCGCGCGGGGTGCGGCATCAAGTATAATACCTTGACAGGGAAATTCATGCTCGCCTACGAGTCCACGCAGGGAAGAGCGTCCCGCGTGTACTACATGGAATCGGACGACGGCGTGAAATTCACCTACGACAGTGTGGCGACGGCGGGCGCAAACAAGGAGATCCTGTCCCACGGAACGGGCTTCGTGCGCGGCTATCCCGACTTTGTGGGTGACGGCAGCGGGCAGGTACATTCCCACACCGTGTATGTCGGCTACATGGAGGGCAGAATGGCGGACAGCGGCAACGACTGGCGGCAGTATTCCCCGACGTGGGACGTCCACATCGCCATGTACAATCCCAAGGAATTTGCACTCCGCACGCAGGTGCTTCCGAATGGCGAGGTGTATTCCAAGGACGCGGCAAAGCCCTATAAGGACGCGCATGAGCCCTATGAGGAACTCGCCGTGGGGATCTCACGAACCGCGCAAGCGCCCGCATTGGACGGCGAAAAGGACGCTCTGTATGCCTCTTGCACGCCGCTTGCGATCGCGCGGACGGTCTATAACCGCGGATTCGTGCCCGGACCTGCCCGCGGGACGGCATGGGCGGTTTACACCGAAGAAGCCCTCTATGTGTACGCAGAAGTGAACGATCTCGTAGCGACGGAGGGGGACTGCATCCGCTTTCTCGTGGGAGAAAACGGCAAAGCGACCTCACAGGAGGAGACGTTCATTGTGGACGTGTACCGCTCGGGAAAGACCGAAATTTCGGGCGGCACGGGCAGCGCATTGAACGCCGAGTTCAAGGTCAAGCGCACGGAGACGGGATATAGCGTGGAGATGAAGATGCCTTGGGCGATCCGCACGTCGTTCGAAGCGTACGACACCATTGCGTTCGAGTCGTGGATCTACGACAATTGGGAACAAAACTATCAGCAGTCTGTGGTCGGTTGGAACGATTTCCGTATGGAATACACGGCGCAGTCTGCGGGCGAATTGTACTTTTTATAAAAAAATTCAAAAAAATAACTGCGATATGCAGAAAAGGGAGACATTTTATGAAAAAGTTTGCTACAATGTTGTTGGCTGCCGCAGTCGGTTGTACTGCTGCAGGAGTGGCTATGCTCCAAACGGAGAGCGTTTCCGCCGCGGAAAACTCCATCCCGCTCGTAAGGGATTCGGGCGCGCAGCTCTCCGAGGAGGAATGGGGAAGCGTTCCCTCCTATGCTTTAGTGGGCGAGGGGCTTCCCGGAACGGTAAAATTTGCTGCCGTCGGGACGATGATCTACACCCGTCTCTCCGTCAAGGACGAAACCTATTTCGTCAGCAAGGATGCGGTGGAATTTCAATATGTCGTCGGTCCCGTCACACTTCAGTTCCAAGGGCACTATGAACACAATGACGACGGAAGCGTCGTTTGGCTGACAAATAAGGCAGACACGGACTACGGCCACATCGCATACGACGACGCGAACAAGACCTATACCTATGACTTCGGTCACCAATTTGCGAATGTCTATGTAGAGGGCGCAGAGATACAGGTCTCCGTTACCCACCGCGACGCGCTCACGACGGAGACGGTATGGAATACAGGCACGCCCATGACCTATTCGGGCACCCTGCGCTTCCCCGGAACGCCCGCGCCCGATAAGATCGTCGCCGTAGAGGGCAAGGGAGCGGAAGGGCATCCCGATGAAGAGGAGTGGGCGAGCGCGAAGTCCTACGATATGACGGGCGCAAGCGAGGGCAGCCTTGCCGTCCTCACAGCGGGCACCCGCCTCTACTTCCGCGCTTCCGTAAAGGATACCACCAACTCCATTTCAGATACCAACTGCCGTGATAAGATGGAATATGATGTCACCGTCGGTTCCGATACGAAACATTGGGAACAAGGACATTGGGCAAAGTGGCTCAATCAGGACAGCATGATCTATTCCCGCGTACAGTTGGAGCAGCGTTATGATGACACTTACGGCGGCTACATCGGAACGTTCGGATTGGAACTTTCCGATAAGTTCGTGGTCGGCACCGAAGTCAAGCTCGAATTTAAGCATTGGGATTCGGGCGAGAGCGGCGAATGGGGCACGGGCGATGCGACGACGATCGACATCACCCTCGTTCTCGACGAGTACATCCCGCCCCTTCCTCCCGAAGGTCAGGTGGCAGGGCCAGAAAATACCGCTTTGAACATCACCGTCACCGACCTTCCCGCAGTGCCCACCGAGAGCGATTGGGCGAATACGACTGCCTATGACCTCATCCCCGTATGGGGCGATACGACGGGCGCAACGGCGACCATCAAGATGTATACCGCCGCGAATAACTTCTTCTTCCGCCTTGAAGTAAACGACACCGCGATCTGTCAGGATTCAGACGGCATCTATATCTATTTCGGGACAGAGGAAATGCACATCGAGACGCGCGGCAACTACGATAATTGGCTCACGCAGGTCCGCAACGATTTCGGAGGAGATCCCTCTATGCTCGTTCAGCAGATCCTCGGCGAGGACGGTCAGCCTCTCGGTGATACAAGGAAGAGCACGACCGAGGCTTGGCAGCACAGCGGCAAGTATATCTTTGATTTCGGCTACTATATCAAAGACCTTTGGACGCCCGGCGGACAGATCCGCGTGAACGTTCGTCACCGCGATTCCCGCAGCTTTACCGAAGGTTGGCAGGACGCCGATCAGCTCCATACCATATATTTCGATCAGACCGTGACGTTCGGTGAGAGAGCGGACACCACCATCCGCCCGCAAGAGCCGACGGAAGGCGTGACGGCGAGCGCGAGCGAGCTGCACTACAACAAGGCGAATATCGACTGGACGGAGATCGACGGCGCGGAAACTTATAAACTCTTTGTCTATCTCGACAACAGCGACGCAGAAGAGGGTGAACTCTATGAATATCTCTCCACCGAAGGTCCGATCTACGCGGGCGACGAAGAGTATTCCGAGACGATCATGGGGCTCGAGGCTTCCACAAAGTACGCCGTGCAGGTCGTTGCCTGCAATGAAAGCGATGAGCCGATCGCCTATTCCGAGCTCGTGAAGTTCGCAACGATCAGCCGCGAGGAGGACCTCAAACCCGAGCCGCCCGCACATACCGAGCATGTCGATGAAGACAACGACGGCAAGTGCGACGTCTGCGGCGAGGATATGCCCAAGACGCCCGACAATCCCGATAATCCCGACAACCCCGACAACCCCGATAACCCCGACAATCCCGACAACCCCGATACGCCCGATAATCCCAATGCGGGAGAGGAAAACAAGGAGAGTGGCTGCGGGTCTGTGGTGGGGCTCGGAGCAGCGTTCACCGTGATCGCGGCGGGAGCTGCCCTGCTCTTCGTGCGGAAGAAGCGTGACTGAGCCGCAACTTTTCGGAACAGGCCGTAAAGGCGAGGCCGCCCCTTCCCCAAGGGAAGGGCGCGGCTTCCGCCCGCGCGGAAATAAAACATGAGCAAGGAGCGAGATGAAAAGCACGATTCAAGATATTGCAAAGGCGTGCGGAGTTTCCATTGCCTGCGTCTCGCGCATCCTCAATGAGGACAGTACCCTGCGGGTGCGTCCCGAGGTGCGGGAGCGGGTGCTCAAAGAGGTGGAAGTGAGGGGGTATATCCCCAACTACTATGCGCGGCAGCTCGCCAACGGTCCCGCGCGCTCCAAGACGGATATCCGCATCGGCTATGTCACATACCGCGGTGCAGAGCACAAGATGAATACCTACTTCGACCGCGTTGTCGAGGGGATCGTCATGGCGCTGAGCGACGCGGGGTATGAAGTCCTTCCCTATACGGTGGAGGAAGTATGCAAATTCTATGAACGGAAAGAACCTCTCGCCGAACGCAAGCTCGACGGGCTGGTCCTCTTCGGCAACATGCCCCAAAAGATCATCTCCTACCTTTCCGAACAGGCCAAATATCTTTCGAGCATCTACGGCGACAACATCGAAAATGCCGACTTCGTGGGAAGCGACCTGAGGACGACGCTCAATGTCATGCTCGACTACATCGCAAAGTGCGGATATGACGAGATCGGCTTTGTGACGGGAAACGACGAGGACCGGAACAAGGCGATCCTCGCCTATGCCGAAAAATTGGGACTTCATATCGACGAGCGCTATTTCTTCTCCGCCGCCTACAGCATGGCGACGGCGTATGAGCTCGTCAAGGAAAAGGTCAAAACTGCGCCCCCGCCCAAGGTCATCTGCTGCATGAACGACGAGATGGCGATCGGCGTGATGAACGCCCTCCTCGACAGCGGTATCCGCATTCCCGAGGACGTGTGCGTCACGGGGCACGACGACATCCTCAAGTCCAATTACAGCCGCGTGCCGCTCACCACGGTGCGCATCTTCAAAGAGGAGATCGGGCGGCTCGTTGCGGATATCCTGCTCGAGAGGATCAACTACCGCCGCGCGTTTCCCATAAAAGTGTTCATTCCATGTAAGCTCATCGTCAGAAAGTCCTTGATAAAGAGGTCAAAACAAGAGAATGTGTGAATGTAATTTCAAACTGAAAAACAAGACGGGCACGCTCGAATATCTCGGCGGCACGCTCGTCTTCGAACGAAACGGAAATATCTTGACCCTCGGCGGAGGGGAGGAGTTCGTCCTCTATATCGCCCGAAAGGGGGAAGAGGCGGAAGCGCTTCCCGCCTCCGCCATGCGTCTTGCGGAGAGCGGACGCTTGCAGAACGGTTTTTTCCTCCGCTATGAACAGAGCGGGCTCATCGCGGAAGTTACTTATCTTGCCAAAGAGGAGACCTTCGAGAAACGGATCGTCCTTCGCGACAAGAGGGAATTTTTCCTCAAACGCATTTGCCTCGAGAGCGGGACAAGCAATCTGCCCTTATCCGAGGGCGGAGAGGGGATGCCCGTCTTTCTCGGCAGGAGCGGGTGGTGCGGCATCGAATTTCCAGCGGCAAACAACCGCTATGAGGGACAGACCTGCGCGTTTTTGCAGGCGCCCTTCGTGCGGGCGACGGAATTTCAAAGCCTTCCCGTCGTCTATGGGCTTGACTGCCGCGGCGATGTGAGGCTTACCTTTGCCGACTACATCGAATCCAAGACCGCGCGGGACAGGCTGCCTCTCCGTATTTACTGCGACTGGGGGCTTCATGATGATATGACGGACGATAAACGCCCCGTCGAACTCACCGCAAAGATGACCCTCGACAATCTCGACCTCATCGGAAAGGTGATGAAGGAGACGGGCATCGGGCTCGACTACTATCTCATGGACGCCTTTTGGTTCGAACCGGACAGCGGCTACCGCGATTTCAAGAAGCGGACCTTCCCCGACGGCATTGCGCCCGTCCTCGAAAAGCTCCAAAAGATGGGGCTCAAATTCGGACTGTGGTTCGACATCAACTGCAAACACGGAAAATTGCGCGGAATGGAGAAGTACAATGCCATGCTCGACGACGAGAATGTGCTCTGCTTTTCCTGTGACCGCGTTGCGGATATCATCACCGAGGCGGTGGCGCACCATATCACGGAAAACCACATCGACCTCATCAAACTCGATTTTGCCTATTTCGAGTGCAAAAATCCCGCCCATGGGCATTCGGTGGAGCTGTGCGAATCGAAGGAACGCGCGGTGATGAACTTCATCGCCATGGTCGGAAAGCTCAAAGCGCTCAACCCCGACTTAAAGATCCTCTGCTATAACGGCTGGACGACATCGTTGGAGCGCATCGGCTGTGTACGCAAGCGGAGCGGACATCCCATTTCTCCCTATTGGTGCGAATATGCGGATTACTTCTACTGCGGCGACCCCCGCCCGAGCGAGATCGCCAGCGGCTCTCTCGTGCAATCCATCGTCTACTATACCGACGCCATGGTGAGGGACTTCGCGGAGGGCTATGTGCCGCTGCGCTGTATCGACGACCACGGGACTATGCTCGGAAAGACGGAGACCATCTACCGTCAGGGGCGCAACCTCTTCCGCCAAGGCATCCTTCTCAACGTAATGAGGGGAGGGTGCAAGCTCAATCTCTATGGCGATCTTTCCGACCTCGGCATGGAGGATTGGGAGTATTACCGCTTTGTGGACGGGCTTTTCCGCGAGATCACCGAGAAGGAGATGAAACACTCCTTCATCTGTGGGGACGCCCGCCGCGGGGAAGTGTACGGTTACAGCGCTTCCGCCGCGGGCGAGGGCTTCTTCGTGCTCTGCAATCCCGCGATGCAGGCGCGCAGGGCGAGCGTGACCCTTCCCACGGGGGAGGGGGTGAGGGTGGAACTTATCCGTCTCATCGAAGACGGCTGTCTTGTCCCTTCCTCTCAAACGGAAGAGTGCGAGAATTTTTGGCAAGTGGAACTGCCTCCCAACGGCTATTTGCTCGCAAAGTGGAAGATCGGAAAACAGCGCAGGAGCTTCAACAAAGTCATTTTGACGGCGGGCGACCGCTTTACCATCTGCACGGAGGGAAAGAGCTCGCTTGCGCTCACCTTCACCGAGGTCTGCAAAGATAAGCCCGTGAGAACGGCTTACGGCTATCCGAACGGGCTGAAGGTGATTGACGCGAGGAAGGGCGAGCCGCTCACTTCCACCGTGACGGACAAGATCTGGAGCGGCGTTTCGTGGCTGTATTTCCCGCTCACGGGTACGGAAAAGGTGACGCTCGAATATGACGGAACGCCCATTCTATTGAAATACGAAACGGAGGACCGCGCGTGAAAAGTATCTTCAAAAAACTCATTGCGCTTGCCGCCGTCGTGCTCGTCTTGGGAGCGCTCGCCCTCATCGATCTTGCCGTCTCCAAGAGCTACAAGCTCGAGTTCCTCTCGGTGACGAGACTTTCGGAGGAGGAAGTGCTCGACGGCAAGGGCGACCCCCTTCCCGAGGATTGGGGAGTGGCGGACGGCTCTACGCGGATGCTCATCACCGTGCGGCTCACCCGCGGCGGAAAACCGGTGGAGGGGCACACGCTGTACGTCAAGACAAACCGAAACGTCCTCGAGCGCAGTGTTACCGACGGGGAGGGGATCGTCGTTATCAATTACCGCTGCTATCGGGCAAGCGGAGGGAGTGCCGATCCCATCACACTCTCCGTGCGCGATGAGAACAATTCCGTATTTATTTTTGTTCCCGCAACGGCAGAGCGGGTCATCAACATGGTGGCGCCCGTCCGTGACAGCGGGAGCGGTATGACCACGGACGACATCTTTTATGATGTCGAAGGAGGGGAAAATGGAACGAACTGAACAAAAACGAGGGGGTGCGGGGAATTTTTTCAGACAGCTCGGCAAGAAACTGTACTCCTCGAGAAAAGCGTATCTTTTCCTCCTTCCGCTTTTCTTCTTCCTCCTCGCCTTTTCCTATTATCCCGCCATCAGCGGAATTTATCATTCCTTCTTCGATTGGCGGGATTCGGGCGCAACAGCCTTCCGAGGCTTTGGAAACTATATCGAATTCCTCACGGACACCGAGGTGTTTTGGCCTTCTTTTCTGACCCTCTTCAAGATCATGATCCCGAAACTCCTCATCAATATTTTCGTTCCTCTCATCGTCGCGGAGCTCATCTTCAACCTCCGCTCCGAGAGGGCGAAGGGGCTCTACCGCCTGCTCATCCTCGTGCCCATTGTCGCTCCCGGCGTCGTCGTCACCCTCATCTGGGCGTATATCTACGACCCCAACTTCGGGCTTATGACGGCGGTGTGGAAGCTCTTCGGCGGGGGAGTTGTCGACTGGCTCAACGACCCGAAGACGGTCATTCCCGCCATCATCTTCATGGGCTTCCCGTGGATCGGCGGGACGAACGTGCTCGTGTATCTGTCGGGGCTCAACGCAATCTCCGCGGAGACGCGCGAGAGCGCACGGCTCGACGGCGCTTCGACCTTCCGCATCATCTTCAGCATCGATCTGCCGCAGATCCTCGGTCAGGTGAAGTTCTATCTCATCAACGGCATTATCGTGTTCATGCAGGACTATTCGGTGCAGTTCCTCCTCACGAACGGCGGCCCCGGGTATGATACCATGGTGCCCGGGTATTACATGTATCAAGCCGCCTTCCAACAGGGGAGAATGGGGTATGCGAGCGCGATCGGCACCTTCCTGTTCGCCGTCATCATGATCTTCACGGTGATCTCCTTCAAACTCGGGAAAAGACAGGAGGCGGAATTATGACAAGACCTCATGCCAAGATCCGTCTCGGACAGGTGCTCGACCATGTGATCATGGTGATCCTGCTCATTCTGATGCTCTATCCGCTCTGCATGGCGGTGTGGGGAGCTTTCAAGCTCAATGCGAATTTCGACGCGACCAAGTGGTATCCCACCTTCCCGCTCAGCTTCGAAAATCTCGCCTACGCCGCGCAAGAACTTTATGTGTATATCTTCAATACCATTCTCGTAGGGGGCGTCGGAACGCTCGCGATGCTCATCGTCGCTTCCCTTGCCGCCTACGCGTTTGCGCGCATGAAGTTCTTCGGCAAAGATGTCTTGTACCTCATGGTACTTGCGCTCATGATGCTCCCCGCGATCATGACCCTCGTCCCGAGCTTCATGCTCTATAAGAAGTTGGTGGGAACGAATACCTATCTCATCCTAATCTTGCCCATCATCACGGGCGGGTCGGTATTCGGCGTGTTCCTTCTGCGCAGCTTCTTTACGGGGATCAGCGAGAGCATCTTCGAGGCGGCGCGCCTCGACGGGCTGGGCGAGCTCGGCTGCTACTTTTACATCTGCATCCCGCTCTCCGTGCCTATTTTGGCGACGCTCGCCATCATGCAGCTCTCGAGCACGTGGAACGACTACCTCTGGCCGATGATCGCCATTCCCACCGACACGAACAAGCTCACGATCGCCGCCGCGATCAAGAAGGAATTTCTTTCGGGGAACACCGGGAGTTATCCCACACTGTTTGCGGGCTATCTCATTTCGTCCGTTCCGCTCATCCTGCTCTTCCTCTTTGCGAATAAGTTCTATGTGGAAGGGCTCACGAGCGCGTCTATCAAATTCTGAGGAGGGACTATGCACAAAAAATTCTATACAGCGGCGTCCGTGACCTTTGCGCTCCTCTTCGCCTTTGCCGCCGCGGGTTGCGGCGAAAAAGAGGAACTTCCCACTGCCGACGCATGGAACGATATCCTCATCAACGACGGGAAACCTCTCACTCTGCTCGTGGATATCAACCAGCTCATCCCCACGACGAACACCGTTCCCAGCGAACAGCAGCCCATTGTCTTTCGTTCGACGCAGGGCATCGCGGACGAGTTCTGCAAGATGTTCCCCAATGTGACGATCGAATGGGCTTATTCCAAAAAGAGCGTGGGGGACTGGGCGCAGTGGATGACGACGCAGATCTCCTCCGACGACGCGCCCGATATCGTCATGATGCACGGCTCGGAATATTCGGACAGGGATTGGTATGTCATGCTCGACGAGATCCTCGAAGAACCCAACGTCTTTATCCCGCAGGGCGAGCGGGGGAGCGTTCATTGGAAAGACATGTTCCCCAACTATATGTGGCTCAGCGATATGACCTCCGACGCGGCGGGACACATCTGCGCCGTTCCCGTCATGTGCTATCCCGGGAGCGCCACCGCCTATTTTTACAATAAGGAGATCTTCGCCCGCCTCGGGCTGGAAGTCCCCCGCACTTGGGAGGAATTCAAGGGGATCTGCGCCAAGATACAGGAGTATAACGGCACAGTTCCCGAGGAGGAGCGGATCACCCCCGTTGCGCCGTGGTCGCTCAACGCTACGGCGAACGTCGACGTTTGGGACGTGCAGTTTTCCTTGGGACCTACCTTTGCAGACAAGATTCGCGATCAGTGGGACTACGACGGCAACGGCTATATGACGCAGGACGAGCTTCTGCGCGCCGTCTACGAGGGAGTGTTCTACGGACAGGGAAAGAACCGCGAAAACGTTCTCGCCCTCTACAATGAGATCAAGTATAAGTACAACAATATCCTCGACACGGGAGCTGCGAATACCGACTATGAACCCCGCTGGAATAAGGGGCTCGTCGCGATGATGGAGGACGGGATGTGGCGGCTCGGCGCGGAGAATGTCAACGCCGAGAGGAAATTCGAATACGGGATCTTTGCCACTCCGCTTGCCGATTCCTCGACTTCGCAGTATTGCGCCGATTTCGAGTTCGGGCAGGGCGCTTATAACCCGCCCATCTGCGAGTCCTTCAACATCTGCAAACAGGCGGTCGAGCAGAAGGGAGAGGCGCACCTTCTCGCGTCCAAACTCTTCCTCATGTGGCTCACGACCCCCGAAAACATCAACAAAATGGTGGACGAAAAGGCGGGGGAAAACATCGGAGCAGTCTACGGCACGATCATTCCCGCAGAGATCGAGGACTTCGTGAAGGGGGAATTCGCGCGCACCCCGAACTGCAACTGGACGACGGGCGTCACCGTCTCCACGCAGGACAAGATGTCCCGCGCCTTCCAATATTGGGTACGGGACGCCTATACCGACGACCGTTTTCTCCAACGGTACGATGAAAATCTGCATGCGGGCGCGCTCGATATGATCGCGGCGCTCGGGATCGACACCACAGGTTGGACGGACGGATACGGAGCGTGGGGCTGAGCGGGGCGCGGGCATCCGCAATTTGGGAGAAAAGTATGAAAGCAGTCTGGGCGGAAGGGCTCGGCGAAGAGATGGATCTCACCCTTGCCTTCTTCCTCGAATTCAAAGAGGCGGTGCGGGGGCGGATCACGCTCACCGCCGCCTCTTGCTATCAGCTCTATGCCGACGGGCAGATGAAGGGCTTCGGCCCAAAGCGGGCGGCGCACGGATATGCGCGGCTTTCCCGCCACTCTTTTAAGGCGAAGACGCTCGTTGTGCTCGTCGAGAGCTATAATGTCAAAAATTTTTATCGTGTCAAACAGCCGCCCTTCTTTGCCGTGGAAGTGCGCCTTGCGGACGGAAGGAAGTTCCGATCGGAGGATTTTGCCTGCGTCCGTTTTTCGGAGCGGGTGCAAAAAGTTCCCCGATACAGCTATCAGAGGGGATTTGAAGAGGTCTACCGCATGAACAAGGCGCCTCTGTGTGAGCGCGAAAAATTGCCCACAGCCGAGGTCATGTGCCCGCAACTTCTTCCCTCGCGGGGAAGGACGCCGCGCCTAAGCCCCGTCTGTCCCGCCCATGAACTCGAGCGGGGGGAAGTCCTCATCGCGGAAGACGCCGCGCCTTGGCGGGACCGCGCGCACACGGGCGTTGCGGATGGAAGCGTGGAGGGCTTTCCCATAGAGCAGTGGGAGGAAGCGCCCATCGACGAGGCTTCCCGCTTTCGCTATAAACGGGGCGGAAGGGGGGAATTCAACTATGTCCTCTACGACTTCGGCAGGGCTGTCACCGGCTTCTGCGAACTTACCGTCCGCTCCGAAGGGGGCGGGAGCGTATATGTGCTCTTCGACGAGGTTTTGACGGACGGGAAGGTGGACTTCCGCCGCAATACCTGCGCGTCCGTGCATAAGTGGACGGTCGGAGCGGGGGACTCACGTGCGGCGACCTTCGAGCCCTATACCATGCGCTATGCCTGCGTTGTGTGTACGAAGGGCACGGAGGCTTTGATCTTTTGCCGTCTCTTTGAAAATCCCGCCGCGGACAGATTTGTTTTTTCATGCGAGGATAAAAAGATCGAGAGGGTGGTGGAGGCCGCCCGCGCGACGCTCGCCCAGAATTCGGTGGATATCCTCACCGACTGTCCCTCCCGTGAACGGGCGGGCTGGCTCTCGGACAGTTGGTTTTCCTCCGTTGCCGAACGCTGTTTTACGGGCGGGAACAACGCCGAGCGCACCTTTCTCGAAAATTATTTATATGCCGAAAAGAGGGAGCTGCCCGAGGGGATGCTCCCCATGTGCTATCCCGCAGATACCATCGGCGGTCAGTTCATTCCGAATTGGGCGATGTGGTATATCCTCGAATTGGAGAAGTATGCGGCGGTGCATGCAAAGGACCGTCTTCCCGCCAAGTCAAGGAGCAATGTCTATGGCGTATTGCGCTATTTCCGCGCTTTTGAGAATGAGCTCGGCTTGCTTGAAGATCTCGAGGGGTGGGTGTTCGTCGAGTGGAGCGCCGCCAATGCGCCCGCTCATGTCTGCGGGGTCAATATCCCCACGAATATCTGCTATGCCGCCGCCCTTGCCGCCGCGGGGAGGCTCTACACAGACGACGCTCTTCTCGCCCGCTCGGAGGAGATCTTTTGCAGGGTAAGGGAACTCGCCTTTGACGGAAAATTCTTTGTAGATAATCTCGTGCGAAGAGAGGGCAAACTCATCGCGAGCGGGAATTATACCGAGGTGTGCCAATACTATGCCTTTTGGTTCGGCTGTGCCACGCGGGAAGAATACGGAAAACTCTTTGAAGAATTGCTCGCCCCGCGCAAGGTGGGAGAGCCGCTTGAAGGTCTCTCTGCGCCCAATGCGATGTACGGACTGTATATGCGCTTCGACCTTCTCATGGAGGCGGGCAGGGGGGAACAGCTCCTTTCGGAGTGCATGGAACTCTTCGGCGGCATGGCGGAGCGCACGGGCACGCTGTGGGAGCACAACGGCGCACTTGCAAGCTGTTGTCACGGATTTGCTTCCTATGCCATCCGTTGGATCCTCTACGCTCTGTCGGGGGTGGATATTCTGACAGAGCCGCGCATTTGTGGGGATTGCGGAAAGCTCGATTGCGCCTTCTTCCTTCCCTTTGCGGGCGGGATCACCGTCACCGTCAAAAACGGAAAGCGGACGTTTGAACGAAATCGCATACCCGCGCTTGACGGCGCGGACTGCGCGTGCTATAATGGGAACGAGGTGTCCCATGAGAGTATTGCAAAAACAGAGGAACAGTAAGATGTGCGCCGTCTGCGGGCTGGACAATCCGTTCGGCTTGCGCGCGCCCTTTTACAGCATGGAGGACGGGAGCGTCGTCTCCCTCTTCCGTTTTCGGAAGGAACATCAAAGTTATCCCGGAAGGGTGCACGGCGGACTTATCACCGCCATGCTCGACGAAATGGGGCTTCGCGCGCTCTGGGCAAAAGAGGGCGGGGAGTTTACTTACGGCGTCACCCTTTCCTTGGAGACGAAGTACAGAAAACCTGTGCCGTATGACGCCGACCTCATCGGAAGGGGGATCGTCGCAAAGGAGAGCGGGAATTTCCTGACCGCGGAATGTGCGATCATGCTCCCCGAAGGAACGGTCCTTGCATAGGCCACGATAAAATACATGAAACTCACCCCGCAGCAGATCCAAGCGGGCGTCAACGAGCACGAGGAGATGTGCTACCTCATCGAGGACGGGGTGAGCGAGATCGTGCTCAAGGCGGCGTCATGACTTATACGCTCATCACGGGCGCGTGCGGAGGACTGGGCGGCGCATTTGTCCGGCTTCTTGCCGAGCGGGGAGAGCCGCTCTTTCTCACGGGAAGGGATGAAAACCGTCTCTCCCGTCTTGCGGACAGTCTTAAAGCGCAGTATCCCGAACTTCAAACGGAATACTTTCCCTGCGATCTTGCCGACGAGAAGTCCCGCCGCCGTTTTTTTATCTATGCGGACAGCGTGCATGCCCGCTTTGACCGTCTCATCTACGTTGCGGGCGCGGACGTGCAGAAGGCCTTTGAAAAGTACACCGAGGAAAAGCTCGTCATGCAATCGCGGGTGAACTTCGAGGGGGCGGTCTCCTTTTTTCATGCCGTGATGAAGCGGTGCGACCTCGACGGCTCTGCCGAATTTTTGGCGGTCGGGAGCGTTTCGGGGCTCTATCCCATGCCCTATTTCGCCCTGTATAGTGCGACGAAGCGCGCCCTCGCGCAGTTCTGTGCGGCTCTGCGCACCGAGCTTATGGGGCGGGCGAAGGTCACCTGCGTCCTTCCCGGGGCGATCCCCACCCGCGAGGATATCAAGGAGAACATCAAATCCCAAGGGCTTTGGGGAAAGTTGGCGGCGCTTCCGCCCGAAAAAGTTGCCCAAAAGAGCTTGAAAGCGGTGAAAAAAAACCGACGCACCGTCGTGGTCGGCTTTTGGAACAAATGTATGCGTATATTTACCGCGCCTCTGCCCATGGGGCTGAAGCTGAAATTTATCGCAAAACGTTGGAAGAGAACGGAGAAGGACGCCTTTTGAGGCGTCCCTTTACTTCTTCTTGAATTCCTCCTCCTCTTCGGGAGTGGAAAAGGAAAATCCGATGGTCGGTTTTTGTTCGAGCAGCGCCTTCACAAATTCCTCATACCGTTGGTCCTTGATGACGATGACGGTATATTTCGTCTGAAAGTCGTCAAAGTACACCGCGAGTTTGTTCATGCCCTTGAAGAGATGGACCGAATAGATGCCCGAGATCGCGAATTTCTGGCGGATAAACCCGAAGCGGACGACAAGATGTTTTTCGGTGATGATATAGCAGGAGGAGATGAGCATGGCGATGATGAGCGCCGCCAAGAAGATGCTCACGAAGAAGAGCAGTATATATTGGATCCACCCATAGGCAGCTCCCGATCCGAATGCTCCTTCTTTGAGGAAGCGGAGGAAGCGCCAGAGCGTCAAGGCAAAGCCCGCCGCGCACAGCATCAGCCCGAGGGAAAAGAACACGAGCATCACGGGAGTAAAGCGGAAGGGGAACTTTTTGCAAACAGTTTGCTTCATATCACAAGTATAAACCTTTCCCTCACGAAAATCAATCCTTTTTTTGCACATTTTTGGGAAAGGAACGGTTGCTTTTTCCTCGAAAGATTGTTATAATAAAAATACATGACAACAGAAAATCGGAGGGAACATGGTCAAGATCATCAAACAGGGCGTCTACTACATGGAGGGACGGCTCATCAAAGAGGCACATGCCTTTATGACGTCGGATAAAAAGGAGGTCGCCGTTAAAAATACAGTCGCCTACGGGATCCTCTCTTCGCACGCCAAGAGCATGGGAGAGACGCTCGCATTGAAGCCCGACGCGGTATTTATATACAATAAAACGGACGTCTTGCGCACCCTCGACTTTGTGGGAATGAAGGAATTCCCCGCTCCGACCTATCTCTTCGATGGGCTCTTCGACGGCGATTTCCTGCGCTCTGCGGCGAAAAAATGGGGCGGGGCGTCCGTCCCGGGCGGTCTTGCTTCGGGTTTTGCTTCGGAGGACGCCTATGCCTGCGAACAGGTCGCTGCAAGCGGCGGCGTTTTGCTTTGCAGCGACGGGGTCGCCTGCGGAGCGCTCGGCGCGATGAGTTTTTGGGGGGCGGAAGGGGACATTCTTCGCTGTCTTACCGAAACGAGATGGGAAGAACCTCGCAGTGAGACGATCGCCGTGTTCCTCAAGGGCAAGCTGCGCAAAGGGGTCGGACCTACCGATGTCGCCCTGTCCGTCATGCAAGCGCTCGAAAACGCGGGAAATTTTGCGGGAGGGAAGATCCTCGAAGTGTTCGGCGCGGGCGTTTCGGCCCTCTCGATGGATTATCGCAACGCCATAGACAGCGCGCTCGACTGCGGACAGGTTTCCACCGTGTGGATGACCGACGAAAAGACGAAGGAGTACTTCGAAAATCACCTGCGCGCAGAGGCTTTTAAGTCCCTTGCGCCCGTCCAGCCCGCTTACTACGACGGGGCGGTCGTCGTGGATCTTTCGGATGTCGAGCCGATGATCGACGTGAACGACGAGATCACTACGGTAAGGGAGTTCCTCGAAACCGCTCCCGAAGAGTACCGCAAAGACGGAAAGGTGTTCCTCGGGGCGACGGCGATCGAATATGAAGCGGCAACTTATGAGACGATGGCGGAAGTTGCGGAGATCCTCCGCGGCAAACAGATCGGAGAATGTGCGTGCAGCTGGCTTCCCTATTCGAAATCCGTCACGATGGCGCTCTCGGAGGGAGGCTATCTCAACGCGCTCTTGGGCGCGGGCGTGGACTTTAACGACCTCTTGGACGATCGGGAGGGGCTCGTGGGTCACGTGGGTCAGGATGCAAATATCCTCAGGGAAGGGACAGCCCGCCTCGACGCAAGAACGATCGCGGCGACCCTCGCAAACGGGGGATATCTCACTTCCGCGCTCGGATCGGAATATTCAAAGCGCATCAAAAAGTACAAATTCGATCCCGCGCCCTATCAAAGCCGCGTGATGAGTTATGTCGGAAAGCCGCAGAAAGCGCTTCCACTCGTCTACGGAGATGAGATCGTGCCGCTTCCCAAGTTCCCGCCTCTTCCCGAGACCCTGAAACTTTCGATCGACGGCGGAGAGGGAGACCTTGCCGTTCTCATCGACGATCCCGAAGATTACGCTTGGTCGTATGCGGTCGAGGACAGGGAGCGCGGCGCGTTCGCGGCGCTTGCCAAGAGCTATCCCGAGAAGCTGCGCGCCCACCTCATCGACTGGGGGATCTTGCCCCTCGTCTACCAAAAATTCGGGTTCAAAGAGGGGGACGTCCTTCTGCTCGACAATATTGCCGAACTCGTCAAGGCGGGGGAAGAGCGCATTGTCGCAAGAGTGGAGGGCAAGCGCAGAAGCAAGGACATCGTGCTCACCCTCGGCGCGCTCACTGCCGAGGAGCGCAAGACCTTGCTCGCGGGCGGAAAGAATAATCTTATAAGGGGCAAATAATGGGGCTTTCGCTCGAAGAATACAGAGACCTCATCGATCTTTCTCCCTTTCCCCGTCCCGAGCCCTTCCGCAATGAGGCCGAAAAGACGGACGCCTGCGATGTGCTGTTAAAATTTTTGCTCCGCGAACGGGGCACGATCGCGGCGTTCAGCGCGGGCTATGAGAAGAAACGCGCCTTGGTGCGCGACTACATGAACGAGCGGTTCACTCTGCCCGTTCCGCCCGATCTCTTGGAATTGCAGGACAGGCTGTTCTGGACGGAGACGCTCGAAAGGGGGATCGTCGACGTTGCATCCCTTCCCGGAAAGAAGAACAATATCGCCCTGTGGGAAGGGGACATCACGCGGCTGAATGCCGACGCGATCGTCAATGCGGCAAATTCCCGCCTATTGGGGTGCTTCATCCCCGGGCACAACTGTATCGACAATGTGATCCACTCCTTTGCGGGGATGCAGCTCCGCCGTGACTGCGGACGGATCATGGCGCAGCAGGGAGTGCCCGAGGAAGCGGGGGAGGCGAAGATCACCCGCGCTTACAATCTGCCGAGCAGGTATGTGCTCCATACGGTTGGACCGATGATCGGAAGGGAGGTCTCCGAGGAACAGCGCGGCGCACTGCATTCCTGCTATATCTCCTGCCTCGACCTTGCCGCGGAGATGGGGCTCTGCTCCGTTGCCTTTTGCTGTATCTCCACGGGCGTCTTCAATTTTCCCCATGCGCAGGCCGCAGAGATCGCGGTGGGGGCGGTCATGACCTGGAAGGTCCACCACCCCGAGAAAGAGATCAAGGTCATCTTCAATACCTTTTTGCCCGAGGACACAAAATTATACGAGAATGTTCTCAAATATATCTGATTATTTGTATTTTGCATAGTACTATGCGTGACATAATACCGTTCAAATCAGAGATTTGGGCGGTATTTTCAAAAATTTTTATCGCAGTATTGAAAATGTCGCGATAGTATGGTATAATCAATTCAAGGAGGTTTTTATGAATAATTTGCTCTTGCTCCCCATGGGAGCGGTCATCGGCATCGTCGTTGCTGCCGTTGTCGTGGTGATCTTGCTTGGCGTAGTCATTTGGTATATCAGCTGCTATAACCGCTTGCAGCGGCTCAAAAATATCGTAGAAGAGGGCTGGGCGACCATTGACGTACAACTCAAAAAGCGCTACGATCTCATTCCCAACCTCGTGGAGACGGTGAAGGGATATGCAAAGCATGAGAGCGAGACGCTCGAAGCTGTGATCGCCGCCCGCAACGCCGCCATGACGGCGACGGGAGAGGGGAAGATCGCCGCGGAGAACGCCCTCTCGGGGACGTTGAGATCTCTCTTCGCCCTGAAGGAAGCCTATCCCGAGCTGAAGGCGAACGCCAATTTTCTCGATCTTCAAAACCGGCTCAATGGCGTAGAGACGGAGATCGCTTCCGCCCGCCGCTACTATAACGGCGCAGTGAAGGAGCTCAATACCAAGATCGACGTCTTCCCCTCCAATTTGGTTGCGAAAAGGATGAAGCTGGAGAAGCGCAAATTCTTCGAGCTCGACAGTGCGGAAGAGCGCAATGCCCCCGCCGTTCGTTTCTGAAAATGAGAACAAAATTCAAAACTCTTGCGGCGCTTGCCGCGTGTCTGCTTGTGTTCCTCCTCTGGGGAGGTGCGCCGAAGACGGTCTCCGCCGCCACTTCACTGGCGGCTTACGACTATACGGTCGAGAGTTATAACGTAGAGATGACCGTGAAAAAGGAACGGGAAGTGGAGGTGACCGAGCGGTATTCGGTCGCCTTTTCAGGCTATAACTCGCACGGGATCATCCGCGATCTTCCCCTCGGGCAGGGCGTGAGATACTTCGGGCTGGAAGCGGAGTGCGACAATGCGGATTTCTCTCCCTATGTCCGCACGGAATCGGGCGACGGCGAAGACTTTCTCTCCGTCTACCTGCGCGGCAACGAGCTTGTGCGGGGAGAGAAGCGCGCCTATACTTTACATTATACCATGCACCTTCCCGCCCTTGAGAGGGAAGGGGAACTGCCGCTCAATCTTCTCGGCTACGGCATGTCTTCCTCCGTCCACGCATTTTCGGCAAGGGTCAACCTTCCCGAAATTCCCCTCGGCTACAACGTCCTCTCTAAGGCGGATGCCACTGCGGATATTGCGGGAACGGTCATCACCGTTACGGCGGAAAATTTGCGCGCGGGGCAGGGGATCGAGCTCGATCTCACCTTCGCGCCCGGCATCATCGAATCGGGTGCACGGCTCGAACAAGCCGTCCTCTATACCCTGCTCATCGGGTTGGGGCTTTTGGCGGCAGCCTTTCTCATAAAGCTCCTGTTCTGCCGCGCTCCGCTCATGACGGTGACAGTCAACCTCGAAGCGCCCGAGAACATTGACCCTCTTCTCATGGGAAAACTCATCGACGGCACGGTGGACAGCGAGGACCTCGGCGCGGCGATCTTTTGGTTCGCCGACAAGGGGTATCTCAAAATCGATATGGAAGATGAAGAAGATCCCGTCCTCATTCTGAAAGAGGCGCTGCCTGCCGACGCTCCCGCGCATCTCAAGACGGTCTTCGAAGGGCTGTTCCGCGGAAGGGAGCGAGTGTCCGTCTCCGATCTCAACTGTGCCTTTTACCGCACGGCGCAGCAGGCGAAAGGGGAAGTCGGAGCTTCTGCGGGCAAGCTGTACAAGGGCGCAGGCGAATTCCTGATCTGGACGTTCGGCATCCTTGCCTTGCTCGCCTTGGGCGGTTTCGCCTTCCTCTACAGCCTTTTGAAGGTCTATGGCGGCTATTTCTATTGGGCGACCGCCGTGATCGCGGCGATCTCCTTTGCGATCCCCGCTGCCATGAGCCGCACCGCCAAGCGGCGGGAGTATAAGTGGAAAAAGGGCAAGATCGTCCTGCTCAACGCAGGGGGGATCTTGCTCGGCCTGCTTCCCGCACTGCTGGGATTTTGGTTCCCCAATGCCGCCTTCGGGATGTGGGTGAACGTCATCGCCGCCGCCGCAGCGTCCCTCACGGGCGCAGTGAGCGGGAACTTCCTCACCTGCAGCGAGGAGCACACAAAGCGGCTGGGGCAGATCCTCGGTTTCAAACAGTTCATTCTCTTCACCGAGCGGGATAAGATCGAATTCATGCTCAAAGAAGATCCCGAACTCTACTATCACATCCTGCCCTATGCGCAGGTGCTCGGCGTCACCGACGCGTGGACGGAGAAGTTCGAGGGGCTCTCCATGAAACCGCCCGCCTACGCCTACGGTTATCGGTACGACGTCTTTGACGTCATTATGTTCCATCATATCTTCCTCACGATGAACACTTCGTTTGCCCGTTCCATGGTGTCCCGTCCCTCCTCGGGCGGAGTGGGACACGGCGGCTCGGGCGGAAGTTTCGGCGGAGGCGGATTCGGCGGAGGTGGTATGCGTGGCTGCTGAAAAGAAATATATCATCGCCCTCGACGCGGGCACGACGAGCATCCGCGCGATGCTCTATGATCTTCAAAGTGCAAAGTTTGTCTTCACCGCCCAACAGGAGACCGAACAGCGGTTTCCCAAGAGCGGCTGGGTGGAACAGGACGCGAGCGAAATTTGGTTCAAGGCGCAGTATGTCCTCTCCCGTTGTGCAGCCGCTGCGGGCAGGGGAAACGTCGTCGGCATCGGCATCGCCAACCAGCGGGAGACGGTCGTTCTGTGGGATCGTGCGACGGGAGAACCCGTAGCGCCCGCCATTGTCTGGCAATGCAGGCGGACGAGCGAGTACTGCGCGGCGATCCCCGATGAGATGAGGGAGAAGATCGCCCAAAAGACGGGGCTTCCCGTAGACGCCTACTTTTCGGCGAGCAAGATCAGGTGGCTGCTCGACAATGTGCCGCAAGCGCGCGATCTGCTTGCGGCGGGAAAGCTCTGCGCGGGCACGGTGGACAGCTTCCTCATTTTCAAACTGACGGGGAAGTTCCGCACCGACCACACCAATGCCTCCCGCACGATGCTCTTCAATATCCACACTCTCGGTTGGGATGAGGAACTGCTGCGCTATTTCGGCATCCCGCTCGAGATCCTTCCCGAGGCGCTGCCCTCGACCGCGTGCATGGGAGAGACCGATCTCGGCGGAAGGAAAGTGCCCGTCGCGGGGGTCGCGGGAGATCAACAGGCCGCGCTCTTCGGACAGGCATGCCTCAACGAGGGGGACGGCAAGATCACCTACGGCACGGGGCTCTTCCTGCTCTTCAATACCGGGGGAAAGGCGGTGCGCTCCAAGAGCGGGCTCATCACGACCGTCGGCTATTCCATCGGGAAAAAGACGGTGTACGCGCTCGAAGGGAGCGCCTTCAATGCGGGAAGCTGTATCCAATGGCTGCGCGATGGGTTGGGTCTGCTCGCCTCGAGCTCCGAGAGCGAGATGCTTGCCCTCAGCGTACCCGATTCGGGCGGCGTTTCCTTCGTTCCCGCCTTCACGGGGCTCGGCGCGCCCCATTGGAACAGCGACGCGCGCGGTCTGCTTGCGGGGATCACCCGCGGCACGACGAAGGCCCATCTCGTGCGCGCCGTTTTGGAGAGCATCGCCTATTCTGCGCGGGAACTTTGCGACTGTATGCAGCGGGACAGCGGGATCGGTCTTCGGGAGATCCGCTGCGACGGGGGAGCTTCGGCGAACAACTTCCTCATGCAATTTCAAGCCGATCTTCTGAAGATCGCCGTGAACCGTCCCGCGGAGCGGGAAAGCACCGCGCTCGGCGCTGCGCTTTTGTGCGCGATCGCCTTGGGGCTTGTGAGCGAGGAGGAAGTCTTTTCCCTACGGCGCGCGGAGCGGGTGTTTGCCCCTGCCGAAAACGGGCAGGCGGAAGAGGGCTACCGCGCCTATTGCACGGCTGTCCGAAGGGCGCTCCTGTAACCGATTTTTCCCTTTCCGCATAGTGTGGGGGAATGAAGGTCTATCTCACACAAAACAGTCATTTCACATTCCGCGGGAAGCCGAGCGGCGAGCTCGATCTTCTCGGTAAGACAACCTTCGAACATATGAAAGAGCGGCTCTGCGCTGAGCTCGGGAAGCCGGGCGGGGAGGAATATGTCCTTCTCGATCCCGTCTATCCCTTCCTCACGCGGGAGGCGCTCTTTTGCTATCTCGACGGGCGAGAGGGGAGCTACTTTTTCCCGGGCGGGAAAGTGGTGCGGAAGGGCTTTCCGCTCTCCCATACGCCCCGCATGGCGACGGAGGAACTCGGGCGCGGGCTCTTTTCCCTCGCCGATTACGCCGCTCTGCTCGCGGAGGCGGCACGCCATAGCGCCCGCTTCCACTTGCAGCACGGGGCTCTCGTCGAGGAGGGCGCGGTCGTCTCCTTTACGGCAAAACTCGGCAAAGGCGTCCGTATTTTGGGGGGCGCGCGGGTGCTCGGGAAGAGCGTCGTCAAAGAGAACAGCGAGATCTGCGGCGGCGAGCTTGTCGACAGTACCGTGGGGGCGTGCACTAAGGTGAAGGAGAGCACTTTGCAGAATGCGGCGGTGGGGGATGGCTGCACGGTCGGGCCGAACGCCTATCTGCGCCCGGGCACTGCGGTCGGGGACGGCTGCCGCATCGGCGATTTCGTCGAACTCAAGAACGCAAAGGTCGGGGCGGGCTGTAAGATCTCCCACCTTGCCTATGTGGGAGACGCGATCCTCGGGGAAAAGGTCAATGTCGGGTGCGGTGCGGTATTCGTCAATTACGACGGAAGGCATAAGTTCCGCACCGTTGTGGGGAACGGCTGCTTTATCGGGAGCAACTGCAACCTCATCGCCCCGCTCCGTCTCGGCGACGGCGCATTCATCGCCGCCGGCTCTACCTTGACCAAAGATCTCTGCGCAGATGATTTCTGTATCGCCCGTTCCCGCGAGACGATCAAGCCCCATTGCGGCGGGAAGTACTATTCCCCCTGACACCCTTTTTTCTCCCGCGTCATACTATGAGCCGAAGGAGAAACCATGGGAAACTATTTCGGTACGGACGGATTCCGCGGACGGGCAAACGAAACTCTCACCGCCTCGCACGCCTTCAAAGTGGGCAGATTTCTCGGCGCTCACTTCGGGAAAAGGGGAGAGCGGGCGCGCATCGTCATCGGAAAGGATACCCGCCGCTCTTCCTACATGCTCGAGTATGCCCTCGCCGCGGGCGTTACCGCTTCGGGCGCGGACGCCTATCTTCTGCATGTCACCACGACTCCCTCGGTCTGCTTTGTGACGAAATCGGAGGGCTTCGACTGCGGCGTGATGATCTCGGCGAGCCACAATCCCTATGAGGACAACGGCATCAAGCTCTTTTCCCGCGCGGGGGAAAAACCGGGCGAGGAACTGCTCAACCGCATCGAGCGCTACCTTGACGGCGAATTCGCCCTTCCGCTGGCGACAGAGGACGCCATCGGGCGCACTGTGGACTATGTGGCGGGCAGAAATCGCTATCTCGGCTACCTTCTCTCCCTGCCGCATTCCTCTTTCCGCGGAATGAAAGTCGGGCTCGATTGCGCCAACGGCAGCGCCTTTTTCCTTGGAAAGGCCGTCTTTGACGCCCTCGGCGCCGACGTCTTCCTCACGGGGGCTGAACCGGACGGTCTGAACATCAACCGCGGATGCGGCTCT
The DNA here is from genome assembly GCA_947629575.1 of uncultured Clostridia bacterium. Lineage (GTDB taxonomy): Bacteria > Bacillota > Clostridia > Christensenellales > Borkfalkiaceae > Gallimonas. The sequence continues at coordinate 13,376 of CANREF010000015.1, read as the reverse complement.
ACCCACCCCGAGCGGCTGAAGGAGCTCGTCAAGGAAAAGTGTCTCGACGTCGGGTTTGCCTTCGACGGGGACGCCGACCGATGCATCTGCGTTGACGAGCGGGGGAACACCATAGACGGCGACGGCATTCTTTACATCGCCGCAAAATATCTCAAAGAGCGCAGAGAACTCGAGGGGAACGGCATCGCCGTCACCGTGATGAGCAATTCGGGGCTCATCCGCGCCCTCGACAGAGAGGGGATCGCCTGCTTCATCACTCCCGTGGGCGATCGGTTCGTCTATGAGGAAATGCTTGCGGGAGGGCTCGCTCTCGGAGGAGAGAGTTCGGGACATATCATCTTCAGAAAGTACGCGGCCACGGGAGACGGCATCCTGACCGCGCTGAAAGTAATGGAGATCCTGCACGAACGCAAGTGCCCGCTTTCCATGCTCACAGAGGGGCTTCGGCTCTTCCCGCAGGTCATAAGGAGCGTTCGCGTCGGGGACAAATCGGTGATCGGGAGCGAGCGGGTGCGCAGCGCCGCGGAGGAGGGGAAGCGGCTTCTCGGAGAGGGAAGACTGCTGCTTCGTCCTTCGGGGACAGAGCCAGTGGTACGCATCCTCGCCGAAGGAGAGGAAGAGGAGGCGTGTGAAAGAGCGGTTGCGCTCATCGAAGAGGCGATCGCGGCGGAGGGCGGAGCATGTGCGGGATCGTAGGATATATCGGCAAAGCTCCCGCAGCGCCCATCCTGCTCGACGGGCTCAAAAAGCTCGAGTACCGCGGGTACGATTCTGCGGGCGTCGCCGTTCTGCATGAGGGGAAACTCTCTGTCGTGCGCAAAAAGGGAAGGGTGAAGGAACTCGAGGGCTGTCTCGAACCGACGGGGAGCGTGGGGATCGGCCATACCCGTTGGGCGACCCACGGCGAGCCTTCCGAACGGAACGCCCACCCGCACGTGTACGGCAAATTTGCGGTGGTGCACAACGGCATCCTTGAAAACTATCATGCCCTCAAGCGGGAATGCGAGGAGCGCGGGGAAGAGTTTCTGTCGGAGACGGACAGCGAGACGGTCGCGCACCTGCTTTCCTTTTACTATGAAGGCGACGCGCTCTCCGCTCTGCAAAAGACGACGGCCCGCCTTAAGGGTTCTTACGCCCTTGCGGTGCTCTGCACCGATCATCCCGATTCCCTCTTCCTTGCACGGGAAAAGAGCCCGCTGATCGCAGGGGTGGGGGAGGAGGGTCTGTATGCAGCGAGCGATGTTCCCGCACTCGCAGGGAAGTGCCATTTGCTTTACAGTTTGTCCGACGGAGAACTTGCCGAGCTCACCCGAAAGTCGCTGCGATTCTTCCGCGGCGGAGAGGAGATAGAAAAGCTGCCGCTCTGCGTTGAGACGATGGGAGACATCCCCGAAAAGGGGGGATATGCTCACTACATGCGCAAAGAAATGGGAGAAATTGGTTCTGCGATCGCGAATTCTCTCGTTGATTTTGCATCGGAAGAGCGCTTTTTTGACTTTAACAGAGTACTATGTCAGACAGAGTACATACAAATTGTGGCATGTGGAACGGCATATCACAGCGGGATCGCCGCAAAATACGCCATTGAGAGCCTTGCCCGTATTCCCGTAGATGTGACGGTCGCGAGCGAATATCGTTACTGCGATCCGATCATACGGGCGGGTACGCTCGTGATCGCGGTGAGCCAGAGCGGGGAGACCGCAGACACCATTGCCGCGGCGCGGCTCGCAAAGGAGCGGGGGGCGACGGTGGCAGCAGTGACGAACGTGCCCTATTCTTCCTTGACCGAGATCTCCGATTTCGTGCTCGAAACAAGGGCGGGACGGGAGATCGGCGTAGCTGCGACAAAGAGTTTCAATGCCCAACTCGCCCTGCTCTATTCCCTTGCCGCAGAGCTTGCGCGGACGAGGGGAAGAGGGGGAAATTTTCAGGCGCTCCGTCTCATTCCCGCCCTGAGCGAGCGCGTGCTCTCCGAGGCGGAGGGGATAAAAAATTTCGCCCTCGGCATTGCGGGAGCGAAGAGCGCATATTTCATCGGAAGGGGAGCGGACTACTGCGCCGCGCTCGAGGGAAGTTTGAAGCTCAAAGAGATCTCCTATCTTCCGAGCGAAGGGTATCCCGCGGGGGAACTCAAGCATGGAACGCTTGCGCTTATCGAGAAGGGGACGCCCGTGGTGGCGATCCTCACCCAAAGCGCGCTCGCGGAAAAGACGATGAATTCCGTCTCAGAGGTCTATGCGCGGGGCGGGAAGGTATTGCTCGTGACGAGCTTGCCCGAATATACCGACCGCAAAGAGGTCGAAGAGAGTATTCTTTTGCCCCGATGCGAGGAGGTATTTTCTCCCATTCTGTCGGTCATTCCGCTGCAGATGCTCGCCTATTATACGGCGCTCGCCCGCGGGAACGACCCCGACAAGCCGAGAAACCTCGCTAAGAGCGTAACGGTGGAATAGAGATAAAAAGGGGCACGGCGTGGAATTTTCCACGCCGCGCCCCTTTTTCCGATGGATCTAATTTGTTTTGAGCAGTTTCTTCTCTTCCCGCCCATACGACCATTTCAGGAAGATGGGGGTGAGGATGGAGGAGAGCAGGATGATACAGATGACGAAGGGGAACACGGCGGGGTCGACCAGTCCGCACGCAACTCCCTTTTCGGTACAGATGAGGACGACTTCGGCGCGGACCATCATGCCGAGCCCCACGCGGAAGGAATCATGGAAGGAGAATTTGCACAGTTTCGCGCCCATTCCGCAGCCCAAAAGTTTCCCGAGCAGAGCCGCGACGACGTATACAATGCCGAACGCGAGGAAAGTTCCGTCGATCTGAGAAAAGTACTCGATGTTCGCAATGCCGATGTTCGCAAAGAAGACGGGGGAGAAGAAGAGATAACCCATCGTGTCTACCTTGTTTTCGACATAGGGGGTTTCGGAGAGAGTGCCGCCGAGCAGAATTCCCGCAAGGTATGCGCCCGTGATGTCGGCGACGCCGAAGAGCTTTTCTGCGCAATAGGCATAGACGAAGCAAGCGGCAAGCGAGAGAATGGGAACGCGGCGGTTGTGAGGGGCTTTGCGTTCCATGATGTCGAACAGCTTTCTGAGCCCCACGCCGAGCGCGATGAAGACCACGAAGAACAGGACGATCTTGATCACGACGAGCCCCGCATTGGGGGAGAACCAATGCCAGCCGACCTCCGCGCCTTCGCCGCCCGAGGCAAATCCCGTGAGAACGGAGAGGATGATGATGCCGATCACGTCGTCAATGACCGCCGCCGCCACGATGGAAGTTCCCACTTTGCTCTCGAGCTTTCCGAGCTCTTTGAGCACTGCAACGGTCACCGAGACGGAGGTTGCCGTCAGAATAGCGCCGTAGAAGAGATTGGCAAGTACGTTTGCGAAGCCGAAAAAGAGGGAAGAAACGAGCCAGCCGAAGAACATTGGCACGGCGACGCCGAGCGCGGTGATCACGATCGAGGCGATCCCCGTGCTCTTGAGCTGTTTGAGGTCAGTGCCGAGCCCAGCCGAGAACATGATGAGCACGACGCCGAGCTTGGAGAAGACGGCGAGCACTTCCTTGACCATGGGGGAAAAGAGCGCGTCTTTGAGGGGCTGCCACGGGATATATTCGAGAAGACCGATCAAAATGCCCGCAAGGAGCATTCCGATGACGGCGGGCATTCCGATACGGTGCGCGCCCAATCCCATAAGTTTGCCGAGGCAGAGGATGAGCGCCAGGGGGAGTAAAATTTCAAAGGCTTCCATTGTGGTTTCCTTGTGACTTCAACGACCTTATCATATTATAGTCTTTTTCCTGAAAAAGGCAACGAAATTTCGGTGCTTTTCCGTTTTTTTATCAGAATGCTTGCCTTGAACGTTTTTTCGTGTTATAATAGAACAGTATGGAATTCAAACAAGTTCCCGTTGAAAAAGATCGGGCAAAACAGATGAGCCCGATCGTGCTCGCCTTTGTCGGGGATGCGGTCTACACCCTCCTCGTGCGGCAGAGCCTCGCTCTTTCGAGCGGGTACAAGACGGGCGAACTCAACAGGCGCGCCTCTCAGATCGTCTCGGCGCACGGGCAGAGCGAACGGCTCGAAGAGATCCTTCCTCTCCTTTCGGAGGAGGAAGCGGAGATCTATCGCCGCGGCAGGAACGCCAAAAAGCTCACAAAGAGCAAGAATGCGACAATCGCCGAATACACCCGTTCCACGGGGCTGGAAGCGGTCGTGGGCTATCTCTACCTCACGGGGCAGACGGAGCGCATCGCAGAATTGTTTTTCGGGGCAGATTTAAGTGCAATGATATGAAAGTTTTCGGCAGGAACGCCGTTTTGGAACTGCTCAAAACGGAAAAAACAGTTGAAAAGCTCCTTCTCGAAAAGGGGGCTCAGGGAACGCTCGGAAGGATCTTCGCCGAGGCGCGGAAGAGGAATATCCGCGTGCAATTCGTGGAACGCGCCGTCCTCGACAGGGAGTGTCCCGAGGGACATCATCAGGGGGTCGTGGCGCTGACGACCGATTTTTCCTATGCCGATCTGTTTGACCTTACGGGGGAGGATGAGAGCCTCATCGTCCTCTGCGACGGCATCGAGGATGTGCACAATCTCGGCGCCATTCTGCGGGTCGCGGAATGTGCGGGCGCGAGCGGCGTCGTCATTCCGGGGAGCAAGGGGGCAAGCGTCACGGAGGCGGTCGTGCGCATTTCGGCGGGCGCAGCGCAGCACATTCCCGTGGCGAAAGTGTCCTCCGTCAATTATGCCATCGATGAGCTCAAAAAGCTCGGCTATTGGGTGTATGCCCTCGAAGCGGGGGGCGAAAGCATTTATGATAACAGATTGACCGGGAAAGTCGCCCTCGTCGTGGGCGGGGAAGACAGCGGCGTCAAGCGGCTCACCAAAGAGAAGTGCGACAAAGTGCTCTCCCTGCCGTTGCTCGGAAAGGTCAATTCCCTCAACGCGTCGGTCGCGCTGGGGATAGCGGTATATGAGGTGGTGCGTGCAAGGCTCGGAAAGTGACGAATCCCTTGTGCAGCGGGCACAGGAGGGGGACAAGGAGGCGACGGAAACTCTTCTGCGCCGTTATATGGATACGGTCCGTGCCCGCGCGCGCGGGTTCTTCCTCGTGGGAGGAGAGACGGACGACCTCGTTCAGGAGGGGATGATCGGACTGTATTCCGCCATAGGGGACTTCCGCGCGGACATGGGGAAGAGCTTCAAAAATTTTGCCTACCTCTGCGTGACGCGGCACATTCTCGACGCGGTGAAGCAGTCCTGCCGCCGCAAGAACAGACCGCTCAATACTTCCCTGTCTCTGTCCGATCCCGAGATCGAAGAGTTTGCGGTGGAAGACCCCGAAGATTTCCTCATCGACGGCGAGTCGCGCACCGAGTTCCGCATGAAGCTCATGCGCACCCTCTCGGACTTCGAGTTCCGCGTGTTCACGATGTATTTGGAGGGGATGAGCTACGCCCGTATCTGCGAGGAGACGGGCAAGGATTTCAAGAGCGTGGATAACGCGCTTTCACGTTCCAAAAAGAAGTTACAGCGCGCCTTTGCGCAGTGATAAGAACCTTTCATCGCTTTGTTTTTGCAGCCCGCAGGGGCGGAGCAAAGAAGCGGTGAATGATCATAGGGGAGTTTTTATGGCGTATCTATCGCTTTACCGAAAATTTCGCCCCGCGTCTTTCGGGGAAATGGTGCGGCAGGAGCACGTTGTTACCGTACTCAAGAATCAGATAACGACAGGGGCGATCGGTCATGCCTATCTCTTTTGCGGACCGCGCGGAACGGGAAAGACTTCCGTTGCCCGTATCTTTGCGCGCGCCGTCAATTGCGAGAATCCGCAAGACGGCTCTCCCTGTGGGGAATGCCCCGTTTGCCGTGCGCTCCAAGGGGGAAGCCTCGACATCGTGGAGATCGACGCCGCTTCCAACAACGGCGTGAACGAGATGCGCGACCTTCGCGAAAAGGTGCAATATCCGCCCGTCACGGGGAGATATAAGGTCTACATCGTCGATGAAGTTCATATGCTCACGGACAGCGCTTTCAACGCTCTTCTGAAGACGCTCGAAGAGCCGCCCGCACACGCCATCTTTATTCTTGCGACGACCGAACCGCACAAGATCCCCGCCACCATACTCTCGCGCTGTATGCGGCTGGATTTCAAACTGATCCCCGAGGAAGACCTCGAGGCGCATCTTATGCGAATTCTCGACAAGATCGGCAAACCTTACGAGCGCGAGGCGGTCTCGGCGATTGCGAGGGCGGGCGCAGGGAGCGACCGCGACATGCTCTCCATTGCGGAAATGTGTCTTTCCTATGGGGAGAAACTCACCTATGACGGCGTGACCGAGGTGCTCGGCGCTGCCGATTTCCGCGAGACTTGCGCCCTCTGCGAGGCATTGCTTTCCGCGGATATGCCTACGGCGATCGAGCGGGTGGAGAGCATCCTTTCGGCGGGAAAGTCGGTGGGGGTGCTGTGTAAGGACCTGCTCGAAATGCTCAACCGCATCGGCATCGCCAAGACTTGCCGTACGGCGGAGAAATTGCTCTCCCTTCCTAAAACGCACTTTGCGCGCATTGCGGAGATCGCGGAAAAGTCTGACGGCAGGGCGATCTTGCGCGCGACGGAGCTCCTCGCTTCGACAGAGACGGAACTGAGGCTCGTTTCCTCTCCGCGGATATGCCTCGAAGCGGCGATCATGCGGATCGCGCTTCCCGCCGCCGACAACGATTTCGACGCTCTCTTGCTTCGCGTTTCCGCGCTGGAAAAGAAGCTCTCCCTCTTGGAGGAGCGCCCCGCTCCCGCGGAGAGAAAGGCGGAGGAAAGTTTTGTCCCGCCGCCCGCGCCCGAAGTTCCAACCCCGCCCGCGGAGGACGAGTTCCCCATGGAAGAACCCGTCTTCGAAGAGGCATATTTTTCAGACGGACCGATGAGAGAAGAGCCGCCGTCGAGCCCGCCTTCGCCCCTTCCCCGCGTCCCGGAGCGGGAAGTCACTACGCCCGCGCCCGCAGCGACAGCCGCTCCGCTTGCGCCTTCAACGCCCGCAGTCGCTACCGACGGGGCAAGCGCGCAGCTCATGTTCGGGAGATTTATGCGGCAGCTCCGCAAACAGAGCAAGAACGGCGTCCTGTTTACGATGTGCAGCGATCTCGAGGCGGAATTCGAGGGAGAGAAGCTCGTCCTCTTCACCGAGAGCCTCACGGTGTTCCGTTCCCTCGGGAAGGAGGAGCACGTGCGGACGATGAAGGAGATCTTTGCGCAGATCGGCGTGACCGACTTTGAACTGCGCAAGCGGGGAGAGACGCCCAAGACAGAGGAAAAGAGCGCGGTCGACGCGCTCAGGCGGGATTTCGGAGATTATCCGATCGAAGAGAAATAGGAGGAAGACAACATGTCGAATTTCAACAGAGGCGGTGCGATGGGGGGAGCGGGAATGCAGAACCTCATGAAGCAGGCGCAGAAGATGCAGGAAGAAATGGCGGAGACGGAGAAACTGCTCGAGGAGTGGGAGATCGTGGGCACTGCGGGCGGCGAGGCGGTCGTCGTCTATATGAACGCGAAGAAGATCATCGACGGCATCGAGATCGACAAGTCCGTCATCGACCCCGAAGATGAGGAAATGCTCGAGGACCTTGTTATGGCGGCGATCCTCGACGGATATAAGAAGGCGGACGAAGTTTACAAGGAAAAGATGGGCAAATATAACATGGGCGGCTTGGGAGGGCTCTTTTAAGTGGAAGTCTTCATCGAGCCGATCGGAAGGCTCATCAACGAATTTTCCAAACTTCCCGGGGTGGGCAAAAAGACGGCGCAGCGCTATGCCTACAAGGTCGTGAATATGTCCGAAGCGGAAGCGCGGGAATTTGCGGACGCGATCCTTTCCGCAAAGCGCAAGGTGCGCTTTTGCCGCATTTGCGGCAACTTCAGCGAGGGCGACGTCTGCGAGATCTGCAAGGGGCGCGATCCCTCGGTGATCTGCGTCGTGAAAGAGCCGAAGGACGTGATCGTGCTCGAAAAATTACATGAATTCAAGGGCGTCTATCATGTCCTGCACGGGGTTATCGACCCCATGAACGGCGTTTCCCCCAACGACATCCGCATTCACGAACTTTTGGACCGCGTGAAGGAGAACGAAGTGAAGGAAGTCATCATGGCGACCAATCCCGATGTGGAAGGGGAGGCGACCGCGATGTACATCGCAAGATTGCTCAAACCCTTCGGCGTTACGGTGACGCGGCTCTCCCGCGGAATCCCCATTGGCTCGGAACTCGAATATACCGACGAGGTGACGCTCTCCCGCGCCCTCATCGAGAGAAAAGAAATTTAGGAGCGGTTATGAAGATCAGTGTGCTCGGATGCGGAAGATGGGGGAGCTTTATCGCGTGGTATCTCTCCCGCCGCGGGAACGAAGTTTACAGCTGGGGTCCCGAGGAGGACTATTCCTATAAGATCCTCAAAGAGACGGGGCGGAATGAATACGTCGCCCTCGACGAGAAGATCACGCTCACGTGCGACCTCGAAGAGGCGGTCACGCGGGCGGAGATCATCGTCATCTCCATCTCCTCGCAGGGGCTGCGCGGCTTTATGCAGCGCATTATAAAGTATCCCGTTCGGGATAAGGCGTTCGTTCTTTGCATGAAGGGCATCGAGGTGGAGACGGGCAAACGGCTCTCCGAAGTACTTGTGGAGAGCGGCATTTCCCCCGAGAAGATCGCGGTTTGGGTAGGTCCGGGGCATATCCAGAGCTTCGTGCAGGGCGTTCCCAACTGCATGGTCATCGACTCGGTGAACGAAAAACTCAAACATTTCCTTGCGGACAGCTTCCGCAGTGAACTCATCCGCTTCTACTACGGCGAGGACCTCATCGGTACGGAGATCGGCGCGGCGGCAAAGAATGTCATGGGCATCGCGGCAGGTGCGCTCGACGTCATCTGCGTTCCCCTCAAAGGACCGCTCATGTCCCGCGGGGCGAGAGAAGTCGCGCGGCTCATCAAGGCGATGGGGGGGAACGAGCTCTCCGCTTACGGACTTGCCCATCTCGGTGATTACGAAACGACCCTGTTCTCTCCCTATTCGCACAACCGCATGTACGGCGAGATGCTCGCGAAGGGGCAGCGGTTTGAAAAACTTGCAGAGGGTGTTCCCACATCCAAGGCGATGAAACTCTTGGGCGAGAAGTATCATGTGGAGCTTCCCATCACCAATGTCGTCTATGAAGTCTGTTACGGGGCGACGGGCAACGACGAGGGAAGGATACGCGAGGCGATCACCTCTCTCTTTTCCCGCACGCCGAAAACGGAGATGTACGAATAGCGGATGACAAATTTCCGAAAATTTCCGCAAAAAAATTTTCGTTTTGCCTTCTTAATGCTTGACAGAATGCAGATTTTCGTATAAAATAATTTCGTTAGGCTCGTCGCGGGGGTTTAGCTCAGTTGGCTAGAGCGCATGCTTGACGTGCATGAGGTCACAGGTTCGAGCCCTGTAGTCCCCACCAAAAATCCTGTATATTGTGCTGTTCTATTTGATAACGCCGATATGTGGGGTTTTTATTTTTTACGCGAAAACCTTTTGTCTTGGAAGGGGTTTCCGCGCCATTCCGCGTCATCCTGAGCCGCATTGGCGACATGAAAACCGAGAGCTCTCACCGAAGGATCTCGCGGGGGACTTGAGGGAAAAACCTTCCCTGACAGGGCTTGCCGCTTGGGCGCGGCGCACGATCGACAATTATCAATTGTCGAGTCGGCGGTAGAATCCGCCGACCTGCGGTGCCTGTTTGTTTTGGCGGCAGGGACCGCCAAAACCCCTTCGGCGAGGCCACGCCTCATGTCGCGGCGCAGTTCACAGCCCACCGGGCTGTTGAACAAAATTGCGCCGCTCCACCCTCAAGCCCTGTCATATATTCGCAAAAACCAACGAAGCGGGAGGGGTAAAACCCCTCCCGCTTCGTTGGTGCCGCTGACAGGAATCGAACCTGCACGGTTTCCCACGGGATTCTAAGTCCCGCGCGTCTGCCAGTTTCGCCACAGCGGCAAAGAGAAGTCCCCGCAGAGGCGAGGACTTTATCGTTCTTTTGGATCAATCGTCCACACGAGCACGCTTCTTGTGCTTCTCAAATCCTTCTTCGCGCTTGATCTTTCTGCGCATGACCATGTAGAAGATGGAGATCGCAAAGCAAATGAGGGCGGAGACAGCCGTGATCCAAGTGATGGATGTGATAGAGATACTCAGACCGTCCAAGACACTCTTGACCTCCGCAGGCAGGAATCCCAGTTTGGGCAGAATCAGGAGCGCTATGTTGGGAAGTCCCACAAGGAGCAGGAAGAACAGCCATCCGAGCCAAATGGGAAGCGCGAGCTTGACGGTGGGGATCCCGTGCGTCAGCAGCTTCACGAGCAATTTGATGAGGATATACAGCCAAGGCAGCATGGACAGGATCGCGAGCGCGGTAAGTCCGATAAAGACGAGGGACATGATGTTCAGTATGTTTTCAGGAAGCTGCTCCATGATGAGGTCGCGGATGGTATTGACGAGTTCCGCCTTGACATCCGCATTCTCCTGAGCGTCCGAGCCGGAAGGATCGGTATCGGAAGGGGCTTCGTCGGAAGGCGCCGCATCGGCGGCTACATTCGCCAAAACCGTGACCTTGGCTGTAGGGGCTTGCTCTCCGCCGTTTTCGCTGCCCTCGGCGTTGCCGCCTTTGGCACTGTCCAACGCCTCTTTCATCACACGAAAGATGATGTCTTCGGGATTGATATTGCCGTTCGTATCAGCAGTCAATTCTTCGAGCTGTTCGCGGACGTTCTTTTCGATCTCCGCCCTGTTTTCTTCGGACATTTCGAAGTCGGCAAACTCTTGGTATTCTTCCTTACCTGCGGCGTTCTCACGGAATGTCGCATAAACCTCGTCCACGGTGGACATCACCGTTTCGGTGACGGAATCCACACTGGCTCCGTCTGCATAGAAGGATTCCACAAGGGTATCCATTTTACCGTCGATGTAGTCGTCGCTGAATCCGAGATCTTCGAGCGCTTTGGTCACCTCTTCGTCGCTGACTTCACCCGTCTCGCTATTATCGATGAGGAACTTTTTGACGTTGGATTTGACCTCTTCTTTAACGACCTGTTTCGCAACGGTCTGGACGACCTTCCTTGTGAGATCTCCGAACTTGCCGCTGAGTTGGTCGAGTACGCTGTTTACATTGCGGTTGAGGAGTTCTTCCATCATCGTAGTATCCTTATTCATGTACGAATTGAAAGAACGCGCGAGGTCGGAAAAACCGATATTCAGTGCAAGAGAAATGCTTTCCCCCGTCTTGGGTATGATGTCCGTAAGGGGGATGACGATCGGGTCGCTACCTTCCTGCACGGGGATCTCGAATTGACCGTCCTTCACCGCCTCGGGAGCGATCTTCTCGATCATATCGGGCTTGACGGTTGCGGTGACCTCCACCTTCCAGACGGGCGCAAAGAAGTAGCACACGATGGAAAGGACGCAGAGGATCGCCACAAGGATATTGAAGCACCAGACCAGCAACCTTTTAGACATTATAACTCTCCTTATCTAATTGGGATAAAACATAATCATTCTATCAAATATATATAGAAATGTCAAGGTTTTCGTGCAGGAAAAGATCACTTACGGAAATTTTTTCACCCGATCGGATATTTGCCTTTTTCCGAAGGATGTGCTACACTGTTTTTGATGAAACTTGTTGTGATCGATTTGAGCGGCGCGCTCTCGTTTGACAAAGAGGCGCTTTCCCTGCTGCCTGCAGGAAGGCGGGAAGAACTTTTACGCTTGCCTGCGATGAGCAGGATCCGCAGCGCCTTTGCCGAGCTTGCCCTGAGAAAGGAACTCAGCGCCGTCGTGCCTCGGGCAAAGGAGGCGGTCTTTGCGCGCTCGGATCGCGGGAAACCCTATCTTGAAGATCATCCCGAACAATATTTCAGTCTCTCGCATTCGGGCGGATTCGCCGTCTGTGCGCTCTCGGACATGCCCGTCGGGGTGGATGTGGAGCAGATCAAGGAACGCGACCTTTCCGTCGCCACGCGTTTTTCCGCATGGGAGCGGGAACAGCTTGCGGCTTCGGAAGATCCCAAGCGGCTCTTTTACCGTTTTTGGACGGCGCGGGAGAGTGCATTGAAGTTGCGCGGCACGGGTCTTTCCGAGCTGAAAAGGGTGGAGATCGCACCCTGCGGGCTTCTCTTTGACGGGGAAAAATTCTCCTTCCCCCTCGCTGCCTATTCTCTGCGGCAGGGCGTCATGCGCCTGCTTCCGCCCGAGGAGGGGGATCACATGCTCGCTCTTTGCGGCGCGGGGGAGGCGGAGAGCGAATTCTTTACAGCAGAACAGTTGCTTGCGATATATTGAAAAGGCCGCCCTGTCAGTCGGCGGTTTCGTCGTTGTATTCCCTGAGCTCCTTAAGTTCCGACAGGCGGTGGTATCCGCGCACGATCATGTAGCTGCCGAGCATGAGGATGAGCAGGCCCGCAAAGCCGCCGACCGTGGCATTCATCGCCTTTGCGAATGTCCCGCTTTCCGCCGAGGTGAAGGTGAAGAGAAGGGCGGACTGCAGTGCGATGACGGAGACGATCCCGTCGGCAAGGTTGATATTGCGGAAGGTCTGCATCGTAAAGTCGCGGTATTTCCTGTATTTTATCACTTTGACGGTGGACGAGACGAATTTATAGAAGGTATAGAACGCCATTACATAGATCATATTTCCGCGATAGTTATAGTGGTAATTTTTCACCGATACAAGAACAATGATGCCGGAATAGGTGAGGTTGAGAATAACGAGCAGAATTCCTCCGCCGAGATAGTTGCACGCGTCCCGCTTCTGCCGCGAGAGGGGAGTTTCCCTGCGCAAAAGACCGAACCGATGAGACGCGAGCACCAAAAGACGGGCGAGCGCAAGAACATAATAATAGGTCGCGAGCGTGTAGATCCACACCCCGCCAACTCCGCCCACAAGCCCGAGCAAAAGGTTGTAAGTGGCAAACGCCGCGGTCGCTACGGACGAGAGCAGGGTGGCGACAACGGTGCGGTATTCATAGTCCGTCCGATAGCGCACGACGTATTTATTGGTTTTCAGTTTTTCCCAAATATTCATGTTCCACCCATACGGCATCTTGCACGATAAAGCAATTATATCATATGAGGAGGCCCGTTTGTCAAGAGTTTCGCGGTCGGATAAAAAGTTGTTTTTTGCTTGAAAATATTTCCGAAAAATTCGGGAAAAGAGGTGAAAAACAATTGACATTCGCACGAAACTTTGATAGAATAGACAAGCGTAATCGATGCGGGTGTAGTTCAATGGTAGAACCCCAGCCTTCCAAGCTGGCTGCGTGGGTCCGATTCCCATCACCCGCTCCAT
>CANREF010000014.1 GCA_947629575.1 uncultured Clostridia bacterium | reverse complement strand
CCTCCGTTTTTTCTTTTTTATACCACCATTATACCACCCTTCAAACAAAAAGGCAAATCATCGGCAACGATTTTTCAGCATAGGACAGAGTGACGTTGAAAAAGAAAAAGATTCCGATATTCGGAATTCATAACCTTTTTTCGCATTTTCATTTTATACTTTTCTTATCCGAACTTCATGACGGTTTTGTTTGCGGCAACAAAATACGCCGCCCGAGGCAGTTGCCTCGGGCGGCGTTACAATTAAATTCCTTGGCTGCCCCTTGAGGGGGAGCTGTCGAGCAGAGCGAGACTGAGGGGGTGTCTGTTTGAGAAAGTAACACCCCTTCCGTCACGCGCTTCGCGCATGACACCCACCCCTCAAGGGGTGGGCAAGGCTTCCTTGGCTTCCTCAAGGGGTGGGCAAGAGGATGAAAAAACAAAATACGCCGCCCGAGGCAGTTTGCCTCGGGCGGCGTTACGATTAGATTCCTTACACCAATTCGATGATCGCGGCTTCGGCTGCGTCGCCGCGGCGCTGGCCGAGAAGATAAATTCTCGTGTATCCGCCGCCTTGACCAAGCTCTTCCTTCCGCTGAGCATACTTGGGTGCGATCTCATTGAACAGCTTTTCCATGAGCGGGTGCTGGATCTGCGCGGTGCGCTTCTTGTAATCCTTCTTGCTCTCGGAAAACTCCTTGATCTCCTGCAGATCGTACGTCTTTGCCATGATCGCACGGCGGGCGGCAAGTTTCTTCGGGCCGTCTTTGATCGACGTCGTTTTGACGTCTTTGCCCTTCTTGTCCTTGACGATGACGTCGAATTCCACAACGTCGTCGTAAGTGTTCACCGCCTTGGTGATCAGCTTCTCCACGTAAGACTGAAGTTCTTTTGCGCGGGGAGCTGTCGTTTCGATCTTGCCGTACCAAAGAAGCTGGGAGGCCTGACCTCTCAACATTGCCATTCTCTGTTTGGTGGTTTTTCCCAATTTACCCGGCATCTTTTAATCCTCCTTTTTTTCGAGCGAAAGACCGTATTGCTCCAACTTCTGGATCACCTCGTCGAGGGACTTCTTGCCGAGGTTGCGCACCTTGAGCATTTCGTCCTCCGTCTTGGAAATAAGATCTTCCACTGTATGAATGTTCGCCCTCTTCAAGCAGTTGTAGGAACGGACCGAGAAGTCCATATCCTCGATCTTCATGGAGAGGATCTGCTGTTGTTTGTCGTCGTCCGTCTTGACAAGGATATCCATGTCCTTTATGGTATCCGAGAGATTGACGAACAGGTTGATGTGGTCCTGCATGATCTTCGCGGCGAGAGACATGATCTCCTTCCCCGAGAAAGTGCCGTCCGTCCACACCTCGATCGTAAGTCTGTCGTAATCGATATTCTGTCCCACGCGTGCGGGCTCGACCTGATAGTTGACCTTCTGCACGGGGGTATAGATCGAATCGATGGGAATGTAGTCCACAATGGGCTGCTTATTGTCCTTTGCCGGATGATAACCCCTGCCTCTGCCGATCGTGATCTCCATATCGATCTTTCCGCCTGCGTCTACCGTGCAGATGTACTGGTTCGAATTTACGATCTCTACCTCCGCATCCTGCGAGATGTCGCTCGCATGGATGACCGCAGGGCCTTCTTTGGTGAGGCGAAGCGTCTTGGTATAATCTTTATCGGTGACCTTTGTCTTGATCGCAAGAAGTTTCAGGTTCAGGATGATCTCGGTGACGTCCTCTTTGACCCCGGGAATGGCGGAAAATTCATGCTTTACGCTACCGTCCATAAACCGGATGCCCTGCGCCGCAGCACCGGGAAGCGCCGACAGCAAAATTCTTCTCAGACAGTTGCCTATCGTAAGACCGAAGCCCTTTTCAAGCGGTTCGACAACGACTTTCGCATAAGACTTTTCCTCGTTTTCCGTAACCTCTATTTTGGGCATATCCATTTCGATCATAAAGCTACCTCCTTATATTTTGATTACTTGGAGTACAATTCGACAATCATATGCTCTGCAATCTGGCTGTCAACGTCCTCACGGGTCGGAAGCGCCAAAACTTTGCCTTCCAGCTTCTCGGGATCGAATTCAAGCCACTTGGGCATATTCGCAACCTTCATCGTTTTGATCTGTTCGAAGAATTTGTTGTTCTTGCGGTTTTCCTTGACCGCAATGACGTCCCCCGCTCTCACGATATAGGAAGGAACGTTGACCGTTCTGCCGTTCACCATGAAGTGGGAATGATTGACGAGCTGCCTTGCCTGCGTCCTCGAAGCGCCCACGCCCATGCGGAATACCACATTGTCGAGCCTTCTTTCGAGCAGGGAGAGCATGTTCTCGCCCGTGATGCCCTTCATTCTGTCCGCCATTTCATAGTAGTGGCGGAATTGCCCTTCGTTCACGCCGTAGATGCGCTTGGTCTTCTGCTTCTCACGAAGCTGCAAGCCGTACTCGGAGACCTTCTTCCGCACTGCGGAGGGAGCCTTTCCGGGAGGCGTGGGGCGCTTGTTGAAGGGGCACTTATCGAGGTAGCACTTCTCGCCCTTCAAAAAGAGCTTGTTACCCTCTCTTCTGCAAAGTTTACATTTTGCGTCTCTGTATACTGCCATCTTCTTCTCTCCTTATACTCTTCTGCGCTTGGGCGGTCTGCATCCGTTGTGGGGAATGGGCGAAACATCCGCGATGAGCGTAACCTGCAGATCGCAGTTCGCAAGCGCTCTGATCGCAGACTCTCTGCCCGCGCCGGGTCCCTTCACATAGACCTCGACAAAACGGAGCCCATGTTCCTTTGCCGCCTTTGCCGCCGTCTCGGTGGCCATCTGCGCCGCAAAGGGCGTGCCCTTCCTCGAGCCCTTGAAGCCCAAAGAACCTGCGCTCGACCACGAGATCGCGTTGCCGCTCATATCCGTGATCGTGACAAGGGTGTTATTGAAGGTGGACTGGATATGGACCTGTCCTTTATCGATTTTTTTGATCTCTCTCTTCTTGCCGCGAGAGACTGTTCTTTTCTTATCTGCCATTTGTCTCTCTCCTTACTTCTTCTTGTTTGCGACCGTGCGGCGCGGACCTTTTCTCGTCCTTGCGTTCCGCTTGGTGCTCTGTCCGCGGACGGGCAGACCCTTTCTGTGGCGCACGCCACGATAGCACCCGATCTCCATCAGGCGCTTGATGTTGAGGCTGACTTGTCCCCTGAGTTCGCCTTCCACGACATAGTGGTGGTCGATATACTCTCTCAGTTTGGAGACCGCAGTCTCGTCGAGATCCTTCACGCGGGTATTTGGATCGATCCCGGTTTCTTGAAGGATCTTTTTGGATGTGGTAAGACCGATCCCGTAAATGTAGGTGAGTCCGATCTCAACCCTTTTCTCTCTGGGCAGATCGACACCGGCAATACGTGCCATTGAAAACCTCCGATGAATTTGGAAATATTTTTTATCGACACGGGCCGCGGGGGAAACAGTGGAAAATATTTCTTGTCCGCAAGCCCCTTATTTTCGATTTTTAGTACAAAGCAAGCCGATTTTCCGCACAGTTTTGTGCGGAAATTCAGCCGTTTTGTATTCGTTTTGCGGTCTCTTGCATAAAACCGCATAGTAGATTATAACACATCCAAAAACAAGATGTCAAGCGATTTTCAACCTTGTCTTTGCTTGTGGGACTTGTTCTTGGAACAAATCACCATAACTTTTCCGTTTCTCTTGATGACTTTGCATTTGTCGCACATCGGTTTGACGGAAGGACGTACTTTCATGTCTGTTTACCTCAAAAGTTTTAATTTTCTCTTGCCGCATTTTACGGCGGGTCAAGCAGACGGACTTCGTAATTCGGGATCCTTCGGGGACGACTTTCGGTTTTCATGTAACCTCGTCGGCTCAGGATGACGCGGAAAACGAGGAACGCCCGTTTGCTTCCCAAAATCGTCCGCGAGCAAAACCACGCTTTTGCGCTGCGGGACTCAATTTGCCGCACTCTTACGGCTTTTCGTTTTTACGAAGCGATTTTGAGAATCAACTCTGTTGATGCACAAGGAGGGTTTCCTCGCACGATTTTTTTTCCAAAGTGAGATTTCTCCACTCGCTTCGCTCGGTCGAAATGACAATTAGAGCGATTGGCGCGTAACACAGGGAAAAGAAATCGTGCGAAACTGTTTTAGTTCTTGCTTCTCCACGTGATCCGCCCTTTCGTGAGGTCGTACGGGCTCATTTCGAGTTTCACGCCGTCCCCTTCGATGATGCGGATATAATTCATTCTCAGTTTCCCAGAGATATAAGCCGTGATGATGTGACCGTTTGAAAGCTGTACTTTGAACTTTGCATCCGGGAGCGCCTCGATCACTCTGCCCTCTGCTTCAATAACATCGTCCTTGGACATTTCTCTCTCCTTAAAGCGTCAGAATTTCCACGCCGTCCTCGCGAACGACCAGTGTGTTCTCGTAATGCGCCGCCGGTCTGCCATCCACGGTGACAGCCGTCCAGCCGTCGTCGAGGATCTTGACCCGCCAACCGCCTGCGGCGATCATGGGCTCTACGCACAGCACAGTGCCCGCCTTCAGCCGCACGCCCGTCCCCCGTCTTCCGAAGTTGGGAACGCTCGGGTCTTCGTGCATTTCCCGCCCGATGCCGTGCCCCGTATAGGAGCGGATGACGGAAAAGCCGTTCTCTTCCGCATGGCGCTGTACCGAATAGCCGATGTCGTAGAGCGGTGTGCCCTCCTTCAGCCCTTCGATGCCATGAAAGAAACACTCTTCCGTGACGCGCACGAGCTTCTTCTTCTCGGGAGAGACTTCGCCGATGCAAAACGTCCGCGCGCCGTCCCCGTGAAAACCGTTCTTGTAGGCGCACAGGTCCACACTGACGATGTCGCCCTCTTTCAAGATCCTTTCATCCGGAATGCCGTGTACGACGACTTCATTGACGGACACACATGCCGAAGCGGGATATCCGCAATATCCGAGACAGCTCGGCTCGGCGCCGCTCGCCTTGATGAAGTCGTATACGAGGGTATCCACTTCCTTGGTGGTCATCCCCGCGCGGATCCTGCCGCCCACAAAGGAGAGACAGTCCCGCACGATCGCACACGGTTCCCTGAGGAGATCGATCTCCTCCTCCGTCTTCACATAGATCATATCAAAGAGCTAATTTGTCAAGCACCTTCTTCACGTCCTCAAAGAGCACATCGGCGGGAGCTTCCGTGCCCGTGACATTCAGAATGATGCCCTTCTTGGTGTAGTAATCGATGAGAGGCGCAGTCTGCGCGTTGTACACTTCGAGGCGCGCCCCCACCGTTTCGGGATTGTCGTCCTTTCTCTGATAGAGCTCGCCGCCGCAGCGCGCGCACGTCGTAGCGCCGTTTAAGGTGGAGACGTGATAGCTCTCGCCGCACTCACGGCACACTCTTCTTCCGCAGAGACGGTCCATGAGGAGCTTATGGTCGATGTTGATATTCAAGACCCCATCGATCTGTGCGAACTTATCGAGTTCCTCCGCCTGAAACAGATTGCGGGGGAAGCCGTCGAGGAGATACCCCTTCTTGCAGTCCTCCCACGTCAATCTGTCTTTGACGATGGCGACCGTCACCTCATCGGGAACGAGCTCGCCCCTGTCCATATACGACTTGGCAAGCAGACCGATCTCGGTCCCGTTTTTGAGGTTCGCGCGGAAGATATCTCCCGTGGAAATGTGGACGATGCCGTATCTTTCGGCGATCTTGGTCGCCTGCGTGCCTTTGCCCGCGCCGGGCGCACCGAGAAGAATCAAATTCATCAATAGTCTCCTGTCTTACAGTTTTTCCCAATAACGCCGAGAAAAGAGATGTGACTGCTTACTTGAGGAATCCCTTGGTGTTCTTCATCATGATCTGCGATTGCAACTGCTTGTCGAATTCAAGCGCGACGGAGACAACGATCAGAAGTCCCGTGGTGGAGAACACGTTGATGAGATCCACCGTTACAAAGCTGAAGATGAAGGACGGGATGAATGCGACGAGTGCGAGGAAGATCGCGCCGAACAACGTGATGCGGTTGTGGATCTTCTTCAGATACTGCGCCGTGGGCTTGCCGGGACGGATGCCCTGAATGAAGCCGCCGTTCTGCTGGATGGTCTTGCTGACGTCCTCGGGGTTGAATTCGATCTGCGCATAGAAGAACGCAAACACGAAGATGAGGACTACGAGGACGAGGACATATGCCCATGTGCCGCTTGCAAAGTGCATGTTCCACCAGTTGAGCGCACTGCTCCATGCGGGAACAAGGCTCATGATCATGCTCGGGAAGGAGATGATCGCGAAGGCGAAGATGAGGGGCATGACGCCGCTTCCCGTGATCTTCATGGGAATGACGGAGCTCTGTCCGCCGTACATCTTGGTGCCGCGGACCTGCTTGGCGTATTGCACATGGATCCTGCGCTCCGCAAGGTCTACATAGACGATGCAGAAGAACACGACGACCGCAAGGGCAAGGAAGCCGAGCACCTCGAAGAGGTTGGAGATCCCGCCGCCCGCGGAAGCGGGCTGACCGATAGCGATGAGCTTATCGATGATGGCAAGTCCCGCCGTCGAGATGATACCGATGAAGATGATGAGGGAAATGCCATTGCCGACGCCGTAGTCGGTAATGCGTTCGCCCAGCCACATCACGAGCATTGCGCCGCCCGTGTAGATGACCGTCATGTAGATGATGGCGAGCCACCTCCGGTTGCCGAACAGTTCGAGGTTGATGCTGGGATTATCGGTATTGCCCCAGCCGCCCGCATAGGTGACGATGATGCCGATGGACTGTACCACGGCGAGGATGATCGTGATGATACGGGTGATGTTGGTGATCTTCTTTCTGCCCTCTTCGCCCTGCTTGCTCAGCCGTTCGAGTGCGGGAATGCCGACCGTGAGGAGCTGAATGATAATGGACGCGTTGATGTACGGTCCGATACCCAGTGCAAAGAGCGTTCCGTTTGCAAGCGCGCCGCCCGTTACGCTGTTCATCAGCGTCAGAAAGCTATTGGCATCGCTTCCGTCCGAGAAAAGCGCTCTCGCCATGCCGGGAACGGGGATATAGCACCCTACGCGGAATACGAGAAGGAGCAGCAGCGTTATGATAATTTTCTTTCTGATGTCCTTATTGAGAAAGGCATTTTTCAATGTTTCAAACATTTTTTCAC
This sequence comes from uncultured Clostridia bacterium, assembly GCA_947629575.1. GTDB lineage: Bacteria > Bacillota > Clostridia > Christensenellales > Borkfalkiaceae > Gallimonas. Next base: position 30,453 of record CANREF010000014.1, on the reverse strand, counting down.
TCCTGTTTTACTGCGAAGGTGCGGGGCAGGCGCGTCATTCGATGACTTCCGCCGTACCGCCGGCGTTCTCGATCGCAGTTTTCGCCGTTGCGGAGAACTTGCTCGCGCGCACGGTGAGCGCCACTGTGAGCTCCCCGCCGCCGAGCACTTTGAGCCCCGCATTGTCCTTTACGTTCTTGGCGAGCCCGTTTTCCATGATGTAACCGTAGTCCACCACAGTGCCTGCGGGAAGCCCGTTCAAGACGGAAAGATTGACGATGACGTAGCTCTTGCCCCACTTGTTGTGGAAACCGCGCTTGGGAAGCCTTCTTGCGAGAGGCATCTGACCGCCCTCGAAGCCGGGACGGACACCGCCGCCCGAACGCGCCCATTGACCCTTGTGTCCCTTGCCGCTCGTCTTGCCGAGGCCCGAACCGATGCCCCTGCCGAGACGCTTTGCGGAAGTTCTCGACCCCTCTGCGGGTCTTACTGTATCAATTCTCATTGCTGTCTCCTTATACGTTCTCCACCTTTACAAGGTGAGCGACCTTCTTCAGTTTGCCCTGCAGTGCGGGGGAATCTTCAAAGGTCTTTTCGGAACGGATCTTTTTGAGCCCGAGCGACTCGACCGTCGCCTTCACCGCCTTCACTTCGCCGATGGGGCTCTTTATAAGCGTTACTTTTACCATATCGTCCTCCTTTATCCCACGATCTCTTCGACGGTCTTGCCGCGAAGAAGGGCGACCTCCTCCGCCGTCTTGAGCGCCGCAAGCCCCGCGATCGTCGCCTTGACGCAGTTGACGGGGTTCTGAGTGCCGTGAGACTTGGTGCGGATGTTCTTGATGCCCGCAGCCTCCATGACCGCACGCACGGGACCGCCCGCGATCACGCCCGTACCTTCTTCGGCGGGAAGCATCAGAACTGCGCCGCGCCCGAATTTGCCGAGGATCTCATGAGGAATGGTGGTGTCTACGATCGGCACGCGCACGAGCGACTTCTTCGCCGCCTGCGTCGCCTTCTCGATGGCTTCGGGAACTTCCTTCGCCTTGCCCTGACCGTAGCCGACCTTGCCGTTGCCGTCGCCTACGACGACGAGCGCCGCAAAGCGCATGTTTCTGCCGCCTTTGACCGTCTTACTGACGCGGTTGATGCCGATGAGTTTCTTGATGAAACCGTCATCCTGCTCCTGTTTTCTTTGAGGTCTGTTTTCTCTTGCCATGATTTCTCTCCCGCTCAGAATTTGAGTCCGGCTTCACGCGCGCCGTCTGCGACCGCCTTTACGCGGCCCGTATAGAGGTAACCGCCCCTGTCGAACACGACGGCCTCGATGCCCTTTTCCTTGGCGCGCTCGCCGACCGTGAGCCCCACGACCTTCGCCGCTTCCGTCTTGGTCTTGCCCGCGACCTTTTCGCGGACCGTCTTCTCCAAGGTGGAGGCAGAGGCGAGAGTTACGCCCTTCACGTCGTCGATGACCTGCACATAGATGTGATTCAGACTTCTGTACACGTTCAGACGGGGCGTCTCCGCCGTGCCCGAAATATGTTTGCGAACGCGGGCGTGACGGCGCTGTCTGACCGAATTTTTATCAACTTTCGTTATCATGATTTACGCTCCTTTACTTCTTGCCCTTGCCCGAAGTCTTGCCTTCCTTATGCTCGATATGCTCGCCCTTATAGCGGATACCGTAGCCGTGATAGGGCTCGGGAACGCGGACGGCACGAAGATCCGCCGCGACCTGCCCGACCAAAACCTTATCGATGCCCGAGACGTTGATGTCCGTCTGCGTGGGGCAGTCGATCTTGATGCCCTCGGGCTCTGTGAACTCGATGGGGTGGGAATAACCCACGTTCATGATGAGTTTGTTGCCCTGCTTCTGCACCTTCCAGCCGACGCCCTTTACCTCGAGGCTCTTGGTAAAGCCCTCGTATACGCCCTTGACCATTCCGGCGAGAAGCGCCCTGTAAAGTCCGTGCAGAGCGCCCGTCTCCTTGGCGTCGTCGAGCGTGGTGAGCTTGATTTGACCGTCTTCGACCTTAACGTCGATCTTGTCCGTCTTCATCTCACGGGTGAGCGTGCCCTTGGGGCCCTTCACGGTGAGAACGCGGTTTTCAAAAGTGAGGCTGACGCCTGCGGGAATTGCGATGCTCAATTTACCGATTCGAGACATAATTCCCTCCTTAATAGACGTAGCAGAGCACTTCGCCGCCGACATTCTGCCGCTTTGCCTGCTTATCCGTCATGATGCCTTTATTTGTGGAAAGGATGGCGATGCCGAAGCCGCCGAGGACTTTGGGCATCTCATCTGCGCCGCAATAGGTACGGAGACCGGGCTTGGATACTCTTTCGAGCCCGCCGATGACCGAGCGGCCGTCCGCATATTTGAGGGTGAGAACGAGTTTCCCGTTATAGCCGTCCTCCACGCACTCTACGCCTGCTACATAGCCCTCCTCGAGCAGGATACGGGCGATCTCCTTCTTCATCTTGGAAGCGGGGATCTCCACCGTCTCCTTGCGGACGGTGAGCGCATTTCTGATTCTCGTGAGCATATCTGCGATGGGATCTGTCATTTCTTGCCTCCTTACCAGCTCGATTTTTTCACGCCCGGGATCTGACCCTTGTAGGCAAGATTCCTGAAGCAGATACGGCAGACACCGTACTTGCGCAAGACCGCGTGAGGTCTTCCACAGATGGAGCAACGGGTATAAGCTCTCGTGGAAAACTTAGGGGTTTTTTGCTGTTTGTTGATCATTGACTTTTTTGCCATGTTCTTCTCCTCACTTCTTGAAAGGCATTCCGAGCGCCCTTAAGAGCTCTCTCGCTTCCTCGTCCGTCTGCGCCGTGGTCACGATGCACACGTCCATGCCCCTGATCTTCTCCACCTGATCGTAGGTGATCTCGGGGAAGATCAACTGCTCCTTGAGCCCGACCGCGTAGTTGCCTCTGCCGTCGAATGCCGTTGAAGACACACCGCGGAAGTCGCGCACGCGGGGAAGCGCAATGGAGACGAACTTATCGTAGAAGTCATACATTCTGCTGCCGCGCAAGGTGACTTTGAGACCGATGTTCATCCCCTCTCTCACCTTGAAGTTCGCGACCGACTTCGTTGCCTTGCAATAGATGGGCTTCTGCCCGGTGATCAGTTTGAGTTCGTTCTCGATGATCTGCATGGACTTCTGGTTGTCCTTGATGTCGCCGAGGCCCGTGTTGATGACGATCTTCTCGATCTTCGGGACTTGCATCACCGACTTGTAGCCGAACTTCTTCATGAGGTAGGGAACTACCTCTTCGCGGTACTGTTTGAGCACTCTGCTCGGCTCGCGCGTGCTGACCGCGGGAGCTGCTTTCTTCGCGCTCTTTGCCGCAGGAGCAGCCTTTTCCGCGCTCTTTGCCGCGGGGGCTTTCTTTGCGCTCTTTTCTGCGGGAGCTGCCTTTTCCGCGCTCTTTGCCGCGGGGGCTTTCTTTGCGCTCTTTTCTGCGGGAGCCGCCTTCTCCGCGCTCTTCGCTGCGGGGGCTTTCTTTGCGCTCTTCTCCGCGGGAGCTGCCTTTTCCGTGCTCTTTTCCGCGGGAGCTGCTTTCTTCTCTGCCATATTTACTCCTTGACCGTCGGCCCTTTATTTCGCCCGTAACAGCGGACGTTTACTCGACGGGTGCCTCCTTATCGGCTTCTTCCTTCTTGCTGCGCTTTCTCGTGCGTTTCTTGGGCGCTTCTGCCTTTTCTTCGGTCTCGGCAGTCTTCTTCGCCTTCTTGGCATAGGCCTTGTCGAGAACGGCGCCGCACTTCTTGCAGACGCGCACATGCTTGCCGTCTACAACGGTATGACCGATCCTCGTCGCCTTGCCGCACTTATCGCAGACGATCTCCACATTGGAGACATGGATGGGCGCTTCCTCGGTGACGATCTTGCTCGTCTCATTGGTCTTTCTTGCCTTCTCGTGCTTGTGCACGATGGCAACGCCCTCGACGACGACCGTCTCGTTCTTGGGGAAGGCTGCGAGCACCTTGCCCTGTTTGCCCTTGTATTTGCCCGTCAAAACGAGCACGTTGTCATTGACTTTAATGTCCATTTACAGCACCTCCGGAGCGAGGGAAATGATCCTCATGTAATCCTTCTCTCTGAGTTCTCTTGCAATGGGTCCGAAGATACGGGTGCCCTTGGGCTGTTTCTGCGCGTCGATGATGACCGCCGCATTGTCGTCGAACCGGATGTATGTCCCGTCCGGACGGCGGATGCCCTTTGCGCTTCTGACGATGACCGCTTTGACGACCTCGCCCTTCTTCACGGCGCCGCCGGGGGTCGCCGTCTTGACGGACGCCACGATGACGTCGCCGATGTTGCCCGTTCTGCGGAAGGAGCCGCCGAGCACACGGATGCACATGAGCTCTTTCGCGCCCGAGTTGTCCGCCGCTTTCAATCTGGTCTGAGGTTGAATCATAACCTATCTCCTCCTTTCCTTACTTCGCCTTTTCGACGATCTCGGCAACTCTCCAGTTCTTATCCTTGGAGAGTTTGCGCGTCTCGGCGATGAGCACCTTGTCGCCCACGCCGCATTCGTTGAGCTCGTCATGCGCTTTGAATTTCTTGGTACGGGTGATCGTTTTCTTGTAGACGGGGTGTTTGCGCTTATCGGTCACCGCCACGACGACCGTCTTATCCATTTTATCGGACACCACGATCCCGACTCTTTCTTTTCTCAGATTTCTTTCCATTTTGATACCTCACGCGTCAATTCTGCGCCTTGCCCGCTTTGATCTCGCGGGAGCGGATCTCCGTGTTCACTCTCGCAATGTTCCTCTTGCAGTTCCTGATGGAAAGAGGATTTTCGAGTTGCCCGGAGGCGTGACGGAAACGGAGGTTGAACAGCTCGCTCTTGAGCTCCTTGAGCTTTCCGGCGAGCTCGACATCGGTCATATTGTGAAATTCGCTGCTTTTCATTTGATTTCACCGCCTTCTGCCTGATTTTCGGCAAGCTCTCTCTTGACGAACTTGCACTTGACGGGCAGCTTGTGTCCCGCGAGGCGCATCGCTTCGCGCGCCACATCCTCGGGAACGCCCGCCATTTCGAACATGACCCTGCCGGGTTTTACGATCGCCACCCAGTATTCGACCGCGCCCTTGCCCGAGCCCATACGGGCTTCGGCGGGGTGACGGGTGATGGGCTTGTGGGGGAAGATGTCGATCCACACCTGCCCGCCGCGCTTGATGAAACGGGTCATTGCGATACGGGCAGCCTCGATCTGGTTGGACTTGATCCTGCCCGCCTCTTCGGCAACGAGACCGTATTCGCCGTACGCGACGAAATTGCCTTTATGCGCCGCGCCCTTCAAAGAACCGCGGTGTTGCTTTCTTCTCTTCACTCTTTTCGGAATTAACATTACTTGCCTCCTTCTGCCTTCTTCGCGGCTTTCAGGACTTCTCCCTTATAGATCCAGCACTTCACGCCGATCATGCCGAACGTGGTGTGCGCTTCCGCAAATCCGTAGTCGATATCCGCACGGAGGGTCTGAAGGGGAATACTGCCGTCGTGGTAGTGCTCGCTGCCCGCGATCTCGCGTCCGTCCAAACGGCCCGAGACCTGCATCTTCACTCCCTTGACGCCGGCGCGCATCGTCCTGCCGATCGCCTGCTTGATCGCCCTTCTGAAAGCAACGCGCTTCTCGAGTTGGGCGGCAACGCCCTCCGCAACGAGCTGGGCGTCCGCGTCGGGCTTTCTCACTTCGCTGACGTTGATGATGACCTGCTTCCCGCCCGCGAGCTTGGCAAGGTCCTTCTTGATGACTTCGATCTCGGCGCCCTGCTTCCCGATGAGCACACCGGGACGGCCCGTATGGATCGTCACGACGACCTTACCTGCCGCACGCTCGATGAGGATGCGGGAGATCGCCGCAGAATAGTACTTCTTTTTGATAAAGGTGCGGATTACATAGTCTTCCTTGAGATAAGCGCCGAATTCCTTCTTGTCGGCATACCACTGTGTATCCCAACCTTTGATGACGCCGACTCTGAGTCCGTGAGGATTCACTTTCTGTCCCATGTTAGATATCTCCCTCCGCTTTCTTTACGTCCAAAATCACCGTGATGTGGCTCGTTCTCTTGAGGATCGCATGTCCTCTGCCCTTGCTGACGGGCTGCATCCGCTTCAGGCTCGTCCCGCCGTCTGCGTAGCACGCCGCAACGATAAGATCTCCTCTGTCCATCCCTTGGTTATGCTCGGCGTTCGCGACCGCGCTCATGAGCACCTTGAGGGTGGGCGCTGCGCCGCCGTTGGGCATATGCTCGAGAATGGCTTTCGCCTCCTGTACGCTCTTGCCGCGAATGAGGTCGAGCACCGTCCTCACTTTGTACGGGGAGATCCTGATATATTTCGCAACCGCATAGGGACGCTTTTCCCTGATTTCGGCGACCCGTTCTGCCTTTTTCTTCATATTGCCTGCCATTTCTCTTCTCCTTATTTCCCGGGCGACGTCGTTTTCGCCGTGTGTCCTCTGAAGGTCCGCGTGGGGGCGAACTCACCGAGCTTGCAGCCAACCATATCCTCGGTGATGTAGACAGGAACATGCTTTCTGCCGTCGTAAACGGCGATCGTGTGTCCTACCATCTGAGGGAAGATCGTCGATGCTCTCGACCATGTTTTGAGCACTTTCTTTTCGTTCGCGTCGTTCATCGCCTCGATCCGCGCAAGGAGCTTGGCTTCGACGTAAGGTCCTTTCTTGATACTTCTCGACATTTCTTTTCCCTCCTGTTAGTTGATCCGCTTCAAGATGAACTTGCTCGTCGGATTCTTCTTCTTTCTCGTCTTATAGCCGAGCGCGGGTTTGCCCCAAGGAGTTTCGGGCCCTGCGTGACCGACGGGAGATTTGCCTTCGCCGCCGCCGTGCGGGTGATCGTTGGGGTTCATGACCGAACCGCGCACCGTGGGACGGATGCCGAGGTGACGGGTCTTGCCCGCCTTCCCGACGCGGATGATGTCGTGCTCGAGGTTTCCGACCTGACCGACCGTAGCCTTGCACACGGCGGGGATGAGCCGCATTTCACCCGAGGGCATCTTGATGGTCGCATAGCCGCCTTCACATGCCATGATCTGAGCGAAGATCCCCGCGCTTCTGGCGACCTGTCCGCCGCGGCCGGGCTTCATCTCGATGTTGTGCACGAGCGTACCGACGGGGATGTTCTTCAAGGGAAGGTTGTTGCCCACCTTGATATCCGCATTTTCGCCGCTCATCACCTTGTCTCCGATAGAGAGCCCGACGGGAGCGAGGATGTAGCGCTTCTCGCCGTCCGCATAGACGAGCAGGGCGATATTTGCGCTGCGGTTGGGGTCGTACTGAATGCTCTTTACAGTGGCGGGAATTCCGTCTTTATTTCTCTTGAAATCGATCATGCGGTACTTTCTCTTATTGCCGCCGCCGATGTGGCGGACGGTGATACGGCCCGCATTGTTTCTGCCGCCCGACTTTCTCTGATCTTCGAGAAGCGCGCGCACCGGCTTATCCTTGGACAGTTCCGAATAATCGGGAACGGTCATGAGGCGGCGTGCGGCGGACGTGGGTTTATATCTCTTGACTGCCATTTGTCTTCTCCTCCTGCTTTACGACAACGAATTGAAGTATTCGATGGGCTTGCTCTCCTCTTTCAGAGAGACGATCGCCTTCTTGGTGGTGGGGGTGTAGCCCTGCGTCCTGCCCTGCCGTTTGAGCTTGCCGCGCTGGGTGACGGTGTTCACACTCTTCACCTGCACGCCGAACATCGCTTCGACGGCGATCTTGATCTGCGTCTTGTTGGCGCTCTTGAGAACGACGAAGGTGTACCGCTTGTCGGCGATCCCGTCGTATCCCTTCTCGGTGAGCACGGGCTTTAAGATGATATCTTCGGGTGTCATACCGCGTAAGCCTCCTCGAGTTTTTTCACCGAACCCGCCGTGAGCACCACGACGGCGTTCGCTACGATGGCGTAGGTGTTGATCTCCTCCACGGAGAGGGTGGAGAAGGATTCGAGATTGCGCGATGCGAGGATCACGTTCTCGTCGTGTTCGTCCATGATGACGACCGTGCGCTTATCGAGATGAAGCGCTTCCTTGAATGCCGCCATTTCCTTCGTCTTGGGAGCGGAGACCTTGAGCTCGTCCACAACGAGCAATTCGCCGTCTGCGACCTTCTTGGAAAGAGCGGAAAGGAGGGCGCTCCTCTTTGCCTTCGCGTTCATCTTCTTGGAGAAGTCGCGGCTCTTGGGTGCGAACACCACGCCGCCCTTCGTCCACTGGGGAGCGCGGATAGAGCCCTGACGCGCACGGCCCGTGCCCTTCTGTCTCCAAGGCTTCACACCGCCGCCGCGCACTTCCGTGCGGGTGAGGGTGCTCTTCGTGCCCTGACGCTGATTGGCAAGATAGGTAACGACCGCCTGATGAATGAGCGGCTCTCTGTATTCCACGCCGAAAACCGCGTCGGAAAGTTCCAACGTGCCGACCTCGGCGCCCTTCATATTATAGACTTTTACGTTTGCCATGATCAGTTCTCCTTCTGCTTCACGCTGTTCGAGATCGTGACGACGCTCCCTCTCGGTCCGGGGATCGCTCCCTTGATGAGGATCGCGTTTCTTGCGGTGTCCACTTTGACGACCTCGAGATTCTGGACGGTGACGTTCTCAACGCCCCACTGTCCCGCAAGGTGCTTGTGCTTGAACACGCGGGAGGGATCGCTGATAGACCCCATCGAACCGGGCTCTCTGTGAACGGGGCCGACGCCGTGCGTTTCCTTCAAGCGGTGCTGGTTCCATTTCTTGATGACGCCCGTGAAACCGTGGCCCTTGCTGACGCCGGAGACGTCCACCCGATCGCCCGCCGCAAAGACGTCTGCCTTTACGAAATCGCCGACCTTGTAGCTGTCCACATTTTCGAGACGGACCTCTTTGAGGACCTTGCAGGGGGTAACTCCCGCTTTTTTGAACTGGCCGTAGTCGGGGCGGGAAATGTTGTAATTGAGGTTCTCTTTCTTTTCTGCCTGCTTCTTGCCCTTGGAAACGATCTCATCGAATCCGAGCTTGAGCGCCGTGTAGCCGTCGCTCTCCACCGTCTTGACCTGAACGACGGGGCAGGGACCTGCTTCCACAACGGTGACGGGGATCATCTTCCCGTCCGGCGCGAAGAGCTGCGTCATGCCTGCCTTGCGCCCGATGATTGCTTTATTCATTGATAAAGTTCACTCCTTAAAAATTTATTTGTGAATACCGCGTCCGCAGTATTTCAACTTCGCTCTCAGCCGAGCTTGACCTTGATATCGACGCCGGCGGGCAGATGGATGGAATCGAGCAGCTTCGCGTTGGGCGAATAGATGTCGATGATCCGCTTGTGCGTCCTCATCTCGAATTGCTCGCGGGAATCCTTGTCTTTATGCGGGCAGCGGAGAATGGTGACGATCTCGCGTTCCGTGGGAAGCGGGATGGGACCGGAGATCTTCGCCCCGCCCTTCTGCATGGTCTCGACGATCCTGCTCGCCGCTTGGTCTACGAGCTCGTGGTCGTACGCCGACAATTTGATCCTGATTTTCTGACTTGCCATTTCTTACTCCTTTTTTATACGAACTGTTTTTTTCTGTGTCAACGCGTCCGTGCGTATCGAAGCTCCCCATCAAAAAAACACAGCGATTTTTTGCGGTGTTTTCACGCAAAAGCCTCGGTTCGTCGCAGGAGTCTTGCTCCCACACTTGTCAACGGAAATTATCTGCCGAGGGGCTTTTTTTGCCTCGATTTTTCAGTAACTTCCCGTATCAACCCTATACGCAGAATGACACAGCTTGATAATAATACCATAAAGTCAAGAGATTGTCAACGGATTTTATGCGTAATTTCTAAATTTTCCCGCAAGAAATATAAAGAATCTTGCGGGTCACCCTCACCCGTGGAGCGGTGAGGGAAACGTCATGTTCGGCAGAACCGCGAGCCGATCTTCTCACCGCACTTGACCTTTGTTTCCAGACCCGCCGCCGTGTTTGAGAAGAACTCTTCGTCGAGAACGGCCCTGTCCTTTTCCAGGAGCAAGATGACGGTAGACCCGCCGAATTCGAATCTGCCCTTCTCCTCTCCCCGCTTGAATGCGGGCTTGTCCTCATTGACGATCCGCCCCACGAACATCGCCCCCACTTCCACCTGTGTAACGTCGCCGAAGTGCTCGGTATGGAGCACGGTGTACTCGCGGCAGTTCTCCGCAAACACTCTCTTTTTTTCGAGCGCGGCGGGCTGTACGGTGTGGAGCTTGCCCTTGAGGAACGCGCTCTCCCCTCTTCTTCCGTCGTCGAAAAAATGATACCTGTGATAATCATTGACCGTAAGGCGCAGGACGATACACAGTCCGCCGAGATATTTTCGGGCGAGCGCCTTATTCCGCAGCAGCGTCTCTACCGTGTAATCGAACCCCTTGACGTTGAACGTCCCCCCTTCCGTGACGGGAAAGACGGTGACCGCGCCGTCGCAGGGGGAACACAACGCCTCGGGCGAAGGGGCGAAGGGGCGGAGTTCGGGGCGGATGCGGCGGGTGAAAAAGGCGTTGAAAGACTTGTAAGTTTCGGGCAGATAGTCCTCCATACGGATGCCGTGCGCCTTGATGAATTTCTTGATACGGGGTCTTGACAATTTGCTGTCAAGAAAAAACCCCGCGAGGCGGGATACCCACCGCGCGGTGACAAGCGGACGGAGAAGCCGTCCGAAAGGATTGCAATAGAGAAATTTTACGCCTCCTTGAACGGGCGGTCGGACAAGCGTGGGTCTCATATTGCGGGAGGAGGCGACATGAGCGAAACGCCGCAGACATAGTAACGGATGAGGCAGAGGGAAATGAATAACGTTGCGAACACAACGATGGCGATGATGACCCCCTTAGGACCTGCCTTGGGCATACGGAAGCGGAACACCATGAGGAACGCCGCGAGCAGATAGCCGCCCATCATGACGAGACGTTGCACGAGGGGCGCGGTGAACATCGTAGCGATGACGAAGAATGTGGGGATTCCGATCGCCACATTGGTGACGGGCAAGCCTTCGAAGGAAGTCCTCTTCCCCGTATCCGTTTTGATGCGCTCCTCTTCGGTCACATCGTAGTAAGCGAGACGGATGAGCGCGCAGAGCGTAAAGAGGCTCAAAACGATCATATAGTACCAACGTTTCATGCCGAGAAAGAAGCCGATGGAGACGGGCGCTACGCCGAAGGCGATGAGATCGCTGAGCGAATCGATATGGGCGCCGAACTTCTTGTCCGCCTCGGTGCGCTGTTTTCTGGTGCCCGCAACGGCGCCGTCAAAAGCGTCGCACACGCCCGAAACAAACAGGCAGACGACCCCCCATGCCGGCCCGAACACCGCAGAGACAAAGATCCCCACGATCCCCGCGACCGCAGATAAATAGGTAAGAATGACGCCGTAATGCCAAAACCCGACGAAGGGCGCTTTACGTTTGTTCTCCCTCTCTACTTTCATTTGCATACTCTCCGTTGATTTCTTCATTCTCCCGGGAAAAATTCTCTTTCCCTATCTTCCGCACCAAATGGACGTGATACCCCAATGTGATGATCCCGCATACGATCATCCTCAAATAGTAGGAGATGAACCGCGTGACCATCATTGCGGACAGAATGAAATTGTCCGCAGCGGGGAAACAGACGCAATAGATGTTGATATATAAGCTCTCGAACGCCCCCACCCCGCCGGGCAGAGGGATGGAGTTATAGCCCACAAGGACAAAGGACTCGAGCACGAACAGATCGATGAAGTGCGCCTCGGGGGCTGCCGCCATACAGACGAAGCAGGAGACGAGCACATGGCTCACCCGCTGCAGCAGGTTGAAGAAAAAATTCGCGACCGTCATGAGCGGCTTTGTGCGGATGGCTTGACGGCATTCCTTATATTTTTCCACCTCGTCGGCAAGTTTTTTGCGCCACTTCTCGGGTTTTTTGACGATGTGCAGCTTGACGAGAAGAGAAATGAGCCCGTTCCCCATCTTTTTCACCGCGCCGCCGCAGAACATACAGGCGATGAAAAAGGCAAGCAGCAGTCCCTGCAGTACAAAGCCGAGGATGATCAGAAGGTGCATGAACCAGTTGTCGATCGCTCCGAAATAGGAGGGCCGCAGGATGAGCGCCGTAAAACCGATGATGAGGATCGCCGTCGTGTAGCCGATGAGGTTGAACACGAGGGCAAAGGACGACTTCCCCGCGCCGATCCCGTCCTTTACCATATAGTAGGCGGAGGCGGGCTGTCCGCCCGTTGCCGAGGGGGTGATCGCAGAATAGTACACGTCCGCCGAGGAGTAGACCATGGAGGAGAACACCCGCGGCTTTTCTCCCAACCCGCGCAGGATGAAGAAGAGGCTCACTCCCTCGAATACGACAAAGAGGGCGGAAGCGGCAAATGCCGCAAGCAGCCAATACCAGCGCGAAGAGCAGCCCTTGAGAAAGATCCCGAGATCTTTGAAGGAGAAGCCCTTATTTACGACGAAGACGATGATGAGGGTGATGCCGATGAGTATGGCAAGAAAAAGAATATTCAAAAGCTGTTTTTTGACGCGTTTGTTCAGTTTCTTACCCATGAGTTGCCCATTTGAATAGTTTATCACTTTATATTATACAGGATATGAAAAAAGATGTCAAGAAAAAATACCGCTCTTCCCATATGGGAAAAAACGGCAAAGTCGGCGCAGGGGGTGGCAGCGCTCTCGGCTACCCCTTGAGGGGTGGAGCGGCGCCGTTCTCCTCAACAGCCCTGCGGGCTGTGAGGGGCGCCGCGACAGGAGCGCTGTAAAAGCGCGACGGGGTTTTGGCGGTCCCTGCCGCCAAAACGGATCAAGGGGGTGGTGTTCTTGGCTGCCCCTTGAGGGGGAGCTGGCGAGGCGTTAGCCGAGACTGAGGGGGTGTCTGTTTGTTCACGCAGCACCCCTCCCGTCACTCACGTCGTTCGTGCCACCCACCCCTCAAGGGGTGGGCAAGGGGGCGCGCGCGGAATGGCGCGGGGCGCTTCGCTCGCGACATCTCTCCTATGAGGGGCGACAAGCGACACGCCCCTCTTCAAAAGAGGTCAATGAAAAACCGCCCATAGGGCGGTTCTCATTTTACAATTTTCCTGCGGCGGCGAGCATGATGATGTACACGAGCGTGAGCGCCGCAAGCGTGATGAGCATGGGGATGACCATCTTCTTCATCACCGTAAAGAAGGTGCGCGCCCGCTCGCGGAAGGGAACTTTTTGCCGCGGCGTTTTATCCTTCCGCGTTCCCTGCATATCCGCGACGGTAGAGCCGTCATCGTAATAGACGATCTTCACCTTCCGTTCTTTTTTTTCATCCTTTTTTTCGGACATCACTCCTCCATGGTGACGGCTTCCATTCTCTCGGCGACGGGAGTATCTTCCCCCTGCGGGTAGCAATGGCAAGCGGCAAAGTGCCCCGGCTCGTACTCCTTGTACACCGGCGCGATATGGCTGCAGATCTCCATTGCTTTCGGGCAACGGGTGTGGAATTTGCACCCCTTGGGCGGATTCGCGGGAGAGGGAATATCCCCCTTGAGCACGATGCGTTTCATCTTGACGTCGGGATTGGGATTGGGGACTGCCGAAAAGAGCGCCTGCGTGTAAGGGTGCAGGGGATTGGAGAAAATGCTGTCCTTGTCCCCGAATTCCACCATAGAGCCGAGATACATGACGCCGATCCTGTCCGAAATATGCTTTACGACGGAGAGATCGTGCGAAATGAACAGATAGGTAAATCCCATCGTCATTTGCAGCTTTTTGAGCAGGTTGATGATCTGCGCCTGAATGGAGACATCGAGCGCGGAGACGGGCTCGTCGCAGATGACGAGTTTGGGATTCACGGTAAGGGCGCGGGCGATGCAGATACGTTGGCGCTGTCCGCCCGAGAATTCATGCGGATAGCGTTCATAATAGTAGTCCCGCAAGCCGCACTGTTCCATGATCTTGAGCACATAAGACTTGATCTCCGACTTCGGAACGATCTTATGCACCTTGACGGGCTCGGAGAGGATGCCCCCCACCGTGCTGCGCGGCGGCAGAGAGGAATAGGGGTCCTGAAAGATGATCTGCATTTGGGTGCGCAGCGGTCTCATCTTGGAGGGCTTGTAGTTTGCAATATCCTGTCCGTCGAAGAAGATCTGTCCCTCGGTGGGCTCATAGAGCTTGAGGATCGTCCTTCCCAGCGTCGTCTTGCCGCAGCCAGACTCGCCGACGATGCCGAGCGTCTCCCCCGCTTTGAGCTTGAACGAAACGTCGTCCACGGCGCGCAGAGAGACGAGCACCTTGCCGCCGAGGCTCTTTTTGAGGGGGAAATACTTTTTGAGATGCCTTACTTCGAGGAGCGCTTCGGGATCGGGCGGGAGCTGTTCATCCGCCTTCGCCCTTTCCGCGCGCAGTGCCTCTTCCTTCTCCGCTTCCGCGGCGTCGTCGAAGGAGGCGAATTCGCCCGTTTTCGTGCGCTCTTCCTCCGCTATGCGCTCTTCCTTTTCGAGCGCCTCCTCGTAAGATTCCGTTTTCTTAATACTCATCTGCGTTCTCCTTGGCATCTTCGTCGGGGGCGTACAGATGGCAGGCGACCCAGTGAGTGGGGCTCACCTGCACCATCTCGGGATAATCGCCGTAGCATTTCTCCTTGCAGCCGGAGCAACGCTCGCGGAAGTAGCAATAGTTGGGCATATTCACGGGATTGGGAACGTTGCCCGGGATATTGAACAGAGAATCGGAATTCTTGTCCATTGTGGGCTTGCTCTTCTGAAGCCCGATCGTATAGGGATGACGGGGATCGTGGAAGATCTCGCTCGCCGTCCCCTTTTCGATGATCCTGCCCGCATACATCACGACAACGTAGTCCGCCATTTCGGCAATGACGCCGAGGTCGTGCGTGATGAGCAGAATAGACCCGTTGATGCGGTTTTTCAGTCCGCGCAAAAGATCGAGGATCTGCGCCTGAATGGTGACGTCGAGCGCGGTCGTGGGCTCGTCGGCGATGATGAGGCGGGGGTCTCCCTCGAGCGCCATGGCGATCATCACGCGCTGGCGCATACCGCCCGACAGTTCATGGGGATAGGATTTGTACACCCGTTCGGGCATTGCGATCCCGACGAGATTGAGCATCTCGATAGAACGCTTCTTCGCCTCTTCCTTGGTCGCCCCGGGAACGTGCAGTAAGGTCACTTCGTCGAGCTGGTTTCCGATCGTGAACACGGGGTTGAGCGACGTCATGGGCTCTTGAAAGATCATCGCGATCTGTCTGCCGCGGAGGCGGTGCATTTCCTTGGTCGGCATCTTGGCGATGTCGAACACCTTTTCCTCCATTTCGTAGAGCTTTGTGCCGTACTCGTCCCGCTTCTGGCGGCGTTCGAGCAGGGGCTCGCCGTCTTTGTCGCGCTTGACTTCGCCCTTCTTGTCCTTTACTTCGTCGTAAATGGGCTCGCCGTTTTCATCGTTTTCCCAAATGGGAATGGGCTTGCCGCCCTCGAGCTTGTAATCGAGCGACTTAAAGCGGATATTCCCCTCCACGATCTGCCCCTGCGGCCCTTGCAAAAGGCGCATGACGGACATGCTCGTGACCGATTTTCCGCAGCCCGACTCGCCGACGATGCCGACCGTCGCGCCCTGCGGAACGTTGAAAGACACGCCGTTCACCGCCTTCACGACCCCTTGGTCTGTGAAGAAATAGGAATGAAGATCGTCCACTTCGAGAATGTTGGCGGGGTCTTTCATCTCCGTGGTGAACTCCGCCTCGGGCGCTTTACGGCGCTTATACTTCTCGAGACGGCGCATCACTTTATTGTTTTCTTTGGCGATGGCGCGGATCTCTTTCCCGGAGAGATAGTGCTTCTTCTCCTTCGCTCCGTCGTCCGCCTTGTTCTTGAACAATTTCATATCATCTCCTCATCTTGGGGTCGAGCGCGTCGCGCAGGCCGTCTCCCACAAAGTTGAAGCCGAGCACTGCGATGATGATACAGATTCCGGGCGGCCCCCAGATGTTGAAGTAGTTTTCGAGGATCTCCGAATTCTCCGCCGCATTTACCATAGAGCCCCACGAAGCGTAGGGCGCGGGCACGCCGAGCCCCAAATAGGAGAGCGACGCCTCGTACAGGATCATGCTGCCGAGGGAGAGCGTCATGGCGACGATGAGTTGCGGCATGACGTTCGGGACGAGATGTTTGAAGATCTTTCGCACCGTGGAATAGCCCATTGCCTCCGCGGCGACCATGTACTCCTGTTCCCTCAAAGACAGGATCTGCCCTCGGACGAGCCGCGCAGTTCCCGACCATGAGAAGATCGTCAAGAACAGCATCAAAAAGTATATTCGGTCGTTGACGGGCACTTTCATCGCGTCGAGCAACGAGCCCAATATCAATAGGATGGGAAGCCCGGGAAGGCACATGAGGATATCGCAGATACGCATGATGACGTTATCCACTTTCCCGCCGAAGTACCCCGCAAAACCGCCGAAGATGATGCCGATGATCGTGATCGCGAACACGGCGATAAAGCTGATCGCAAGCGATTTCTGCCCGCCGTACATGAGGCGGACGAAGACGTCCATGCCCGTTTCGTCTGTGCCGAGCCAGTGCGCGGCGCTCGGACGGGTGCGCTTGTTGATGAGCGGCTGGGTCTCGACGACCTGATAGAACGAGTAATCGGCCTTGCCGTCGCCGTCCTCATCCACTGCGATGAGCGGGTTGTCCTCCCCGAAGCCGGGAGGCGCGTCGTAGTCGGTCGTCGTTTCCGTCCAGCCGCCGCCGTGGGAGCGCGGAATGGCGGACATGATGGGAGGACCGAGCCACGAGAAAATGATCAAAGACAGGATCATCACGAGCCCGATGATGGACAGTTTGGAGCGGAAGAATCTCCGTGCGACCATTCTGCCCGGGGACATCAGGCGGACGTTCTTATCGAGCGGCTTTTCGCCGTCTTCAAAGTCCTGCTCTTCCCCCGTCTCGCCTTGGGGCGCGGGAACTTCCCGCACGGGCGCTTCCTGCACGGGCGTTTCCTCGGCGGGCGCAGAGGGTTTTACCGACTGCACGGCGTTGGGAACGATCTTTACGGGAGCGGTTGCCTCTTTTACGGGAGCGGCTACGAAGGCGTCTTCCTCTTTGACCGCTTCCAGAAGGAGTTCGTTTAATAAATCATCTCTGTTTTCCATAAGCGATCTCCTTTAAGACAATTTGACGCGAGGGTCTACGACGACATACATGAGGTCGGAGAGAAGCACCCCGATGACGCTCAAAAAGGCGAGGAACATGTTGTATGTCATGATAACGGGGATATCCCCCTGCTGGGTGACGCTGAGCGCCCATTCGCCGATACCGGGCAAGCCGAACACCGTCTCGGTGATCATTGCGCCCGAGAACAGCCCGGGCAGCACGCCCGCCATCATCGTGACGATGGGGATCATCGTGTTGCGGAAGGCGTGTTTATAGATGACCTTGCTCTCCTTGAGCCCCTTGGCGCGCGCGGTGCGGATATAGTCGGAATTGAGCACTTCGAGCATATTCGTGCGCATGTAACGCATCGTTCCGCCGATGCCGAGAATGACCGTGGTGAGGATAGGTAGGGTGAGATGGCGCAGATAGTCGCCCAACTTCCCGAAGAAGCCCATATTCGCCGCGGTATTTTCGAGCCCTGAGGGATAGAACCAATTCAATCCGCCGGGACCGAACGCCCTCTGCAGGACGCGCCCGAGGAAGAAGGCGGGAAGGGAGATACCGATCATGACAAAGACGGTAACAACGTAGTCGCGAATGGAATACTGGTGCGTTGCCGCAGTGACGCCGAGCGGGATCGCGATGAGATATTCGAAGATGATCGAGACAAAGGCGATGCCGAAGGAAACGCCCATCTTGTTGGCGATCTCGGTGACGACCTTTTCCTGTGAGACGAAGCTCTCACCGAAGTCGAGCCTGCACAGCGACCAGAGCCACGTTCCGTAGCCCTTGAGAATGCCGAAGAAGGACGAATCGGACAGGCCGTAGCGGGCATACATCGCCTCGACGACCTCCTGCGGGATCTGCGCGCCGCCCTGGTTCATTTCGGTGAGACGCCGCATGACAAAGTCTACGGGCATGAGCCTGACCAAGAAGTAGATGATCAGGGAGACGCCGAGCAGAATGATGACGGACAGTCCCAATCTTTTGAGGATATATTTGAGCATAATAAACTCCATAGTCGTGCCCGCAAAAAACGGGCACGACTTTCTTCATATTTCGGCACTTTTCAGCGCACGCCCTTCGGCTTTGCCCAGGGGGCGCATTGAGTCCGCGGCTTAGCGCGGGACTTGCCTTGAGATCAAGCGAATTCGACTTCCCAGATCCTCGAGAGCGGTGAAGTGTAGGGATTGATCAGAAGGCTGCCGTCTTCCTTATGAGGCAAAGAGCTCTCCTTGATGACGTTGAGGTTGTAGGCGTAGAGCACCTTTCTCTGATAGAGCGGGAACTCCACGGCAAGATCGAGCACATAGCCAAGCGCTTTCCTGTACAACTGCGTACGCGTTTCGCGGGAATCCACCTCGCGCGCGTCGTCGATGACGTCGGAGAGATTCTGCAAAATGCCGTATTCCGTCGAATAGGTATTTCTGTCGGCAAGGATGTCGTCATAGCCCCATGCGATGACGCTCGTCGCCGTCGAATTCTTGTGATAGACCTGATACATATCGGGGTCGATTGTCGAGCCCCAAGCAGCCGCCCAGACCGCAAGCGAACCTGTGGCGAGCTTGGTGAGGGCGTTGGCGTCGGGCTTCAGGCTGACCTGCCAGCCGCAGTCGTTCAGAAGTTCCATTGCCTTCTTGAAGACAAGATAGGCGGGGTGATCGTACATGTTCGACCCTGCGATGGTGAACTCGAACTTAAGCTCGTCTCCCGAAGGATTGCCCGCTTTTGCCATATAGTCTCTGATCTTGGCCTTGGCATCCTCGTCGTTTGTGAACTGCGTGTAGGACTTCCCGTTGTTGATCTCCATGTTTGCGGTGGGATTTGCGCCGTCGTAGGAGTTGCCCGCCGAGCGGGGATATGCCCAGTTGACTGCGGACATCGGGAAGGCGATATTGACTGCCGTGCCCGTTTCGTAGTACTCGAGGGCAAGGCGCGCGTCGAGCGCGGACATGATCGCCATACGGAGATTGATGTTCTTCACTTCGCCCGCGTTGATGCCGATGTAGCCGTAGCCGAGCTGCCAGCTGTCCACAGAGCCTGCGCCCCGTGCCTTGAGTTCATTGATCGTGCGGATGTTGTTGCCCGTGAACTGCGGGCTGACGAAGTGCACCTGTCCGCTCTCGAGCGAGGAGAGCGCGTTGGAAACGGCGGTCACTTCATAGTGCATGTGCTCGATCTTGGGCTTGTTGGTCGTCTTGCCGTCGAGGGAGAAGTTGGGATTTGCCTTGAAGTACACGGTGTTCCCGTCTACAAAGCCCGTTGCCTGAGGCTGGGTGGAATCGCTCCTGTCCGTTGCGGTGTAAGGGCCCGCTCCGAGGGGAACTTTGTTCTTGCTCTGACCCCACGAGTTCTCCCCTTGCAAGATCTTCTGGTGGAAGTCGAAATCCGCCCATGCGACGCCGAACTTGTTATCTTCGATGTTGACCTCGGTCACATTTTGCCAAAGGGTCTTGGTGAGTTCATCGCCTTCATTGAGCTTGTTCTGTGTAACGGTGGATTTGCCGCCCTTGTCGGAGTAATAGCTGTACGGCGCTACGGTGAAGCCGAAGTTCCACTCCGCCTTGGGGTCTATCCCCTTGATGGTGATGCGGAGAACGTCGTATTCTCCCTCGTTCACGGGTGCGCCGCTGACGGGATCGTGTTCGTGCGCGACTGTATAGGTGTTGTCTCCGATTTGAACGGTCTTATCGTCCTCCGTATGTCCCAAAGAGACGATGCCCGAAATGTTCTTGTATTTGAGCCCCGTGCTGCCGAGATTCTGGTGGAGAATGATCTCCCTCGCCTTTGCAGCGAACTCGGTGCGCATCTGCGTACCAGTCGCCCAATAGTTCAGGATCTCGCTGTATGAAGCAAGCACGGTGTCGTTATAGACCTTCGTGATGACGGCGTTCGAATCGGCGAAATTTCTCGGATCGTCGATGAGGTTGACCCTTATGATCTGCGTCTTGTCCACGCCGCCGTTTTCGTTCTTGCCGTAGCAATCATCGGTCATATCCACGTAATTCTCGTGATAGAGGAACGCAATGATCTCGCTGAAGCCCGTGGCGACCTGCGTACCGTTATAATAGACGGGAACGGTATCGTAGGGCGCGTCGTTATAGGAGTTGCGGGCGCTCTTGTAGTCGTTCTCGAGCTCTTCTCTGAACTTTTTGAGGGAATCTTCGTAGTCCGCGAGAAGTTGCTCTTTCGCCTTCTCCGGATCGGTCTCGCCGATCGCCGTGAGATAGGTATCGTTGCACACGTGCGTCGAGATCGCCGTTTTCATCTCAGCTTCCGTAGCGGTGTACTTGCCGCCCTTCGTATCGATCAAAGATTCGAACAGTTCGGTGAGTTCGAGAATTCTGTTCGCCGCATAGAGCGACGCCGTGATCCCCGTCTCGTCTTCGGCCGTCTCGCCGTCGTCCGGGACATAGGTCTGCGTTCTGTAGCTCTGCAGGCCGAGGATCTTGGTCGAATACATCGTGGTCGAACCCGTATAGGCGGGGTCGAGATAGACGTACATGTTGAAGAGGACGTCGTTCATCGTGACGGGGTCTCCGTTGGAGAATTTCAGTCCGTTCTTGAGAACATAGTAATATTCGGTGTTCCCCTCCGCGTTGGTCTGCTTCTTGGTGTCGAGCACAAGGCAGGCCTCGTTGTTCCCGTAGGAAAGGTTGCCGTTCTCATCGGTAGAGAGCATGGAGATCTGCGTCTGTCCCACGACGTCCATATCCGTGCCCGCCGTGGAATAGAAGGGATTGAAGAGCCCGTTGAGATCTTCGGTCATGATGACGAGATTGTCCTTATAGGCGGGGAGCGGATCGCCTTCTCCGCCGCCGCAGCCTGCGAAGAATCCGAGCCCGAGCACCGTTCCCAAGGAAAGAGCTACCGTTCTCATTGCGAAATTCTTTTTCATTTTCTTTCTCCTTTTCTATATTTCCATAAATTTATGATATCGTGATCTTCAGCTCGCCCGTCTTTGCATTGACGATCTCCGCTTCCCGCTTCTCTTCGCATTGGAGGGAGACCTCAAAGGCGATGCCCGTCTCGATGAAATTGCCCGTATACAGTCCTACGTCATACACATGGGGAGCGGGGCGCATCGTGCCCGTCGTAGAGTCGTACTGTCCGCTCGGCACATAGACGTCGCTGCCGACGATGAAAGTGCCCTGCACGGAGACCTCCTCGAAGGTCGCCCCTTCCGTGACATTGCCCGCAAACAGGCCGTACTGAGAGCCCGAGCTCCTCGACGCCGTTTCCAAGCGGTAGGTGACATTCGCAAAGGAGACGTTCTCGAAGATCGCCTTCTTCCCGATCGTCCCGAACAGCCCCTCGCGGGACGAGCCGTTCTGCGTGACCTTGACGTTGGAAACGGTGTGCCCGTTCCCGCGGATGTGACCCGAAAAACTGCCCGTGCTGAGCGTTTTGGGCCATTCCGCATTTGCAAAATCAAGATCGTCCATGATGTCGAAAGAGACATCAATGCCCGCCTTCCCGATGACGTCCGCAAGGTCCTTCGCTTTGTAGAGGCGATACCATACCCCCTCGTCCCAGCAGGCATAGTAGCTGGTGACAGAACCGACCGAGGTAGCGGTCGCCTCATCGAAAATCCCCTTCATGCGGATCTTATCGAGCGCGCCCGTCTTGCTCTCCGCCGCCGCCTCCGAGTCGTATACCGAGTTGAAAGTCAGGGCGAACACCGATTTCTCGGGCTGGGGGAAACTGCCGTAATTGAGCTCGTAGCTGTTTACCGTGCCGTCCTCGCCCTCCGTCTCCCATGTGGGAACGGCGATCTCCGTATTGGGTGAAGTCCTCGGGTCGAATTCCTCCCCCGTCGCAACGACCCGCCAGTCTTCCCCGTTGTCGGTAAAGGCGGTCGAGCGGCACTCGATCTTGCTTCCGTCGTCTTTGGACGTGTCGTCAATAAGAGCGGTGCACACATCGGGCCGTGTGACATAGTACAGCGCGCCGCACTTGTCGCACTTGTATTCGTGCACCTTGCCGTAGATCTCGTACTTGAACATCGGGACCCATGCGGCGTACAGCGTGAGCGCGTATTCCCCCTCTTGATACTCGAAGTCGCCGAGCTCTTCCTTGTCGAGACGGTCCTTTTCAAAGTCCCATTTCCCGCTGTAGGAATATGCCTGCGCGAGCCCCGCCTCGGAGAGATAGTCCACGATCTGTTCGCCCTCCGCGTCGTATACGGGATCGCCGTATTTGTCCACACGGGGGGTCTCGACGCAGACGTTCCCATAGATGTCGAGCGGTTCGCCCTGTTCGTTCGTGCGCGGCTGCCGCTCGCGATACCAACCTGCGAGGAAATATCCCGCCCACTCCACGTTCTTCTTTTTCTCGCCGCGGATCTGATCGTCGGGGGTATACAACTTTACGCCGTTACCCGTAACAACGTCTTCGTAGCGATAATCGTCGACGATGTGGGTGTCCTCTTTCGTCTCCACTCTGCCGCCGTTGGAATCCCAACGCACGGAGACGTTATAGCCCTGCGACGCGTGCTCGGTATGCGGATTTTCGTTACAAGCCGCAAGCGCGAGCGTTCCCGCACACAGAACGGAGAGCACGATGATGATCTTTGTTCTGTTCTTCATATTATTTCTTCTCCGTGTGATCGGAGTTCTCCCGCTTCCCATCCTTCTTGCGCAGCAGCGTGAGGGCGCATACCGCGGCAAGGAGAACAAGGACGATCGCAGCTCCCGTGCCGACAGAACTGCCGCAGCCGCCGCAGCCGCCCTCCTCTTCCTGCGTGGGTTCGCTCGGAGTAGGGTCGTTCGTTCCGGGCTGCTCGTTCTGCTCGAGGTATTCGATGGTGCGTTCCGCGTCGATGAGCTTCTGAATGTTGTCTACACGGCCCTGCTGGTCGGCGGCGAGCGCATTGTAGAGGGCGCGGACCGCCTCGACCTGCGCCTTGTCGGTGAGAGAGATCAGGGACGGAAGCGCGTCGATGAGGGAGATCACCTGTGCGGTCGCGTCCGTGATCGCCGTAGGACCGTTGATGATCGCCTTGAAATACTGGTTGTAAATAAAGTTGTCGTACCCCGTTCCGTTGATGGGACGGATCATGACGAGATTCTTCTGCGCAAGGGTCGCTCTTCCCTCTTTATTGCCGATACGGGCGATGAAGTTCGCGCCGTAGAGGACGTTGGTGGGATCTGCCAGCCACATCTTGAAGTCCACGATCTCGCGCCCGTAGGGGACGGAGCTGCCGTCGTTCAACTGCGCCATATAATAGCCGACCGCGTCCACGAGATACAGGGGCGCGCCGATGTCATCCGTTTCCGTCTCGTACTCCTCGAGATAGGTCTCTTCGAGGATGGGCGCGTTGATGCTCGTGAACACAACGGCGGTGAGATCGTTACAGCCGTAGAACGCTCTGTCGCCGATCGCCTGTACCTGACGGGCAAGTTCCACCGTAATGAGCCCCGCATTCAGGAAAGCGCCCGCGCCGATGCGGACTGTGCCGTCCTGCACGGTGTAGGAGGTGTCCGTCTTGCCGAGAGGATAGCACACGAGCACAAGCCCGTTTGCACAGCTTCCGTACAGAACGCCGTCGATGACCTTGACCGCTTCACTGAGGTCGAAGGTGGTCTCTCCATCCTTGGAGAAGACGGGGATATCGCAGCCCGCGAAGGGATTCTCGCCGAGCCCCATGAGCTCGTTGCCGAGGGTCACGTCGGTGACCGAAGTTCCCACAAAGGCAAAGTCTCCGATGAACTGCGCCGAGGTAAGATCTACCTTGGTGAGAGGTGTGCCCGTAAAGGCGCTTGCGCCGATATAGACCACATCCGAAAGATCGGCGTCTGTAAGGGAAAGGCAGCTTGCAAATGCCTCGTCGCCGATGACGGCTCTCTCCGCAAGATCGACCGATTCGATCCCGGAAGCGGCAAACGCCGCAACGCCGACCGTGCCGACATTCGTAAGGTCGATCTCTTTGAGCGAGACGCACTGCTCGAAGGCGAAGGGAGCGATGGAAGTCATAGTGTCGGGAAGGGTGACGTCAGCGAGCTTTTCATTCATGCTGAACGCCCCCATGCCGACGGAAACGGCGGACGAGAGATCTACGCTCTCGAAGGCAGCCGCAAAGGGCATATACGTCCAGATCTCTTCCCACTGCTCGCCCGTCGTGGAAGAATAGAAGATGACGATCTCGTCCATATAGCCCGCAAAGGCATAGTCGCCGATGGAACGGGCGGAGCTGAGGTCGATCTCGGTGAGTTCATGGCAGTCATAGAAGGCATAATCACCGATCTCCGCATTCTTGCCGAGGCTTACCGATTTGAGCTCGCCGCCGTAATGGGTGCTGCCCGAGACGATCTCCGCACAGCCCGCGCCGACAAAGGCATAGTCGCCGATCTGCGCGTCGTCTCCGATGGTGAGAGAGGTGAGCGCGGAAAGGTAGGGATCGAACGCGGTGGATACCGAACTCGAATGATAGGGATAGGAATGTCCCGTGGGGATATAGGACTTGAAGATATCCCGATATGTGACTGCCCCGAATGCGCTCCTGCCGATCTTGGCATTATTACCGATCTTAACGGTCGCAAGATTGTAATCGCCGAAGAAGGAGGATTCGCCCAAGGTTACATTATCGCCGATCTCTGCCGAGGTGAGCGAGGCGCATTCGCGGAAGGCGTTCGCGCCGACCGTGACCCCATTGGGAATGGATACCGAGCTAATCTTGCTCTTTGCGAAGGCGTATTCGTCGATCACGGCATTCTCCGCAAGGGTGGGCTGGGTCGTCACGGCGGTATTGGCGAAGGCATATTTGCCAACGCTCTCGAGCGTGCCGAGGTTTGCCGTCCGCAACGCGGAACAATCCGCAAAGGCGTAGTCCCCCACCTTCTTCACTCCCGTCAAATTGACGGAAATGAGCTGCGTAGAAGAGGACATTGCACCCGTGGCGATCTCTTCGATGTCCGTTGCCGTGAAGGAAGTTGCGCTCGGGGCGACGAGCACGAGCACTTTCTGATTGTCCTTCTCCACAAGATAGGAAACATTGTTTGCTGCGGTCTTTTGGATGAAATGATCATTTTGGGGATCGACAGTAATGCTGCGGACGCCCGAGCCCTTGAACACCGACTGGCCGATGACCTCCACGTCCTTTCCGATGGTGAGCGTAGTGAGCGCTTTGCACCCTTCAAACACCTCGGCGGACAGAACGGAGGTATTGAGCGTCATACTTTTCAAGATGGTGCAGCCTTTGAATGCGCCCGCACCGATCTTGACCTTGCTCGCGCCGACCGTTACCATACTCAGCTTCGTGCAATTCGCAAATGCTTCCGAGCCGATGGACTGCGTTTCTTTGCTGAGGCTCAGATTCATGAGCCCGCTGTTCCTGAACGCGCCGTTCCCGATAGAGATGACGGAATTGAGCTCGAAATTGATGAGCGCTTTGCAGTTCTCGAAGGCGTCCTCATTGATGAACTGAAGATTGTTAGCGCCGCTGAATTTGATCTCGGAGAGGGCGGTACAGTCGCGGAAGGCGCCCGTCTGGATCTTGGTGAGCGTGGAGGGCAGGGTGACCGTTCTGAGAGCGGTAAGTCCCGCAAAGGCATACAAGCCGATGCTCTCCACCCCTTCCGGTATGACGACCGAGGTGATGGCGTTGTCCCCGATGTACCACTGCTTGCTGCCGTAGGGATCTTCCTCGTCGATGACGTCGCCCGCCGCAAGATCCTTGGGGATAAATTCGTAGTTGGAGAAGGCGAAGTCCTGAATGGTCGTGAACCCATAGTCGTCGGGAATGACGACGTCTCCGCGCCTTCCCATATAGCTCATAAGGTAAGGACCGTTCGTGATATAGGGAACTTTCACCGTGATGCTCAGAGCTCTCGAATAGCCGATGCTCTTGAATTCGCCCGAAGCGTCCTTCATGCAGAGCGTCGCCGTAATGATGGCGGAACGCTCCACGTCGGAAGGGCTGCCGTCCTCCTCGTCGTTGAGCGCGGTGATGATGCCCGTGTCGGGATCTACCGAGACGATGTTGGGACGGTTGGAGGAGAAGGTCACCCGATACTGAGAAGGATCGAGATATGCTGTGAAATCATATTGCAGCGTAATGGACTCGTCGGGGAACATCTTGAGCGAAGGGCTGCCCGAAGAGAACTTCACCGTATAGCCCGCCTCCGCCGTGCCGAGGTCGCGCTCGTCGCTCGAGGCGAAATAGTAGACCCTGTTCACCAAATAGCCCGTGAGGCGGAAGGAATTCGGCTCGATGCGCAGCTGTGCATAGTTGCCGTTGTAGCCGGGGTCATTCTCCGAGAGCACCTTGACGGTGACCGTATCGAAGACCTTATCGTTCTTGTTGCTCCTTGCCGTAATGGTGGTCGTTCCCGAGGAGATGCCGAGCAGTTTCCCGTTGACGACGCGGGCGATGTCCTCATCCTCGGAGGAATAGACGATGCTCTCGATCCATGCCTTGTTCTCCACGGGGGAGACGGTGGGCGCGAGGGTATAGACCTCGTTGGGACTGATCTCGATCAGCTCCTTTCCGAAATCGATCGTCCCGATATCGTCGGGAATGAGGAATTCGTACTCGGAGGTATTCTCCGCACAGTCTACGAGCTGCACCACGAAGCTCCTGCCATTATAAGAATCACTCTTGATCTTTTCGAGATGATCGGTGAGTTCGATCTGCACGATGTTCGTGGAATTGCGCACGCCCGAAACGGGAGTGAGGTAACGGTCGAAGGTATAGAGCGTATAGGGCACTTCGCCTGTGCGGTTGTAGGAGAGATAGCCCGCCGCCATTGCCTGCACGTAGTGGTTATCGAAGATACTGATATTGGCAAACAGTCTGTTCTTTCTGCTCTCCTTGTCATACTCATAGGTGTATTCCACCCCCGTCACGATGGGAGCTGTGAAGTCGGTATAGAAGGGGAACTCGAACACATCGTTCGCGACCGTTTCGTCGTCGTAGTCGATGTAGCCCTTGACGCTCGCCACATACTTGGTGTTGTTCTTGAGCCCGAAGTCGTTCACGTTGAAGTTCACGCGCATGATGGTGGGCGTGATGCCGCCGCCATAGTTGTAGGACTTGCGGACGTTGTCCTCCGTGTAAGTATAGATGACTTCGCCCGTGACCGTATCGGTGACGGTCATGACGAGCCGCCGCGCATTGCGGAGAAGCCCCAAATAGTACGCATAGATGGAGTTGACGCCGCCCTGTCCGCCCTCATCGCTGCCGACTTGGTTGGAGAGCGCGATGCGCTCTCTGTCCGCTGCGACGATGTTGGTCGAAGCGGGGTCTTGCTGGAAGGGATATGCGCCGAGATAGACGATGTAGTCGTCGTACAGTCCGCCCAAGGGACGGGTCGCATACGCGTCGGGAAGGACCTTATCGAGGGTCTCCATGTTCTCGTTGAGCTCGTCTTTATAGGTCTCGAAGTAGTCGAGGTCGAACAGAGGCGCTGCGCCCCAATCGCCGTAGAAGGCAAGGAAAGGAGCGTTGAGGTCTACTTCGCCCGCCTCGCCCTTCAAAGTGACGAAGCCCTCGACGTACATGCCGTTTTTGAAGGACGTATCGAGATATTCGCGGTCCTTGCCGCTGAGCGTGACGCTCAGGGTGACCGTTGCCGTACCCTTCGCGGCGACGGTGACTTTGTTGTCGCCCATAGACCCGTCTATCACGCTCTCGAGCTTGATGTCGGGGCTGAGCATATAGCCCTTCTGGGTGACGGTGGTGTCGCCCTTATATGTGTTGGTCTCGCTCACCCCTTCCGTCATGACGATCGCACTCACGTCATAGGTGACGGGGCTCGAAGAGATGTTTTTGATGTTGAATTTCAACGTATAGACGCCGTTCTTGTCGGGATCGTCGCCGAGCTCGATCTTCGCCTTGTCCATGATCTTGTCCGTCTTGCGGTCGAAGGTCTGCAGATAGGCGGGGGTGGTGGTCGACTTGGTGAGGTTGGCAAGCCCCGCGCCCTGCTTTCTCACCGAGAAAGGCAGACCGTTCGTGTTTTTGGCGATGTCCGCCGTGGACATCATGAGCTGATTGACGGCCTCGGTGACCTTGACGGGATCGGAAGAGATCTCGGTGAAGTTTTCCTTCACGTACTGGCGCACGAGCGCCGTAAAGCCCGCCTGGTTGGGGGAAGCCATACTCGTGCCCGACATACGGTCGTAACGCCCGCCGGGAACGGAGGAGTAGATGTCGCCGCCGTGCGCGGTGATCTCGGGCTTTATGCTCAAATCGGGCGCAGGCCCCCACGAGGAGAAGTCGGACATGAAGGGACCCGCCTCCTGTTCGCGGCTGATCGTGATCTTGCCGACGCCGCCCTCGACCGCTCTGAGCATCTCGCCGTCGTCCTTCGAAATGGAGCAGACGGGATAGTCGCCCAATCTTCCGACGTTCATGGCGATGTCGCCCGAAACGTTGTTATAGACGATGCAGCCCGCCGCGCCGTAGCTCCTTGCCACGCTCGCCTTCTCTTCGAAGTTGGTCGTGCCTCTCTTGACGAGAGCGATCTTTCCGTTGAGATAGCCCGAGGGGAAGGAGGAGTAGTCGCTCGCGCGCCCGACGCCGGGAACGGTGACATATTCGAATTCCTTGCTGTTCGTGCTGCTGCCCAAAATTTCGTCCACGAAGTCCTTGGGTTCGGCGGCGCTGTCGGTGGATTCGGTAAAGTACACGATCGACCCGTTGTAGAGGAGATAGGGCGTCTTGACGCCGCTGATGGAGGCGACGGAGAGCGCCGCGTCGTAAGTGGAGGGCGCGCCGACGGTCGCCGAGTCGGGATTGCTCGTCAGGGGCAGGTTGCCGTTCTTATCCGAACCGTAAGTGGAGTTGAAGTCGTTGGAGGCAGCGGCGATCAAGCTGATGCCCTGTTCCTTGATCCTGTCGTAAATGGCGGAACGCTGATCGTTGTCCGCTTCGCGGGAGAAGCCCGCCGCCGTACCGAGAGACATGTTGATGACGTCCACGCCGAGGGTCACGCAGTCCTCGAGGGCGGCAAGGATCCATGAAGTGCGCGCGCCGCTCGTCCTCTCGGAGAAGACCTTCATCACCGCGAGCTGCGCATTGGGAGCAACGCCGCGGATGCCCTCGCGGTTGACTTCGATATCGTTGCCGACCATGATGCCCGCAACGTGAGTGCCGTGCTCGCTGTTGATGGGCGAAACTTCATCGTCCTGATCGGCGTAATCGTACCCGAACGGGACTTTGCGGCTGATGTAGAGGGACTGTGCCGTGACGTCGGGGCTGGTGACTTTCGCCCTGAGCTTGGGCACGATCTCGGAAAGGCTTTCCATCGTGATGACGTCGGTCTCGGGTTCATTGTTGAAGCGCTCCACGGCAAACGCGGAGTGGGTGTAATCGAGACCGGTATCGAGCACGGCGATGACCGTCCCCTTCCCGTCGTATTCGGAATCGGAGCTGTCGAAAATGCCCGTATTGTAGACGTTGACCTTGTTCTCGACGACCTCGGTCTCGCATTCGGCATAGACCTCGCCGACCATGACCGCCGCCTTGCCGTCCACGGCTTTGCAGAGCGCGTCGAAAGAGCTCGCGCGGATGTCCACTTCGACGCCGCCGAGGAGTGTGTCGTAACGATTGCCGACCTGATAGGGAATGCCCGCGTTGGACAGACGGTTCAAAAGAGCGTTGCTCTCCCGTTCGATGGAAGCGCTGATCTTCTTCCCTTCCGCAGAGACCGCATAATCGGCGACAGTGCCCTCCGCGCCCGCGTTGTAACCGTCGAGCACGGTGTCCGTATCGAGGCTCAGAATGACCGAGATCTGCTCGTCTTCCGTCACGGTCTCGGGCAGTTTCTGGCAGACGGAAGTATCAAGAAATTGCGTAAGGTCGGAGTTCACCTTACCCGTGACGTCGGTCACCGTTCCCGTAACCGCGCTTCCGCTGACGGGCGCAACGCTTCCCTCGTGCTTTTGCAGCATGGGCAAAACCACCGAAAACGCCATCGTGCCAGAGAGTAATAAGGCAGACGCGCCAAACAGGATCCTCCTTGAAGATTTCACTTTATTTTACCTCCGAAAAGTAGTTTGCTCCAATATCATACTTTACTATTATAACCGATAGCGTCTTTTTTTGCAAGCATTTCAACGGGTGAAAACCATATATATTCGATTTATAAATGAAAAATTGACAAACTACGTGAAAAAAAAGTGAAAAATCCGACTATTATGCAAAGCGCGCTACCCCCGATAACCGCATAAAATCATGAAATAATTTATATTTGCGTATAAACCGCCCAATCCCCCTCGGCCGCCGCCCTTTTCGGGAGTAAATATCCCCCACTAAAGTGGGGGCTTTAATTTACGCCCTAAAGGGCATGAATACCGGCGGGGTGCTCAAGCAC
>CANREF010000013.1 GCA_947629575.1 uncultured Clostridia bacterium | reverse complement strand
GCCGTGCAGAATATGGATAAGCTGAACTATTATCTGATGAGCGGCAACGAGGCAAGAGACCCGTTCGGAACGATCGTGGGGAAGAACTCCTTTTTCCGCGCGATGGGGACGCTGGAGAAGACGGTCTTCAAAGAGGATGTAGACATCGGGGCATGTATCGAGAACTGCCCGAGCACGGGAGAGAACAACGGTCTGAGCGTGATCATCTCGGACTATTGTCTGGAGAACGGCTGGAAGAAGGCAGTGGACTATCTGCTGTATAAGCGCAGACAGGTATTGCTGATACAGGTTTTATCGCCCGAAGAACTCGACCCGACGTATGAGGGACGGATCACGCTGATCGACTCGGAAGCGAGCGGGCTTGAGGACAGGCGGAACATGAAGCTGAGGATCACGCGGAGCATGCTGAAGGCATACGAAGAGGCGCTGCGCGATTTTCGGGAAGGGTTGAGAAGTTACTGCCGCCGCAGGGGGGCGGGCTTTCTGTCCGTGTCCTCGGCGATGCCCATCGAACGGGTGCTGTTCGGAGAATTGCTCAAGGAGGGGATCATGGCGTAATGGAACTGTTACTACCTCTCGGGCTTCTCGGACTTGTAAGCATCCTTGCCCTCATCATCATCTATATCATTAAACCCAATTATATCGTCAAGCATGTCTCCACAACCTATGTTTGGGAGCTGAGCTTGCGTTACCAGCGGAGACGCATCCATTCGAGCACCCTCAAAAAGGTATTGCTCTTTCTCTGTCAGGTGCTCATCCTCGCGCTCATCGCCATCCTCTTCACACAGCCCGTCTTTCGCACGGGTACGGGCGTAGGCGAGCCCGACGTCATCGCCGTGATAGATTCCTCCGCGAGCATGTATACGGGATCGCTCGTGGAATCGGGCGGTGAAACGTACAACGAGACGCGTTTTCAGCGCGCATTGAAACTTACCGTAGACCTTGCGAACGAGACGGCGGCGAACGGGGGGAATATGACCGTGATCATCGCGGACGGATCGCCCGAATTCCTTGCCCGCCGTGTGCCCGCACGCAGCGCGGGGGCGCTCATCTCAGATCTGCAGAATATGATCGATGAGGAGAACAGCTGTTCGTTCGGGGTCTCCGATATCGACGGCGCTATCGAACTTTGCAACGACGTCCTTGCGGAAAATCCCGCCGCGAGGGTATATCTCTATACCGACACCAACTATACCTACATTCCCGAGCGGGTGACCGTTGTTCCCGTTTCCCGCGAAGGGGAGTGGAACGTGGGCATCCTCAACGCGCACGCAGAGATCGAAGAGGGCTACTACGCCCTTACGGTGGAGCTCGCCGCCTATGGCGAATCCGACCTTTCCGTCGATCTCGCGGTGCAGGTCGTCCTCTTGGACAGCTCGACCCGCGATTTTTCCAAGAAGGTATTCTGCGAGAACGGCGTTGTTAATACGGTCGTGTTCTGTTACGGCGGCGGGATGGAGAGCGACGGTCTGTTCTACTGCGATCTGACGAGCGAAGAGAGGTTTTCCTCCTTCCGCTCCATCCACATCTCGGTAAACGAGGCCGATTCCTTCCGCGACGATAACAGCTTCAATGTCTTCGGCGGGGACAAGGAGATCGTGCGCATCCAATATGCGACAGGTGTGCAGAATCCTTTCTTCCCGACGGCGCTCAACAGCTTGATCGGCATCTATGAGCAGCAGTGGGACATCCGCATCACCGAGGTAGATCCGGGCGTAACGCCCCAAACAACGGGTTACGATCTCTATATTTTCGATCACATAGTGCCTAACGTGCTCCCTCGGGACGGCGCCGTTTTGTTCTGTGATCCCGCTTCCGCTCCCACGGGCTCGGGATTTACCGTTCTGGGCTCCCAAAATTTCAACGGGCGCGGCATCTCCCTTTCCCAAGGGGTGGATCACCCCGTGCTCAAGGGGCTCAATCCCGACAACATGCGCCTTTGGGAGGCGTGGGAAGTTACCTACGACGAAACTCTGTATGAGCCGTTGCTCTATTGCAACAACTTGCCCGTATTGCTCTGCGCTAACCATCAGGACAACAAGATCGCCGTCATGGCATTCAATCTGAACAGATCGAATATCGTGCTCGAATACGACTTTTTGCTGCTCCTTTCCAATCTCTTCGGCTATTATTTCCCGAGTACGGTCGAAAAATATGCCTTCGAAGTGGGGGAGGAGATCGAAATAAACGCACGCGGTCCCGAGGTCTACGTCAAAGGGCAGGAACTCAGCCTGAAAGAATTTCCCGCGAAGCTCGTCTTCGACGCTTCGCAGATCGTTACGATTGGACAGAGATCGTATTTCCGGAAGGAATATCCCGATATTCAGATCTATATCAAACTTCCCGCCGCGGAAAGCAACATCTGGCGGACGGAAGACGAGCTTGCCGATCCCTATGCGGATCTTGTGCAAGAGGACAATGCGAAGTCGCTCAATATCTACTTCGCAGCCGCGCTTCTGGCACTGCTCCTCTTGGAGTGGTGGCTGCAGTCGCGCGAGAGCCAATAAAGGAGGAGAAAAATGGTAGGATTTCATATAGAATTTTCTCATCCTTGGCTTCTTCTGCTCCTCATTCCCGCCTTTGCGCTCACCTTCTTCCTCTATTTCCGCCTCGACAAGCGGTACAGAAGAACGCGCAACCGCATCATTTCCTTGGTCTTGCACTCCATCGTCTGCGTGCTGGTCGTATTCGTCCTTGCGGGGATCAGCATGCCGTACGAGTTGGAGAACAGCAACAATGAACTCATTCTGCTCGTCGATGTGTCCGATACGCAGGAAGAGGCGCAGAGCAGCCGCAACGACTTCCTCAAACAGGTGCTCCATGAAACGAGCTACGACGGTCTGAAAGTGGGGATCGTCACCTTCGGTTTCGATCAGCTGTATGCAGTCCCGCTTACCTATGAAGTGGACGGGATATATGACGAATATCTGGAAGCGGGACTTCCCGATACGAGCGCGACGGACATCGCCGCCGCCCTGCGCTATACGGCAGGGCTCTTCGAGCATCCCGAGACCGCAAAGATCCTCCTCGTCTCGGACGGTATGGAGACGGACGAGGAAGCGCTCACCGTCATTCGCACCATCACGCTGGAAGGGGTCAAGGTGGATACCGCATCCTTCCCGTCTTCCGTCAACGATGACGGCATGCAGGTCACTTCCATCATCCTGCCCGAGGACAATATCATCACGGGCGACGCCTTCGAGATCGGCGTCGGCGTCTACAGCAGAGAGGCGATGCAGGGCGCGGTGGTGGAGTTATACGACGCCTTGGATCTTGAAGAGGAAGCGCTCATCGGAAGCCAGACGGTGGAACTTCCCGGAGGAACGCAGATGCTCAACTTCTCCGTTACCTTCACCGAGCAGGGACTCCACAGGCTCTCTGCGAGGATCGCGACGGAAAACGCGGAAGCAAACGACAGATATAATTGTTATGTCTATCTCTCCGTGCACGACAAAGTGCTCGTTCTCGAGCAGAGAGAGGGGGACTCCGAGATGTTGTGCGCCATCCTCGAAGAGAAATACGGGGCGGATAAGATCAATAAACTCAATCTGTTCTCCGATTACGAGAGCCTTCCGAAGACGGTGGATGAGCTGCGCGCTTACGATCAGGTCATCATGAACAACATCGCGGAGGCCGACCTTCCCGACGGGTTCGACGCTCTCCTTCATGACTATGTTTATCTTTACGGCGGCGGACTGTTCACGACGGGCGGAAGCAACGGCGATGGGACCGCCCATGCCTACGATTCGGAAGATCTGTACAATACCGAATATCACGAAATGCTTCCGGTACAGGTGGTGGAATATACCCCTCCCGTGGGCGTTGTCATCGTCATAGACATCTCGGGCTCGATGGATGAGAAGAAGCGTCAGGATGCCATAGACGGGGCGATAATATGCCTTGCCGCGCTCCACGATCGCGATTATATCGGGGTCATGACGCTCGAAGAACATTACGGAACTGCCATCCAGATCACAAGCTGTGCGCAGGAAAACCGCGCGGATATCATTCGGGCGATCAACGGGATCGGCTACGGCAGCGCTACAAACTTTGCTCCCGCCATCGACCACGCCGTGCAGGCGCTCCGCGCCGAGAAGAGGGTGGATAAGCGGCACATCATCATCGTCACCGACGGTTTGCCTGCCGACGCCCAGCCCGCGACCGACCGTGCCGCGAGCTGTCCCGACATCACCCTCTCCGTCGTAGGCATCGGTTCGCAGTCTCAGTCCGAAAAAATGCTTGCGCTCGCCGCTGCATGGCGCGGCCAGTTGTACTATGTTCCGGATAATAGTCAATCCTCGGGGGGCGCGGAGATCGGGGATGCCTTGCGCAACGATATCAGCGCGCCCACGATCAAGGAATATACCCCCAAGGATTTCTATCCCACGATCGCAGATCCTTTTTCGCCCATCGTCAACGGGTTGGAAAGGGGCGGCGTCGAGGGAGAGAGCGAATTTGTCATTCCCGTTCAACTCGGCGGCTACTACGGCGTGCGCGCCCGCGGAGGCGCAAAGGTCGCCGTAACGGGGGAATACAACGTTCCTCTCTATGCCCAGTGGCAATACGGGGCGGGCAAAGTCGGCTCCTTCATGTGCGACGTGTACGGCGAATGGTCGGGAGAATTCCTCGATAACGACAATGGCAAGCGCCTAATTACCAACATCGTGGCGAATCTCATGCCCTCGCAGGAGATCCGCCCCACGAGCATCACGCTCGCCCTTCGCGAGGAGAATTATCACAATCGGCTCAGCGTCTTTTATGACGAACTCAACGAGGGAGAGAGGATCGAAGGAGAGATCTTCTTCCAGCCCGCGTCGGGCGAAGATACGCTCACGATCTCCCTCAATGCCCTTTCGGAGAACGGCGACAGCGAGTTCTATCTTACGGAAGATCTCAACGCGGCGAATTCCTTCTCGCGAGCCTCCTTCATCTGCAAGAAGAGCGGAACTTACACCATTATCGTGAGAAAGCTCGACGCAGAGGGCAACGTGCTCGAAACGGTGAGAGTGCACAAGGCGTTCTCCTATTCGGAGGAATACGATCGGTTTTCCGATACGGACGGCGCTGCGCTGCTTGCGGCGCTCGCCGAAAGAGGGAGGGGACAGCAGCTCTCCGCCGAGCATCCCGAACAGGTGCTCGAGGGCTTCGATACCGAGCTCTCACGCGTGTTCGATCCGACGCTTACCTTCATGATCATAGCGATGGTCCTCTTCCTGATGGATATCGCCGTGCGCAAATTTAAATTCAAATGGATCCATGAACTCGTCCGCGAGAGAAGGATCGAGCGGGAGGGGAAATGAAAGTATTCAAACCGTTAAAGATCCTGCTTGTTCTCCTTCTGTCGGCAGGCTTATTGCTTCTGTCGGTCGCCTGTTCGGAGGAGACGCTCGCCGTTCCCGCCGGGTTTACGATCGACGAAGATTATACCCTCTCATGGTTCGGGCTCTCCGACGCCCGCAGTTATGCGGTGGAGATCACACCGTCGTCGGGCGGGGAAGGGGAGATCCGCACGACGAGGCGCACGAGCCTTGCGCTCGCCGATCTGCCCGAGGGAGATTACGAATTGCGGGTGCGCGCCGTCGGCGGACGGAACAACGAGATCGTGTCCGAATGGTCTGCCCCCCTCTCCTTCCGCAGGGGGCACGAATCGGGCATCCTGTTCGAATATACCAATAATAATACCGAATATACGGTCGCAGGCGCGGGCACGGCAACGGGCGAGCTCGTGATCGATGATTTCTACCGCGGGAAGCCGGTGACTTCGATCAAATTGGGCGCATTCCGCGGCAATACCGAAGTTGAGAGCGTCGTGGTGGGAGCGCGCGTTACTTCCATTGAAAACCGCGCATTCTACAATTGTGCCGGTCTTCGTTCGGTGACGTTGCCCGATTCGGTGACGTCCATCGGCTATTCCGCGTTCCAGTCCTGCCGCAACCTCACCGAGGTGACCATTCCCGCCCATATCACGGAGCTTGAAACGCTCACATTCGGGTACTGCACGGGGCTTTCCGTCGTCCATTTCAACGATTCTCTGGAAGTCATCGGCGATCAGGCGTTCTACGGCTGTACCGCTCTGGAAGAGGTGACCCTTCCCGATTCGGTGCAGACGGTGGGGCCTTCCGCCTTCGGCGCGGACACCGCCCTGAAAAAGGTAGTCTTCGGAACGGGCATCCGCACCCTCGAAGAGAGCGCCTTCCGCAGCAGCGGCCTGCGGGAGACCGAATTCCCCGAACTTGAGAATGAGCTCACTTTGGGGGACTATTGCTTTGCGGAGACCGCATTCGAGACTGCCGAGATCCCCCAAGGGGCGGTCAAGATCGGGATCGGCGCTTTCTATAACGCGAAGGCTCTTGCCTCTGTCAACATCCCCGAGACGGTCACGCAGGTCTCGGCGAGCGCGTTTGCGGAAACGGCGCTCTACAACAGCCAGAGCGAGGGCGGGGACGGGCTCATCTATGCGGATGAGTGGCTGATCGGGGTCTCGGACGACACTTGGGAGAACATTAAATACCTCGGTGACGCGGAAAATACCACATCGCCCCCCGTGCTCTTCCGTGAGCACACCTTCGGCGTTGCGGACCGCGCCTTTCTCCGTCAGAGTACGGAAGGATATGTCGGCGCCTTCAATCTTAGTAGCATCGATTTCCCTTCGGATATACACTATATCGGAGAGTACGCCTTCGCTTTCTGCACCCAGCTCGCCCGCGTCCATGCGCTGAAGGAAGACAGTCTGATCTCCACAGGAAGCTATTCCTTCGCCGGCTGCACGGGTCTGAGCAATGTGCGCTTTGCGGCGGGGCTTCAAACGATAGCGGATCATACCTTTTTCGGCTGCTCGCTGCTCAATAACAATATGAGTCATCCGGAATATCTCACCCCCGATACCCTCACCCGCATCGGGCAGAACGCCTTTTACGGGACATACCTCTACTCGCAAGCCCCGTATAGCGTCGTTTATGCGGGGAATTGGCTCGTCGGATACGATTACGGTGTTCTTCAGGATGACATCAGCATGGAGCCCATTGACGAACTTCCGTCGAACATCGTCGGCGTTGCGGATTATGCGCTCGGCGGCTGCGACGAGGTGGACACCCTGAATCTGAGCAATGTCAGATACATCGGGGAGAGCGCCTTCACGGGGTGCACCGAGCTCTCCTCTGTGGTGCTCAACCAAAACCTTACTCAGATCGCTCCCTTCGCCTTCTATAACTGCGGCAACCTGCGCGGTGTGAGATTTTACGAAAACCTTCGCTCGATCGGAAGATACGCCTTCTACAACACGGGGTTGACGGAAGTGGAACTTTCGGATACGCGGGTCAGTTCCATCGGGGATTTCGCCTTTTACAACTGCGTCGATCTCCGCACGCTCACCTTCCCCGCAAGGTCTTTGAAGGAGATCGGAAGATATTCGTTCTTCCGCTGCAATTCCCTTACCGAGGTGGATCTTCCCGATACGCTCGAGACGCTCGGCGAGCGGGCATTCGCCGAATGCGCTTCGCTCAGCCGTCTGAGCATCGGCGAGGGATTGAGCGAGATCGGCGGTCACGCCTTCCGCGGATGTGCCGCGCTCGAGGGCATCTCCCTTCCCGATTCCGTCAAGACGGTGGGGGAATATGCCTTTATGGGTTGCACGTCTGCCCGCCACATCGACCTCGGCAGTGTGGAAGAGATCGGCGATTACGCCTTTTCGGGCGTCGCGCAGGTGAGGAACATCGTGATCCCCGCGAGCGTCCAACGGATCGGAAGCTCTGCGTTCAGCGGCTGTACAAGGCTCACATCGGTGACGATGCTCGCCCTTCCCGCATATGTGGGAGAGAATGCCTTCTACAGCGACAACGCGCTCACCCTCTACCTCTCCTTCGGTCAGGAGGCCGCTTCCGATTGGAGCCCCGCATGGAACATCGGTTTCCGCCCCGCCGTATGGGGCTGCGTCTTCACCGAAGACGGCGCTCTCGATTCCGTCACGGTGGGGGATATCTCCAATCCCTACAGCTATTTGGGGCTCTCCGCGCCCTACCGCGAGGGATACGTCTTTGTCGGGTGGTCCACGGTGCGCGGCGGAGAAGGGGAGATCGGGGCGAACGCGCTCAAATTCGTTCCCAACGGGACGACGGTCTACGCCGTATGGACGCCCGTTTGAGGCGGCGGAATAAACACAAGCAAAAAATAATACAAGAAATAAAGAACAGGAGAACACAACATGAGAACGTTCAAAAGGAATTTGATGATCGGACTGATGATCATCCTTGCGGCATTCGGGATCTTCGCGGGCTGCGGAGAGGAAGACAACGGGCGCGTCACCGTCAGTTTTGAGACGAACGGCGGCCAAGCGATCGAGAGCGTCGTGCTGGATGTGGGACAGGAATACACCCTGCCCACCCCCGTCTACAAAGCGCACAGTTTTGAGGGCTGGTTCGACAATTCCGAGCTCAGCGGCACCGCGGTCACCTCGATCGTTGCCGAGGGGGATGTTACCTTCTATGCCAAATGGGAGGAGATGTATCCCGTCAATCTCGAATTGAACGGCGGAAGCCTTGCCGAGACGGAGCTCTATCTGAAAGCGGGCGAAAACGTCTATGATTTCATGAAAGACCGCGTTCCCGTCTTGGATGCGGATCATACCTTCGGCGCATGGTTCAACGGCGACAAGGAGCTCTCGGCGGGCACGGTCATGACCTCCGCGGGCATCACCCTTAAGGCGAAGTACAAGGTGAAATTCACCGTGCAGCCCTATCTGGAGACGGATGACGGGTACAGCGAAGCCGATCCGTTCACGGGGTACGGCTATGAGGGAACTGAGCCCGAGATCGCCTTGGAGGGGTACGATGCGGACTTCGGACACGAGGGTTCGGACTCTCTTCGGGCGCTCGCGCCGAACGCTGCCGACAATAAGTTCACCGTCTATTTCAACCGCAAGGTGCTCACGGTGACCCTCATCCCGAACGACCCGTTCGGGCAGATGGAGCTCATAACGCTCACCCTTCCTTATGGAAAGGTCGTTGACCTTCCCGCCGATCTCACCGTCGCGGGATATTGCCTCATGGGTTGGGGAACGAGCCTTACGGGCGGCGTCACCTACCGTTCTACCTACTTCTACGATCATCTCTATGAAAAGGGAGAGGAGCAGCGGCCCGAGGGCTTTACGGCGCGCGAAAGCGTGACGCTCTATGCCATCTGGGAGCGCGGCTATACCGACATGTTCGGCGGAACGGATACCGTCTACCGCTTCGGCGAGAATGACGACGAGATCTATATCTGCCGCGACAACGTATTCTTCAGAGCGGAGCTCAATTCGAGCGGGGAATTCATCATCCGCAACCAATCGGAGGAGATCGTACAGCGCGGGATCTTCTGCGATGCGGATCAATTCATTTATCAGGACGCTACCCGTGCGCGGATCTATTATCTGTATGAGCACAGGACTTCCAACCGCGATGTACGCCTGCAGCTGAACGAATACAACGGGGTCACCTATAGCCGCCCCTCGGGGGACGGCGAACATACAGACACCTCCTCGGGGACGTATGTGCTCGAAGAGATCGGCGGAACGCAGTTCTGCGTCTCCACCTTTACGTCGGGATCTTTGCAGGGACAGACGCTCACCATCCTCGTCGGCTATATCCTCGACGAGCAGAACGAGCGGGTGAACTCCTTCCAGATCCGCGCCGATGAGGACGTCGAACTCGGTACGCTCTACCGTTTTGTCGACGCCACCAGATATTATCCCGAAGTGTACCTCGTCACCCTCAACGGTCTCGGCACTGCGACGAGGTCGGCGGGAAGTACTACGGAGAACTACTATTACGAACGGGAAGGGGATACCGTCACCCTCTATACGTCGCAGAACACGGTCGCCTATGAGCTCCGCCTTGCGACGATGGGGGGGATGAACGGGTACTATCAGTACGAGGAAGCGCTCGACCATACCTTTGTATCGTCCGACGGCGCGACCTTCAAACCCGACGGAATTTACAGTGCGGTGTATAACGACGGCACATCCCCTGTGGAGGGCAGTTATCTTGTAACGACCTCCTATTTAGGCGGTTCGATCGTCGATTTTACCTACGGCGAAGAGACGAAGAGATTCCGCCTTACCGTCGTTTCCCCCGAGGAGGACGGCGGCGAGACTTCCTATGTGCTGACCGAGCTCACCTCCACCTATACCGAACTGCTCTATGCGGGCGACGGCGGACAGGTCTATTACATTCCTCTGCTCGTCCTTGACGACGGCGGCGAAGGGAAGGCCGCCCTCTACGGCTACCCCGGAGTGCGCACCTATACCAAGTTTGCGGAAGGGACTTATCTCTATAACGAAGAGCAAGGGCTCTACACCTTCACCTTGACAGATTATATCGAAACGGAGAACATGACGACGGGCTTCGCGTTCGATTGCTCCGAGCTTACAGCCTTCGTGTTCGGCACGCTGTACAGCAGCAGCTATAGCGCGTACTATGTCTATTCCGTTTCGCTCGGCGAACAAGATCCCACGGAGTACAACGAGATCTACCGCTCGGGCGAGGATACGCTCACGCTCGTCGCGGGCTTCTGCTTCTACAAGACGGCGGCGGGAACGGTGATCGGGCTTTACACCCGCGAGGGGAATGTCCTCTCCTTTACCGCGGGCGAAGAGGCGTATCTGTTTGAGCTCGATCCCGAAGAGGGCAAGTTCGAACTTCTCACCCAACTTCGCGGAACGGCTTATGCCATGACGGTGAGCGGTTCGGACAGGACGAAATCGCTCACGTTCGACGGAAAGGGCGGCGCAGTCTACAGCGATACCGCTTCGGGCGACACCGTAAACGGCTCCTACCGCGAGGCGGAGGGGAAGACCATCCTCGGCGACAGTTACTTTGTGTTTGTGCCGGAAGGAGAGGGACAGGGCTTCGAATTCATGCTCTATTCCTCGGGTAGCACCGTTCTGTTCGTACAGAGAAATTCCTCGATAGAGGGGGACTATCTCTCCGCGTCGCAGGAGTCTCTCGTCCTCGACGGCTTTGCCAAGGCGCACTACGTCTCCTCGAGCGAGGATCTGACGGGCACTTACGTCTACAACGAGGAACTTGGGATGATCCGCGTCACCGTGGGCGATTCGAGCTATCTCTTCATCGACCTGCAGGGCAATAACACCTTCTCCCGCCGCGGGATGGAATATACCGACATGTGCCTCTACTTCGACAACCAGACGCTCATCGAAGATGTATACTTCGGGTTGGACGGCTACGGAAAACTCACCGCATACGACGCTTCGGGCTCTGTCATCGACGAAGAGGGGACTTACCGCAATCTCGAAGGAAATCGGTATCTGTTCACCTACAAGGGAGCGGACGGCAAGAAGGTGGAGATCTACGGCGTGTTCGGCGTGGCTTCCATCGGCGGCTCTTCCTATCTCTCCATCATCAGAGAACACGACGGCGTTGCGGGAGTGTATGTCAACGGCGCGGACATGACGGTGCTCGATCTCGACGCCTATGGTGACGCGGTCCGCTATAGCGCCATGGGCGTTGCGCAGAGCGGTCGCTACCTGCTCGTCACGGATACGCTGCTCTATTACTATACGGACAGCGACGCCTGCATCTATCGTTTCAACGTGGAGCGCGGTTCGGCTACCCCCGCCAAATTCACTCCCTACGGCTACTATACCAAGGATCTCGAAGCGCTCAACTTCTCCGAGTACGGATATGTGTATCTGGAAGGCGAACGGTGCTACTTCACTTTGGACGGCGATAACGTCATCATCTACCGCGCGCCGAGGGAAGGGGAGACGGAGGTCAATGCCTACGGCTTTGTCGAAGACACAACGTTCGGTACTTTCTCGGCGGAAAAGAGTTACAACGGGAAGAACTACTACCGCAGCGACGGGTACAGTATCACCTTCACGCGCGTAGAGGAAAACGCTTCTCTGTACCCCATTCTCACCCAGTTGGCTGCAAGCGAAGAGGACGAGGACGTCTATTCTCCTCTCGGCAATCTCACCTTCAGCCCCGTGGGGGACGGCGAGTTCACGGTGAGCGGTCTCGTGACGATCGGCGATTTGGGGAACAGAACCTGCACCATCGTACGGGAAGTGCTCGACGACGGCTCTGTAGAGCTCTACCTGAGCGTTCCCGCCAATTTGGGATATTACAGATTTGATCTCACGGTGGACTATCACGGCGATTCCGCAGGCCCGAATGTCAACGTTTACTCCATCGACGCGATGAAGTATGTCATCGCTCTTCCCTCCTATAACTACCTCTATTATAACTTCCTCATCAACATGATGTCGGGCGGGACGATGGCGATGGCGAACGTGTTCGGCGAGCTCGTCATCACAAAGAACTGCGACGAGCAGGGCAAAATCACGGACGAGGCCTATCTCGATTTCACCTTGGGCGAGGCGCTGAGCATCACCGACTACGAGGGGAACGTCTTCGAACTCGATCAAGTGGAATTCGAGGAAAATACTTCGGGCTATATCAACTATACCGTGGAATGGACGGGCAAAGATGGGTACACCTATATCTTCCGCTTTGCGCGCACCATGTTCCAGTACACCCGCCAATACGGCTTCAACATCTATTCCATTACCCGCCTGCAGACCTACGAGGTCGAGCTCGGCGAGGGCAAGACGGGCAAGGTGGAAGTGGAGCGGGTCATCTACAGCGAACTCACGGGCATCTCGCCGGGCGATATCTATGCCGTCCGCCTCTACAACGAACAGGAAGAACTTCTTCAATCGGAGAGCTATTCCTATCTTCGGGATGGAGTTGTGACCTATATCGTCCGTCAAACGGAGGAAGAGCATATCACTTCCACGACATATTACTATATTAACCTCGAGGAAAAGCTCCTCACGGATGTGGACGATCCGCATACCGGCAGAGTTCCGCCCTACGAAGGCGCAAGCGTGACATCCGAGACCATGCGTACGCTGTATTCCAAAGAGGGAGACGCCTATGCGGATATCAACAGCGAGGGCGAGATCGTGCTGTTCATCATCGGAAGGACGGTCTATCTCGTGGATACCTGCACCTATGACGAAGGAACGAAGACCTACGATCTGACCACCACGGGCGGCAGACATTATCATGTCACCGAGGGCGATGAAGGGCTCACCTTCGAAGAGATCACCGAGCCCGCCGAATAAAAGCGGGTACAGCGAAAAAAATGCGGCGCAGTGCGCCGCATTTTTTCTTGCCCGAAAGGGGCTCAATTCCCCTCCGAAAAAAATTTTGAAAATTTTTTGATTTTCCTCTGTTTTTTAATGTACCTTTAATTTTCTGAAAATATAATGGCATCAAGAAATCCAAGGAGGAACGATAAATGAAAAAGTATTTTATGAGATCTATGATGTTAGCTGCGGGGCTCTCCCTCACCCTTCCGCTGTTTGCGGCGTGCAGTGTGACGCCCAAGAAG
This sequence comes from uncultured Clostridia bacterium, assembly GCA_947629575.1. Lineage (GTDB taxonomy): Bacteria > Bacillota > Clostridia > Christensenellales > Borkfalkiaceae > Gallimonas. The sequence continues at coordinate 28,746 of CANREF010000013.1, read as the reverse complement.
GACCTTTCCTATGACGACGGGGTCGTGCGGGCGTTCTATACCGTAGACCTTGCGGACGAAGTGATCAGCCGCACGGCGGCGGAGAACGGGCAGAACTATCTCGTCACCGTGATCACTCCCTCTTCGGTGGCGGAATACACCGTCGGCAAGACCTTCGAGGTGGAGAACGTGACGCCGATCGTCGGCGAAGCGCCTTCAGTCGTCTCCCTCGCCGCAACAGAGGAAACGAAAGAACTCTCCGATCTCGAAAGAGCGTTCGAAAAGGCGTTGGAACTCTCGGGGATCGCCAAGGCAGAGGTCGAGGGCTTCGACTTCGATAAGACCACCTACATGAAGAAGGCAGTTTTCAAAGTGGAGATCGAGGACGGACAGGCGGAATACACCTACATCTTCGACGCAGCCGATCTGAGCGTGCTCGAGAGCAAGACGGAATTGAAGAGCACCGCCCCCGTGGAAGGAGAGCAGTCTTCCTACATCGGCGAAGAACAGGCAAAGGCGATCGCCCTCGGGACGTTGGGCATCGACGAAAGCGCGGCGGAGAACTTCACGTTGAAGAGCTATCTCGACGGCGGCAGAAGGTTCTACAAGGCGAGCTTCGGGTATAACGGCTTCCGCTACACCGTCGATATCGACGCCGTGAACGGGAACATCGTGAAATTTTCCCAAAACATTCTCGATGAGAGCGTACAAAATCCCGACATCCCCTCGATCATCACCGAGGAGCAGGCAAAAGAGATCGCTGTCTCCTTCGCCTTCCCGAACGGCACGGACGGCGTGACGGTGAATTTCCTCAAGACAAAGCTCGACTATGAGAAGGGGAAATTCGTCTATGAGATCGAATTTACGGCGGACGGCAACGAATATGAGTTCGAGATTGCCGCTTCCGACGGCACGATCCTCGACGTGGAGATCGACAAGAAGGACGTCACTCCCCCTCAGAGCGGAGAATTCATCACCCGCGAACAGGCGATCGAAAAGGTGAAGACGCTGGCGGGCGAAGACGCGCTCATCCTCGACGTGGAGATCGAAAAGGAACGCAAAAACGGCGAGACCCGTTACTACTATGAGATCGAAGTGAAGGCGAACGGCAAGAAGACGGAATACTTGGTGGACGCCGTGACGGGCGAAGTCACCCTCAACGAGGAATATGCGGGCAATCCCGCCGACCCCACTCCCGCGCTCACCGAGGAAGAGGCGCTCCAGATCGCGCTCGACAACTTCAAGCTCACCGAAGACATGCTCACCTACAAGAAGATCAAACTCGAGCGGGAGGACGGAAGGCTCTGCTATGAGATCAAACTTCTCGTGGGGAATGTGGAATACAAGATGACCCTCGACGCCCGCACGGGTACGATCGTAGAGCAGGAGATCGACCGCGAGCACGGGGAGGAACTTCCTCCCCAATCCTCCGAGAGCTACATCACTCCCGAACAGGCGCGCAAGGCGGTGGAGGAGCACTTGGCGGCCGCAGGCAGGACGGGACATATCAAGGACGTCGAACTCGAGGACCGCGGCACGGGCGCGAATAAGACCTTCTATTATGAAGTGGAGATCGTCGTGGACGGCAGAGAGTACGACTGTTATGTGGACGCCGTGACGGGCGAAGTCACCCTCAAGGGCGAGCTCATGGACGGAAACCAGACCCTTATCGGCGAGGAGAGAGCGCTCTCGATCGCACTCGAATATTTCAGCTTTACCAAGAGCGAAGTCCGCTTGATCAAGATCGAGCTCGAAGAGGACGACGGAATCCTGATCTATGAGGTCGAATTCAAACAGAAGAGCATGGAATACACCGTAGAGATCGACGCCGTGACGGGCGACATCCTCGATTTTGACAAATCGTTTGACTAATCGGACTACGGATTATATAATAGAGAAGAGAATTGCCCGATAGACATTCTGTCGGGCAATTCCCGCAGAAAGGAGGGGAACATATGAAGATATTGGTCCTCGAGGACGACGAGAGCCTCAGAGCCGTCCTGAAAAAACGGCTCGTCGCGAGCGGCTTTATCGTAGAGTGCGCGGCGGACGGCGAGGAGGGGCTCGAATATCTGCGCGCGGGCGGCTTCGACGTCGTGATCTCGGACATCATGATGCCCGTCATGAACGGGCTCGAATTCCTCACCGCGATCCGTTCTAAGAAAATAGACGTGCCCGTGATCTTGCTCACCGCCCTCGACGGGAGTGGAGATATCGTCAAGGGGCTGGATATGGGCGCGGACGACTATATCGTGAAGCCGTTCGAATTCTCGGAATTGCTCGCCCGTATCCGTCTCGTCACGCGGCGGAGCGAGGGGCGGCGGGAAAACAGTCTTACCGTCTCCGATCTCAAACTCGACCTTGAAAGCCGCACCGCGGAGAGGGGAGGACAGGCCATCCCGCTCTCGGCGAAGGAGTTCGATCTGCTCGTGCTCCTGATGAGGAACAGGGGCATCGTGCTCACGCGCGAGCGGATCTGCGACAGTCTGTACGGCACAGACCAATATATCGAATCCAATGCGGTGGACGTCTATATCCGCTATCTCAGGAAGAAGGTCGACGAGGGGTTCGGCAAAAAACTCATCCATACCGTCCGCGGCGTGGGATATACGTTAAAAGAATGAAATTCGGAAATAAGATCATCCTCATCAACTCACTCATCCTCTCCCTGCTCACGGCGATCATCGTCGCCGCCGCGGCGGTGGCGGGCACTACGGTCTTGCGCAGCAATATCCACAACGCCCTCATCGAAACGGTCACGAGCCGCGCTTCCCTCCTCTCGGCATCGGAAGGTCCGATCCCTCCCGACGGCTTCGACTATGATGTGAACGGGGTCTATCTGAGCGTATATTTCAGCGACGGTACGTTGAATAAGGGCTCTTTTCCCGGTCCGGTCGATCTTCCCATCCAAAAGGGGGTCGTCTCCTATATCAAGATCGACGGCGAGAGATACTACGTCTATGACTTTGCGGTCTCGCTCGAGGGAAGGGAGGACATCTATCTCAGGGGGATCGTCTCCGCCTCTTACGGCGGTTGGTTCGCGGCGGTCGTATCCGTCACGGTATTTGCGGGCGTTCTCGCCGTCATCGGGATCTTTTTGAACGTCTTTTCCGTCAAACGGGCGGTCCGTCCCATCGACAGGATGAGGCGGGAAGTCAACGACATCACCCTCTCGAAGGACATTGCAAAGCGGCTCTCGGAAGTTCCAGAAGACGTCGAACTTGCCCAGCTCGCCGAGGATTACAACTATATGCTCGACAGCCTCGAGGGAATGTTCCGCAATCATGAGCGCTTCACTTCGGACGTCGCCCACGAACTGCGCACCCCCCTTACCGTCATCCTCTCGGAGAGCGAATATGCCCTCGACGGCGGCCGCAGCGAGAGCGATAAGGACGAGTCCCTTGCCGTGATCTACCGCCAGTCCAAGCGTCTGAAGGCGATCACGGACAGTCTGCTCGAATTCACGCGCGTTGCGAACCGCCTCAAGGCGGAGCTCTCGCCCACCGATATTTCGGCGCTCACGGAGGAATTCCTCGGCGATTATCCCTTTCCCGAGGGGGTCGCATGCAAGACGGAGATCGAGGAGGGGGTCGTCGTCTTGGCGGACGTCACGCTCTTTGAACGGCTGCTCCAGAATCTTGTGGACAACGCCGTGAAGTACGGAAGAGAGGGGGGGCACGTCATCGTCTCTCTCGAACGCCAAGAGGGGCGGGCGGCGCTTGCGATCGAAGACGACGGCATCGGGATGAGCGAGGAGACGCTCGCGCACATCTTTGAACGGTTTTACCGCGCAGAGCCGTCCCGTTCGGATAAATCGGGGCTCGGGCTGGGAATGAGCTTCGTCAAGGAGATCGCAAGGCTGCTCGGCGCAGAGATCCATATTACTTCCGCGCTCGGGAAGGGAACGCGCGTCACATTGACGTTCGCGCTGTCCCAAGCGCCCGAACCGTCTTTCGACTGATTTGACGCCGTGCGTCATGCTGAGGTGAGGAGCAATTACGCAGTACGATAACGCTCTCCCCGAAGCGTCTATCCCCCGCGAGCTCCTTCGGGGAGTACTCTCGGCTTTCATATCGACAATTCGGCTCAGGATGACGCGGGGGGGACTTTCTCTCGCTTACAGTTCTAAAACAAAGCTCCATCGGCAATGCCAGTGGAGCTCAACCCAATGATATTTTGTCCCCGTTTTTGGGACTTTTTTATTTACGACAGCGCCGAGTGTTCGACAAGGGCATCGTGAACATCGCGCCCAAGAAGTGGGACGACGGCTGGTGGCTGAAAAATATTACCTCTATTGTACGGGCGTGCAGGGCGTGGAGACCTACCGCTCAAACAGCCTTCTCTCGGGCTGGGAATACGTCGGCAGGACCCTTCGGGAGGCGGGCAGGAAGGAATTCTGGGCGCCCTGCGTCATCGAGCGGGAGGGCGTATTCTACATGTACTATTCCTCCCTTCCCGAAGAGGAGGAGGACGTGCACGAGCAGGCGATCCGCGTGGCGACGTCCTCCTCTCCCGAAGGACCGTTCGTCTACCGCAAGACCATCCTTCCGCCCTTTTCCATCGACCCCCATGTCGTAAAGAGCGGGGACGGATACTATATTTTTTATTCCGTCAATGATTATGATGGAACGCGGGCGGGTACATATATTGTGGCGGATAAGCTGCTCGATATGTTTACCGCGGAGGGCGCTCCCCGAAAGATCGTTTTGCCCACTCTCGATGAAGAAATTTTTTTGCGCGACCGCTTCCAAAAGGGGCAGGATTGGCATACCATCGAGGGGGCGTTCTACTTTCGGGTGGGGAACGATCACTATGTCACCTATTCGGGGAATTGCTATCAGAACGAGAAGTATTTCCTCGGCTATGCCTATGCCCACGGGGAAGAGGACGACGTGAGGAAACTTCACTTCGAAAAACAGCCCGATGAGCATACCTACGCCCCTCTTTTGAGCCGCAATGCCCAAGAGGAGGGAACGGGGCACAACAGTGTGATCGAAGAGGACGGAACTTTGTATCTCGTCTATCATGCCCGCGACGTGGGCGCGAAAAGGGTGGGGGACTGCCGCACGGCGCGCATCTGCCCCCTTATTGCACGGGGCAGGGAACTCAAAGCCGAAAGGGAGAGAACATGAACAACAAATTGATCTTCGGGAATGTCCGCGTGAGCTTTCTCGGCGGGGACATCCTTCGCATCGAACGCAGCCGCCGCGGCAAATTTTCGGACGAGGATACGTTTTTCGTACCCGACCGCGCGTCGCTCGGAGAGGGGGCTGTGCCCTTCGCATTGGAGGAGAACGTGCTCTGCTTCGGCGAATACGAACTCTATCTGCCGCAGGGAAAGTCCCTTTCGGGTCTGCGGCTCGATAAGAACGGCAAGACGGTCTACCGCTACAGGCGGCTGAAGAACAGCGGGACGCTCCCGCCCCCCGAAAAGACGCCCGAGGTGTTCGTCCTTTCGGACAGCCCGCGCATCCTTCTGCCCAAGGGGGGATATTCCGCCCTGCGGGAGGGGGAATTCCGCGTTGTGGGGCGGGTGGAGGACGTCTACCTGCTGTTTGCGGAGAAAGACCCCAAAAAGCTGCGCCGCCTGTATACGGCGCTCACGGGGCGGTGCGAAATGGTGCCGCTGTCCGCTTTGGGCGGCTGGAATTCCAAGTATTATGCCTACAACGAGGAAGAGGCGAAGGAGCTCATCTTACAGTATGAGCAGAACCGCGTTCCGCTCGACGTCATGGTCATCGATACCGATTGGCGGAAGGCGGAGGACGGTTGGGGCTACGACGTGAACGAAAAACTGTTCCCCAACATGAAGCGCTTTTTTGACTTCGCGCACAGCCGCAATGTCCGCATAATGTTCAACGATCATCCCGAACCCGTGGAGCACGCTGACGTCTTCGACCCGCGCGAGATCGCTTACCGCGAGAAAAACTTACAGCGGTTTTTGGAAATGGGATTGGACGCTTGGTGGTACGACAGAAATTGGCAGACGCATCTGATCTCTCCTACCCCCGATGTGCAATGCGAGACGTTCGGGCTCTATCTGTATCATTCGGTCACCGAAAACTTCTATCGCCGCCGCTTCGGCGGGGGAAAGGTCTTCCCCAGACCGCTCATCATGGGAAACGTCGTGGACATTATGAACGGCGAATACCTCGGCATCAGCGACAGCGCTTCCCACCGCTACGCCGTTCAATGGACGGGGGACGTCGCGAGCGATTCCTGCGCTCTCGCGCAGGAGGTGGAAAACCTCGTCCGCTGCGGCGAAAACTGCATCCCGTATATGAATTCGGACTGCGGCGGGCACACGGGAAACCCCGATAAGGTGCAGTTCATCCGTTGGATGCAATACGGCGTCCTCTCTCCCGTATTCCGTCCGCACTGCACCAAGGCCGTGGAGCGCACCCGCGAGCCGTGGGTCTACGACGGGGAGACGCTCGACATCGTGCGGGAGTATGCGCAGCTGCGCTACCGCCTTCTGCCCTATCTCTACGCGCAGGCCCGCGAGGCATACGAGACGGGCGTGCCGATGTTCCGTTCCCTCGCGCTTGAATATCCCTCAGACCGCCGCGCCGTGCGGAAGGACGAGTACCTGCTCGGCAAAGATCTTTTGATCGCGCCCGTCTGCGGCGTCGCCCCCGTACTGCTCGAAGAAGGGGATTACGCTTCGCCCATAGAAGTCACCTTCTTCCGCGGAATCGAGGGGAAGGGAGAGCCCATCGCGACTGCCGTCTGGAAGAAGATCCACATGGATCTGCGCCACGAACCGCCTCAAAAAGACGTACCCGTCTATCGTTTTTCCGCGCGTATCCGCACCCGTATCAAGCTCGGCTCCCGAAAGCGGCTCTATATCAAAAACGACGACGGGGCTACCGTTTTTCTCAACGGGAAGTGCGTCCTCGACGACAGGAACACCCATTCGGCGACCCTCTTTGCGCTCGCCGATCTCGAAGCGGACAGAGAATACGACCTCGAGATCAGGTATTTCCAGCAGGAGGGCGAGGCGTTTTTGGGGCTGTATGCGGGCGACGTCACCGACGAGAGCGAACGGGAGGTCTATCTTCCCGCGGGAAAGTGGCTCGATGTGTTCGACGGGCATATCTATCGGGGCGGAAAGACGGTCCGCCGTCGCTATGGGCTGAGTTCCATGCCGCTGTTCGTGCGCCTCGGCGCGCTGCTGCCGCTCGCCTATCCCGCGCAGACCACAAGGGAGCAGGACTGGGGCAAGCTCGTCTTCGACTTCTATCCCGACCGCGAGAGCGTCGGCTGCGGGCAGCTCTATGAGGACGACGGCGAGACGACCGCCTATAAGGAGGGCGCTTTTTCAAAGAGCGCTTACCGCGCGGAGTATCTGCCGCAGGAGCGGGCATATGTATTGCGGTTCGGGGCGGCGGAAGGCCGCTTCGAAGGGGAAAGACAGGTCCTTCGCCGCGAGACGACGGTCAAATATCATCTGTTCCATGGGGCGGATCGGGTTTCCCGCGTGACGGTGAACGGAGAAACCGTGCCCTTTTCCACCCATGCGAGGGCGGACGTCTTCCCGCTGAATACAGTGGATGCCGCACCCGACGGAGAGACCCTGACGTTACATTTTTGCATGGACGTATCGCAAAATTACGAACTGAAATATTTTTTGGAATAAATTTGGAGAGACGATGATGGAGCAAAGGACAGAATATCCCCGCCCGCAATTTCGCAGGGAGGAATGGCTTCCGCTCAACGGAGAATGGCAATTCGCCTATGACGACGAAGATGCGGGGCTAAAAAGGGGATATGACGCGGGAAGGACCGAATTCCCGCTCCGTATTCATGTTCCGTTTACCTATCAATATGCGGCGAGCGGGATAGGTGATCCTTTCCGCCATGAGAGGGTCTGGTACAGAAGGACCTTTACGCCGCGCCGTGACAGGCGCGCTCTGCTTTGCTTCAACGGCAGCGACTATAACACCGACGTGTGGGTGAACGGCAAGCACGCCATTTCGCATACGGGGGGATATACTCCCTTTTCGGCGGACGTCACGGAGCTTCTCAGCGATGGGGAAAACGTGATCGTCGTGCGGTGTTTCGACCCCTTCGATCCGACCTATCCCCGCGGCAAACAGAGCTGGACGGGGGAGCGGTTCGGCTGCTGGTATCTCCCCAATACGGGGATCTGGCAGAGCGTTTGGATCGACTATTTCAAAGACGATTGCATCGGCGAATATCTCCTTCTTCCCGACTTTGACGAATGCAGCGTCTCGGGCGAGATCGTAGCTCTGCGCGGGCTCGCGGACGAGGCGGAGATAGAGGTCTCTTTCGGCGGAGAAGAAGCGGGACGGGCGCGCCTTTGTCTGGAGGGCGGGAGAGCGGATTATCGCATACGGTTGCTAAACGGCGCTATCGGCGATCATGCCTGGACGCCCGAACATCCCAACCTCTTCGAAGCGAAGTTCAGGCTCTATCGCAAGGGAATTTGCGTGGACGAAGCGCTTACCCGTTTCGGTCTGCGCAAAATCTGCGTTGAGGGGGATCGTATCCTGCTCAACAACGAGCCCTTCTATCAGCGGTTGATCCTCGACCAAGGGTATTGGGCGGAGAGCGGGGCAACTCCTCCCTCCGCGGCGGCGCTTCGCAAGGATATCGAACTTGCGATGGCGATGGGCTTTAACGGCGCAAGAAAACATCAGAAGTGGGAAGATCCCTATTTTTACTATTACGCCGAGGAACTCGGGTTCGTGACGTGGTGCGAAATGCCGTCGGCGTACCGTTTTTGTGCAGACGAGATGCAAAAATTGATACGCGAATGGAGCGAGATCGTCTCCGCGGCGAGGAATTTCACCTCGGTTTTGTGCTATGTCCCACTCAACGAGAGCTGGGGGACAAAGGAGATCGCGGGCAACGCCGACCAGCAGAACTTCGCCCGTGCGCTCTATTATCTGACAAAGGCGTTCGACGGCAGCCGCCTTGTGAGCACGAACGACGGCTGGGAATGCCCCGCGCAGACGGACGTCATCGGCATTCACGACTATGCCTATGACGGCAGTCTCTTCGGCGAAAAATATCGGAAAGAGAACTATGATACGCTTATCCCGCAGGGCAGGCGTCTGATGTGCGAGAATAACCGTTACGGCGGGCAGCCCGTTCTTCTCACCGAATTCGGCGGGATCGCGCTTATGAGCGATACCGTCGGCGGAAATTGGGGCTATAACGACGGTGCGGCGAGCGTAGAGGAATTCTATACCCGTTATGGAAATCTACTGCGCGCGATCCGCAAGCAAGGGGAATTCAAGGGGTTTTGCTACACCCAACTTACGGACGTCCAGCAGGAAGTGAACGGACTTCTCTTTGCGGACAGAACTCCGAAGTTCGAACTTGCGAAGATCAAAAGTCTTACCGAGGGCTCACAAGAGCGTATTTGAAACGAAAAGTAAAATAAGGGGCGACGACGAAAATATTTTCGTCGTCGCCCCTTATTCCATTGAAGGCTCGTCTTGCCGAAAAGTTACCCCTTGCAATTTCTCATAACTTATGGTATAATGGAAAAAATTTACGGAGGGATGATTTATGGACTGGAAACAATTTTGTGAAAAAATCATAAAGATCGTAGGCCCGATAAAAGACAGTGCAGGCTTTCAAATTTTTGATGACAGGATCGAGTATACCATTTCAGACGAGCAGTATGTTTATACAGCGGAAGAATTTGCTGCGCTAACGCAAAGATCGCAGCAATACATTTTTACATCTTGCGCAAAATTCAACGATAAAAGTTATGAGGCTCTCGTTGATTTTCTTTCTTCGGATTCAAGAAGGCGTTTTTACGGCGTTACGGAACGGTTATATGATCTGAATGTCGAGGACAAAGAGGAAAAGATTTCTTATTCATTTGGCGATGCTTCCGAAGAGCTGATATTACATATCATTGAAAGTTACAGTGAACTGCGGATATTACGGTTGCCAAGCGCATTTATCCATAGAAAAATCGAGGAATCGGCGAAGAAGGATCTTTTCTCACTCATAAATTTGTTTCTCCGTGCCCCAAAATCGATTTATTTGAAAGCCGAGACCGCGCATCCCGATTTAACGGTTTACGCAAAATCGTATTTATTCAATATAGCGTATAATTATAATTATGTTCTGAGCATCATTACCGAATTGGATGACGATTTTCCTTCACGTCCCTTTATGGGAGCGAGCAGACGACATAGTTTGAAAGAACTCTCCGCTCCGAGGCTTGCCTATAAGGAGGAGCTTGTCGAACAATATTATATGGCGCTTTTGTCGGAAAACGCGTTCGTAAAATTCATCGGGTTTTACCATATTATGGAGCATTTTTATGATAGCGTTTACAATGACGAGATCCTGAACAGCGTGCGATCCATTATCCAGCATCCCGCATTTTCCTCTAAAAGGAAAACGGACATTTCCAAGATCGTTGAGCTGATCCAAAAAAAGACCCACCAAAGCAAAGAAGAATTCCAAGGAAATGAGTTGGAAGCCTTGGAGTTGACACTGAAGAACTTCATCGACTTGACCGACCTAAAAAACGATCTGGAAGAAATGAGCCGCTCTTTGGTCGATTACTATAAAAATAACGAAGTCGGTTTTTCAAAAGGGGATCCCGTCGATTTGTATGATGTGGCAAACGATAAAGTTTACAAAAAACTTGCCGCACGTATCTACAAAACGCGCAACGCCTTGGTCCACAGTAAGTCGAACGAAGCTCGGACAAAAGAGCGGGGAATTTATAATCCGTTCAAAGACAGTCAGGAGTTACAGAAAGAGATCCCTTTAATGAGATCGATCGCCGAAGCGATCATAATAAAAACGTCAAAAGAACTGTAACTCCTATCTGTCACGAAAATTTACGAAAGTATGGCAAAAAGAGCGGCTTAGCCGCTCTTTTTGCAGTGCCGAAGATCTCTCTGTTGCGCTCGGATGTTCTTCATTCGTCGCCTCGCCCTGAGTTTCCCCCGTGGCTCTGCGGGATGGTCAGTACGCGCGTTTGGAGGGAATGACGGTCTCGGAAAGGAGTTTGTTCATCGACGCGGCGACGGGCGGGTCGTAAGGGTCGCCGTTGCCGTCGACGCCGGAACCGTCGGCCCACTTCGTATTTTTCAAAGAGTCTTTGAGATCCTCAATGTGAGACTTCCTTCCTTCAAGCAGCGACTGATCCCGATACGCATTGTCCTTGTGCCACTTGATATGATCGTAGTTCTTTACGCCCACATCCTTAAATTCGCATAGCAAACGGATATACCGATCCGTTGTAAACAGGCGATCCATATCTGCCGTACCGGTAAATTGAAGGCTACCCTCATTGTAATTTGCACTTGCATTGTCCAATCTCGCTTCGCCTTTCATCATTTCATACGTCAAAGCGTAATACAAAAACATAAGGTTTTTGTTTACAATTTTTGCGCCACCGCTCAATGTACCTCCGCCTTCCGCAAGCGTCTTATATCCTTCGTCCGTCCAAACATACGTCTTTCCATCTAAATCGGAAGCGGCAAATGCCAATACATTGACATAGATTTTATCGACACCCGGTTGACCCGGATATGCCATAGCAGATACAGTTTTCCCGTGCCATTCAAAATAATCTTTAATGCCCGGTACAACCATGTCGAACATTGAACCGACCGCAGTGTTCAAGTTGGAAAGCGCAGGTTGATTGAAATAGTTGAGGATATCAACGCAGCCCTTATAATAAATCTTTATATCCTGCCCTTTCGCATTGTCCGCCTGAATGGCGGTACCGCATTCCGTCATGACGATATTTTCGGCATACAGAGACAAATCGTTATAATAGAGCTGTATCGCGGTCTTGGGAATGCAGGAAAACACGGTATTCTTCGTGTAGAACGCGTTGCCCGACGGATTGAATTTGTAGTAGTACGACAGATCGCAATAGTAGGCGTATGCCATTTTGAGAACCATTCTTTGATTTTCCTTACTGATCGTGTCGGTGGGATTTGCGCACTTGATAACGGTATTATAGGCTCTCTCGATCGTGATGCCGTCGCTTTCGCTGTATTTTCCCATTGCGGCGGTCTTCGCCTGCAGATTGACTTGATAGCCGTTGCCGTATATCAACGTTTTGCCCAATGCGGCCTTGTCCAAGATCAGTCCCTTCCGTGTGGCATCGTCCAGTTTGGCGTTGCCGTCAAGTTCGCCCGGACCGTATAAATTCTCGTGAAGTACGACGTTGGAGTGCGCATAATACCCCGCCGCGTTGAATACGTTGACGAGAGTATCGTCTTGGAGCACGTTGAAGTTGAAGTGCTTATTTGCCGCGTTATCCTTCATGGTGGCCTGTGCGCTGTTCACCGAGCCGTCGCCAACCGCCACGCGGAGATAGGAGTATGCGTACTCGGAGGGGGCGAACTGTCTGCCGCTCCCTTCCTTTTGCGCATCCGAAACCGTCTGCTTGGTCTTCTGCCAGCCCTCTCTTTCGCCGAAGTTGCCGAAATAGTCGTTTTGCACGTCCGCCTCGGAGAGGCCGCCGAAATTGCCGAAATAGATGTGCGCATAGCCGCTTTCCGCGAACACATCCACCCACGGGATCCGATCTGCGTCCATAGCCGCATACTTGCCGCCTTGGGCGATGAGTGTTCCGTCGACGCCGCCCTTCATCAGCTTGGAGGGGTGCACATTGCCTTCCCCAACCGTGACTTGCACGATCGTATAGATCTCGCCCTTGTACTTGACCTCTGTCCCGCATTGCCACGTGATGGCTTCCGTCTTGCCATTGTTGTCGTTGTGGCGGGTGAGATTCCAAACGGCGTAGGCGGGATCGCCGCCGTCCACCAATGCCTCGCACTGCACCTTGATGGGGATGCGGATATAATCCACGATTTTGCCGTCGCCAAAATCGCTGTGCTTGGCGAACAGGCGCACCTGCTGGTAGCCCTTGTACACCGGGCCGTCCATCGCCGTATTGCTTCCGTCAAACGATTGGCTGGCGTCCGCGTCCGTCAGTTCCACACTGTGGACATTGGGGCAGGAGATCGTGAGCGTCGCTTCCGCCAACCCCCCTTTGCCGTTCGGGAATCGGAAGGTGACTTTATCGTTGTAGAAGAACTTTTTGTCCGCGGGAACGGTTATTTCGAGATAGCCCGTTGCGCCGCCGCCCGGCAAACTGAATTCGTACACCCAGTCCCCGTTCTCGCCCGCGATCGTGAAATTCCGATCCTTTTCCCGCTCGGGTTCGAGGTCAAGCCCGCCCAGCCGCCTGTCATCGGGTTCGGGCGTAATGCGGATGCCGAATCGGTTCAGCCCACGCGGGAAGTAAAATTCGTTGTCGCCGTCCGCCTCGATCGGTTGATCGGTGAGCTTGCGCTCCCCGCCGTCATCGCCGAGCGAATATTCGATATGATAGGTGAACGTGCTGTTCCTCACATTGAGTTTTTGCACGTTCAACCCGAACGTTGCATGCCCGCCCTCGGCAGTGAAGACGAGCGCCCGCTTCTCAAAGTCGTCGAGTTCCGCCGTTACGGTGAGCGAAACGCCGCTGCCCTGCTGCTGTACGGCGCAGGCCCTGTCGCCGAGCGCGGCGGAGATCATTCTGCACTCTCCCGAGATGTCCTGCCCGTCCGCACGGGAGAGTTTTACGGTAAATTCGAGTTCGGAAAGGAAGGTGGTGTGATCCTCGTTTGCGGTGAGGGCGGCGCCGCCGTAGTACACCTCGATTTGATCGGCGGGAACGAGCACTTTGAGCACGATCGTAACGCTCTTGCCCGCGATCGTCAACGTCATCGTCCGATCGCCGTTGTACGTCCCCTTGATCGCGGTGAGCTCTACCGTCAAGGTATTTTCATCCGCGAAGCTGAATTCCGCGCTCAAATACCCGCCCGTCTCCAACGCCGTTTCAAGCGCGGACGTATCCAGATTGTCCCGAAGCACAAAGTCCGCGGGTTCGGGGTTTTCCACCGAGAAGGTCAGCGCCGTCTTGGAGGTCTCGCCGATGTCGTTGAAGGTGAGCTTATTGCTGCCCTCCGTAAACGGCGTTTCGCCCTTTTTCACGGTGAGCCCGCTCACGATCGTTCCGCCCGTCGATCGCAGCTTGCAGTTGTTGGAGACTTCGGCCTCTTCACTGCCGTGATCGATCGCCCGACTGTTGTGTTTTACGGTCGCCAGAGCGGAGAGCGTCTGCGCGCCCGTGAAGGCGAACTCTTTGGTGTATACGAGCGTTTCCCCTTCCGAAGAAGAGGGGGTGAGGTCGCCGTTCAGCCAAAGTTCCTTGCCCGCCATAGCGCCGTCCTTGGCATTCACGGTAACGGTGAGCGCAGCGCCCGATTTGGAAGTCACAAAGGTCTCCCCCGAGGAGAGCCGCCTGTCTCCCACAGAGAAGGCGATATCGCTCGCCATGACGGGTTTATCCACATACACATGGACGGTGTAGTCCGCGGGCACGTCAGAGTGCGCCGCGCCCGCCGTGGGCTCGAAGGAGACGACGACGGTCGCAAAGCCGCCCTTCAGGGGTACGAGCGTTTGCCCTTCCACCTTGATGATTTCCTCGTTTTCAGAGGTGATCTTTGCGGTGTAGCCCTGCGGTGTAGTGAATTCGAGAATGCCCTTACTGTTGTTGTCCGCGGACACGAAGTCGAGCGTAATGCTTTTTTCGGGGGCGGTTTCGCTCAATGTGACGGTCACATCCTCCGCCTGTTTCTGTGTGAAGGTGACCGTAAGAGTTTTTTCCGCAGTCCCCGCCTTGACGGTGACAGCCGCCGTGCCGGGCTTTGAGAATTTGAGCATCTTGCCCTCGAGCTGTGCGCAATCGGAAGCGCCGTTGAGGAAATATTGTATCTCGTCGGTGTGATTGGCGGGAGCGGCGCGCACCACGACCGCATTTTGCGCGTCCCGTTCGAGCTCGGAGAAGGTCACATCCATCTTCGGATTGATGTTGGAGAGGGAGAGCGCGTCCGATTCCTTCCCGCCCGCCACAAAGGTGAGCGTCTTTGTCTTGCGGGTAATGGTCACAAAGCAGGTGTCGTCGGTCAGCCCCGTCTTCACGGTGTGATCGTTGCTGTCGTACTTGTTGGCATGCACGGTGATCTTCACCTTGCCGAGCTTGAGCTCGTCGCCCACATTCTTCAAGGAGAATTTCTGCGCCGCCATGTCATATTCGATGAGATCGTCCCCCTCGGGATCGGGGTTCTCGAAGGTGACGGCGGTGATCTCGTGGTCGGAGCCCTCGGGGACTTCTTCGAGGAAATGAATGCCGAGCGCGCCGCCCGCGCCGATGATCTCATCGTAATCGAAGGTATATTCACGCGTCGAGCCGAACAGCGCGCCCGAGTAGTATCCGAATGTGCTGTTGTAATCCACCGAAACGGCGGCAGTGTGCTCCCTGTCGTCGCGGGCGGTCGCCGTGATCTTAACAAGACCGTAACTGTGAAACGTGATCTCGCCCCTGTCGTTCACCGTGGCGATCTCCGTATTGGAAGAGGTATATGTCAAGGAGTAGGTCGCGTTCGCGGGATAGGGCACGACGGTGGGGAACTGCCTCGTTTTCTGCGCCGTAATGACGGGCGTATCTTCGGCGGAGATGCCCGAAAGGGGCTCGTGACATCTGATGACCGTCGTCGCCTTCACCTCGGGGTCATCCAAAGAGGTGGCGGTGACCGTTACAACGCCGTCGCCGCTGCCCCTGCCGTTGCAGGTCGCAACGCCGTCCTTCGTAACGGAGAGCGCTTTCGGGTCTGAGCTCTCCCAAATGACGTTTGTGTCGTCCGCGTCGGCGGGGAAAACCTTTGCAAGGAGGCGCATGCTCTCATCGCCGCGGTACATATCCTCGGCGTGCTCCTCGATCTCGATGCCGTGTACGCGTTTATCCGTCACACGTACCGCCCTTTTCGCGCTCACCTGCCTGTTCTCCGCGCTTGTCACGGTGACATACGTTGTGCCGTAGTACTTGGCTACGAGTTTGCCGTTTTCGTCCACGGAGGCGATATTTTCGTCGTCCACGCTGAACACGATATCGCGGTTTGACGCTTTGAGCGGAAAGACGTTCACTTCAAGTTGTTCGGTGGGAGGGTTTTCCTCATCGTCCATGACGAGCACAAGGGTGTCGTTCTGAGTGAACTCCACCGATTCCACGTAGATATGCGTTAAAACGCTTGCAATGGCGCCGCTCACGAGTATGATCGCAAGAAGCAGGAGCGGCAATAAGATAATCGTGGAAATCATCAGTTTTTTCATTTTCGCACCTCTTTACATTTCGATCTTACGGTACTTCTTTTCTGCCGTAAACCAAAAAACCAATACGGTTACCGCCGCATATATCGCCGCAGCTCCGACCGTAACGCCATACGCCCAAGCTATACCGCGCGCAAAGATCCGCGGGAAGATCAAACTTACCGTCCCGAGGACAGCCGCTACCGCAAACCCGATCAGGAGCATAAAGGTGATATTGATTTCTTCCACTTCGCCGTTCGCCTTGGGCTTTAAGTTGGGATTGACCAAATTCAGATCGATCCCATTGAAGACCAAACCGACCGTAAATAAAAGTTGCGTGATAATGAGAACCGTTATCTCCAAGGCATTGACAAAGCGCAGGCTTCCCATTACTGCCGTACTGATCGCCAACGCCACGACGCCGATCCCGATATAGAGCAGCCCTTTTATCGTAAGTTGCTTGCGGTAGGGGACGGGCACGAGTTTTGAAATGTACAATGTTTTGCCCTCTACGCTCAAAACAGACGCCGAGAAAGAGCATATCATCGCCATAAAGACGGACAAAGTGAGCATCGCCGTTCCGAAATTGATCCCGCTGCCCATTTGCGCTTCGCCGACCATTTCCACGAGCCTTTCGCAGAAGAAGACCATGACGGGCGTGGAGATCGCCACGCCGAAATAGAAATAGAAGTATGTCTTATTATGCAGGATCTCCTTGAAACCGAAGCGAAAGATCGCCCTCGCGCTTCCGTAGCCGTCGATGTCGCTCTTCCTTTGGCGAGCGCCCGTGCCCCCTTCGAGCGCCTTGACGCGAAGGTGATCGCAGACGATCCTCCCAAATATAACGCCCGCCGCCGTCAGCACTGCGGCTGCGCCCAAGAGCCCTCCGAGCCCAAGCCATGCTTTCTCGAAAAACATGACGTTGCCGAGGTAATAGGCGGGATCATAGAAGCTGTCCAAGCCGACGAGCAGTTTGTTCCATATTTCGAGCGTGCCCGATTCCCAATTACGGTGAATGAAAAATCGGGCAAGTACGGTGAGAATATAATCGTAGAGGAAAAAGCAACCCACCAGAAAGGCCATGAAAAAGAGCAAACGAATGACGTCGTATCTTTCCAGGAAGGTCGTTACATACACGACGGGGATCGCGATCAATACCGACAACGCGAAGGGGATCAGCGGCATCAATAAAATGCCGAGCAGGACGCTCAATAAATAAAGATAGGTAAAGCATTGCATCGCGATCCCGAATACTACCATGACAGGAAGGAGCAGGATCGTCGAATAGATGCTCAGATCGATAAAATTGAGCAATAATCCGCTCACGAAAAGTTGGAAGGGGGTGAGGGGGAAGCGGGCGGTGATCAAGAGATCGGCCGGCCTATACAGCCTCTTGATCTGCATCCCGACCGCGGCCACGGTAAGCCCTGCCATGATCACGGTGAGATACAGTACGCCGAGCCTTTTCGCCGAAACCGCAAGGCTCGCTCTTAAAGCATAGGTGAGCACCCACACCAACGCCAATACGATCGCTACGGCTATCAGCGAAGCCAATGCCGTCATGACGGCGCTCTTTTTATCATTGTTACGGTTGAATCCCCATTTCAGCTTCAACTGCAACCGAATGTATTCACGCATCATTTTCGACCTCATTCACTTCCATATAATACCGATCGAGATCGAAGTCCTTTTCTTGGGTAAGATCCACGATGTTTATCAATTCCCCCTTTTTTATGAAGATCACTTGATCGCAGATCTTTCGCACCACTTCCAGATTGTGCGAAGAAAAGAGCACCGAATGCTCGCCGCACGCATAGCCGCGGATATACTCGCAGAGAGATCTCATGGTCTGATGATCCAAACCCACCATGGGTTCGTCCAAGATCCATAACTTCGGTTCATGAACAAGTGTGCCCAAGATACATATCTTTTGTTTCATCCCATGCGAGTAACCTGCGATCTGCGAATCCAACGCATACGTAATGCCGAAGTGCTTTGCAAGTTTGTCCGTAACGTATCTTTTCTGTTCTACCGTCGCGCCATAGAGACTGCCGATATAGTTGATATATTCCCGCCCCGTCAATTTGTCGTAGACCGTATGGTCGTCGGGAACATAGCCAATGAGCCGCTTTGCCCTGCCGGATTGCTTGGCGATATCAAATCCGCAGATCTTTATCGACCCTTCCGAAAAAGGAAGAACTCCGATAATGCTCTTGATGATGGTGGTTTTTCCCGCTCCGTTGCTTCCGACGAGCCCGACTACCTTGCCCGCAGGGATGGAGAAAGTGATGTTTCTTGCGGAGTAATTCTTGTTTTTTGCGTACCGTTTTGAAAAATTTGTAACTTGCAGCATGGTTTCTCCCGAAAATTTCCGATGTAATGTAAGGCTTTTACGTGTTTATATTGTGGAAACTTTATTTTATTATACCGTTTGGCGCTCTCTCCAAAAATAAGGGCACCCGATAAGAAGGATGCCCACACAGTGTATCTCTGTCATTTGCCTTATAACGTAATTTCATATCCCTTTCAGCGAGATAAAAAATAAAGATACAACTATGCCATAGCAGTATCCACCGAAAGGGACGGAATATCCCCAATTACGTCATAAGGCTTTTGCATTTTAGCATAATCGACGGCTTCTGTCAAGAAAATACAGGAAGTTACGGAAAATTCAGCGAAATATGGATGACGAGGAAGATCAAAATTCTTGCAACTTGCCGCCTTCCCCATAATTTAGTTAGATTTTGGCGAAAAAATGTGCTATAATAGAGAAAAGACAATCGAAGGAGCACAAAAATGAATTTTTGTGAGCAAGTTCTTGAAATCTTAAAAGCCGATGAACGGTTCTTCTCCGAGGATGGAGCGCTTCTCCGTAACGCCGTGTATGAAGCGGCGATGAAAATGGATGAGACATTGCTAAAACGTCTATTTGAGAATGAGGCGACAAAAAGCCGTTTTTTTACAAAAGTTGACGGTTTTTATGTCTTTGATAAAATCGAGTTCGGGTGGGTGATCAACAATCGTGAGTTCTTGCCGGACGCTTTTACGCGATATAAAAATAAGATCGGGCTCATTGATCACAGAGAAGATTTTATTTCATCGGGCAATAATGTGGTAATTGCGTTTCCATATAAGGATTGCGTTTTGGAATTTGACAGCACAGATGAAAACCAAAAACGGACAGAGATCTTTTACAATCAAACTTTGGGCAGCGAAGAGATCGATCGCCTGTTTTCCCAAAAAGTTTTTACCAATGCGGAACGGCATACTGCAGAGGGGACGGGAAAAGCGGAGCGCTACGATGGCGATAATCTTGTGATCAAGGGGAACAATCTTTTATCGCTGCATTCCTTGGCGGACAAGTTTGCGGGGCGGATCAAGTGTATGTATTGGGACATTCTGTACAATACAAACAGCGATTATGTCCCCTATAACGACAGATTCAAGCACTCGTCTTGGCTTACGATGATGAAGAATCGCTTGGAGATCGCCAAAAAATTATTGAGCAACAATGGCGCCATTTGTCTGCAGTGCGACGATAATGAAATGGCATACTTGAAAGTTCTCTGCGATGAAATTTTCGGGCGGGACAATCATGTCAATACCGTTTGCGTAAAGATGAGCGAGCTGAAGGGCTTCAAGATGGGGAATCTTCAAAATAAATTTCCCAAATTGAAGGAATTTATTTTGATATATGCCTTGAACAAGTCCGCCATCCAAATTAAAGTCGAGACGAAATTAAAGGACAACCTCGGAAGTTATGTAAAATATTATAACAAAAGGATCGTAAACATAGACGATGACTGTTCGAAGTGGATCGTAGAAAGCGTACCGAGCGATTACGATAAGATCGGGCACGCCAAGGAGATGATCTATTTGGTAACGCGCGACTCCAAAGTCAAAGATCCGTTGCCCCTGAATCAATTTTGCAAGTTCACCAATGACGACGGAGACATTTCCTATCTGTACTATGACGGGAATAAGGTCAATACCGCGCTCTTTCTGTCCGATTATGTAAAAGAGCCGGTCGGCGATATATGGATGGATATCAGTACGATCAATATCAATAAAGAATCTTCCGTCCAATTACCCAATGGGAAAAAGCCCGAATCGCTATTGAGGCGAATCCTCTATACCTTTACGGAGGAAAACGACTATGTGCTCGACGCCTACTTCGGGACGGGGACAACGGGAGCGGTCGCGCTCAAAATGAAGCGCAGATTCATCGGTTTGGAACAGCTCGATTCCCACTATGAAAAGAGCAAATGCAGATTGCAGGAGGTGATAAACGGCGATCGATCCGGGATCTCGGGCGAAATGCAATGGAAGGGCGGCGGTTCCTTTGTTCCCGTGGAATTAAAAGCGCTCAATCAAAAATATGTCGAACGGATACAGGACGCTGCCGAAGACGATCTGGCTTCTATTTGGGAAGAGGTGCAAGAGACGGGATTTATCAGCAGCAAGATCGATCCGAAAGATATCGATCCCGCTGCCGCCGACTTCAAGGCGCTGCCGCCGGATGATAAAAAGCGCCTTTTATTGGAACTTTTGGATCTGAACCAACTATACGTCAATTATTGCGATATCGACGATGAAACATTCTCCGTTTCCGAGGCGGATAAGGCTTTCACAAAGAGTTTTTACGGGGACAAATAATTATGGCGTTTTTGTATGAGCAACTCGATACCTTACGGGAATACGGCACTATTGCAGAATTGCCTTTATATGTGCAAGACGGCTTAAATCCTGCGCTTCCGCTTCGTCCCTATCAGGTGAATGCTTTTGAAAATTTCGTAACTTACTTTGAAAATGAAAGAATGCGCCGCAAGCCGACGCAGGTGCTGTTTCACATGGCGACGGGCTCGGGCAAGACCATGATCATGGCGGGGCTCATGATCTACCTCTACAAGAAGGGCTATCGCAACTTCTTGTTTTTTGTCAATCTTACAAATATCGTACAAAAGACAAAAGATAATTTTCTGAACTCTAAATCGACGAAATTCTTATTCGCGGACGAAATCAAGATCGACGGCGAAAGAGTTCCCGTCAAAGAAGTGACGAATTTTCAATCTACGGATGAAAACGCGATCAATATCTGTTTTACCACGACGCAGGGATTGCATTCGGACATGTGGTGCGAAAGAGAAAATTCTATTTCCGTCGATGATTTTTCCGACAAAAAAGTGGTTTTGATCTCCGATGAAGCGCACCATTTGAACGTGGATACGAAGACTCTTGAAAGGGATAAGGAAGAGGCGGAGAGCTATCATAGCTGGGAATACACGGTGCGCAGCATTTTCGAAACAAACAGGGAAAATGTTCTGCTCGAATTTACGGCGACCTGCGACCTCGAAAATGCTCAGATCAAGGCGGAATACGAAAGCAAGATCATATACAACTATCCCCTGTCGGAATTCAGAAAAGACGGGTATTCCAAAGAGATCAAGGCGCTTCGTACCGATGTTTCGATCATGGAGCGCGCCCTGCAGGCGATCATGTTAAGCCAATATCGTCTGAAGGTTTTTCAAGATCACCGTCTTGCCATAAAGCCCGTCGTCCTGTTCAAAGCGGCAAAAATTGCCGACAGCGAAGAGTTCATGGAACAATTTATCGATACCGTTCAGGCATTGACGGGGGATGAACTTCGCCGTATTTCCGCACTCACGGACAACGAAACGCTGCACAAAGCATATTCCTATTTTGATAAAAACGGGATCACTTTCGAGCAACTTGCCCAAGAGCTGAAGGAAGATTTTTCAAGACAGCACTGTATCTCCGCCAACGACGACAAAGAAGCGGAGGCAAGACAGCTCGCCTTGAACTCTTTAGAGGATCCCGATAATCCGTACCGTGCGATTTTCGAAGTAAAAAAACTCGACGAAGGCTGGGACGTTCTGAATTTGTTTGACATCGTGCGATTATATGAGACCCGTCAGTCGGGCGGCAAGAAAATTGCGCC
Source organism: uncultured Clostridia bacterium (assembly GCA_947629575.1). Taxonomy (GTDB): domain Bacteria; phylum Bacillota; class Clostridia; order Christensenellales; family Borkfalkiaceae; genus Gallimonas. The sequence continues at coordinate 6,656 of CANREF010000013.1, read as the reverse complement.
GGCAACAATTTCGGAAGCGCAGCTCATCGGGCGCGGCGCACGGTATTGTCCTTTTCAGATCGATGAAGAGCAGGAACGCTACAAAAGAAAATACGATGAAGATATCGATAATCCTCTCCGCGTCTGCGAGGAGCTTTACTATCATTGCCAAAATGAACATCGCTATATTACCGAGCTCACAATGGCGCTGAGAGAGATCGGAATTGATATCGGTAATATTGTGGTTCGCACTTATGAATTGAAAGAGAGTTTCAAGGCCGACGCACTATACCGCGACGGATTTGTCTTTTTCAATGACAGAAAATCGAGATGGCGGGAAGATATTGTCGGACTTCCCTTGCAGTTTTATGAAAAACCTTTTTCAGTGAAAATTGCAACGGGAAGTTCGGGCGAAGATATTTTGCTTGAAGCGAGGGGGCTCAACGAAAGAACTGTCGCCACCAAAATCTATCGAAGAAAAATTTCGGAAATTGCGGATATAAATTATTCTATTGTGCATAAGGCGCTCTGCAGATATAATAATCTGAAATTCAGCATTCTCAAGGGATATTTCCCGAATTTGCGGTCTATGCGGGAATTCATATACGGCAAGCACTATTTAGGGGGGATCACCCTTGAGATATCTTCCGTGTATGAAACACCCCCGCCGTCCATTTTATATTTTGCCTGCGTGAAATTGCTTGAAGCAGTATCGGCAAATATTGCTACGATCGAGGAAACTTTTGAGGGGACAAAAGAATTCCAAGCGAAGCGCTTATGCGAAGTTATAACAAACAAACGGTGTAATTATACCACCGTATACGACGATAGCGTCGGACAACCTCAGTCCAATCCCTCCGAAAGGTATTGGGTCGATCTGCCGCATGAGGATTGGTATGCTTATAAGGATAATTACGGTACAAGCGAAGAAAAAGCGTTTGTCTATTATTTCAAATCATGCGTTCCGAAGTTGAAAGAAAAATATGATAAAGTGTATCTCGTTCGCAATGAGCGGCAACTGCATATTTATTCTTTTGATACGGGCGAACGCTTTGAGCCGGACTATCTGCTTTTTCTTCAATCAAAGACGGAAAAGGGCTATGAGCAGATCCAGGTATTCATAGAGCCGAAAGGGGAGGGCTTCGCTCCGAAGGATCAATGGAAAGAAGATTTCCTGCTGCAATTAGAGGCAAATGCCGTTCCTGTAAAGATATTCGTTGACGATAATGATTATAAGATCTGGGGATTTCATTTCTATACGAATGACAAGCGCGCGATGGAATTCTCGGACGACATGGAAAAACTGTTAAAATAGTGCCCCTGCTTTTAATAAGTCAGTAAAAAATATTTTTTCATTTATGACGAAAATTGTCATATTTAGTGTGTTATAATGGAGTCATCATAGGAGGCAATATGGGTATTTTCGATTGGCTGTTCGGCGACACCGACGACGAGGACGCGCAACTTGAAGATATGATCTTCATGGACATGGACGACGAGGATGATTAAATTTACAACAGATTAACAAAAAAAGGAGAGAGATTATTATGTCAAAGGTTATTATCTTAACAGAAGATGAAGTAAGGGATAATGCAAAGATTGTTCTTGGCTTTAATAAAACCGAAAAAGGCATCAAGCAAGGGACGGGGCAAATTACAACATTTAATCAGCTCGGCTTCAAGGGATATAGCGATAAACCCGATGGTTGGTATTTGCCCGATAATCGTAATCTTCCAGCTATCATTTTGGAAACAAAGTCAGGGAAGGAAGATTTATATGAAGACAAATGGGTTGACGAGCTTGTAAAAAATTGTAGTATTGCCTTAACGCAGTTTAAGAATGTAATCGGAATACTTTATAACGGTATTGAGATAAGAGTTTTCAAAAACAATGTTGAAGTTGTGCCGACAGCGGCGGCATTGCAAGATAAAACATATTATTTGACTTTAGCAACGCAGAATACGATTGACAAAAAGCGCATTTATAATTTAACTAAAAAAATTAACGACTCATTGCATATAGATTCGGTATTAAAAATCTTTATCATAGAATGATTTTTACTGCCTGCGCTTTAGTCGGAAAACGGTTTGATGCCCTCCTTGTGAAAGGCATGAATTTTACCGTTATGAAGAATTCAATACTTAGTACATTGGCAAAATCACTCGAGGAAAGCAGGAAACAAAATCTTAAATTGGATATTTTGATTGAAGTATATGCGGAAATCAAGATGAATAACACTGCCAACCAAGAGGCGATTGATAACTTTATAGAAAACATTACTGAAATTTCCGAATGTGTAAATTCAGATTATTGGAATGGAGAAGATGTTATGGGTATCTTCTTTAATGAATTTAATCGTTTTAAGAAGAAATCCGAGAGTGGACAAGTCTTTACACCCGACCATATTACTTCTTTTATGTATCGTTTGATTAATGTTGATTATCACGATAAAGTTTTGGATGCAGCTTGCGGCTCTGGTGCTTTTTTAGTCAAATCAATGTGCAATATGATTAAGGAAGCAGGAGGAAGAAAAACAAAAGAAGCACGAAACATACAGGAAACACAGCTATATGGAATTGAATTTGACAGAGAGATTTTTGCGCTTGCTTGCGCCAACATGTTGATTCATCTGGACGGAAAAACCAATCTTGCACAATTAGATAGTCGTTCGCAGGAAGCCTGTGATTGGATCAAATCAAAACCTATCACAAAGGTTTTAATGAATCCGCCGTTTGAATCAAAATACGGCTGTTTAACCATAGTCGATAATGTGTTGAGAAATGTTGCAAAACATACTCTTTGTGCTTTCATTCTTCCAGACAAAAAGCTCGAAAAGGATAAACGCGGCTCCAAACTCCTTAAACATAGCAAGTTGTTAAAAATAATTAAATTGCCCGAAAAGACCTTTGAAGGGGTTACCACCTCAATCTTTATCTTCGAGGCGGGAGTAAAACAAAATGACGAAGAAATTTTTGCTTGTTACATTAAAGACGATGGGCTGGAAACGGTCAAAAACCAAGGTAGACAGGATATAAAAGATAGATGGCAAGCAATAGAAGATGAGTGGGTTAGGGTAATCAGAAAACATTCTGGCAGTGACACCATTCAATGGATTAAGCCTTCCGAACATTTAAGCTATCAAATGCCAGAAAAGGAATTTGAGATAAGTGAAGAAGATTTTATGAAAACGATGATGGATTATGTAATGTTTCAGCAGGGGATTGATGTAAAAGAATTCGGAGAAACATTGATAAGAAAAGTTTTGTATGATAGCGAGGTAACTAACAGTGCCGACGATATCAGTATTAGAATAGAGCGGGGCAATGATGAAACTGAAAACTGAAGCTTGGGGCGTATTCAAAATAGGCGAATTGTTTGATATACATCCAACAAAAGCATATAATTTCACAAATAGCAAATTATTCGAAACAGAAGGCGTATGTCCCGTTGTGGTCAATTCGTCATTCAACAATGGCGTGGGCGGATATACGACTCTTGCGCCGACGGAAACTGGAAATATAATTACTTTTAGCGATACCACCTCTACTGACGCCATATTTTATCAGAATCAACCTTTTGTAGGGTATCCTCATGTGCAGGGATTATACCCTATTGGTTCATATCAAAATAAATGGAATCAGTATTCGCTCTTGTTTTTTCTCGTGGTCTTTAAGCGTATGGCACAGTGCCTTAATTTTGATTATGTTAATAAATTCACACGCGATACGGCAAAGAGCATTTTGGTCAGGTTACCCGTCGACATAGATGGAGAACTCGATTTCTCCTATATGGAATCCTACATGAAACGTATTGAAATGTCAGCGAAAGCGACATTGAGGGATTTATGCAACATTGAGACAATCACGGCGGCTAATATAAATATTTCAAGATGGAAAGAGTTTGCTATTAGCGAAATATTTCCGAAAATTGTGAAACCTGTGGTTTATCATACGCGTGAAGTCCATCAAGACTTCAACGGTATACCCTATATAGTTCGGAGTAAATTTAATAACGGAATAAAATACCGCGTAACGCGTCCTCAAGGGAGAGTTAATCCGCCCAATGTTATTTCGTTTGGCGCAGAAAATGCTACATTCTTTTATCAAAAGGAAGAGTGGATTTCGGGACGCGATATGTATTTTATAGATGTACGGGAAATTGACGAATATGCGTGTTTATTCATAGTGACTTGTTTACAGCAAGTCGCCGCTAAATATTCATATAACTACGGTTTGTTCCCAGAGTTACTAAAAAAAGAAAAAATCAAATTACCGATAGACAAGGAAGGAAACCCCGATTTCATGCAGATGTCCAATCGGATGAAAGCGCTGGAGGTTTTATCGCGCCATAAGATATGTGTATGCTCGGAGTTACTATAATTTTATCATATCGTAAAAGGAATAAAAAGGAGATAGCCTCATGACGGAAGAACAAATTAAATTTTGGTGCAAGTGGATTGTTGAGAACGGCGACCGCCCCTTATCTCCAATCCAAAATGAACTCATCAAGCAGGCGATAGATACTTCTCGAAATTTATTTGAAATGATTACTTCGATTTTAGTATTGTTACAGAAAATTTGAAACAACTATTCGGGAAAATTTCTGCAAAATATGTTTAGAATCAATACGCCTGTGTTATACATAATTGAGCAAATAAGAGGAGTCATAAATGTCAAGTTATTGTATTAGAAAGGCACGGATTAATGTTCTAAAATTACCAAAGGGATATGATCAAAACAAGATTAGTATTGGTATACCAGTTACAAATGATGAGCATATTCAGGTCGGCTTGAAGGAGGTTGGTGATGTGGTTCTGCCATCTGCCGATTTTGGACCTGTTTGCGCAAAAAATGCTAATGGATATTCATATAGCGATAAAACAAAGAAGAAAAAATACAGATATGTATCTACTGTTTGGATTCAGCCGTATGGGAATGAGGATGCTTTTCCTGTCGCCGTAGACATCTGCCGCAAGTGTTATCCAAAAGTTGAAGTCCCGCCCATGGAAATAGAGTTGATTCTTGCATCAGATACTCAAGGCAACAAGTATGTGGCGGTTAATTTAACAGATGAAGTAAGAGAAAAATATCTCCAAGAAGCTATCAACATCTTGTTAGAGATTTATGGCTTTTGTTGGATTTATAGCGATAGGTTAGAAGCTTTCACCGCGACGCCCCGTCAAAAATGCAATTGGGAAATACTTCCCCCTGGGGAAAACCCGAGTGAACACTTAAAACGGCAGCTCGAACATCAAGGAAAAAGTACCGATACATTTGATGTTGATCGTCTTGAATTCGTAGAAAGGTATAAGCCTGAGAAGATTGTAGAGGGGATCAATGGATTTAATGGGTATTACGCCTATATTTTTAATGAACATTGTGTGCTCGAGTCCGCAATCTATGGCAATGCTACATATATTATACCAAAGGAAAATTGGGAAACGTTGAGTCAAAAAACAAAGCGCGAGCTGATTGATAATAAATGGGTTGAAGAAAAAATTATCCATAACCAAAATTGGCATAATAACTTTAGCCAAACCATGCAAGAGTACGAAAATCTTTAAGATATTATGTGGCGGAGAGATTGCCCCGCTTTTTGTACTTATAACTAAGCAAAGCCGAATATCGAATACGGAATGTTGAGCGGGAGGAAGCTCAATCGTCCCCATTGTAAACCGAATGAGGACGGTCTAGCAGAAAAACTCGAACATAATAATAAACCATAAAGATGCTCGTCGCACTGTCCGACATGAGGGAGAGAAATCGACCGCGCCCATGAAACGCCGCAGAGGGCAATTCTGACAGCTTAAATGCGGGCTTTCAAAGCAAACAAAAAACCTAACCCGACGTTCGGATTAGGTTTCGTTTGGCTGGGGTAGCTGGATTCGAACCAACGAATGACGGAGTCAGAGTCCGTGGCAACGGGGCAAAAATCGACCAAAAACACGCAAAAATCATCAAAAAATGCCCATTTTCAGCCTATTCTCTCTTTTTTACTCCCCAATCACTCCCCAATCTACTCCCCAATCTGTCTTTTTTAAGGCTTCTTTGCGTCGATCATGAGTAAGAAGCCTTCATTGCCATTTTTGCAAAAAAACCGCAAAATTGTGTCTTAAAGTATTGACATTTGGGTATAATGGTGGTAGAATATAGTCAAATACGGAGGTAGATGATGTTAGTACAATTCCGCTTCAAAAATTGCAGATCCTTCTACGAAGAAACAGTTTTAAGTATGCAGGCAGTCAAGGACGGCGAATTGCAGGAGATCAACACATTTCCCGTCAATGCGAAGTTAATGCCCAAGGACGATAATATTCTCTTAAAATCCGCGATCATTTTCGGCGGCAATGCTTCGGGAAAAACGAATGTCATCAAGGCGTTAGCCTATATGAAGAATGTCCTCCTGTTTTCAGCGTCACAACTCCCTATTGTACATGACAATCAACCCTTTGCTTTTTACGAGGACGCTTCCAAGAGGGAAAGTTTGTATGAAGTGGAACTGATCCAAAACGAAACTTTCTACCGGTACGGTTTTACCTTATGCGGCGGGATCGTAACTTCGGAATGGTTAGACAAGCGCAAGGAACGATTGACGCCCGTATTTAATGCTCATGTACGGTAAGGAAGCAAGCAACCGAAAACAAGAGATAGACCGCCAGCACTACACTATTCCGAACC
>CANREF010000012.1 GCA_947629575.1 uncultured Clostridia bacterium | reverse complement strand
TCACGCCCGCAATACCATTGACGAAGATATACTTCAATACATTCTCCGCTTGGTTCAAACGCGATTGCTCTTGGCGCGCCACGCAAAAGGACGGACTAAATGTCCGTCCTTTTGCGTGAAGAACGAATAAAAAGAGGGATTCGAGGGTGGAGGCGCGAGCGAGAGCGAGCGGTTTGCGGGCGAATCGTAGGGGAGCAAAAGAGTTTGCCGCAAACTGAACAGCACAGTGTGCTGTTCACCGGGGCGCGCCGCCAAAGGCGCGAATCCCTCTTTCTGCGCCAAAAGCAGCGGGACGGTTTTCCGTAGTTCCCATATGGAATTTAGGTAAGTCGCCGCTCAAAGAGAATTAGGCGTGGCGTGAAGCCACGCCTTTTCTCATATCTTGTTTTAGATGTTTTTGTCAGTCATCGTCGTCATCTCTGAAACACGACGGAATGATATTCCCTTAAATTGGGTGATTAAAATGTGTAGCATGAACATTATAGCATTGGTTGAAAACTTTGTCAATCCTTTCCCTGCAATCAATCAAAAAGTGAATTTGGCATTTAGGCGTGAGCCTGTCCGCGCCGCTACGCGGCGCGGACAGGCTCACGCAGATTAAAAAGACCTGCGCCCTTCTTTCCACGCAACGTTGCATTTTTTGTTCCGATGTGATATAATCGGAGTAAAATCGGGAGGTCGGCATGAAACGGAAACAGGAAAAAGAAGAACTGCTGCGCTACATAGAACACATCCGTGACGAGGATGGCAACGCCGTTGTGGACGTCTGTCTCGGGGAAGAAGTGCAGCTCTATGACCCGCTCAGCGTCAAGGGGCAAAAAGATCTCAATGGGGAGATCTACGACTACATCGAGGCGCAGACGAACATCATTCCCGCGCACATTCCCCTGCGGGTCAAGTTCCACGGCGACTTTTCCACGGAAGAACAGACGGAGATCAAAAAGATCATGCTGCACCACTACGTCATGAAGTCCTTTGACATCTCTTGGGATCTCATGGCGAACTTCCGCAAGATGCTCCTTTTGGCGCTCTTCGGCGCTGCCATGCTCGCGGTGTACCTGTATCTCGCGCTCACTTCCAATAACGCTCTGATGACGGAGATCCTCTCGATCATCGGCTCTTTCTCCCTTTGGGAAGCGGCGGACGCCCTCCTTTTGGAACGCCCGCACCTGCGCAGAGAACGCAGAAACAACGAGCAAAGTCTGAACGCGCACATTGAATTCATCCCGAGCTCAGCACAATAAACAGGCGTCTTCCGCGGTCCAACGCGCGGAAGACGCCTTTTCCTTCTATGCCGAAAATAAGGTCTACTTGCTCCTTTCGATCACTGCCGACGAATGGGGCGGAAGATAGACGGCGCCGAGGTCGCAACCGACCCCTGTCAAAAGCTCCTTCCCCTCTCCTTCGCCGAGGCGGACGTTCCAACCGTCATCGGAGATATTGAATGCCGCAAAGACGCACTCGCTTCCCTCTTCTCTTTGAAAGACGAGCTGTCTGTTCTGCAAAACCACCTTCCGATAGCTGCCGTATTGCAGCGCACGGCTTCCCCCTCTGATCTTTGCAAGTTTTTCGATATGCGCGGTGAGTTCGGGATGAGCCGACCTATCTATTGCGTCGACAGACGGACGGAGATAGATATCTCCATCCCCCTTCCCTCCCTCTGCGCCGAACTCCGAGCCGTAGTAGAGGCACGGAATTCCCGGTATCGTAAACAGAAGGGTGTAGAGCGCACAAATATCCTCCTTCCTTTTCAGGGAAGTAAACACGCGGGGGACGTCGTGATTGTCGAGAAAATTGAGCATCCTCTTCCCCGTGTAGAGCGCCCACGGCTCAGCGGAGAACAGCCGCGTGAGCGAATGCTCGATCTCGAAGAGATTCTCGCTGTTGAACGCCGAGATCATCCCCTTGTAACACTCATAGTTCGTGATCGAATCGAGCCGCGCGGGGGAAAGATTGTGCGCAAAATTCGTGCAGTGGATGACTTCGCCGACGAGGAAAAAGTCCTCCCGTCTCTCCCGCACGGTGCGGCGGAGGAGCTCGAAGAACCACGGCGGCAGGAGATAGCTCACATCGAGCCGCAGTCCGTCGATCCCGAATTCGTCTATCCAAAAGCGCACGGCGTCCATGAGATAGTTTTGCAGATCGACGTTTTCGAGGCGGAGCTTCACAAGCTCTGGATGCCCCTCCCAATCGCGATAGCCGAATCCGTCGTTATAGCGGGAATTTCCGCCGAAATCGATGTCGAACCAAAAACGGTAATCCGTGCTCTCCCGCTTTGCCCGCACTTCCTTAAATGGCGGGAATTCCCTTCCCACATGATTGAAAACGCCGTCGAACACGACGCGGATACCCGCATCGTGGAATTTGCGGACGAGCTCTTTCAATTCCTCGTTCGTCCCAAGACGGCGATCGACGTGAAAAAAATCGGCGGTGTCGTAGCCGTGCCGCTCGCTCTCGAAGAGCGGATTGAAGAGGACCGCCCCCACGCCGAGTTCTTTGAGCCGCATGATCTCTTTTGCGATCTTATCGAGGCGGTGGCGGATCTCACCGAAGTCATTATCCCGCTCTGCTCCGCAAAACCCGAGCGGATAAATTTGATAAAACGTACTTTCGTCGAACCACATGATCTCTTCCCCAAGTGTGTTGCTCCGACCATTTTAACACGCGGAAAGAGGAATGTCAATCGGGCGGAAATAATTCTTGCAATTTTTCGGGAAATGCAATATAATAGAGCCATGGAAAATCTCTTACGTTATTTGGAAACCTCCTACACCGCCTATCAAGCGGTGGAGAATGCAAAAGATCTTCTCCTCGCGCACGGTTACAGCGAACTGCGGGAGCGGGAAACGTGGGAACTTCGCCGCGGCGGGAAATACTTCGTCACGCGGAACGGCAGCTCCCTCATCGCCTTTGCGATCGGCGACGGCAACGGCTTCAAGATCGTGGCGAGCCATACCGATTCCCCCTGCTTAAAACTTAAAGAAAACCCCGTAACGACGACCGAGAAATTCAAAAAACTCAACGTCGAGCCCTACGGCGGCGGGATCTGGTATACCTTCTTTGACAGAAAACTGAAACTTGCGGGACGCGTCGTCCGTGAGAAGGCGGGCACGATCGCCGCGGAAAATTATGTGAGCGATTTTACCCTTGTCATTCCCTCCCTTGCGGTGCATATGCAGCGGGAAGTGAATGAAAAATTTTCGCCCAATCCGCAGGTGGATCTCCTGCCCCTTCTCGGAATGGACGAAGAAAAGTTCGATGAACGGCTCGGCTCTCCCCTCTCCTTCGATCTTTGGGCAGTCTGCGCCGAAGCGCCCTTTGCAAGCGGGGAGCGGGAGGAATTCATCTCCTCGCCGAGGGTGGATAACTTGACGAGCGCATACGGCTCACTGAGCGCCCTTCTGTGTGCGGATAACAAGAAAGACGTGAACGTTGCGGCGCTTCTCGACAATGAGGAAGTGGGCAGCCATACGCGGCAGGGCGCCGCGGGCGATTTCCTCAAAAATACGCTCGGGCGCATCGCCGCTTCCATGAAATGCGATCTCCCCCGCATGGCGGCGGATTCCTTCCTCATCTCGCTCGACAACGCCCACTCTCTGCACCCCAATCACCCCGAAAAGTGCGACATTACCAACCGCGCCGTCATGGGAGGCGGTATCGTCATCAAGGGACATGCGGGCGGAGCTTATACGACGGACGCCCTCTCTTCGGCAGTCGTCAAGAAGATCTTCTCGAACGCGGGCGTGAAATACCAAACTTTCTATAACCGCTCGGACATGCGCAGCGGCGGCACTCTCGGCGCGATCTCCTTGGGTCAGGTGAGCATTCTCTCCGCCGATCTGGGGCTTGCGCAGCTCGCGATGCACTCAGCCGTGGAGACCTTCGCGGCAAGCGACTACAAAGAGCTCTTGAAGGGTTTACAAGCCTTTTACTTGAGCTCCATCGAGATCGACGGCGAAAAAATCACCGTGATTTAAGGAGAAATTCATCAAAACAGGTAAAGCGCGGGAAAAACCGCGCTTTTTTTCAAAAAAATTTCAAAAAACCCCTTTCAAACGCTTTACAAAGATAAAGCGATGAAGTATAATATCACCATACTTCATCGAAGTAAAGTGATAAAGCAAAGGAGAACTGCCATGAAAAAGTTATTTGCGACCCTTCTTGCGGGAGCGGTCGCCGTATGCGGCATCGCTGCACTCGGCGCATGTAAGGACGAAAACACCCTCGTGATCGGCTACACCCTCTACGCCCCCATGAACTATAAGGACGAGAGCGGCAAGCTCATCGGATTCGACACCGAATTTGCCGAAAAGGTGTGTGCGGAGCTCGGTTATACCCCGAAATTCCAGCTCATTGATTGGGAACAGAAAATTTCCGAGCTCGAGAGCAAGAAGATCGACCTCATCTGGAACGGCATGACGATCACCGACGAGCTGAAGGAGAACATCGCGATCTCCGACCCCTACCTTGAGAACAAGCAGGTCGTGGTGATGAAGCTCGAAGATAAGGACAAGTATACCGACGTTGCGAGCGTGGGCGCCGCCGCAAGCATCGCCGTGGAGAGCGGAAGCGCGGGCGAGGCGACCGTGACGGACAACGGCTACACTTCCAAGCTCAATAAGATGACGGCGCAGTCCGACTGCCTGCTCGAGGTAAAGACGGGAAGCTCGGAGGTTGCGATCATCGACTATACCATGGCAAAGTCCATGACGGGAGAAGGCACCGACTATGCCGACCTCACCTACGTGGATGTAGGATATGCAGAGGAGGAGTACGGCGTCGGCATGCGCAAGGAGGACGCCGACCTCTTGAAACAGATCAACGAACTCATTGCAAAATATAAACAAGACGGCACTCTCGACGGGCTTGTGAAAAAGTATTTGGTATGACCGCGTTTTGGAATGTGACCCTCGCCCTCCTCGAAGGGTTCGGCTCGACTTGCTTGATCTTTGCGGCGACGCTGGTGTTTGCGATCCCGTTGGGACTACTCGTCACCTTCGGCTCCATGTCCCGCTTCCGCCCCCTCAAATGGCTGATGCGCACGATCGTATGGGTCGTGCGGGGAACGCCGCTCATGCTGCAGCTCATTGCGATCTTCTACGGTCCCGCCCTTCTCTTCGGGATCGACGGCTTAGACCGCGTCCCCGCCGTCATCGTGGCGTTCGTCATCAACTATGCGTGCTACTTTTCGGAGATCTACCGTGCGGGGATCGAGGGCGTTCCGCGCGGACAGGCGGAGGCGGGGCAGGTGCTCGGCTTGAAAAAGTCGCAGGTGTTTTTCCACATCACCCTCATCCAGCTCATCAAGCGGATCGTGCCGCCGATGTCCAACGAGATCATTACCCTCGTGAAGGACACCTCCCTTGCGCGGATCATCAGCGTGACGGAAATCATCTTGGTTGCGCAGGAGTACACACGGCAGGGTCTTATCTGGCCCCTCTTCTATACGGGCGTTTTCTATCTGCTCTTTGTGGGCGTGCTCACCCTGCTGTTCCGTTACACCGAAAAGAAATTGGAGTACATTAAGATCTGATGGAATTCTTACATGTGGAAGGCTTCCGCAAACAATTTGCGGGAACCGAAGTGCTCAAGGATATCAATTTCGATCTGCCCAAGGGAAAAATTCTCGCGATCATCGGGCCGTCGGGCGGCGGAAAGACGACCCTCTTGCGCTGCTTGAACTTTCTCGAAACGCCCGACGAGGGCAAGGTGTTTTTGGACGGGGAGCTCCTCTCGGACGCGAAAGCGACCTATTCCCAAAAGGAGCGGCGGGAAAAACAGTTGAAATTCGGGCTGGTGTTTCAGAGCTTTCACCTCTTCCCCCACTTGACGGCGATCGAGAACATTCTCCTCGCGCCCGACCTGCTTGCAAAGGACCGCGTGAAGGAGCAATTCAAGGAGCGCAAAAAAGCCGCGAAGGGACCTGCGCGCAAGGCGCTGAAAAAGGAGGAAAAGCAAGCCTTAAAGGAGCTCTCCGCGGAGAACAAACGGCACGCCGAGGAGCTGCTGGGGCAAGTGGGGCTCTCCGAAAAGCGGGACAGCTACCCCTCCCAACTCTCGGGCGGACAGCAGCAGCGGGTCGCCATTGCGCGTGCGCTTGCCCTCTCCCCCGAGGTGCTCTGCTTTGATGAACCGACATCCGCGCTCGACCCCGAGCTGACGGGGGAAGTCCTCAAGGTCATCCGCGCGCTCAAGGGAAGGACGCTCATCATCGTCACCCACGAAATGGCGTTTGCGCGGGAAGTCGCGGACTACGTGCTCTTCATGACGGACGGCGTGATCGAGGAGCGCGGCACCCCCGAGGAGGTATTTTTACACCCTCAAAAGGAAAAGACAAAAGCATTTCTCAAACATATGGAGGAATATCATGACGAATGAAGAATACATCCGCGAGAACCGCGAGCTGTTCGAGGCGATCCTCTCGCTTCAGACGATCGAGGACTGCGGCTTCTTCTTTCAGGACCTGCTCACCTACAACGAGGCGCTCTCCATGAGCCAGCGGGTGAAGGCGGCAAAATTGCTCCTTGCGGGCGAGACGTATGAACAGATCACCGCGGAGACGAGCATCTCCTCCGCGACGCTTGCGCGGGTCTCCAAATGCGTCCGCTTCGGCGAGGGCTATAAGCGCATCTTAAAAGGTTAAAATAGGCAGGAAAAAACATCCCGCAGGCTCTGCGGGATGTTTTCGTGCGTTTTTTTTATTCGAGCTCGAAGGCGCCCGTATACAGGCGGTAGTACTGCCCTTTCATGTCGATGAGCTGTTCATGCGTGCCGCGCTCGATGATCCTGCCGTGATCGAGCACCATGATGACGTTGCTGTTCTTGACGGTGGAGAGGCGGTGCGCGATGACAAATACCGTTCTCCCCTCCATGAGCTTATCCATGCCCCGCTGGACGATCGCCTCGGTGCGGGTATCGATAGAGCTCGTCGCCTCGTCGAGGATCATGACGGGCGGGTCGGCGACCGCCGCTCTTGCAATGGAGAGGAGCTGCCGCTGTCCCTGCGAGAGATTCGCGCCGTTCTGGTGGAGCTGCGTATTGTACCCCTCGGGAAGGCGGGTGATGAAGTCGTCCGCGCCCGCGAGTTTCGCCGCCGCGATGCACTCCTCGTCCGTAGCGTCCAACCTGCCGTAGCGGATGTTCTCCATGACCGAGCCCGTGAACAGGTTGGTATCCTGCAAGACCATTCCGATCGAACGGCGAAGATCTGCCTTCCTGATCTTATTGAGGTTGATGCCATCGTAGCGGATCTTACCGTCTGCGATGTCATAGAAGCGGGTGATGAGGTTGGTGATCGTCGTCTTGCCCGCGCCCGTTGCGCCGACGAACGCGACTTTCTGCCCGGGACGGGCGTAAAGGCTCACGTCGTGCAGGACGATCTTCTCGGGATCGTACCCGAAATTCACATCGAAGAGGCGCACGTCGCCCTCGAGCTTGGTATAGGTGACCGTTCCGTCGGCGGCGTGGGGATGTTTCCAAGCCCAGATGCCCGTGCGCTCCTCGCACTCGACGAGCTGCCCGTTCTCCTCTTTTGCGTTGACAAGGGTGACATACCCCTCGTCGGGCTCGGGTTTTTCGTCGATGAGGGCGAACACACGCGCCGCGCCCGCAAGCCCCATGACGACGGAGTTCACTTGGTTGGAAACTTGGTTGATATTGTTGGAAAACTGCCGCGTCGCTTGAAGGAATGCGGCAATCAACCCAATCCCACCAAGATTGCTTGCAAAAGATGCAAGTTCTTCAGGGTTGAGTTTTGCTCCGATAGAGAAATTCGGAATGCCATACACACTAAATATACATCCGACAAGTGCAACGATGACATAGAGCACATGTCCAATATTGCCCAAAATGGGCATGAGCATGTTGGCATAGGCGTTCGCGTAGGTGGTCTGCTCGCACAAAATGTCGTTGTATTGGTCGAAATCGTGCTTTGCCGCCTCTTCGTGGCAGAACACTTTTATGACCTTCTGCCCGTTCATCATCTCTTCGACAAAGCCCTCGGTGCGGGCGACCGCACGCTGGGAGGCGAGGAAGTATTTCCCCGCACCACCCCCGACGACTTTCGTCACAAGGAGAATGAGCACAATGCACCCGAGCACGATGAGGAGCAAGTACACGCTATAATAGAGCATGATAAAGAAGAGGGTCAGCACCATGATGCCCGACGTGAGAAGTTGGGGCAAGGACTGCGAGATGAGCTGGCGGAGCGTATCGATATCGTTGGTATAATAGCTCATGATGTCGCCGTGGCTGTGCGTGTCGAAGTAACGGATGGGAAGGTCCTGCATGCCGTTAAACATCTGCTCCCGCATCTTTTTGAGGTAGCCCTGCGAGATGATCGCCATGAGCTGTTTGTCGATCGCGCCCGAGATGAGCGACACGACGTACAGGCTAATGAGCGCTAGCATGATGCGGGTAATTTGTCCGCCTACTTCCGTCCAACCGTTTCCCAACTTTTGTGCGTTTTCTATAACGGAAAAAACTTGTTGCATGAAGATGGTGGGCAGCGCAGAGATGATGGCATTGAATACGATGCACACGAGAGCGATCGTCGCCATCTTCGGGTAGAAGTGGAAGAGGGACTTCATGATGCGCTTGAACGTCCCCTTGGGGGCGGAGGGACGGCGCATCTTTTGACGTGCATTATTCGGCATCTTCATCCCCTCCTTCATTCATCTGCTCCAGCGAGGAGATCGCCTTCCCGCCCTTGTTCTGCGTGGTATACACTTCCGTATAGATAGCGTTCTTGTGAAGCAACTCTTCGTGCGTCCCGATCGCGTCGATATGACCCGCGTCCATGACGATGATGCGGTCGGCGTCCTCCACCGAGGAAGTGCGTTGCGCGATGATGATCTTGGTCGTAGACGGGATATATTCGCGGAACGCCTTGCGGATGAGCGCGTCCGTGTGGGTATCGACGGCGCTCGTCGAGTCGTCCAAAATCAGGATCTTGGGCTTTTTCAGAAGGGCGCGGGCGATGCACAGGCGCTGTTTCTGACCGCCCGAGACGTTTGTGCCCCCCTGCTCGATGTGGGTGTCGTATTTATCGGGGAAGCCTTGGATGAACTCGTCCGCCTGCGCGAGCTTGCACGCTTCGACGAGTTCCTCATCCGTAGCGTCGGGAGCTCCCCAGCGCAAGTTGTCCTTGATAGACCCCGAAAAGAGTTCGTTCTTCTGAAGCACGACGGCAACTTGATTTCGGAGCGCTTCGAGATCGTAGGCGCGGACGTCCTTTCCGCCGACTTTCACGCTCCCCTCCGTCACGTCATAGAGACGGGAAATGAGGTTGACGAGGGAAGTCTTGGAAGAGCCCGTTCCGCCGATGATGCCGATCGTCTCGCCCGAGCGGATGTGCAGATCGATATCCTCGAGCACATATTTTTCGGCGTTGGAAGAATATTTGAAGTATACGTCGTCAAAGTCGATAGAGCCGTCTTCCACCTCATGCACGGCGTTTTCGGGGCTGTGCAGGGTGGGCTGTTCCTGCAGAACTTCGCAAATTCGCCTTGCGCTCTCGATGGACATCGCGATCATCGCGAACACCATGGAGAACATCATGAGCGACATCAAGATCTGCATTCCGTAGACGACAAGCTGGGTAATAGTCATTACATTAAACCCAGTTTGACTGAAAACAAAATAAGAGCCGAGGAAGAGAGTCGTCGAGAGGACGCCGTAAAAGAAGAGTTGCATCGCGGGGTTGTTCCATGCAAGGATGCGCTCCGCTTTCGTAAAGTCTCTCTGCACGTCGGTGGCGGCGCGGTCGAACTTCTCCTTTTCATGATCTTCACGAACGTAGGACTTGACGACGCGGATGCCCTTCACGTTCTCCTGAATGCTCTCGTTGAGGTTATCGTACTTTTTGAACACACTGTGGAAGAGCGGCATCGTCTTCCACATGATGAAGAAGAGGATCAGGGCAAGGGGCGGAATGACGGCGAGGAAGATCCACGCGAGATTCCCGCCGATGACGAACGCCATGACGACCGAAAACGCCATCATGAGCGGGCTTCTGATCGCGGTGTGGATGATCGTCATGAAGGCGAACTGCACGTTATTGACGTCCGTCGTCATACGGGTGACGAGGGACGGCGTTGAGAACTTGTCGATATTCTCGAAGGAAAAATCCTGCACTTTGTAATACAGATCTTTGCGCAGGTTTTTCGCAAACCCGCAGGAAGCCTTCGCGCAAAAATATCCCGCGAGCGCCCCGCAGGCGAGGGAAGCGAGCGCCATGCCGATCAGAATGAGCGCAAATTGCCCAACTCCGAGCGACGTCCACGAAGTAACATTGTTCGCCCAAAGAGACATATTGGTGCCCGACTTTTTCGCAATCTCCAACGCGTCCCCAAGTTTTGTGATCACGAACGGAATGAGGCATTCGAGAACGACTTCCCCCGTCACGATCAGCGGCGAGAGAAGAGACGGGAGCTTATATTCCCGAACGCTCTTTGCAAGTGTCTTTATCAAAAAAAACACCTCCTATATATTGAAAAAATCGTATACCGAAAAAAGCTGCGCAAATTTCTGCGGAGAACTTTGCGCAAGCGTTACGAATATCTTACCACTTGCAAATAAAATTGTCAACAAATCGACGGCGGATTTTAGACTTTCACAAAAATATCATACATAAAAAATGAGCTTTCCCGAAGAAGCGCATAAATTCGGGAAAGCGGCACAAAATAAGATCCGGAGGTAGAACTCATGGAAAAATTCGTATCGGGTGAGATCGTCCCCATGTCCTGCAATTACAAGGCATACGACAAGAACGGCAACAGCCGTGACGGCGAGACCACCTATCTCGAAAAGGGCACGAAGTTCCCGCCCCTGCAGCACGAGGGCGGCTATTGGGTCATGGATCATCAGAACTGACCCTACCGTACCGACAAAAAAAGGACGATCTCCGTTCGGAGACCGTCTCTTTTTGTTATTTCTGATGAATGAGGGACAGGATCTGCCCGATCGCTTCGTCCACGTCGTCGCCGACATTCACCTCGGCGTCGCAGACTTCGCTGTTACGGTATTCAAAGTCGAGCGACATGATGCGCCTCGTCTTGTCTTCGAGATCGATATCGCGGCTTATGATGCTTTTGATGGCGTCTGCGCGTTCCCTGCGGGTGAAGACGAGCATCGCGCGGCTGCGGTAGAGATTCTTGAGGGTGATCGCTCCGCAGATGTCTATGGGGATCACCGCGATATGTCCCCTCTCCACAATGGGCGAAATGTCCTTTTCGGAAGTCCCGAAGTGATAGCCGCTGTACACCGTCGTCTCGATGTAACTGCCCGCCTTCATCTCGCGGAGGAACTGCGCCTCGCCGATGAAGCGGTAGGAGCACTCCCCTTCCGTCTTGCGGCGGGGACGGGTCGTCGAAGTGAGCGGCTTCTCAAAGCCGTCAAGGCGGGTGAGCCCGTTCGCGATCTCCGTCTTGGAAGAGCCAGAAGGACCGACAAGACACAGAACTCCCCCCTCCTCGAGACGGGGAAATTTTTCCGAGAAGGAATTCCGCACCATTTCGCAGAAGTGCAGAAAGTCGTCGTAGCTGTTCACGGAAAGAAGCCCCGAAAGACCTGTATTCCAAGGCTTGCGGAAGAGAACGGGGTATGCCGCACGGGAGCTGGAGATATTGTGTGCGCCGTCGTCGAGCATGATGTCGAGGGAGATGACGTCCTTGCGCGTGCCCATCATGATGTTCTGAACGGGGATCTCGGGGAAATCCTCCACGAGCCGCTGCGCCCGTGCGCTCATACAGCAGACGGGAACGGCGGTGATGAAGAACACATCGGCGATCTCGGCAAGTTTTTTCACAAACTCCTGCGCGCCTGCGGTGATGGGCTGCGTCCGCACAAATTCGGGGTCGGAATAGAGCGCGATCCGCTCGTCCGCATGTTTGCCGCTGCTCCCCCAATAGGTGATGTCCTCGATCTTGAGCGGTTCTTCATCGGGGTGGCGGCGGTTGATGATAGACACCGCATAGGAATTGCATTCATAGAGCGTGTCATCTACATCGAGCCCCACGCGAATTCTGTACTTTCTCATAGTAACCTCTTTCTTTTGTCACCATTATACCCCGTCCAAAGTTTTTTGTCAAGCCCGAACAGGTTGACAAAGTTCTTCATTCATGATATAATGATGTACTTAAATATCGGAAAGAGAGGAGCCAACCGAAAAAATGTTCAAAGAAGCACTCAAACTTATCAAAAAGTACGACAAGATCATCATTCACCGCCACTCGCATCCCGACGGCGATGCGGTCGGCAGCCAGCTTGGGCTCTACTATCTCATCAAGGACAACTTCCCCCGCAAGGAAGTTTACATGGTGGGAGACGTCGCCACCCGCCTGCCCTTTTTAGAGGTGAACTTCGACGAACTCCCCGATGAAACTTACAAGGGCGCGCTTGCGGTCATTCTCGACTGCGGCGCTTCGCACATGATTTGCGACGAAAGATACAAGCTCGCCGCAAAGACGCTGCGTTTCGATCATCACATCTACTGCGAAAAGATCGCCGACCTCGACGTTGTGGACAGCACCTTTGAGAGCGCGAGCGGGCTGGTAGCAATGTTCGCCAAGACCTGCAAGCTGAAGCTCTCCCTCTCTTCCGCGACCTATCTCTACATGGGAATGGTGACGGACAGCGGCAGGTTCGTTTTCGACTCCACCTCGGCGCGGACGTTCGAACTCGCGGCATTTCTCCTCTCCCAACCCATCGACCTGAATACCCTCTACTACAATCTGTATGCCGAGGACTTCTCCGAGATCATCGAAAAAGCGGATAACATGCACAAGATCAAGTTCACGGAGAACAACGTCGCCTACATCTATACGGCGCGCGAAGATCTTCCCGAGGGAAGCGACGCCGCGCCCGTCGTCTCGTCGGGGCTCGTGAGCCTCATGCACGACATCAAGGGCGTTTACATTTGGGTGAACTTCACCGAGGCGGACGACGGGGTGCACTGTGAGCTGCGCTCCAACCGCTACAATATCAACCCCATCGCCGTGAAGTACGGCGGCGGCGGGCACAAGAAGGCGAGCGGGTGCACCGTGCCCGACAAGAAGACCGCCCTGCAGCTTCTTGCAGATCTCAACGCGCTCGCCGCGACGGAGGCAGTATGAACGAAGAGATCAAGAAGAAAATTTTAGAGAAGATCGAGAGCTTTGAGACGATCGTCGTCTCCCGCCATATCCGCCCCGACGGCGACGCGGTGGGCTCGACCATGGGGCTCGTGCGCGTTCTGCGGGACACCTATCCCGAAAAGCACATCTATCTTGTGAACGAGGACTTTTCGGACTATCTCGCCTTTTGCGGGAAGGAGGACGCCGTTGCGGACGAGATCTATCAAGACGCCCTCCTCATCATGATCGATACGGGAACGCGCAAGCGGATCTCAAACAGCAAGTACGGCTTGGCGAAGGAGATCGTGAAGATCGACCACCATATCGAGGCAGACCCCTATGGGGACATAAATTGGGTGGAAGATTTCCGCTCGTCCGCCTGCGAGATGATCGCCGACTTTTGCATGACCTTCAAAGACCGTCTGAAACTTTCCTCCGAGGCGGCGACATATATCTATATGGGAATGGTTACGGACAGCGGCAGATTCCGCTTTGAGGGGGTCACGGGAGATACGCTGCGGCTGGCGGCATTTCTGCTCGATCACGGCGTGAATTATGAATCGCTGTTTGCGAATCTCTATGCGGTAGAGCCCGCCACGCTGAAATTGAAGTCCTTTGTCTATGACAATCTGAAGATCACCGAAAACGGCGTGGCTTATATCTACATGAGCGAAGCCATACAAAGGCAGCTCTCGCTGAATTTCGAATCGGCGAGCGACGTGGTGAGCGAGCTCTCCGACCTGCGCGGAAGCCTCATCTGGGTCGCATTCATCGAGAACACGCAGAAACAGAACATCCGCGTGCGGCTGCGTTCCCGCTTTTTGGGGATCAACGACCTTGCGATCAAGTACCACGGCGGCGGACATAACATGGCGGCGGGAGCGACGGTCTATTCCGAAGAGGAAATGTACGCGCTCATCCGCGACGCGGATATACTGCTCGGAGAATATAAAGCGACGCATGAGGGGTGGCTATGAAAATTTTACTGACGAACGACGACGGCATCCAAGCCGAGGGATTGAGAAATCTCACAGAATGGGCGAAGACGATCGGCGAAGTGTGCATAGTCGCGCCCAAGACGCAGCAGAGCGCGAAGAGCCACTCGATCGAGATACATAATAATTATGAAGTGCAGCGGTCGGATATTTTCGGAGACATGGAGGCTTACAGTGTGAATTCCACCCCTGCCGACTGCGTGCGGATCGCCCTTCTCGGCATGAAAAAGAAGTTCGACCTCGTGATCTCGGGCATAAACAACGGACCGAACCTCGGCGGGGATATCCACTATTCGGGGACGGTCGGAGCGTGCTTCGAGGCGGCGATGTCGGGCGTCAAGGCAATGGCGGTCTCCGCGGCGTTCAATTCCTTTGGAAATGCCGTTAAGAACATCGGCAGGGTGTACGGGGAGATCGCGGAGCGCAGAATGTTTGACTTTGCGGATATTCTGAATGTGAACTTCCCCGACGCAGGAGAAGCGATTTTGATAACGAGGATGGGACCCGCGATCTACACAGATGAGTTTGAATTTCTGCCCGACGGCACCGTCCAACCGAAACTGTTATGTCTGTATAACGGCACACGAAATCTGGAACTCGATACCGACGCCACCATGACGGGACATATTTCGATCACCCCTCTCCGCTGCGACCTGAGCGACTTTTCCGCTCTTGAAAGGATAGCGAAAAAGGTGGGATGATGTCACCCATTCGACTTCGCTCAGGGTGACGTACCCACACCCCCACGTCATGTTGAGCGCAGTCGAAACATGACTGCACACTCTCCACGTCATGTTGAGCGTAGTCGCCCCGCTTTTCTACTGTCATGATTCCTTGGGCGGCACGAGCCCGTAGGGCGAAGTAAACATGATACTCCTCTTTTCGTCACCCATTCGACTTCGCTCAGGGTGACGTATGGGTGGACGCTCAGGGTGACGTATGACCCCCCACGTCATGTTGAGCGTAGTCGAAACATGACAGCACACCCCCACGTCATGTTGAGCGTAGTCGAAACATGACAGCACACCCCCACGTCATGTTGAGCGTAGTCGAAACATGACTGCATAAGGGTGAAAGGTAAAAATATGTACATATACTTTTTGACTGATGAAAGAAATGACCGTCTCTATATTGGAGTAACGGGTAACTTAGAGAGACGGATTCGTGAGCATCGTGAAGGCTTTATCGGCGGATATACAAAGCAGTTTGGCTTGAAAAAATTGGTCTATTGTGAAGAATGGAGTAGTACAATGGATGCGATACGCCGTGAAAAGCAACTCAAAGGCTGGCGGCGCGAAAAGAAAAATGCGTTGGTGAATGCCATAAACCCGCACTGGGAAGAATTGCTTCCATGGAAATAATGGCCGTCACCCATTCGACTTCGCTCAGGGTGACGTATGCACCCCCCACGTCATGTTGAGCGTAGTCGAAACATGACAAATACAAAAAAACAACCTTTCCGAAGAAAGGTTGTTTTTTTGTGATTCGTTCCTTAAAATCATTCGGCGGCTACGCGAATATAAATGTAAGGATCGTTTTGCGTGGATGTTTTATAGTTGGTGAATCTTTGTTGACTTTCCGTGGTGTTGCACTGCAATCTGCAAGTGTCTGTGTCGGAAGCCAAGGTGCTTGCGATCTGCGCAACTCCGCCCTCACCGATCGTAATCGTCCAAGTGGTTGTGATACTTCCGGTTACAGCCATGCTACCGTTTTTCGTTCCCGTCAAGCCGATCGTCTGACCGTTGAGCGAGAAAGTCCAATTTTCACCCTCTTTGCCAAGCGTCAGAGGAGCTGCGTCCTCGGGCAGAGAGGCGATCGCTTTCTTGTCCGCAGAAAGGGTCACACCCGAAATGGCTGCCAAATACTTATTACCGTCCAACCCGCCATTCACATAAGTATCGTAGACAAATACGATCTCCGCGCCCGCGGAAAGGCTGTCGACCGATTCGACCAACTTCCAAGTGTAAGCAGAGGGTTCGGGTTCAGGTTCAACGTCTCCGCCCTCGGCAGGCTGTCCCCAATAGGAGACCTTGCTGATGCGGACAAAACCGTTTGCACTACCCGCTGCGCAATCGATCGTGATTCTATAGAACAAATTCGCCGCGGGCTCTGCAATTTCAAACGTGTTTTCACCTTGTTTGATCGTCAACGTAACGGTTGCCGCATCCGTAAAGGACGCGTCCGCAGCACTCTCGAGCGTAAAGCTATTGACGTTCGCCGCATCCACTTGGTCAACCGTGACAACGACCTTTTCGATCTTCTCGGGCATTGCAGCCTTTGTTGTGATCGTTGCCGTCACAGCGTTTCCGCTCTTTCTGCCGGTTCTTACGTGACCCCAATTAGATGAACTGTCTTGACCGTTATTAAACCCGAAGAGCTCCCATGAACGAGTTCCACGTGTAGCAGTATAAGTTGACGTGTAACTGTTGGTAAATCCGTCCGCAGTCGATTCCTCATTTGTAAAGGTCAATGCTGCTACTTCGACCGCAGCTTTTTCCTCCGCACCAATCACTTCCACTTCGATCGTGACGTCGCCGTTCATGGTGAACTTATAAGTAGTTCCGTCGGTTGCCGTGAGAACCTTATCGTATGCCTTGACGGAAACAAGTTGCTTGCCCGCTTCTACCGTTACGGTAAAGGTAACTTCCGTGCCGTTCACCGCTTTGTTCCCGTCGGGGAGACCGTTGAGGGTCGCACCACCGTCCACCGTCGTAGCGATGTTGGATTCGCCGCGGGTATTGCTGGCAAGGTGTACATAAATATTATCATTCGATGCGAACTCAATCGTTCCGTTATAATTCTTGATATAACCATAGAGTACGACGACATCGTTCTGTGCCGGAGGCACCAACGGAGAATCGACGGTGATCGTATAGATGATGATCGTCTTGGAAATCTCGTTCTCGTCGCGGATCGTGAATTGATTATAATAACCCTTCGAATTATAGGTCGGCGTTGCAAGCACAATGCCCTTTACGTAGACGATCGCATTGGTGACGTCGTTGCTCTCCACGCACTGTTCTTCCGCAAGCGCAAGAGCTTCTGCCACGGAAAGAGGAGCTTCCTCCGTACCGTAATTGGTCGTGTCGGCAGGTTCGACGGTGATCGTAACGTCTTTTTCCGCTTTCGCACTATTCAAGGTCACGACAACGTGCAAAGTGACCGTCGTCGTTTCATTGGGAAGAGCAGTGACTTTCAGCGTCGTCCCCTCGACGGTGACGAGCTCGGAATGATCGGTTGCCGTCCAAATGACCTGCGCACCGTAGCTGTTCTCGGTGGGAAGAGTGGTGTCTCCAACTGCGTTGAAAGAGGTCGCCGAAAGAGTGAGAGAAGCGAGGGCTGCGTTTACTTTATCCTGATCGGTCATATCGGCAGGCGCTTCGAAAGTGCCGAGAACGGCTTTCCAACCGTCGGCATCGGTCACATGCTCGGAGTAGCTTTCGCCGCCAACTGTAACATAAGTGCCATATGTACCGAGGAAGTATTTAACACTGTCATCCTCCCAAACAAAGATGTTGTACTGGGAATCCCACTTCCATGTTTTACCTGCAGTCTGCGTTGCATTGTAAACGGCATTGATATGGTCATTGCTCAATGCGATCTCAATGTACTGGCTGTCGCACACAAGCGTCCAACCGTCCGCTTCGCTTCCGGCAAGGGTCACTTGCTTTGCGCTTGCAACGTCTGTCGTCGTCGCCATGTAGTAACCGTTCATCGCGCCGGTAATGTAGTGGTAGTTACCGTCTTGTGTCTTCATGCCCATGTAGTACTGTCCCGCAACAGGAGAAGTGATGGGTGTGAATACTTTCGTTTCGGTATCGCCGCCGGGACCGGGTTCGGGACCGGGTTCGACCGTGCCTTCACCGAAAGTTACGGTGATCTTAAAGATAAAGCCTCTTGTATTGATGTCGATCGTGACGACGTTGGTTTCCTCGGAGAGCGTGAACGTCAAATCGCCTGGAGTGCCCGTTTCATTATAGGGCATAGGCTGAGTGGACCCGTTCACGGCGACCGTATTGGAGTTGGTGGGATAGTTTGCGCTCTTCGCGAACCAGTCGTGGCAGTTCACCACAACGCTCGTGACGTTCTTGCTGAACGTGAGCTTGATCTGACCCGCGGCACTGGCCGTACCTGCTTTCAGGAAGCCTGCGGATTCGGCATGAGCGCCGCCCTGGCCATTGCCCTTATAGATCTTCGAGACTTCCGCCTTTGTCAAATTGGAATCGGCATTGGCAAAGCTCTTGAAGTAATCCGTAGCGTCGCCGTCCGAGAGTGCGACACCCTTTTCGCTGACGCCGGAGAAATCGAACACGGCAGTGCCCTCTTCGGCGGTAACGGCCGCTTTAATCGTGATCGTGACGTTCTTGGTGTTGTTCGTCACGGTCTCGGTGCCGTAGGTAGCCGTAATGGTCGCCGTGACGGTCGCGTCGGTCGCGGGCAGAGCTCCGATGTGAAGTTTGTTGTTCGCGATCGTGTAAGTGGGATCGGTCGTGGACCACGTGAAGGTCACGCCTTGGATCGTGGAAGCGGGAAGATCGAGATCGCCCGTTTGATTAAAGATGAGGGTGTCCTCTACTTTACCGAGCGCGAGCTCAACGTTTTGTTGAGGAGTTCTCTGTTCCTTCTCGAGCTCTTCGCAGTAGACGTTGTGGTAAGTGCCATTTGCTTCTTTGTAGTAAGCGAGCTCGGGCTTGGGGGTCGTGGTGGTGCCGCCCTGGTAGAGTTCGATATAGCCCCTTACGACGATGTGCTTGCCTTCGGCGAGGTCGTCAATGCAAGTGAGGACATCGTTGTAGTCGATACTTGCAATGCAAAGAGCGTCCGCACTGTCTCTGGTGGATTCGTCGGTGTAATTTTCGACGATGTAAACGAAGTTGACGCGGCCGCCACCCGTGAACGTCGTCTCATTGCCCCATTCTACGAGGTAGCCCTCTACCCAAACAAGGGTGGGAGTTGCGGCGCCTTGATCGGCTTCACTGTAATAATATACGGGAGGAGTGCCCTGAAGGCCGTTTGCGATCTCGATAGCTTTTCTCGTAGAGAACGGATCGTCCGCAGTGCCTTTCGCATCCGCAGGCTTAGCGTTGAGCTTATGAGCGAATTCCGCGCTCGCCGAAGCCTCGCCGACTGTAACGGTGGCTTTCAGTTTGAATTCCACCGCCTCGTCCCCCATCGTAAGACTGATGCGGACGAGCTTGCTCGTCTCATCCATCTGTCCGATCGAAACGTAGTTTTCGATGTTCTCAGTTTCGGAAGAGACAGTCCAATCGACTTTGTAAGAGCTTTCGCCGACTTTGACCTGACCGAGCACATCATAATGGCTGTCATTGTCTGTCGTAGCGGAGTAGAGGCTCTTGAGTAAGCTCATCGCCTGCTCTGCGATCTCGGCATCGGTCATTGTGACTTCGCCGTTTCCGCCCTCATCGGGGGTCTCTCCGTCGCCGCAGGCTACAAGCCCGAACGCCAGTGTTACGCCCATGATGAGCGCAAGAACAGAAATTAGGAACTTCTTCATCACATTCTCCTTTATAAAAATATTTTTGTTTTTCCGAAATGAAATATTGCCGCGAAAGTTACGCGTGGATCGTGATGTAGTCCATGAGGTGGACCTTCACCTGATAGTTGCCGCTGAACTTTTCGATGACGCCTTTGACGTCGATCGTCTTGCCTTCGTAGCGCTCCTTGGTGACGAGAACGCCGTTTTCCTTAAATACCGTGGTGCGGACGGTGATCGTCGACCCGTCGGGCGCGCTGCAGCGCAGGGACATTGCCCCGTCGTTTTCGCCGCCGTTGGAAGTCGTGCTCACGCTGTTGACCTTCAGGTTTTTGAGGCAGACCGTCGTATCGAGGATCGCTTCGCCGTACTTGATCGGGACCTCCTCGTCATCGCCAAAGGGAACTGTGAGATCGCCCGAAACGATGTCCTTCACGGAGAGTTCGGCAAATCTGCCTTCTTGGCCCGTGATGTCTTCGCCGGTTTTCTCGTCTTTCACAATGACGGTGTTCGTCGTATACTCGGGGTGGAAAGCGTTGTTGGAAACGCCCGAGATCTGATATGTACCGCCCGCCTCGAAGTAACCGACCGTGCCGCACACGCTGATGCGGTTGCCGATCGCGAGCACTTTGCGGAGGCTGGAACCGGGATTATAGCCGTAGTAGATCGAGATCCCGTAGCTGAGCCCCGTCTCCTCGTCGTAATCTTCGATATAGACGGAATTATCCATCTGCGTGGTGACGACGCCCTCTACCCGCACCGACTTCTGAAGATAATCGTCGATGTGGCAGCGGAGCTTTTTCAACGTCATGTTGAACGCTTCGCCCTCATAGAAGTTTTCATCGGGGTCGTTGGAATACACCCTGAGCTTCTGCGCCTGTGCCTGCATGATCGCGTCCATGGCGATGTCGCCGTAGCGGTTGTCCTTTGCGGACTGCGCGCGGCCGTAGCCGTACTGCAAGAGCTCGATGTTGAGGTTGCGGTACTCGGAAGCTCCCGGCGACTTGTACCAAATCCAAAGGGTGAAGCGGTTGTTGGAATCCATGTTCCACTTGTCGTTGTCCGACTCCACGATGATAGACGCGTTCTCGAGCTTTTCATGGGTGAAGTTGGAAGCGGTCTTCCCCCACTTCTCGACGTCGCCCGTCGATTCGGGAGTATTCACCGCGAGATAGCGCGCCTTGATATAACCTTGGGTCTCGCTGAAATCCTGGGGGTTATAATCGGGCGTGAGCGTGGAGTTCGTCACAGGGTCGAAGTGGGTCGTGTCGCCGTCGATAAAGGTCCGGACGGTGACCTCCAGCTTCTTCGTGCTGCTCGCCATGTCGAGATGAAGCTGACCCGCGTAGTCGATAAACTCCCCGCTCTGGCCGCCCTGCTCGCTGCAGCCTGTGAAGAACACGGGCACTGCGAATATGGCGGCGCACAATAACGATGATAAAATTTTAACGTACTTTTTCATATCCACCGCCTATTTTCATCAAGCGCGCCTGCACTCTTCGAGTGCGGATCTGAACGCTTCGTCGATCTTGGAAGGATTGGCAAAGACAGCCTGCATCAATGCGCCGACCTGATCGCGCGCCTTTGCGCTGCCCATGAATGCGGGCGAAGTGTAGTATGCGTCTTCCTGCTCCATGCAAACCTGCGCCGCAAGCGCAGTGAGGTTGCCCTTGCCGTCCGCCTGCTGAAGAAGTTTCATGTAGACGGAATTTGTCTCCATCGTAGCCATATTGAGGACGGGAACATAGCCCGAAGCTATGGAGAACTCCGCCTGGAAGTTCACGCTCGTTGTGAGATACTTGATGAAGAGCCAGCTTGCAATGGTCTCCTGAGGGTCGTCGCTCTTGAAGATGCAGACGGAGGGACCCTGCGAAATGACCTTGGGATTTTGGGGATCGACCTGCGGGATCCGCGTGACGCCGACCGTAAATTCAAACTCGCCCTGCGTTTCGCCCGACATCTGATAGCTCGCGCCCGCCGTAGAGCCGATGCACATATACGCTCTCGGAAGCGGCTGCCCCGTCTCCTCGTTCATGCCCGTCTCGGTGAAGAGAGTTGAAGTGTATTTGTCGTTGTTGAGCCCCTGCGTGGTGACGAGCCCTTCTTGATACCAGTCCGCAAAGCGGTTGACAAATGCGCGGTTTTCGGGCGTATCGAACAGATATTTTTCGCCCGTTGCCGAAGTATAGGGCGTGCCGAGCTGTTCGCACATCGTGATGAACCAGTTCGCCTCGGAGTCGTAGCCGAGCGGAATGGAGGTGGGCACCAATTCCTTGATCTTACGGCAAGTCGTCTCCATTTCATCCCAGGTCGTGGGAACTTTGAGCCCGTCCTCTTTGTGCTCATCGAAGAACGTCTTGTTATAATAGAGCACTTCCGTCGATTTGGAGAAGGGCATGGTGTACATCTTCCCGTCGGCAAACGCCCTGCCCTCGTTGTAGTAGCCGGGGATGAACATATCGACCTGCTCCTGCGTGAGCCCGATCTTCTCCGTCGTGCCGTCTGCGCGGGTCACTTCCATGTCGGCATAAGCACCGCCGGGAAGGAACGCATCGAGAGGCTGCACCGCGCCCGCGGTGTTGTACGAAGCCACGTGGTCGGGATAGCAATAGGCGATGTTGGGCTGGTTGCCCGCGACGATCTGGTTGTAGATGAGGTCGCGCAAGCTGTCGTAATTGCCGCTCGCCGCGCTGTCTATGCCCTCGACCGTGATGTTGGGATAGAGCTTGTTGAACTCCGCAACGGACGTAGCGAGCACACGTCTGAGATTCTGCCCCTGCGTGTGCGAGAAGGAAATGGTAACGGGCTTCGACGTATCGAACTCCACCACATTCTCTTCATCGAGCGCTGTCTTCTGCTTGTTGGCGCCGCAAGCGGTGAATGCCATACATGCAGCCATAGTGCAGGTGAGAATACCTGCCGTGAGGACCATGCCGATTCGTTTCTTCATTTTGATCTCCTTATATTTTTTTCTAATTGATACCTTGTTCGATCGGTGCTTCTTACCCCTTGATACCGCTGCGTGAGACCCCGCGCATGATGTACTTGCGGAGGAAGATGAACACGAGCAGAAGAGGCAGGGTGACGAGCACGACTGCCGCCATCTGAATGGGGAAGAGCGTCTCCCCTGCGGCGTTTTGGAAACTTGCGCTGCGCAGCCCCACCGTGACAAGCTGGAAGATGTTGCCGCCGATGAGGTTGGGCCAGATGTAGGAGTTCCACGCGCCCATCATTTTCAAAATCGTAATGGAGATGAGCGTGGGCGCGGAGAGCGGGATCATGACCTTCCATAGATATTTGAGGTCGCTCGTCCCGTCTACCTTCGCGGCGAGATAGAGTTCGTTGGGGATCTGCATGAAATTCTGCCTGAGCAGATAGATGTAGAACACGCTCACGAGGAAGGGAACGACGAGCGCCGTGAAGATCCCCACTTTGTCGGTGATCCACCCGAAACTCGAAACGGTGACGTAATTCGTGATCGTGAACAGTTCGCCGGGGAGCATCATCGTGGCGAGGAGCGCCGCGAACAGCGCGTTCTTGCCCTTGAATTCGAGCCTCGCGAAGGCATACGCCGCGAGCACGGTTACGATGAGCGAGAGAAGGGTGGAGACGACGCCCACGAGCACGGTGTTCAAAAAGAGCGTCTTGAGGTCGAAATCGCTCGCGATGAACATGCCGTCTTCGGCGACGTTCACAAAGAGATACTTATAGTTCTCCCAATGGAACTGTTTGGGCCAATAGGTGGGAATGGACGCGTTATATTCGCTCTGCGATTTGAGCGAGGAGATGAGCATCCAATAGAACGGGAACAGGACGATGATCGCCATGAACACAAGAAAGACATAGAGCCCGACCTGCACCAAGATCTTCATCACCGTCTGCTTTTTGGACACTGCGTCGATGTCCTTGGCTCTCATCCCCTTTGTAGCAACGGCTTGTCCCATCCAATCGTCTTGGGGAACTTCTCTTTTACGTTCCGTGATCCATACCACTACGCCATAGAATACGATCGCCGCGCAAAGGACCGCAGAAATGACAATAAAAGCTATCATACGATCTCCTCCTTAATAGTGGACCTTCTTCTTACTGACGTAGAGGTTGACCATCGTCACGGCGAAGATGATCACAAAGAGAATGAGCGCCGCGGCGCTTGCCTCACCCTGATTGGACTTGATACTGTCGTACACCAAGCCGACCATGGTATTGAGCGGACGCCCGATCGACCCGGGAGGCCCCATGCGGACGTCTCCGAAGATACCGACGATGCTCGTGTATTCCTTGAATCCGCCGATGAAACCCGTGATGACGACGTAGGCGATCATCGGGGAGAGGAGAGGCACGGTGATCCGCCAGAAGATACGGAAGCGGGAAGCCCCGTCCACCTTGGCGGCGTCGTAGTACTGCTTGTTCACCCCCTGAAGCCCGCCGAGAAGCACCAAGATCTTGAAGGGCAACGCGTTCCAGACGATGTAGATGATGAGCACCGTCATATTTGCCCAATAGGACGAACCCTCCTTGACCCAGTTGACCGGCTTCCCGCCGAATGCCTCGATGATGTTATTGATAATGCCGACCGATGTGGGAGATTTGATAGGTCCTATCATTTGGAACATCGCCATGAACACCATGCCGACTGCAATGGTATTGGTGACATAGGGAAGGAAGAAGATCGTCTGGAGCAGCTTGCGCAGCGGCTTTATGGAATTGAGCGCCACCGCGATGAGGAGCGCCAGCATCGTGGAGATCGGCACGGTGATGACGGTGAGCAGAATGGTATTTGTCAAAGCCGTCTTGAATCCGCCGTAACCCACGACATGTGCAAAGTTCTCAAAGCTGAAGCTGAAGTCGTACATTCCGCCCATGTCTTTGAGATAATCGTATCCCGTATAGACTTGCTCCCCCATCACGTCCCTGACGTCCGCAAGGAAGGCCATGCGCACGGTACTGATGATCGGCCATACCGTGAAGATCGCAAGGACTACCAAAGTGGGAAGCAGGTACAGCCACGCCTTCAAGGGGCTGAGCCGCGCCTTCCACAGGATCTTCTTCTCCTCTTTTGAAAGGACGGGTTTTTGTGCTCTTTCGGTGTCCATCATTCGCCCTCGCTCTGTGATGTTTCATCCTCGGGCTTCGCCTCCGCTTCGGGAGCGGACTCCGATTTTTTCTTCGCGAAAAGACCCTTGATCTTCGCTGCCATGCCCTTCTTTTCTTGGGCGGGCTCTTCCGCCTTTTCCACCATTTCCTTGGGAAGAGGTCCTTCGTGGGAGGAGAAGAATTGCCCCTCTTCCTTCATCCGCGCGACCATTTCCTCGTGCGCGGCGACCTGCCGTCCGAAGTACACGCGGGATTCCGTCTCCTTGTTGAAGAGGAACACCTTGTGCTGTTTCAGATTGAATTTTACGGTGTCGCCCGTGATGTTTTCCATTTCATCCGCCGAGATGATCGAGCGGACGACGGGGTTGAGCGAACTTGCGCTCGTGGAGACAACGGAGATGTCTCTGCCCATGACGTCGATCCCCGATACGGCGCAGGTGAGCTTGCCTTTCCTGTCGAGAACAAAGCCCTCGGGACGGATGCCGACGTAGACCTCCTGATCTTCCGCGCCCGCAACGTCGAGCACTTCTTCCTCGCCGATGTAGAGCTTTTCGCCCTCCACTCTGCCCGTGAAGACGTTGATGGGTGGCGTGCCGAGGAACTTCGCAACGAAGAGGTTGGCGGGATCGTCGTACACCCACTGCGGCTTGCCCGTCTGCATGATGACGCCCAGTTTCATGACGACGATGTAGTCCGAAATGGACATCGCCTCCTCTTGGTCGTGGGTGACAAAGATCGTCGTGATCTTGGTGTCCCGCTGGATGCGCCTGATCTCCTCGCGGGTCTGCAAGCGCAAACGAGCGTCAAGATTAGAAAGAGGCTCATCCAAGAGGAGGACGCGCGGCATTTTGACAAGTGCGCGGGCGATCGCAACGCGCTGTTGTTGTCCGCCCGAAAGCTCGGACGGTTTGCGGTTCATGTACTCGTCTATCTGGACAAGTTTTGCGACCTCGTTCGCGCGTTTCAGCATTTCCTCCTTGGAGAGCCTGTTTTCACCTTTTAAGTTCTGCAAAGGAAACAAAATATTCTGTTGTACGGTCAGATGTGGATAGAGGGCGTAATTTTGGAAAACGAGCCCGATCCCCCTGTTTTCGGGTGCAAGTTTCGTGACGTCATCCTCTCCAAAGAAGATGCTGCCGCTCGACGGCGCCTGCAGTCCGCTGATCATGAAAAGCGTCGTGCTCTTTCCGCAACCCGAGGGACCCAAAAGGCCGATGAGCTTGCCGTCGGGGATCTCAAGGTTGAAATCATTGACGGCGACGACTTCGGCGTTTTTATCCTTCTTGTTGCGGCTCGGAAAGATTTTGGTGAGATGCTGGAGTACAACTTTCATAGGTTTTCCTTTTCTGCTGTATTTTGAGCTATTTATTGCGGATCAAGCGAGCTTGTCCGAAAAAATCCCGACCGATCTATACATTATATATATTATATATTCTGCGGGAAGTTCATTGCTCTTTCGAGTTTTCCACGAGCTCCCGCTGTGTAAGAGCTTTTTCTCTGTTCAATTCCTCTTCCGAGGCGTAGATCCTCTGCAACCTCATATCGACTGCGACCGTTCCCGCAAGGAGGTCATGTATGGGCGTTCTGTTCCGCGATGTGAAATACATGACGACATTCAGAAGGATGATCCCCGCGAAGAGGACGATCGCCAGCCATCCCAAATGGCTGAAGAAAAACAAAAACACAAGCAGCACGGGAAACATGGTCTCTATCGCGAATTTCCCGAGCACCGTCCGCGCGAAGAGGGAAAGAGCTGTGATCTTCACGCAGTCCGGACGGACGAGACAGATCCCGAATACCTTTTTGCCGATCGTCTGGCCGTTCTTGAAGATGAGCGGAAGGGCAAATTCGAGCAGCAGATAGCTGAGCAAGATCCCGATCGAAACCATCATGAAGAGCATGGTATAGACATACCGATACTGCGCGTTGACGATCTGCGCGGGCGGAAGGGCTTTATAGGCGGTATATGCCTCCGCGGTCGCCTCGTCCTTTCCCTCCGAAGCGTCGAGCGCCAAAAGAACGTCGTCCAAAGACTTTCCTATCCCGTCCTTGGAGACGGTGTAGCCCCCGTTCTCATCCTCTTCGTAGGTAAAGCCGTAGTACTCCGCTATGCCCTGCTTTCCGTCCTTGCTCTTGATATATTCCTCACGGAAGGTCTCCCACGCGGCATACTGCTCGTTGGCGAGCGCTTCCTCCCTGCTGTAGTGGCAGATGAGCGAGATGATCCACATGAAGCCCGTCGTGAGCACCGCGAGCAGGATCGCGTCAAGCAGCAGCGCGGACGCTCTCTTGACAAAACCGATTTTTTTGAGCTCAAACATGCGCTCTCTCCCAAGTGGCGGCGCAGAAGCACCTCGAAATCATTATACCACAAATTCCGACAAGAAAGCAACGGTTTGAAAGGAAATTTATCCCTTCAAATCGTAATATTTTTTTTGAGGCGGAATGAGCGGCGCTCTTTTCCCTCTGTTATACCGTAAAGGTATAGAGGTATTCCACACCGCTGCCGTCTTCGGCGGTGTAGGTGATCGTAATATCGTAAAAGAAATCGAGGAAAGTCGCCGAGATCTTCATGTCCGAACAGGAGATCTCACTGCCCCAAAAGGCCTCCGCGTCCGTCACATCCGCCTTGAGATAGATGCCCGCAAGGTCCGCGTTCCCGAAATATTCCTCTTTGAAGGTAAATCCGATCTGCGCGATGTTTGCGGGCAGAGAGAACTGCCTGCCGTCCGAAAAGACGGCCTTCCCGTCCTCGATCTTTGCCTCGCCCCTGTAAATGACCTTCATTCCGTCGGACGAGGTCTCGGGCGTCTCCCCTTCCGAAGCGCCCGGAAGGGAGAGTTCGGCAAACCGCTCCACCGCGTATTGCAGCGTAACGCTGCCGTCGTCCGCGTAGAGAAAGTTATATTCGCTCTTCAGATAAGCTCCGTCGAAGGTATCCGTTACGGTGAGCCCGATCTTGGAATAATCTGCCGCGAGCATCTCATTGAGAGGCGCGTACAGATCTTTCTTGGACGGCTCGTTCTGCTGTCCGCCCGTCCCTTTTCCATCGGAGGAAACGTCGCATCCGCCGAACATACAGAGCGCCGCAAAGACCGCTATCAAAGCAAAGATCTTTTTCATGTTCCCTCCTTAACCGATCAGTTTGCCGATACCGCGAAGAGCGGCGTCGCAAGCGTCATTCGCCCCTTCGTTATAGGCGCGCACGAGGCGGTTATAGTCGTCCAATGCCGCACTGAGACGCCCGATGTCCTCCTCGGCAAGGGGGAGTTCCTTATCGGTGAGCGCAGAATAGGCTGAGAGCGCTTTCCTAAGGGAAGCGGCCCTCCTTGCAAGCGTCCCCTCTCCGTCGATGTCCTCGACGGCGGCATGGAACGCCTCCAGCTTGGCTTGATCGACGGGACGTTCCACCGTCACTTCCGCAACCGCCTTGACCGACGGGTCGGAAACGCTCATTGCCGTGACCGTCGCCCTTCCCTCGCCGAGCGCCTTAACGACCCCGTTCGAGACCGAAAGGACAGAGCTGTCGGAGACCGACCAAGTGACGGCGGCGCTTGCCCCTGCGGGTTGGGCGGAGACGGTGAGCGATTGGCTCTGTCCCACCTTCAACTCCAAAGAGGAAGGGCTTAAGGTGAGCGCCGTCGGCTTGACCTCGGTCGTGCCGTCTCCCCAGATCGCCTCGGCGTATTCGGGATGATCGACAAAGGGATTGCGGTTGCCCTGTATCTCCTGTGCCGCCTCGTTCCTTGAAAGCTCCAAAGAATCGGGCGGATCGAGCTCGTTCCAATCGAGAAGAAGCTCTGTTGCCCCCTTCTCATTGCTCGCGGAGACGATATCGGTGAAGTGCAACGTTCCGAAATAATTGCTCCTGCCGTTTCCG
Organism: uncultured Clostridia bacterium; assembly: GCA_947629575.1. GTDB lineage: Bacteria > Bacillota > Clostridia > Christensenellales > Borkfalkiaceae > Gallimonas. The sequence goes on along the minus strand of CANREF010000012.1, from coordinate 14,813 downwards.
TTGGTAGAGCCGTGCACGTTCGAATATGTATTGTAATGGGTATACATGTAGAGGACGATGCGCGCAACGTCGCCCTTGACCTGATCGAGCGGTTCAAACAGACCGCCGCCCGTATACCCCGCAGGGCCCATATCCTGACCTGCCGCATTGCGGTAGATCACCGTGTTCTTCGAACCCGAGATCACGGCGTATTTATTGTTGCCGCGCGCACTGTTCACCCTGCTCTCCGTCGGGCGGATATGGAGAAGGTCGGCGCCCCCGCCGCTCTCTCCCCAAAGCCCGTTGGAATGGCTCTGACACCAGACGTGCTCCCTGTTCCAAGTGCCGTTTGCTCCGCTTTTCCATGTGGAGGAAAGCTCCGTCTGCGCATAAAATTCCGCGAGCTCGCCGTTAGGACCGGGGTCGGTGCGGCGGTAATAGGCCGGATTTTTACAATCGGTATAGGAAGTATATTTTGTATGCGTCGTCGTGATGAGGTCGTGTACCTGCCCGAGAAGTTCCTCCCCGCCCGCGGCGGTGATCGGGGCATAATAGTCCGCGGCGGCGTCCGCAGGAGCAGAGCCGCTGGAAACGCTTCCCGCATAAGCGATCCCGAGGCACATGACGAGCGCGAGGATCAACGATTGAACTTTCCTTGAAATTCTCTGCATAAGTAACTCTCCCCGTCTATGCCTGCGCCCTGTATTTGAGCCAGCACCTTCTGCACATCGCGACATATCTGTCATTCCCGCCGAGAAGGACCTGCGAGCCCTCGGTGACGATCTTTCCGTTGTCGTCGAGCCGCGCATTCACCGTCGCCTTTGCTCCGCAGGTGCACACCGACTTGATCTCGCTGATGGATTCCGCGATCTCGAACAGCCGCTTGCTCCCGGGGAAGAGGTGGGTCGTAAAGTCTGTGGACAGCCCGAAACAGAGCACGGGGATATTCCTTTCGATGACGATATCCGAGAGTTCGTCCACCTGCTCGGGGGTCAAAAACTGACATTCGTCCACGATGATGACGTCGCGGTCGGAATATTTTTCGAGATAGAGCTTATGAAGGTCCTCTTCGCTCCCCACCGTGATCGCGTCCTGCTGTAAGCCGATGCGCGACCTGACGATATTTGCGCCGTCACGGGTGTCGATCGCGGGTTTCAAGAGGAGCACCCTCATGTTCCGCTCTTCATAGTTGAACTTCGTGATGAGCGCCTGCGCCGTCTTGGAACAGCCCATTGCGCCGAACTTGAAATATAATTTTGCCATAGTGATCCTTCATCCCCCGCTTCGGGCTCTTTCTAAGACGCAAGGGGTGTTTTTTCTATTCCACTACATCGTAGATGAGCGGTTCATCCGCGGGCTTCTCCCTTCCGATGACGGTCGCAGAGAGCAACCGCTCTTCCGCCGCACCGAAAAGCGCGGGATCGCCCGCATAGAGCGTCGCGATCTCCTCCCCTTTTTTCACGAACTCGCCCGTCTTCTTCCTGAGGATGACGCCCGCGCTGTGGTCGATCTTATCCTCCGCGGTATTCCTTCCCGCGCCGAGCAAGAGGCTCGCGATCCCGTAGGCCTCGGTATCGACCTTTGCGATATAGCCCTCCGCTCTGCTCTTTACGGCATAAGCGTATTGCGCCTTGCGGAAGTTCGCGGGTTCGGCGATGAGGCGGGCATCTCCTCCCTGCGCCGAGACGGTCTCCATGAGTTTTTTGAGCGCACTGCCGTCTGAGATCGCCCTTTCCGCCATTTTTTCGCACTCCGCGGGCGTGCCCTTCCCCGCAAGGGAGAGCATCCGCCCCGCAAGCGTGATGCAGACGGATGTGAGATCTTCCGGTCCGTGACCCTTCAGCGTCTCCACTGCCTCCGCAACTTCGAGGGAATTGCCGATGGCGTGACCCAAAGGTCTGTCCATATTGGTGATGAGCGCGACCATCTTTTTTCCCGCGCTCTTCCCGATGTCCACCATGAGGCGGGCGAGCTCTCTGCTTTCCTTTACGCTCTTCATGAAAGAGCCGCTCCCCGTCTTCACGTCGAGCACGATGCAATCGTCGTCGGCGGCGAGTTTCTTGCCCATGATGCTCGCGGCGATGAGCGGCATACTGTCTACCGTTGCCGTCACGTCGCGGAGGGCATAGAGCTTTTTATCCGCGGGCGCGAACTGCCGCGACTGCCCCACAATGGCGAGCCCGATGCGGTTGACCTGCGCGATGAACTCCTCCTCGGAGAGGGTCGTGCGGAAGCCGTCGATCGCTTCCAGCTTATCGACCGTCCCGCCCGTATGTCCCAAGCCTCTGCCGCTCATCTTGGCGACTTTCACTCCATAGGAAGCCACGATTGGAGCGACGACGAGGCTGGTTTTATCCCCCACGCCGCCCGTAGAATGCTTGTCCACGCGGATGCCGTCGATCGCGGAAAAGTCGAGCTTTTCCCCCGAATCGCGCACGGCAAAGGTGAGATCGCAGGTCTCCCTCGTCGTCATTCCCCGAAACCAAATCGCCATGAGAAGCGCGGAGATCTGATAGTCGGGAATGTCCCCGTCGGTGACGCCGCGAATGAAGAAGTCGATCTCCTCGGTAGAAAGTTCCTCACCGCTCTGTTTCTTTTTGATGATGTCATACATCCGCATATGCGTTTTTCTCCTTACTTCGCCCAATTCCCCGCCCTGATGTAATCGGCGAGCAGATCTCTCGCGTACACGCCCTTGATGCGCTCAACTTCTGTGGCATAGGGACGAACGGTACGGTAAAAGGAAGTATACGTATCGGTGACCACATAATATTTCTTATTGTTTGAAACGCTCCCGAGTTGGGGAGAACGATAAATTCTGTAATAGCTCGAATTCAAGAAAAGGGAATTGAGTTTGCTCCCGCTGATCTCGCAAAGGACGATGTCATTATCAAAGGGAAGCAAAGAGAAGATATTCGCATACGACACGCTACCTGCGGCGAGATCGTACGGGTTGCGCGTATTGAGATATCCACCGCCGCATGCGATCATATCGTAGGTATCCCCCCATTCTTGTACGCCCTTTTCATAGTAGAGCTGCGCGATCAACGTCTCGATCGTATCGGAATCACGCTTTCTCGCGTTGTTGCCGATCGCGGCATAAGGATCTTCCTGAGGGAAATACCTTCCGTAGAGTTCTTCCACGATGGGATCGTCTTCGATGCTGCTCTTTGCATAGACGCTGTTTGTGACGATCTTCGGCGTCACGGTATATTCTTTCGTTACCGTATTGAAGGAAACCTCGGCGCAACTTATCGCCTTGTTTTCTCCCCCGCCCTGCAGATGATATATGTCGTATTCATCCTGTAAAATATAGCGCTGGTGGGTATGCGCTTCAAATACGAGATCGACGTAGCCGTCCGAAAGCTCGGTATCGTAGTAGGCGAGCTCGGAGTTGTTGACGCGGTTTGTGCCCGAAGAGGAAAAATCCTCCCCGCCGTCGTGAATGGAATAGACGATGAAGTCGCATCCCTCCTCGTCCCGCAGCCGCACCGATTCGTTTTTGACGAGGGTCGTGAGCGCGCTCCCCGTCGCGAAGCTGAGCCCCGTCTGGAACTCGCCCGAGATCGAACTCAGACAATCTCCGATCGCGCCGATGATCCCGATCTTTACGCCGCCCCTCTCCACCGTTGCGGAAGCCTTGCAGTAAGTGGGCATCACGCCGTTTTCCCGCACATTGATCGCGAGGAAGGGAAACTTTGCAAGCTCGCTGTTGGGGGTGAGAACGTTCGCCCCCCAATCGTACTCGTGATTGCCGAGCGTCATCGAAACGAAACCGAGCTCGTTCATCCACTCCGTCATGAGCTGTCCCTTGTTCGAGGAGGACTCCACCGTGCCCTGCCACATGTCCCCCGAGGAGAGAAGGATCTCTTCGCGGGCGGGATCGCCATACAGGTCTTTCATATAGGTGGTGAACTCGTCAAGCCCGGGTTGTGCGGATGTATCCATGAATTTGCCGTGCAGATCGTTGACGGCATAGAAGGAAAGCTCCGCCATGACGCTCTCGCCGCAGCGGTCACATGCGCCGTCCGAATTAACGTCGGTATGGGCGTGATCGTCGGGCTGCGGTTTCTCTTCCGCATGATAGGTCATCGGCGCCGAAAAGTCGCTGTCGTCGTAGCCGTCTTTTCCGCTCACCGCCATGACCCTGAAGGTCTGCCCATCCGTAAGCTGAACGCTGCGCTCCACCGTCGGTGAGCCTTCCCCGTCGTCGATCGTATAAATATAGTAGAGCGCATACTCCACATTGCTCCATACGGCAACGCCGTCGAGGCCGATCGCGACCTGCGGCGGATCGAGCTGATGTTTCTCCGTCTCAGCGGGCGATTCCGCGGGATCGCAGCCCGCAAAGAGAGTGCATAGCAGAAGAGCGGAGAGAAAGACCGACGATAATTTTATCAAAACTTTTTTCATACGAAATTATAGATCTTCGCCCGTGAAGGAGAGGGGCAGAAGCTGTTCCAAGGTGTAGGAGGTAAATTTCTCGGGAGTTCCGAGCAATATTTTGAAATCTTTGGGGCAAAATTCGGCAATGACCTGCCTGCAAACGCCGCAGGGCGCACAGAGACTTGCTGTCTCCCCCTCTCTTCCGCCCACGATGGCGAGCGCTTCAAACCCATGCTCCCCCTCGCTCACGGCTTTGAAGATCGCCGTCCGCTCGGCACAGACGGTTGCGGGATATGCCGCATTTTCGATGTTGCAGCCCGTATATACCTTTCCGCTCTTTGTAAGCAGAGCCGCGCCCACGCGAAAGTGCGAATAGGGCGAATGGGAATTCTTCCGCGCTTGCTGCGCTGTCTGCATGAGCTCTCTTTCCGTCATTTGCGAACTTCCTCCCAAAAACTTTCTCCGTTCGTACTGCCGCGGGCGACGCCGAAGCAGTCGAGCACGGTAGCGGAGATGTCCGCAAAACTCGCGCGCGTGCCGAGGTCAACTCCTCTCTTTACTCCCTCGCCGTAAAGAAGCATGGGGGTGTATTCGCGGGAATGGTCTGTAGACGGCGTAGAGGGGTCGCAGCCGTGATCGGCAGTGATGAGCAGAAGATCGTCCTTGCCCATATCCTTTATAAAAGAGGAAAGGAAGACGTCGAACTCCGTCGCCGCCGCAGCATATCCCGCGACGTCGTTGCGGTGACCGTATTTCATATCGAAGTCCACAAGATTGACAAAGCACAGTCCGTTGAAATCGCGGGACTGAAGTTCCTTTGTCACCTGCATCCCGTGGGTGTTGGAAGTGGTGCGGTGGCTCTCGGTAATGCCGCATCCCGCAAAAATATCGTAGATCTTTCCGACGGATATGGTGTCATAGCCCGCCCGCCGCAAGAGGTCGAGCATGGTATCCGCGGGCGGCTTCAAGGAGAAGTCGTGCCTGTTCGCCGTGCGGGTAAAGGGATATTCTCCCGTGAACGGACGGGCGATCACCCTGCCCACATTGTGGGGCGGAACGAGCATCTCCCGCGCGATCTCGCAATAGCGGTAGAGCTCGGGAACGGGCACTACGTCCTCGTGCGCGGCGATCTGGAACACGCTGTCCGCCGAGGTATAGACGATGAGCGCGCCCGTTTCAAGATGCTCTTTGCCGTAATCTTTGATGACTTCCGTCCCCGAATAGGGGCGGTTGCAAAGCACCTTTCTCCCCGTCTTTTGCTCGAATTCTTCGATGAGCTCCGCGGGAAAACCGTTGGGATAGGTGGGAAGAGGTTCGGGCGAAACGATGCCCGCGATCTCCCAGTGTCCGATCGTCGTGTCTTTCCCCATCGAGCGTTCCGCCATTCGCGCATAGCACGCCTTGGGAGAGGATACGCCTCCGCCCACCCCTTCGATATTGAAGAGCCCGAGCTCTTTCAGAGTAGGACAGGAGAAAGCGGGGTGACGGCGAATGGCGCCGAGGGTATTGCTGCCCTCGTCATGCCAAAGGCAGGCGTCGGGAAGTTCCCCCACGCCGAAACTGTCGAGTACGATCAGAAATAATCTCTTTGACACTCCGTTGCCCCCTTTTAGCCCGCCTCAGGCGAGCTCCAATGCGATCTTCATCATCGCCGTGAAGGAAGTTTCCCTCTCCTCGGCTGTGGTGTTTTCCTCGGGATGGAGGAAGCTGTCGCTCACGGTGCAGATGCACAGAGCTTTCTTCCCCGCACGGGCGGCATTGCAATAGAGCGCCGCGCTCTCCATCTCGACCCCCAAAACGCCCATCTTTGCCCACTGCATCCCGCTGTTTGCGTCGTCGTAGAACATATCGGAGGAGAAGATGTTGCCCACTTTATAATGTACTCCTGCTTCTTCGCAGAGCTCCGCCGCTCTTTTCAGAAGTCCGAAATCGGCGATCGGGCAGAAAGTCCCGGGCAAATTGTACTGCTTCGCATAGTTGCCGTTGGTGCATGCGCCCTGTGCGAGAATGATGTCCCGCACGTGCAGGTCCTTATCGAAACTGCCGCACGAACCGACGCGGATGATGTTCTCCACGCCGTAGAAATTGAAAAGCTCGTAGGAATAGATCCCGATCGCGGGCTGACCCATTCCCGAAGCCATCACCGAGACGCGCTTCCCCTTATATGTACCTGTGTAACCGTTCACCCCGCGCACGTTGTTGACGAGAAGGGGATCTTCGAGAAAATGTTCGGCGATGAATTTGGAACGCAAGGGATCGCCCGGCATGAGCACGGTCGGCGCAAAATCGCCGTATTTTGCCGCGATGTGGGGAGTGGGAATGTTGGCATGTTTTTCCGCTTTGCTCATAAGAGGTGTTCCTCCTTTACGATCTTCACGATGCGGGAAGTGCCCAGCCTGTCCGCGCCGAGGGCGATGAAGTCCTCCGCGTCCTCTATGGAAGAGATCCCCCCCGCCGCTTTGATCTTCACGTCCTTCCCGACGTATTTCTTGAACAGTGCGACGTCTTCACGGGTCGCCCCCGCTTTGGAAAAGCCCGTCGAAGTCTTGATAAAGTCCGCTTTTGCCGCAGTCACGATCTCGCACATTCTGATCTTCTCCTCTTCGGTGAGAAGGCAGGTCTCGATGATGACCTTCAAGATCTTTCCCCCGCAGGCAGCTTTGACCGCTTCGATCTCTTTTTGGATCTTTTCATAGCGCTTTGCCTTGAGGTCGCCGATGTTGATGACCATATCGATCTCGTCCGCGCCCTCCTTCACCGCCTGCGCCGTCTCGAATACCTTGACGGCCTCGCTATTGTATCCGTTCGGGAAGCCGATGACAGTGCAGATCGCGATCCTGTCCTTCGCATATTTTTTCGCCTCGCCCACATAACAAGGCGGAATGCAGACCGAGGCGGTAGCATATTCGACGCCGTCGTCGATGAGCGCTTTGATGTCTTCCCACGTCGCCGTTACGGAAAGTTGTGTGTGATCGCATTTATGCAGAATTTCTCTGATGTTCATGTCTTTCCCCTCAATGCCAAATTATATCACTTGTATTATAATCGAAAACCCCTTTCTTGTCAATGAAAAATTCTTTTTTTCAAAGATAAGAAAAGCCCGTCTTCCGAAGAGACAGGCATTGTCGATGATCAAAGGCGGCTGCCGCAGGGCTCGGTGAGAAGCAGTGGATCGAGCACTTCATCGAGCTTTTTCTCGTCCATGAGCCCCTCGCGCAGCACGATGTCGCGGATAGGTTCTCCCGTTCTGAGGGATTCCTTTGCGATCTCGGCGGCTTTCAGATAGCCGATATAGGGATTGAGCGCCGTAACGATCCCCACGCTGCGGTTGACCCACTCGGCACAGCGCTCGCGGTTCGCCTCGATGCCCACGATGCAGTTGTCCGAAAGCGTCCGCACCGCGCCCGTCAATGCGCGCAGGGACTCGAATATCTGATAGAAAATGACGGGTTCAAAGGCGTTGAGCTCGAGCTGTCCCGCTTCGGCAGCCATCGTTACGGTGACGTCGTGCCCTATGACGAGGAAGCAGACTTGGTTGACGACTTCGGGGATCACGGGGTTGATCTTTCCCGGCATAATGGAAGAACCGTTTTGTTTGGCGGGCAGAATGATCTCCCCCAGCCCCGTTCTCGGACCGCTCGACATCAATCTCAGGTCGTTGCACATCTTGGAGAGATTGACGGCGAGCGCCTTCAGCGTGCCCGAGACGGCGGCAAAGCCATCCACATTCTGCGTGCCGTCAAAGAGGTCTTCGGCGCGTTTGAGGTCTTCTCCCGAAAGAAGGGACAATTCCTCGGTGATATGCGAAAAGTATGCCTCGCGGGCGTTGATCGCAGTGCCGATCGCCGTCGCGCCCATGTTGATGGTGCGCATCTCGGAAAGGGAACTCTTGATGCGCTCGGAGGAGCGGGCGACCGCCGTAGCGAAGGCGCGGAACGCCTGTCCGAGCCGCATGGGAACGGCGTCCTGAAGCTGCGTCCTGCCCATTTTCAGGATGTCATTGAATTCCTTTGCCTTTTTTGTGAGAGCGGCGTCGAGCCGCTTTAATTCGGAAAGAAGTTCTTTGGCGAGGGAGAGCACCGTGAGCTTCCCCGCCGTGGGGATGACGTCGTTGGTGGATTGCTCCATATTCACGTCGTCATTGGGACTTATGACGGAGTAATCCCCCTTCTTGCCGCCGAGATGCTCGATGGCAATGTTCGCAATGACTTCGTTGACGTTCATGTTGGCGGACGTTCCCGCCCCGCCCTGCACCGCGTCTACGATAAAGTCTTTCCTGTGTTTGCCGTGCAAGATCTCATCGCAGGCGGCAATGATCGCGTCCGCCTTCCCGCCGTCGAGAAGACCATAGGATTTATTGACGATCGCAGCGGCTTTCTTGATGAGGACGACGTTGCGCACAAAGGCAAAGTTGAGCTTTGTGCCCGTGATCTCGAAGTTTTCCTTGGCGCGCAAGGTCTGAATACCGTAATAAGCGCCGACGTCGAGGGAGAGCTCCCCCACCGAGTCGCTCTCCGTTCTGAATTCTTTTTCCATATGATTTTTTTATGCTTTTGTCCCGAAATATATTTGCAGCTTATATTATAGTCCGTCACAAATAAAAATGCAACTATCTTTTCGGCCTCCCGATAAAATTTCTCTTCTGAAAATTTTATGAAAACGACACCCTGTCGGGGTGTCGTTTTGAGATGTTAAGTGTTGGATCCGTGCAGCGATGCTCAATTCCAAGTCGGTTGAGCCGTATTTTCAAAGGCTTTTTCACCGACGGAGCTCTGCGCCCTTTTATTGATGGTAATGGATTGAAGCATAGAGCAGTTTTGGAAAGCAGCACGAGCAATGACGGATTCGTTTGTAATCGTTACAGTTCTTAGTATAGAGGGAATATACGCGGAAGCCGCGGCAAATCCCGCACAACAATATTGAGAAACGTGGGTCCCGCCTTGATAAGAATTTTCGCCGAAAATGTAGCCAAAGGGCGCATCCCATGAATCACTATTCCCTTTTTGACTGCCGACGAAAGGAAGAGTAATGCTTTTTATCAGAGAGCATCCGTTGAAGACACCTTTACCGATCCAGGTCACGGTTTTTGGGATAATAAATGTCCCTGGCGTTTCTGAATTAATCATTGATAGCGCGCTACAACCTTGGAATGCTTCTTCGCCAATGGTATCTACGGAAGAGTTGATTGTAAACTTTCTCAACGAAATGCAATCGCTGAATAATGACGAGGGAATAATAGAGATGTTCGGCAAATTGATTTCCTCGATTTTCGAGCAATTCGCAAAACTGTTTACACCGACCTGTATGATTTTGTCATTTAAGTCTATCTTCGTCAGCATAGAACAATTTTGGAAAGCAGCACGAGCAATGACGGATTCGTTTGTAATCGTTACAGTCCTTAGTGTAGAGGGAATATACGCGGAAGCCGCGGCAGATCCCGCACGATAATATTGAAAAACGTGAGTCCCGCCTTGATAAGAATTTTTGCCGAAAATGTAGCCAAAATCAGCAGCAGAAGTATCGCTATTCCCTTTCTGTCCGCCCACAAAGGGCAAAGTAATGCTCCGAAGCGAGGAACAGCCGTTAAACGCGCCTTCGCCGATCGTCGTTATACTTTCAGGTACGACAATGGACGTGATCGCATTGCACCCTTTGAAAGCGTCCGCGGGGATCGTATCGATCGGGACGCCGCCATGCTCGGAGGGAATTGTGATCTCGCCCGAAATGGACGTATTTGCCGCCTTGATAGACGCGCCCGAATAGATAAACGCACCGTCGCTGTCCTCTTTGGGCTGGCTGTTGTTTCCGCTATTTCCGCCCGAACCGGAACTGCTTCCGCTATTGTAACTCCCGCCATTGTTACCGCTCGAGCCGGAGCTGAAAAGTCCGCCGCAAGCGGTAAGCGCAAAGCACAAACAGATCGCAAACATGAGCGATAAAATCAAAACAAACCGTTTTTTCATAGACTTTCTCCTTTTCAATAAAAATAATAAAAAATGCGCCAACCGAAGTTGACGCATACAAAACGCAAACTCCGGTTGTCGCCAAACAAACTTTATATATGGGACGGATTCATAACGCCAATATATTGGAATTTGCTGTTTTGCCAAATTCGAATATTGACGTTACAAGGGCAGGATAGACCCTCCCCTTTCAAATTAAAATTGCATAAAAAAATCCGCTCCCTCCATTTTTTGATATAAAGTTTGTTTGGCATTTTCAGTATAGCACACTGCGAAAAGAAAAGTCAAGAATATTTTCAAAAAAATTTCCCCGCCACTCCCCCCCACGCAAAAAGGGAAGTACGAAGTCCGACGCCCAAGGCTTCTCCTTAGGAGGAGCTGTCACGAACGAAGTGAGTGACTGAGGTGGTGTATTTATTAGAAGCAAAGGACACCACCCCTTCCCCTCAGGTCAGTCGCGTCATTCTGAGGTGATCACGTTAAATGAAAACCGAGAGCCGTCCCCGAAGAATCTCGCGGGGAGACATTAGATGCTTCGGGGAGAGCATTGTCGAACTGCGTATTTTCTCCTCACCTCAGCATGACGCTTGGTCGCGCAGGGCGAACCACGCGGCGTTTCTTTCTGCCACCTCTTCCCACCACGCAAAAGCCCTTGCACAAGGCAAGGGCTTTTGCGTGGTGGAGCATTGATAACCTAAAACGAATTTCAGGCTGTATTTGTCAAGGTGAATTTCCAGCGGATCTTTTCGGCGAGAAAGTAAGCACAGCCGTATTTGTCTCGATCGGCAAAGCTGTGTACATTCTCATAATCCGTCCAACAGACTTTCCCGTTCTCGAAGAATACGGAGGTCTCATCAATGAGTGGGTATTCATTTCCGATCGACATGTGTCCGTATCCCTCACAGAGATTGGTCTCGGGGCTTCCCGTAAGCTCAAACAGCACTTCGCAGCTCCACGCGGCGAAGCGAAGATAGAGCTTTTCTCCCTTTTTGTAGATTTTTTTGACATAGGCGTCGTGAAGTCCCGTAGTGGCGCTGATGAGGCCTTCAACATCATTCCTATCTCTGATCTCGAACCATTCGGGAACACGGATGTTTGCCTGGATCTCCTTGCAACGCTCCAATGCATCGTCATCCTCTTCGTGCCCCAAGAGCCAAACATAGCCCTCGTTTTTCCCTCTTTTGACCCAATTTTCTGTTCTCGTGTCGAAGATAAAGACATCGATCCGAATGCTGTGACCGATGATCGAAGTAAAGGGCACGCGCTTGAGTTCCCGCCCGTCCTGATCAAAAACGAGCGCCTCGGCATAATTTTTATGGTCGTAAATCGCAAAGACAGAGGAATCGTAACATCCGCCTTTTGCCCTGATCCGAGCTATCATATTTGCCTCCGACTATAATTATACAAAAAATTGCACAGACTGTCAAACACATAGAAACGTTTATCCACCTCGACCGTCACGAAAAGGGACTGACAAAAAGTCAGTCCCTTTTCGTGGTGGAGCATTGATAATGTAAAGCGAATTATTTGCTGTAACTTGCTTGAATATCATCCCAACGCGGAATAGAAAGCCGAATTCCATAATGCTTTTCATAGCTTTCTACAAATCTTGTCTTCCAGGTGGCTGAATTTTTACGCGTCTCGGGATTTTGCCAAACTGTTTGTTCGATAGCAGAAATAAAATCCTCTAAACATCTGAACATCGGGTAATTGTTTTGACGTTCGGAATACCAAACGCCGGGACGAATTTTATGTACTACATTTTCTTTGATCTGCAAGTTGATTGCCCAATCTTTCATGCGGCGAGTAATTTCCCATACTTTTTTGAGCCACACATCTTTGATAGAAACAATTCCGTCATCGCTCATATCGTAGCCGAAAATAAGATAGTCCACATTCAACATATATGGCTTACTGATAATTTCATTTTGATACATTCTGAAATCGGCGATATCAAATCCGGGGCTTGCTGTACGATTGAACGCCTTTACTTCCAAGAGATTTTTCGTTAAATCATCGGGATCCAGATAAAAATCAGGCGGCATTTGCGTATTGGTCGATGGCGCATACTCAACGCCGTTTTTCTGCAACCAGCCTAATACCCATTCCTGTATGATATTGCCGACAACATCTTTTTGTTTAACGACAATATCGATCCCACCCAAATAAAATTTTATTTGTCCGTGCAGCTCTAATATTTTGTCGGTAAACATAAGCCGATCATAAATTTGCTGTGCTGTAAGTTTCATTTTAACCTCCTATGTAGTGTTCCAATAGCTTATCGGCTACCGCCTGAATGACGGGTACTACAACGGTATTCCCGAGCAGATCATAGCCCTCTTCTCTTGTCACATCAAATAAATAATTATTTGGATAGCCAAATAAGCGCAATCCCTCTCTCAAAGAAAGCGGGCGAATGCCCGAACCGTCGACAACATATAAATGCTGCATGTCCATGGCGACAAGCGTTGGCGCAATGCTCTTTGGGTCGAGAATTTTCCCGACTTCAAATGACATTTTTCCCGCCACAATATTATAACCGATAGGCAATGTTTCGTCTTGGACGCGGCAATTGTCAATTAAGCGTTTCGGATGTTCTTTTCGCAGATATTTTAATCTGACCAAATTTTCCAACATTTGCTCTAAATCCGGAGCATCATAGAAAGTGCGGATAAAATCGATCGTCAGAGGCATTCCGTCCATCCATTTGATGCCATATAACTTCGCCCATTTCTTCTTACGCCTCTCTTTTAACATTTTGTTAAGCAGATCTTTTTCTGCGGCACTTATAACGCCTTTATAATCGATATCCCAACTATGGATATTATTAGGGCCTCCGCGTTTATCTTTTATGGATTTCCCATATAATTGGTCTACCGGATAATGAGAAAGCAGTAATTGTACAAAGTTGCTGTTTGATACTTCCAACCCGCTTTCAAGAATAGAACTTAAACTTGCTTTTTTATAATTAAATTTTTCAAGCTGCGGCTGCGTTGTTTTTGTCCCTACGATATAAATTCGTTTTCTATCTTGCGGTATTCCGAAATTTTTGGCATTCAATACTTTCCAATCATATTTATATCCCAAATCGGTTAAAATATTGAGAATCCTTTTTAGTGTTTGCCCCATTTTATCGGTTTTCTTTTCTTTGTTATGCGTAACCAAGCCTTCAACGTTTTCCAAAATGAAACCGAAGGGTCTCTTTTCATCGAGTATTCTTGCAACTTCAAAAAATAATGTGCCGCGAGTGTCTTCAAATCCCAATCTTTTTCCCGCAACAGAAAAAGCCTGACAAGGAAAACCTGCAAGTAATACATCAAAGTCGGGAATGGATTTTGTGTCGATCTGAGTTATGTCGCCAGAGATAGTTTCATTCGGGTGATTTTGTTTCAGGACTTTAATTGCGGCAGATTTTATTTCCGAAGTAAAAACACATTGCGCGTCGATCCCTTTCTCTCTGCATGCCAACTCAAAGCCTTGACGAATTCCGCCAATACCGGCAAATAAATCAATAAATTTGATTGGATCGGCCATATCAGACTCCCAACGTGCCTTTATATCATTATAACAGAAAATACGCACTTTTTCAAGTAAAAAGTTTGTCATATAAATTATAGCACAAAAGCGGCTTCAATGCAAGCGATGACGAAACGGAAAATAAGCGTTCCTCTTACAATAAACAAATATTTTAGAAGCTGTACAGACGATTCTACCACCTCTTCCCACACGCAAAACCCTTGCGATTAAAAGAATAAGGTGGATTCCCTTCGCTGCGCTCGGGAGCTTCGTCAAAGGGGAATGCTTTGAGGAAATAATATGCTTATCGTGCCCTTCTCCTCGCGCGAACCACCGAAGAATGTCGGGTTTCTTTCTGCCACCTCGACCGTCACGAAAAGGGACTGACAGACGGCTTTTCATAGGAACTCTGAAAAGCCGTAGGTGGATTTTGCCGACACCCCAAAGGGGTCCCCTCGGCAAAGCTTCGCCTCCTGCGGAGGCTCGCGCGAACCACGCGGCGTTTCTTTCTGCCACCTCTTCCCACCACGAAAAAGCCCTTGCACAAGGCAAGGGCTTTTTCGTGGTGGGAAGAGGTGGATTCGAACCACCGAAGTCGTTGACGTCAGATTTACAGTCTGATCCATTTGGCCGCTCTGGAATCTTCCCATGAATATAAAATTGTATGGAGCTGGTGACCGGAATCGAACCTGCAACCTGCTGATTACAAATCAGCTGCTCTGCCAGTTGAGCTACACCAGCAAGATCGTGTCCTTCAGGAACACTCACCGTTTCCCCTTCACAGGGCTCCCAAAAAAGATTGCGTAGCAAGATTTTTTGGGAAGAGGAGGCGCAACGGAGCGCACTTGCACTTTGTGCTTGCACAAAGTGCTCAAAGCGGAGTTTGCGCCGACGACGTGGTGGCTTGGGGTGGAATCGAACCGCCGACATAAGGATTTTCAGTCCTCCGCTCTACCAACTGAGCTACCA